>DAITOS010000035.1:0-30094 GCA_036834025.1 Limnohabitans sp.
GTTTTATATTCCTTGAACCAATGCTCTTTAGAGCCCGGGCTTGGAACATTGTCTGATGGGCGCGATCGTCTCGCGTTAGACGAACCCAACATCAGTCTGCCCTCGCCCACCTGAACTTAGCGTTCAGGGTGCTAATTCAGTACTCTTTGCAGACACCCTTAATATTGTGTTCAGCTTAACACTGAACCCTCTTTTTATCCAAAACGCATCGGATACACATTGATAGACCTCTCACCGCTCCTCAATTTAGACCCACTACTTTTGCTGGGACTTTGTTTACTCGGACTTTTCACTGGATTTGTAGCTGGACTCTTCGGAATCGGTGGCGGAATGGTGATGGTTCCTTTTATTGTGTACTTTCTCAGCTTAATCGATGTTAATCAGGATTTGGTGCTAAAAATTGCGATCGCAACATCGATGTCTACGATTGTTTTTACCTCACTCTCAAGCGTTAAAGCACATCATAAAAAGGGAGCAGTAAGGTGGGAGTTAGTAAAAGGATTGGCACCTGGACTCATAATCGGCAGTTTGATATCAAGCGCAGGTATGTTCTCATTATTTAAAGGTACGACACTCGCGTTGGTTTTTGAAGGGTTTTTATACTACTCAGCCACCCAGATGTACATCAATAAGAAGCCAAAACCATCGCGTCAAGTCCCTGATGCGCTTGGAATGGTGGGCGCAGGTGGAGTGATTGGATTTTTCTCCGGTCTAGTCGGCGCAGGAGGAGGTTTCATCAGTGTTCCTTTTATGGTCTGGTGTAATGTGGAGCTCCGAAATGCAGTGGCCACAAGTGCAGCACTTGGCTTCCCCATAGCACTGACAAACGTTATTGGCTACATCTACTCAGGATGGTCGGAGCTCGGCCGTCCCGCACTGAGCTTGGGCTTTATTTGGATTCCTGGGATGATCTTGATTGCAGTTTGTAGTGTGCTGACTGCGCCACTTGGAGTTAAAGTGGCTCACAAACTTCCAGTCAAATATTTATCCAAAATATTTGCCGGCCTACTTTACACACTTGCAACATACATGTTGTACAAAACTGTTACGCAATTGTTAAATTAATGTATTTCTTTTTTGATCTACTCAAGCTCACCTTCAACGATCATAATTAAGTCTTCTGAGTTTTGTTATACGCTTGATTGTTGACAATACGAACAAGAATACGTTAGTGATAGGGGAATATTTAAAATAATATGCCCCCCGTTGAAAAGCAATATCAAAGCCGTAGTTGCACCCCAAACAAAGGTGATAAGTGCACACAAATGGCCAGCTTTAATTGATAAATCCATACGCCATGGACACGCACCCTCGCTTTAGGCCAATTAAATAGCCAAAAAAATCAGATATTCAAGAATAAATTCTGAATGTTGCTTTTATTGATGTTCAGAAATATTAGAGGCAAATTAAATTTTGCAAGCTCCAGGCATTGGTCCGTCAGCGATGAGAGATCCATTTTTTCAAAATTAAGAATTAACTCCAAAATGAAAGTTTCAAATGACAACAAACGTAATTAAAAAGAATATTGATTTTTTAATGAACTTAGCTGATAACACCTTCATGATCAAAAAGGGGGATTATCTTTATCATAGGGGAGATGCATCCACCTGCATCATGCTCATTTTCTCAGGATCCCTTAAAACTGTAGACTTAAATGAAGGGGGTGAATTACGCATCAAAGAATTCTTGATCAAGCAAGACATCATAGGTCTAGATGCGATGATGGACACATATCACTCAACAGATGCCATCGCCATTGAGGACTCTATTGTGAAGGCGATTTCTTATGAGAAATTCAATCTTTTCTCACTCAGATCTCCTGAAATCTCAGAAATATTGGAAACCGTAAGAGCTCAATTCATGGCCAGAAAAGAGGAGTCTAGAAGAGTCCTGGACAATTTAAGATCAGAGTCCAAAATGGCCTCTTTTTTATTAAACTTGACTAACCGTATGGGGCGAATTGGTTATTCAACAGAGCGTATACAAATCAAAATGACACACAAAGACATTGCCAACTTCCTTGGCGTTAAGGGTGAAACAATTTCAAGGGCAATTCATTCACTAACGACCAAGGGGACCATCATCATGAAAAATAAAACTATGGCAATCGTGGATATGCAATTGTTAAAAGATATTATTCGTCCCGTTTAATCCCTGGTAAGCTGGGTTGACAAAAGAATTAAAAAATCTTCACTATTCATCAAAAATTTTTTCGAAATCCCGGTCGCCCTGTTGCAAAGCCCAGCTTACATGCTCAGCAACGAGGGGACTTGAATGATTAATTCTAAAATTTAGTGCCTGTGTAATTAACACCTGACTAGATGAGTTCATTAATAGGGGGTTCGTTTTATACTTATAAAGCGCATTACCCATAGCAACTGCAATATTTCTTAACCACCTCTCATAACCAATCCTTCTAATTGCGCTCCCAGCCGTGTTTGATTCAAACTCCTGCTGCGTCCATGAAAAGTACTCCACTAATTTTTTACTATCCCAAACACCCTTCATCAAATTTCTTTGATCCGCCTTGTTCATCAAAGTTGGTTTAACATCAAAATCATCAATAAAGGAGACTTGCGCGTACTTATTCCAAGGGCAGGCTGTTTGACAATCGTCGCAGCCATAAATATGGTTTCCCATTTTGGGTCTAAGCTCCAAAGGGATAGATCCGCTATGCTCGATCGTTAAATATGAAATACATTTTCTTGCATCCAAAACGTAGGGTTCAATAATAGCTCCAGTTGGACAAACATCTATACAAGCAGTGCATGAACCGCAATGATTTTCAACTTTTGGTGTTTGTTCAAGGGGAATGTCAACATAGATCTCCCCCAGAAAAAACATCGATCCAGCCTCCTTATTTATTAAGAGTGTATGTTTGCCCCGCCAACCTAAGCCACTTTGAGCACCTAACTCAACCTCAAGAACTGGCGCTGAATCTGTAAAAACTCTGTACCCTAGGCTTGAAAATTTTTCGCGTACTTTTTGAGCCAACTTATCAAGTCTTTGCCTGAGCACCTTGTGATAATCGCGTCCTCTTGCATAAACCGAGATCACTCCCTCATCGACCTTGGCTAATCGGTCTCTTTCCTGTTGTATCCAAATTAAATCTCTTGTTGAAGTGTCGCTGGGCAAATAATTCATTCGAGCGGTTATGACGCTGAGGGTACCGCTGACAAGCTCTGCGGGGCGAGCTCGGGTCAGTCCATGACGAGACATATACTCCATTTCTCCGTGAAACCCCTTTTCTAACCATTCAGTCAAACCAGGCTCCGCGTGGGTGAGATCGATCGAGGAAACCCCAATTTGAGAAAATCCTAACTCTTCCCCCCAAACCTGCAAGTCATTAAGGGACAATCCGCGAGATGACTCAAGTTGAGGTTTTTGCTCTAAGTTTGAAGCCATTGGATCATGTGGTTTAAAGGTTTTCGCAGAGTTTTAGAATTGACGTATCCAGCCCATCAAGCATATGATATATGAGTGACATATTTTATGACCGAGAGTTCTTTTATCTGTGACACGTTAGAGTCACTTAAGCTCTTTGCAGAGCAAATGGCGTTACACCCATCAATTGAAAATGCAAATATTCAATTGATGGGTGAGCTTGGCGCTGGCAAATCTACATTTACGAGGTATCTTCTACAATCGCTGGGTGTAACGGGCACGATCAAAAGTCCAACTTACGCTGTGGTTGAAGAGTATTGGGTTAAAAAAAGGCAAGGTGAACTCGGAATTTGGCACTTTGATTTTTACAGATTCAATGATCCCAGTGAATGGGAGGAAGCAGGATTTAGAGATATTTTTATGAGTACCGGACTGAAAATTTCAGAATGGCCACAAAAGGCATCAGGATTTATCCCGGATCCAGATCTTGTGATCGATTTTGAATTTACAGAAAATGAAGATTCACGGATTATTAAGCTTAAAGCTTTGACTCAAATTGGTCACAAGCTACTTGAAAAATAACAGTGTCAAAGGCCAAACATTTGAGCTCTAAATGCGCACTAAAAAAGGCATCACTAAGCCTTGATAGAAGAACGCTTCTCAAAACTGGCGGGCTCATTTTTACTCTTGGTGCATCAATCATCGCAAAAGGCGCCTCCATAGTGAGTGTGAGAGTTTGGCCTGCCAAGGAATACACCCGCGTCACCATAGAGTCTGACGCCCCCCTAAAAACAAGCCCCCTACTCGTCAACAACCCTCCCAGACTGGCAATAGATATTGATGGCATTGAGCTGAGTACCGCTTTAAAAGACATCGTCAGTAAAATCTTGCCAGATGACCCATTTATCTCAGGGGTCAGAATAGGTCAATACACCAGCACAACTGTTCGTTTAGTAATAGATCTTAAACAAGCTATCAAACCTCAAGTGTTCAGTCTAGAACCCGTTGGTAAGGGTCAATCTAGATACCAATACAGAACAGTTCTTGATCTCTATCCCACCAAACCTCTTGACCCTTTAGAAGCTCTAATCTCAGAGCGAGCGCAATTACAAGACTCCAACCCAACCGCTCTTCAGTCCTCAACAGGCTCAATGCAAACATTGGGTGGACCGGATAAAGGCGTTGAGACTACAGCAGCAGATGACCCACTCATTGAGTTATTGAACAAGCAAGGCCTACTCCAGTCCAACAACAGGTTAGCCACTCTAGGCGAGTCAACTCATCAGAGCATAAAAGTCGATGAAGCAGCATCACACACCTCCAGGGACGCCAACGATACGCCCCAAAACTCAGGAAAACCTGTTTATGTGGACCGATATATTGTCATTGCTCTAGACCCGGGGCATGGAGGTGAGGATCCTGGCGCTATTGGGACTAGAGGCACCAGAGAGAAGGACATTGTGCTCAAGATCGCAAATAAATTACACGCTCTGATCAATGCTAAAACTTTAAAAACCAAGTCAGGGGTCATGCCAATGCGAGCTTTCATGACGCGTGATGCTGACTATTTTGTACCCTTAAATACTAGAGTCGAAAAAGCACGCAGAGTCCAAGCAGACTTGTTCATCAGTATTCATGCAGATGCTTTTTTTAATCCAGATGCGCAGGGTGCTAGCGTTTTTGCTCTCAACCAAGGTGCTGCCTCAAGTGCTGCAGCGATGTTTATGGCCAAGCAAGAAAATAAGGCTGACAAAATTGGTGGGCTTAACATGTCAGTCAAGGACGAGCACCTTAAACACGCTTTACTTGACATGAGTACAACAGCTCAAATTAACGACAGCCTAAAATTGGGAACCGAAATGCTCAATCAAATCAAAAATTTTGAAAAACTTCACAAACCCCATGTCGAGCAAGCTGGCTTTGCTGTTCTAAAAGCGCCTGACATTCCAAGCATTTTGGTTGAAACTGCTTTTATCAGTAACCCAAAAGAAGAACAACTTCTTTTATCTGAGGATCATCAAAATAAATTAGCCGTTGCTTTGATGCTTGGCATTGAGCGTTATTTCATGCGAAATCCACCCCTAGCTAGAACTCGAACAACTTAATCACTTAAGCCCACAAGACCTGCTGCACTCATTTGCTTTAGATTCAAAATAGTCTGCCTTGGTACAGCTTTTGCAGGGTAAATCTCAAACAATATAAACACAAGTAGCCCAGCAATGGTAAAAAATAAAGAAAAAAAATACGCCTTTAATATTTCCCTACAGGCCTTTGATCTTGATTACACTGTCAATGAACATATTAATTTTGAACCATTCCAGGCCGATGATATTGACGAGTTATTCGAATTACTTCAGCCCATTTGGTTGGAGAATCATGAAAAAATCTTAGATAAATACTCTCATAACAGTGATGTATCTTTAACTCTACATTGCGATGAAGTCATCAGAAATTCTGATGGTGATTCAGATTTTGATGATCCAAGTATTCCTCAGTCTGCCGAAGTAGCCGATGAACTGATTGAACGCTTAGACAATTGCTGATAGATTTTTGATCGATCAACCTAGGAATAAAAAGCTATTAAATATGAGTTGATGCAGAAGAATCTGTTCTTAAAAAAAGCAATGATAAAAGGCTCTTCAACAAAATCTATTCACAAAACGTTAAAGTTGAACCAGGGGGTTTTGTTTTTTTTGAAGAGATTGAAGTCAAATTTCTATTAAATTTCCCTAGCTTTGACTTTGTAGGATCCCCAAATAGCAATCAAACTTGGCACCAACACAAGTCCCCAAATAAAAAACTCAATATGCCCCTTGACCCAAGGAACATTACCCAAGGCATAACCGGCACTGACGATACCAAAAACCCAAATGAGAGCCCCAATGATATTAAATAGGCTAAAGCTATAAAAAGTCATCTGCCCCATGCCGGCAACAAATGGAGCAAATGTTCTAATAAAAGGCACGAAACGCGCGATCACGATCGCGCTGGGCCCATAAGTCTTATAAAAATCTTGTGTCTTTTGGAACTCTCGCTCACCAAACCACCTTGAGTGAGACTTCATAAGTGTGTGCCCTAGTTTTGAGCCCATCCAGTAATTAAATTGCCCCCCCACCGCTCCAGCGGCACTGAGCAAGACGCAACAAAGCGTCCAGTCCATGAGGCCTACAGCGCAGATTCCTCCGACCACAAATAAAAGAGAATCTCCTGGCAAAAAGGGAGTTAATACGACACCGGCCTCTAAAAATACGATCACAAATAACAAAAGATAAATCCAGGAGTCATAGTACTTTACAAACTCCTCTAAATAACGATCCACATGCAACACGAAGTCGATCAACTGAGCAGCATATTCCATTTATCTATTTTCCTATTTGAGGTCTAGTTCATCTGAAAATGAATTCAAATGTACTCATAAGTTTTGCCTTAACTGTACCTTAAAATAGTTACTTGTGAACCCTAGCACTCAACCCCAACGCCCCATTCTTGAACTCCCAGATGAGTTGATCAGCCAAATCGCGGCTGGTGAGGTCGTTGAGCGCCCCTCCTCCGTTGTTCGTGAATTGGTAGATAACGCCTTAGATGCGGGATCTTCGCAAATTACGGTTCGATTGGTTGCAGGGGGTATCCGCTCCATAACTGTTGAGGACGACGGTGTAGGCATTTCACAGGATGATTTACCCAAAGCAATCAAACGCCATGCAACCAGCAAAATCGGTTCTTTAACTGATTTGGAAAGCGTGGCAACGATGGGATTTCGAGGTGAAGCACTTGCAGCGGTCGCATCGGTTTCAGAGCTAAAAATTCTTTCAAAAACGATCACCCAAGATCATGCGTTAGAACTCGATGCAAGAACGGGAGAGTTGAATCCAGCCGCAAGAGGGGTTGGTACAACTATAGCGGTGAATGAGCTTTTTTTTAGCACCCCTGCAAGACGTAAATTTCTTAAAAGCGAGAGTACTGAATTTGCCCATTGCGTGGAGGCCGTTCGCCGTCACGCGCTCACGCGCCCGGGCGTTGGATTTAACATCTGGCACGAAGGCAAGTTAACGCATCAATGGAGAGCTCAATCACCATCTTTAAGCAGCGAAGAAATTTCTGAACCCTCATCAAATACGGGGATCAATTTATCTGCTTTAGACAGAAGACTTTCAGATGTTTTAGGCGAAGACTTCGTTAAAGAGTCTGTAAGTATTGACTATCGGCACGGAAATATATGGATCAAAGGCCGTGCGGGTGTTCCCAACGCTGCAAGGTCAAGATCAGATCATCAATTTGCATATGTCAATGGTCGTTTTATCAAAGACCGCGTGATCATGCATGCTGCCAAAAGTGCATATGCTGATATTTTGCACTCTGGTCGACAGCCGATATATGCACTGTATATCGATATGGATCCGACCAGGGTGGATGTCAACGTTCACCCAACCAAGATTGAGGTGCGCTTTAGAGACAGCAGGGAGGTGCACCAAGCTATTTTGCACGGCATTGAGCAAGCCCTCTCTAAACCTCGAGTTGGTCAAAGTAATGAACCTTCTTTTAATGAACCTTCTTTGTCGGCCTCTGAATCACATGGATCTATTACGAGCGAGACTGCACAGGCACTCTCGCGTCTTCAAACTCACCGAGAAGAGTCACAAATTGGTTGGAGACAATCCAATATAAACTGGGGCAACACCAGAGCTCAAGACCTTGGTCAACTTTGGAGTAAAAGTACAAGTCAAGCTCAGCCCGAATCCATTACTGAGAGTCGTCTACAGGATTGGGACAATGGGAATGAAAAACATACTTCAGAGTCCTTTAACACATCATCCTCATTCTCAGAACCTCAAAGTAGAGTTACTCATAATGCATTTGAAACTACAAATACCGAGGTAGACTTTAAAGATACAGAGCCCACTTTAGAACCACTTGGACAAGCACTAGGGCAACTCCAGGGGATCTACATCTTGGCGGAGAATGCACAGGGTCTCATCATTGTGGACATGCATGCAGCTCATGAGAGGGTCGTTTATGAGAGGCTAAAACTGCAACTCGACGCCGCAAAAATTCAAAGTCAGCCTCTTCTCATACCCGCAAGTTTTGCTGCCACTGAGACTGAAGTGGCAATTGCCGAGGAGAGCTCAGAGATACTTGATCAACTTGGACTGGAGATCTCAACCCTTTCTCCAAAAACGCTTGCAGTTCGTGCTGTGCCAGCCACTTTAGCGCAAGCGGATGCGGTGGAGTTGGCAAGGAGTGTCCTTAGGGAACTTAGTGAGAACGCGGGTACACAAGTAATTGAGCGAGCTCGAAATGAAATCTTATCTACCATGGCTTGTCACGGCGCTGTCAGAGCAAACAGGAGACTGACTATACCTGAGATGAATGCACTTCTCAGACAGATGGAAGTCACCGAGCGCTCTGATCAGTGTAATCATGGACGCCCAACATGGAGACAAGTGACGGTCAAGGAATTGGACTCATTGTTCCTAAGAGGTAGATGACGAATTCTCACGCGTTTAAAGATTTCTTTGAAACCTATGATTGTTTAACAATCACGGGCCCAACAGGAGTTGGTAAAACAGGACTTGCAATTGCGCTGAGCAATCAATGGCCGATCGAGATCATTAGTATGGACTCCGCCTTGGTTTATCAGGGTATGGATATCGGCACTGCCAAGCCGACTAAGCTTGAACTTGCACAGGTTCCTCATCATTTAATTGACATTCGCACACCATTGCAGGCCTATAACGCTGCAGAGTTTGCAACTGATGCTACCCGTCTCATCAAGCAAGTGCGCTCAAAAAATAAGCTCCCCGTTATTGTCGGGGGCACACTGCTTTACTTCAAGGCATTGTTTGAAGGATTAAATGACTTACCTCAAACACAACCTCATGTGAGGGAGGAAATCAACGCCGAGGCAGCTCAGTTGGGCTGGCCAGCAATGCATAAGGTTTTAAAACAAATCGATCCACCAACCGCTAACAGACTACCCCCCTCAGATGCTCAACGTATCTCAAGAGCCTTGGAGGTTTGGAGAATCAGTGGTAAACCTATGTCCAGTTATTTCCTCAACCGCACACCCGTTGAGCTTAATAACAAACTAATTTCATTAGAACCAAAAGATCGCTCTTGGCTTCACAACAGACTAGAGTTGCGGTTCAAAGAGATGGTCAAAGAAGGACTCATAGATGAGGTCAGGGGCCTTAAAGAGGATCCCAATCTTCATGCATCGCTGCCCTCGATGCGCTGCGTGGGTTATCGTCAGATTTGGAACGCGCTCGAGGAAAATGAAAAATTAACGGATGAAATATTGACCTCCATTCATAACACCGGAGTTGCAGCAACTAGGCAACTCGCAAAAAGACAATTAACTTGGCTCAGAGGTATGAGTGAGAGGGTAGTCATAGAATGCGATAAAGAAAACGGATCTCAAATTCAAACAGATCTATTCACAATCTTAAAAATATAAAAAAAATTCAAATATCTGATTACTGTATAAAACTCCTTCACATTTCTGCATCTGTATACATATTTGGCACCGGTAAAATATTTAACATGTTCAAAGTCAAGCTTAAAACCAACTCTGACACTTTAGAATTCACAGCGAATGGGCAAAACAGCTTGATGGAGTGCGCACAGGAGTTTGAGATAAATATACCTAGCTCATGTAGAAACGGTACCTGCAGGACCTGTATGACACGCTCCAAATCGGGAGTCGTTAGATACGATATTGGATGGCCAGGACTTAGTCAGGAAGAAAAACTGGAGGGATGGATACTGCCCTGTGTTGCGATCGCTTGCTCAGATTTAGAATTAGAGAATACAAAAGCGTATCAAATTTAAACTTCAGCAGGTCTGCTTAATCAAATGTGACCTAACTTCATTGCTCTGGGTTTAAAAAATTTCTTTGAGCAAGCTCTTTAAACTGATATTTCCAAATAAGTGCCAACAATATAGACCCTACTCCTCCCACAACAACTGAGGCAACGGGTCCTAAAAGACTAGCGGTTGCTCCGGACTCAAACTCTCCCAACTGATTGGACGCTCCAATGAAAATTCCGTTCACAGAGCCCACCCGTCCCCTCATCTCATTGGGGGTCTCTAATTGAATTAGAGTCATGCGTATTACAACGCTGATACTATCAGCAACTCCAGTCACGATGAGAGCGATTACGGATAACCATAGTGAATGAGAAATACCAAAAATTGCAGTAGCAAATCCAAAGAGTGCCACCGAGCCCAGCATCTTGATGCCTACTCGGTGCTGCATGGGCCAACGGGTTAGGGCTATCGTCATCACAAGAGCCCCCAACGCTGGGGAGGCGCGCAATATACCTAACTCTGTGGGCCCAGCGTTCAAAATATCTTTTGCAAAAATAGGTAGTAGCGCTGTAGCCCCTCCCAAAAGAACAGCAAACAAATCAAGTGAAGTAGCACCCAGTACCAGTTTATTTTTAAAAATAAAACTAACACCAGCTAACACACTCGCAATTGAAGTGGGCTCTTTAGAAGGAGTAGGCGTCTTATCTTTAATGTTCAATCCTAAAATAACACCGCAGATGAAAAGAAAGAAACAAACGGTATAAACAACACTTGAATCAAGTGCGTACAAAAGCCCTCCCAATGCGGGCCCAACAATTACGGCCAGTTGATTTCCCCCGGACGTAAAAGCTACTGCCCGAGCTAGAAGTTGGGGAGGTACAAGGGTTGGAGAAAGGGCCTGTTGTGTTGCGCTTTGAAAGGCTCTTACACTCCCCAAAATAATCGAAAAAAGGAGAATTAAATCTCGACTTACCCAGGGCTCTGAGGAGCCAAAACCTTCTGTACCCAAAAAAAGTAAAGCAGCTACCAGGGACTGCACAGCCAAACAGGCAGTAAAAACATAAGAGCGCCTGAGGCGATCAATTAAATGACCCGCAGGCAAAAACAAAACGAGTGCTGGCACAAACTGAAACAAACCAACCAGTCCCAGGTCCCAGGCCGAGTGCGAGAGTTCATACATGTGCCACCCAAGTGCTACCATCAACATCTGGTTGGCGGTGGTACCGAGTAACCTTGCAAACCAAAACCAGATGAATATCTTTTGAGACCAAAGCCCCTTAAATGAAGCATCAACCTTTGGTAAATTTGGATCCGGTGAATTCTTCACTTGAGGCGCTGAGCTTGGCATGTTCTACAAAATAATTAATATTAAATGGTAACCGACTTAGATGCCCCCAAAGACATCCAAAGAGCTGAGGATCCAAAAATTATCTTTGAGGACTCAGAACTCTTGGTGATCGAAAAACCAGCGGGACTTTTGGCTGTGCCTGGGCGAGGACCTGAGAAAACAGACTGTGTGCAAGGCAGGCTTTACCTAAGTCATCCTGAAGCGCTGATCGTGCATCGACTGGATCAGGCAACCTCTGGGTTGATGTTGCTCGCTAAAAACATCCCCTCTCAAAAAAAACTAAGCATCCTTTTTCAGAAACAACTTATCCAAAAAAGTTATCTGGCCATCGTTGGTAACTTTATCTCGCCCCTGCTGACATGGCAAACCGTTGACAAAGGACTACGCCCTGACTGGCCCAACCGCCCGAAACAAAAAACGAGTGAGTCTGGTAAACCATCGGTAACCCATTGGCGCGCTCTTAGACACATAAGACAGATGGGGTCTACTCTTTTAGAGGTCAAACCTCTAAGCGGTCGAACGCATCAAATCCGGGTTCATTTGCAAAGCGTGGGACTACCTATTTTGGGAGATACTTTGTATGCGACCGGTTATTCAGAGTTTGATCCCCCATTTACTAGCCCAACAAAAGTGGCACCGAGTTTGTCTGAGGTAACATTTTCAATTCAAAGATCAACTCAAATTAAAAACCCATACGATCGCATGCTTTTACATGCAAATCAGATCGTTTTTCACCATCCCATCACAAATGCAGAGATGAGATTTGAAAGTAATCCAGAATTTGCAAATTGGGAGTAAGCTTGGTTAGGTGTAAAGAGGATAGCCCACCTGATAAAAGTGCCTTAAAACTCTAAAGGTATCTGGCAAAATGAAGAACAAATTTGATTTTTTAAAAATAGGAGCTCAGCATCATGTCAAGAGAAGTCGTCATAGTCAGCGCAGTTAGGACAGCCATTGGTACGTTTGGTGGAGCCTTAAAGGATACCCCACCCAGCGAACTTGCTACGACCGTAGTCCACTCTGCTATGGAGCGTGCAAAATTGGACGGCAAGGACGTAGGACATGTGGTTTTTGGTCATGTGGTCAATACCGAGCCCAAGGATTTGTATCTATCTAGGGTTGCCGCACTCAATGCGGGTTGCTCACAAGATACACCGGCATTCAATGTAAATCGTCTTTGTGGATCCGGTCTCCAAGCCATAGTTTCTGCCAGCCAAGCCATTTTGTTAGGCGATGCAGAGATCGCTATTGGCGGAGGAGCAGAAAACATGAGCAGAGGCCCCTACCTGAGTCTGGCCAACCGGTTCGGCGCCCGTATGGGGGATTCTGTTTTGCTTGACATGATGGTTGGCGCTTTGCATGATCCATTTAATAAAATCCATATGGGAGTTACCGCGGAGAATATCGCGCAGAAATGGGGCATTTCACGTGAACAGCAAGATGCGCTTGCCTATGAGAGCCATAAAAGAGCCGCACACGCAACCCAAGAGGGTTACTTTAAAGAACAGATCGTACCTGTAATGCTTAAATCCAGAAAAGGCGAAACTCCTTTTACAACGGATGAACACATTCGAGACAATCCAGTAATTGAAGACTTCTCAAAACTTAAGCCCGTCTTTATCAAAGAGAACGGCACCGTAACAGCGGGTAATGCCTCCGGTATCAATGACGCAGCTGCAGCGCTGGTGTTAATGGAGGCATCCACTGCAAAAGCCCGAGGACTCAAACCAATGGCTCGACTCGTCGCTTATGCACACGCTGGGGTCGACCCAAAATTCATGGGTATAGGACCCGTGCCAGCAACACAAAAGGCTTTAGCAAAAGCAGGTCTGAAGATTCAAGATCTAGATGTCATTGAAGCGAACGAGGCATTTGCAGCCCAGGCCTGTGCAGTCACAAAGGACCTTGGACTTGATCCAGCCAAAGTCAACCCAAACGGATCTGGCATTTCCCTTGGACATCCGATAGGAGCAACCGGTGCGCTGATCACGGTTAAAGCACTTTATGAGCTTGAAAGAATTAAGGGCCGATATGCACTTGTAACCATGTGCATTGGAGGGGGTCAAGGCATTGCAGCAATTTTCGAACGCCAATAAAAAGTTCATAAAAAAGGGCTGCGTCATTAAAAACACAAGCCCTTAGTCGTTAAATTTCTTGCATAAATCCGGTCTTTATGGCCGGATATTTTTATTACAAGTAGCGCTCACTAGCTAGAGCAGCACCGCCAACCAGTGCTTTTAGTTTGCCAATTGCTGTCTCACGGCTCATGGGTGCCATTCCACAGTTTGTACATGCGATAAGGTGCTTTGATCCGACAAATTTCAATGCGCGACCAATTGTGTCAGCCACCTCCTCTGCGGTCTCAACCACATCACTGGCTACATCAATAACACCCACCATGACGTCCTTACCCTTTAATAGGGAGATCAAGTCCATTGGAACTTGTGAGTGCTGACACTCAAGGCTGACTTGTTGGATGCTACTTTTAGCAAGGGCTGGGAAAATCTTTTCATATTGGCGCCACTCTTGACCCAAAGATTTCTTCCAGTCGTTATTTGCCTTTATTCCGTAGCCATAACAAATGTGAACTGCCGTGGTGCATGACAGTCCCTGTGCGGCCCGCTCAAGCGCTTGAACACCCCAATCAGCGGCCTCTTCCATGTAAACGTTAAATGCAGGCTCATCGAACTGAATCACATCCACTCCGTCAGCCTGAAGAGCTAGAGCCTCTTGGTTGAGGAGCTCAGCGAAAGCAAACGCCATTTTGATCCGTCCATCACGCTCATTTGAATCTTTGCCGTAATAACGATCAGCAACTGTATCCACAATTGTCATCGGTCCTGGCAGTGTGAATTTGAGTTGTTTCTTAGTATGTGCTCGAGCCAAAGAGGCCTCAAACTTATGAACCCTGCCTTTTAGCCTGAGTGGGCCGATCACTTGAGGGACCTGAGCATCGTATCTGTTGTTTCGAATACCCATAGTCACTTTATTTTCGAAATCGATGCCTTCGACTTGCTCTAAAAACCCATGCACAAAATGTTGACGTGCTTGTTCACCGTCTCCCACAATATCAAGACCCGCGTCTTCTTGCTCTTTAATCCAAAGCAAAGTGGCATCTGATTTGTAGGAGAGAAGCATATCCCCACTTGCTCTCCACTGGGGCCAAAGTTTATTGGTCTCAGCGAGCCAATCCGGTTTGGGCAAACTGCCAGCGATCGTGGTTTTAAACATGTTGTACGTCTCCAAAGTTAAGTTGTGTGTGTTCCTGTTTGGTTTGGCCATTTTGCAAACCAAATTCTTTTGCGATGAGCTCATAAGATTTGAATTGGGATTGTGCATCGTGACTCCAAGTGATGATCACGATCTCCTCAACCCCTAAATTTTTAGCGAGCTTCTCAATTTTTAGTTTTACTTGCGCTGCGCTGCCGACCAAGGCATTTGCCTTTAATTGATCAATACTGTGTTGCTCTTGAGCAGAGTATTCTCGGTCAGCTTCGTCTGGGTGAAGCAATGGACCAATTCGACCTGTATTCCTGTCTGTACGCCACCTTGCACGGCTCTTAAATGCCCACCAAGCCTCCTGCTCAGTTTCTGCTGCCAAGGCCCAAACACAGACCGCGGCATTGGGCTTGGAGGGTGTGGGGGAGTTCGGGTTAGGTTTGAACGCTTGCCTATACAACTCAAGGGCCTGAGTGGCCCCCTGTCCCTCTGTTATGAAGTAAGCGAAGGCATAGGGCAAGCCAAGATAAGCAGCGAGTTGAGCTCCGTAATCTGAGCTCCCAAGCATCCAAACATCCGGCGAAGTCTCGCTAGTGGGGTAAGCAAACACACCGTGACCTGGGTGGCCAACGGGTGGGCACTGACCTTTAACCCACTGCATCAACTCAATGACTTGCTCAGGGAAACGGTCAGAGGCGAAGCGATCTGGATTCAAGATTTGAGCTGTTCGACCGTCACTGCCTGGCGCCCTTCCGACTCCTAAATCTATACGCCCAGGGGCCAAAGCGTCTAAAACTCTAAATTGTTCAGCGACTTTCAAGGAGGAGTAATGTGGCAACATTACCCCAGCACTTCCAATGCGTATGCGCGAAGTTTGAGCAGCAATCGCAGCCATTAAAATTTCAGGTGCAGTTCCAATAATACTTGGATGAGAGTGGTGTTCACTGACCCAAAACCGGTTGTACCCAAGCTCTTCACAATATCTTGCAAGGTCAAGCGTCTGGCGGATTGCAAGGGATCCGCTTCGGTCTTTAATCGCAACGGATTGATCAAGTACTGAGAGTTTTAACATTCTTGGTCGATAAATTTTTAAATTACTTTAACGCTTTGAATCTAGCTCGTTTGGGTTTAGCACCCTCCTCACCTAGGCGTTTTTTCTTGTCAGCTTCGTATTCTTGATAATTGCCATCAAAGAATACCCACTGGGAATCTCCCTCACAAGCAAGTATATGGGTTGCAATTCGGTCCAAGAACCAACGATCATGGCTGATGACCATCACGCTCCCTGCAAACTCCAACAAAGCATCCTCTAACGCTCTTAATGTCTCCACATCCAAATCGTTGGAGGGCTCATCTAACAAAAGGACATTGCCGCCAGCTATCAAAGTCTTAGCAAGGTGAAGTCGGCCACGCTCACCTCCTGATAGGGTGCCAACTCTTTTTTGTTGATCACCACCGTTGAAATTAAAGCGACCACAGTAAGCTCGACTGGCCATCTCAAATTTACCCACAGTCAGTATGTCGAGTCCGCCTGAGACATCTTCCCAAACAGTTTTATCATTAGAGAGGTCGTCCCTGGTTTGATCAACAAATGCCATCCTAACGGTTGATCCAACTTTAATCTCCCCGGTGTCGGGTTGTTGCTTGCCAGCGAGCATCCTAAATAGTGTTGACTTACCCGCTCCGTTTGGACCAATAATTCCAACGATCGCACCGGCTGGGACTTTAAAGCTCAAGTTGTCGATCAACACTCGGTCACCAAAAGATTTGGTTACACCTACAAACTCAATCACTTCGTTACCAAGACGCTCTGCAACGGGGATAAAGATTTCCTGAGTTTCGTTTCTGGTTTGATACTCGTGGCTTGACAACTCCTCAAACCTTGCAATACGCGCTTTACTTTTGGCTTGACGACCTTTGGGATTTTGTCGAACCCATTCAAGTTCCTTTTTCAAAGCCTTTGATAATGCTTCTTCGCCCTTTTGTTCTTTCTCTAATCGGTCTTGTTTTTGGCTCAGCCAAGTACTGTAATTACCTTTCCAAGGTATACCGTGGCCCCTATCAAGCTCGAGTATCCACTCTGCTGCGTTGTCCAAGAAGTACCTGTCGTGGGTAATGGCAACAACGGTTCCAGGGTAGCGTTGAAGGAACTGTTCAAGCCAATCAACTGACTCAGCATCTAAGTGATTGGTTGGCTCATCAAGGAGCAACATGTCAGGTTTTGATAAGAGCAACCTGCAAAGCGCAACACGTCTTTTCTCCCCCCCAGAGAGCTTATCAATGAGGGCCTCCCAGGGAGGTAATCTCAAAGCGTCAGCAGCAATTTCAAATTGATGCTCGCTGTCCGTGCCGGCCGCGGCAATAATACTCTCAAGTTCTCCTTGCTCGGCAGCTAATTTATCAAAATCAGCATCAGGCTCAGCGTATGCAGCGTAGATTTCTTCTAACCTATTTTTCGCGTTGAGCACCTCTTCCATTGCTCCCTCAACAACTTGCCTTACAGTGTGTGTCGGTTCTAGCTGAGGCTCTTGAGGTAGGTACCCAATCTTAAGGTCTGCCATCGGCAAGGCTTCACCCTCAATTTCCGTATCCAAACCTGCCATAATTTTTAGCAGCGTTGATTTACCTGAGCCGTTTAAACCCAATACGCCTATTTTTGCGCCAGGGAAAAAACTAAGGGAGATATCTTTCAAAATATGGCGCTTGGGTGGAACGATTTTCCCCACCCTGTTCATCGTAAATACATATTGAGCCATGAAGCTATTCTCTTTCTAAAATTAGCGGGCAAAATGCCTAAAAATGTTTTTCAACCTCGGATTATCGCTTCAGTTCCGTTAGAACTGCTTAGGCAAGCCTAGTTGCGCAAAATGAACGTTTTAAAAGTATTTTTAGGCAAAACAAGCTTTTCGTGCGAGAATAGGGAAGTTGACGCCACCAGTTGCCTCAACGCCAGCGAATTTGCTGGGATCCAAGCAAAAGATACTTTTTAATTTTTGCACTATTTTGGTTCCAATTGTGTTTCCTGTCGGTCTTTGACTGGATGTTACTAAATCTTTGTAACGAGTAAGACTGCTGCACGCGCTTAATATTGCGCTTATTTCATGAAATTTGAAGAATTGAATTTGGCTCCTGCCATCTTAAAGGCTGTGCGCGAGCAAGGCTATGAAAATCCCACACCGATTCAAGAAAAAGCAATACCAATTGTTCTTGATGGACACGATCTATTAGCAGGGGCACAAACTGGGACCGGCAAGACAGCGGCTTTCACACTGCCGTTGTTGCACAAATTAACGATGTCAAGGAGCGCTACTAATAAGTTTGGCGTTTTCGGAACACGAGCACTAGTATTAACTCCAACTAGAGAATTGGCTGCACAGATTGAGGAGTCAGTCCAGAACTACGGCAAATATTTACAACTCAACTCAGCCGTCATTTTCGGTGGAGTAGGGATGAACCCACAGATCGACAAAATCAGAAGAGGTGTCGATATTTTGGTAGCAACACCGGGAAGACTCCTTGACTTACAACAACAAGGTCATTTAGATTTGTCGACCGTACAGATTTTGGTTCTTGACGAAGCTGACAGAATGTTAGACATGGGTTTTATTCATGATGTGAAGAAAATTCTTGCGCTGATTCCACAAAACAAACAAACATTGCTCTTCTCCGCCACGTTCAGCCCAGAAATTAAAGAGCTAGCAAATACTTTCCTCAGGAATCCACAAAGTATCCAAGTTACGCCTAGCAACACGACGGTACAAAGAATTCGACAAGTTGTTCATCCGGTTGGAAGAAATAAGAAAAAGGCTTTATTAGCGCACATTATTCAATCCAACAATTGGAATCAAGTGCTTGTATTTACAAGGACTAAATTTGGCGCCAATCATGTTGCTGAGTTCTTAAATAAAACCGGTATCACTGCTATGGCTTTACACGGAAACAAAAGCCAATCCGCAAGAACTCAGGCTCTAGCCGGATTTAAAAGTGGAGAGTTACGCGTATTGGTGGCAACAGACATCGCAGCTCGCGGAATCGATATTGACGATCTACCTCACGTTGTCAATTTTGAGATACCCAACGTCAGTGAGGACTATGTCCACCGAATCGGACGCACAGGGCGTGCTGGTGCAAGTGGTGAGGCTATCAGTCTTGTTTCTTTAGATGAGCAGGGATTTATGCAAGAAATCGAAAAATTCACAAATCAAACCATACCCGTTGAGAAAATTGAAGAGTTTGCACCAGATGCAAACGAAAAGGCTGAGCCCATTGCAATGGGTCGTCAAACACTTTGGGGAGGCGTTGGAAGACCCCCCAGCAGAGACGTCATGGCTAAAGCTGCAAGAGCGGCTCGCCAAGAAATGATGGAGAGGATTAGAGATAAAAAGAAACCCACAGGTTCAAACTCTAGCACCCCCAACAACTCTCCCAGACCTCACGCCTCGTCCAGAAGAAACGAAGGACAGCAAAATCGTCCTAATCAACATACAAGTGCGGCTAACGGGTACTCTGACCAAGCTGCAATCAATGGCTCGAATGGTGAAGTTTTAAACGATACAAATTCACCGGCTAGAAACACCCCAAGCGATAATGGATTCGAGCAAAGAGCGCCAAGAAGCGCTCAAGCGCCCCGCTCACCTTCAGGGTACGGTCAAAGAAACAATTCAAACCGTAACAACCGCTCTAATCAGCCCAGAGACTCTCGAGAAATAAGAGAGCCAAGGGAGCCAAGGGAGCCCAGGGAACCCAGAGACCCCTACAACTCTGAGCCACATATGGCCAGAGGTGACGATGATTTTCAACCAAGAGCCAATGCACACCTTGGCACACAAAGTGGTGTAAATGCTTTTGGACACAAATCCAACAACTCTTCACAAAGAGTACCTGATCCTACAATGACGACTGTTGACTTGATGTCACAAGGTAACAGGGGTTCTAGAAATAAGAGCCGAGGCTCCTCCAACCCCAACTCTGGCCCAAGAGCAGGCGGTGACGGTGGTGGACCTGTAGGCGGTAAACGTCCCAACAGGTCTCGCAGTGGCGGTGGTGGATCCAGTGGTGGCCCAAAAAGAGGACCCAGCGGATTCTCCAGATAAAAAACACTGCTCCTAAATTGGCTTTTGCAAATACGCTACAACGTTATTTGCAATTTCCTTTGCAGTCAGGCTCACATCAAAAGTAAGCGCGTTTTCACTCTGCTGTGGCGGCTCAAGAGTTGCAAGCTGACTCGTTAGCAGCGAAGCAGGCATGTACTGATGGCTTCGTGTGGAAACTCTTTGATTTAAAACATCAAAAGTCCCTTGTAAATATACAAAACAAACATTTGGATTTCCCGAACGTAGGATGTCTCTATAACTTTTCTTAAGAGCTGAACAACTCATGACTAAGGAGCTTTGACTGGCCTTAGCTTGAGCCAATTTTTCAGCCAATATGGCTAGCCATTGCATCCGGTCTGAATCATTCAGCGGATTACCGGACGCCATCTTTTGGACATTCTCTATTGAATGGTATTGATCGCCTTCGATGAATTCGACCCCCAACTGCTCAGCAAGTAATTGCCCCACTGTGCTTTTGCCGCAACCACTCACGCCCATAACAACAAAGGCAAATTGACTGGAGTTTTCTGACATTGCTGCTAATTGATCCGAACCTGTGTGTGACCATCAAAAAGATGCACTTTTTCAATCTTCACCCCTAGGTGGACCACATCATCGGGCTTAAGATTCACACGCCCCTGGGCTACCAGAGTTAGGGTGTCACTTCCTATCTTCAAAAGAACCTCTGTTTCGGCACCAGTTGGCTCCACAACAACCACCTGTGCGCTGATGCCAGAGTTTTGCTCAGCAAAGTAAATATCAGTCGGCCTTACACCGTAATAAACATCTGCCCCAGCTGCTAAATTCACACCCTGAGGTAGTGGCCACATTGAATCAGCAACACACACACAGGATTGTCCAGACTTGTCTAAACCCACAGCGCCTTTAACAACATTCATTGAGGGTGAGCCAATAAACTGAGCAACAAACAAGTTACTGGGCGCGTCAAATAGCTCTAGTGGACTGCCTATTTGCTCAACGATACCATCGTGCATAACAACGATTTTGTCCGCCATCGTCATCGCTTCTATTTGGTCGTGGGTTACATAGACTGTGGTGGTTTTTAAGCGGTGATGAAGGGATTTTATTTCAGCCCTCATTGCCACTCTTAATTTGGCATCCAAATTTGACAAAGGCTCATCAAATAAGAAAACCTTTGGATCCCTAACTATCGCTCGCCCCATAGCGACTCGCTGACGTTGTCCACCAGACAACTCCTTGGGATAGCGGTCCAGCAAGTGATCAAGGTTGAGTATTTTTGCAGCCTCATTGACCCTCTCATCCGTTAAAGCAGTTGATGCACTTCGAAGTCTTAAACTAAAGGCCATATTCTCACGCACAGTCATGTGTGGGTAAAGAGCGTAACTTTGGAAAACCATTGCAATATCTCTATCTTTGGCCTCCAAATCGTTGACTACACGACCATCAATTTGAATCTCACCCTCTGTGATTTCCTCAAGGCCGGCGATCATTCTAAGGAGCGTTGATTTACCGCAACCCGATGGCCCAACTAATACGACAAACTCACCCTCTGCAATATCAAAGGTAATGCCGTGAATGATCTTGGTTTTACCGTAAGATTTTTGAATATTTCTAAAAGCAACTTCTGCCATTTTCTTCTTTCACTAATTAGGGAGCTTTAGGATGGGATTAATTTGGGTAGTCAATTAATACTCAAGACTTGACAGCACCCGCTGTCAAACCAGACACCATGTAGCGTTTAAAGGTGTAATAAATTGCTGCTGGCGGGAGTGCATATATAAGGCCGGTGGTCATTAAGAGTTCCCAGGGCGAATCATCTGCAGATAAAAAGTTACCTAGTGCAACGCCTACTGTAAAAGAGTCCTCTTTAGAGAGCAACAAAAAAGCATACAAATACTCATTCCAAGCAAGCAACAATGAATAGGTTCCAACTGCAACGAGGGAGGGAACCATTAAGGGTAAATAGACCAATCGAAACAACTGCATTGGGGTCGCACCGTCCATTCGAGCAGCCTCATCTAGTTCAAGAGGTAATTTATCTGAAGCCTGCTTTAAGACCCAAATTGAATAAGGAGAAGCAATCGTTATCATCGCCAAAATCAGGGACAACTGATTATTCAGCAAACCGTATTGCCCCATTGTTTTGTACATTGGGACTGCCAAGAATGCTGCAGGAATAAAGTACGTGAATAAAGCCAAATTAAGTACCGTGCGCCCACCCCTCACTTTAAGTCTTGATATTGCAAAAGCAGCAAACGTAGAGATCAGCAGTGTAAAAAATCCGACCATTAAAGCAATGAATAAGGAATTCCACATTTGAATCCAAAAATAATTCAGATAAAAATGCTTTTGCATTAATACAAACTCAAAATTTTGAAGCGTTGGGTGAACAGGCCACAAGTGGCCTGAGGTAGCAGAATCCTTAGTTGAAATAGAAAATAAGAATAAATGATAAACAGGAATTAAAGTCCAGATAATCAAAGGTATCCCTATTAAAAGCAGTTTTGCCTCTGTAGCTATGTTTTTTAGAGTGAATTTTTTCATGCCAGCTTAGGTTATTTGGAGAGTCTTTTCATCATGAAAAATACGAGCGGCAACACAAAAGGCATTGCAACAACGATGGATGCCATAGCCAAATCTACCTGGTCAAGCCTAAGATAACGAATACCAAGAGTGGCCAATACGTGAGTCATATCAGCGGGTCCACCTCCAGTGAGCAAGTACACACTATTGAAGTCACCCAAAGTCCAAATCATGGAAAGTATGGTTGAAGTGAGATAGATTGTTTTCATGGAGGGCCATGTAATAAATCTAAATTTTTGCCAATTGGTAGCTCCATCAACAGAAGCGGCCTCATATTGTTCACCAGGTATAGAGAGCCGAGCGGCCACTAAAATAAGAGTCCAAAATGGCAAAGATTTCCAAATATGCATCACCATTGCAAGACAAAGGGCAAGCACAGGGTCGTTGAGCCAATTTGGACCATCAGCACCCGTTAATTGAAATATTTGTGTATTGATGATCCCCCACTCCGGATTCAACATAAATCGGACAGAGAGAATGGTTGGAATGGAGGGTAGCGCCCAAGGCAATATGAAGATCATTGAAATAATGCTAATCCACCACCTCTTTTGAACAAAGAAGCCTGAGAGCATTAAAGCTATGACCATTTTTATATTGATACCAACAACTAAAAATACCAAAGTGTTGATAACAGTTCTATAAAAAATAGGGTCTGCAAAGAGTCTCTCGTAGCTATCTGGGTGCCTCGCGAGCCATAGACCGTAACCAACAGGATAGACAACGAAAATAAAGAAAATTAGCAAATAAGGCACGACCATGACCCTGCCCCAAAACTCCCATTGTGTGGTTGTGCTTTTGGCAGAAACAGGCCTATCGCTGATAGCTTGTGAGATAGTATTTGTTGGATTCACAATTATTTGTTACTTTCAAGCCTTAAATAAGGAAAATGAGTGCGATATAAATCAGCACTCATCTCCTAGAGATCACAACTTCTAAGCTAAGCTAAGTTATTTTAATTTTACTTAGCAATTGTTTTAATACGATCAATCATCTCGTCAACTGCTTTGTCAACGGGAACTTTTTCGTTAATTACACGGTTCATTGCTTTTGCCCAAACATTTTCATTGTTGATTTGAGTAAAGTGAAAGTTTTTTGTAAACTCAAAAGTTGTTGTCCCTGCAGCGTACTGATTAAATACGGACCTTCTGTGTGCATCCTCTTGCCAAAACTTTCTCTTCTGGCCTTCTGTCGTAACTGGGAACCATCTTCCTAATGAGCCTTCAACGTAGGGAGTTAAATTCTCCTCTTGCAACAAGAAGCTCACAAATTCTTTGGCGGCAGCTTTGTTTTTAGCATCTTTGAAAATTACCCCTGTTTTAACAGCCGTACGGTACTGCATCTTTGATCCATCTGGCTTCAAAGGCCAACCCGCTGTACGAATATTCTCAGTGTAGTTTTTCTTTGCAATTGCTCGTTGTGCATCTGTTAATGCGGCATTGTTCATGTCATCCATCCATTTTGCAGCGATTGAAATCGTAGCGTTGTGTGTCATGATGGTTGTTTTGTTGTGAAAAGCAACGTTGTTGTCGGGATCTTTCCAGCTTGTGGATGAAGGAGGTGTGCAGCCCTTTGTATAAACGGCTGTATAGTCAGTCAATGCAGAAATGAGTCCTTTGCGAACGTCTGGGTCATCAACCAATAACTTTCCTGATTCACTTACCAACTTGACGTTGTAGGCATCCATATAGGTCAAAAAGGAAAAGAATGAGTCTGTACCGTCAACTCCCATGGGCTGTCCGATGCCAAATACACGTGTACCTACCTTTTGACGATAAGCGGGTTGAGCTTTATCACACCAAAAACTCCAATAATCTTTCCAGTTTGTTGGAACATCTGACTCTTTGAAACCAGCATCAGCCAACATATCAATCCAATACTCAATATGCATAGTTTGTTGCTTCAGCGGGAAAGCATAGTAAGCACGTTTATTTTCTTTGTTGTTAAATAGAAAAGTTGTTTCAACCGTGTTGGGAGCAAAGCGTGAGCGGATTGGATTGATCACGCTACTGATGTCCTCTAACTTGCCCTCATAAGCCCAATAACCAGTAACTTGGAAATCATAAGGATCAGCATAGGCTACGTCAGGGGGGTTACCAGAGTCAAGTGCTGCAACGGTCTTGGGAATCATGTCTTGGATTGAATACTGAGACAATTCAACTTTTATGTTTTTGTGCTTCTCTTCAAATTTCTTGATGGCCGCAAACAAAGCGTCATCCTCAGATTTGTAAAAACCTTTTACCCACCACACATTGATTTTCTCTTGCGCCAAAACAGTCCCTGTAGCTAACAAAGTAGCCGCGAAAATCGAGGTGGTTATTAAATGTTTCATTTTCATTTTTATCTCCTTTTTCAAATTATTTTCTGCTCTAATTACGGGGCTTGGCATTCAGGGACAAGTGCAGGAATAGGTGTTCCAGAAAAATAAGCAGCTAAATTTGCTAGCGCTAAATCTGCCATTGCACGCCGGGTCTCAAAAGTCCCACTGGCCATATGAGGGGTCAATACAACATTTGGCAAGTGACGCAACTCAGGTGAAATTCTTGGCTCATCATAATAAACATCTAAACCAGCACCGGCGATAACCTTATTCTCAAGCGCCTTGATCATGGCCGGTTGGTCAACAACTGAGCCCCGCGCAACATTGATAAAGAACCCCTTAGGACCTAAAGCTTCAAAGACCTCTTGGTTAATCATCCCCCGGGTTGAATCCCCGCCGGGAGTGATTGCCAACAAAAAATCCACCTCTGCGGCCAATGCTTTTGCGCTGGGATAATAGGGAAAGGGTAGATCGGCCTTTTTGGAACGAGCGGTGTAAGATATTTTCATATCAAAAGCAGACGCTCTCTTGGCAATGGCCTGACCAATTCTCCCCAGTCCAACGATACCCAAGCGAGCACCTGTTAATTTCTTGGTCAAATTAAATGGCCCATCTACCCAGTCCCCAGCACGCACAAATTGATCTGCACGTGGGATCTGTCTTGCAACGCTGAGTAATAAACCCATCGCAAGGTCTGCGACGTCATCATTCAAAACACCTGGGGTATGAGAAACTGAGATCCCCTTCTCCACCGCAGCAGCAACATCGACTCCATCATATCCAACGCCAAATACTGAAATCATTTTCACATTTGGCAAAAGTGCCAGCAACTTGCGGTCGATTTTAGATTCGCCGCCACCCACAATTGCAACAACTCTTTTGAGCACATCAGGATCTGTGATGTGATTGTTGTCATGCATGAGGTAAGCCTTATGCAAATCGTCCACCAAAAAGGGGGGTAGATTTGAAACTCTTAAAATCTCTATGGGATCCATTTTTGTCTTTCGCCTGGTTTTTCCTGATAACACTACATTAATTCATGCGCTAGTATAGGTAGATTGTTAATTTTTTACATCCCTTTATTCCCTAGGATTGATGGTTTTAGGATCTATTTTTGATGTTATTTATCAATAGATCAGCAATCAAGATCTTAAATCCTGTAATTTCTTTTTATACGACCAACAAAGTTTTTTAGATTCATTTTTCTTGTCACAATTTTTTCACGCACCTAGCAGATTAACATTTATGAGTTCAACACCCAAAAAAAACCCCAAAGATCTTCGTAGTCAACAATGGTTTGGCAGACAAGACAGAGACGGCTTTGCTTACCGAAGTTGGCTCAAAGGCAAAGGTATTCCCCATGATCAATTTGATGGCAGACCAGTCATCGGGATTTGCAATACCTTTAGCGAATTAAATCCCTGCAATTCTCACTTCAGAACCATCGCCGAACAAGTCAAAATAGGTGTGTATGAAGCAGGTGGATTTCCACTTGAATTCCCCGTCATGTCACTTGGTGAAGTGTTACTTAGACCGACAGCGATGCTTTACAGAAATTTAGCAAGTATGGATGTTGAAGAAAGCATCCGCGGCAATCCAATAGACGGCGTTGTTTTGCTGATGGGTTGCGATAAAACAACCCCATCCCTTTTAATGGGTGCTGCGAGTTGTGACCTACCAACAATTGGAGTGAGCGGAGGCCCAATGCTCAACGGCAAATGGAGGGGTCAAGAACTAGGTTCAGGCACAGGCCTATGGAGCATGAGTGAGCAAGTGCGTGCGGGAACATTGAAGTTAGAAGAGTTTTTTGAGGCAGAGAGCTGTATGCACAGAAGTCACGGTAGTTGCATGACCATGGGAACTGCCTCTACGATGGCTAGCATGGTTGAGGCTTTAGGAGTAGGGTTGCCAGGAAACGCTGCCTACCCGGCCGTAGACGGAAGAAGAAACGTGTTGGCTCGTATGTCCGGTAGAAGAATCGTAGATATGGTTCACCAAGACCAGACCCTATCTAAAGTGCTGACCAGAGAGGCCTTTGAGAATGCAATCAGAACCCTGGCAGCAATTGGTGGATCTACAAATGCAGTGATTCACTTAACAGCAATTGCAGGTCGAATTGGAGTTCCATTAAAGTTAGAAGATTTTGACAAACTAGCCAGTGAGTTGCCTTGTTTGGTAAATCTACAACCTTCGGGTGAACATTTGATGGAGGACTTTTGTTATGCAGGAGGGCTGCCAGTTGTGATGAAAGAGATTGAACACTTACTTCACAAAGATATCATCACAGTTTCTGGAAAGTCGGTTTCTGAGAACATTGCAAACGCAGTTAATTATGACCCCCGCGTAATCAAACCCTTTGAAGCACCATTTAAGGAAAAGGCGGGTATTGCGGTATTAACGGGTAACCTTGCACCTAGAGGGGCTGTCATAAAGCCCAGCGCTGCAACTGAATCTCTAATGGTCCACAAAGGTAAAGCAGTGGTGTTTGAGGACATCGAGGATTTTCATAAGAGAATTGATGATGAAAATTTAGAAGTAGACGAGAACTGCATACTCGTACTCAAAAACTGTGGTCCCAAAGGCTACCCCGGAATGGCGGAGGTTGGCAATATGCCATTACCTCCAAAGATTTTAAGAAAAGGCATTACAGATATGGTACGAATCAGTGATGCCCGAATGAGTGGAACAGCTTATGGCACGGTGATCCTGCACACGGCCCCCGAGGCCGCGGCGGGTGGACCATTGGCACTCGTTCAAAATGGCGATCTCATTGAGCTCAACGTTCCCGCGAGAAGTCTACATCTGCATGTAAGTGACGAAGAACTGGCCTCACGCAAATCAAAGTGGACGCCTCCCGTTCCTAAACTAGACTCGGGCTACTGGAAACTCTACATCGACCATGTACTCCAGGCCGATGAAGGTGTTGACCTTGACTTTCTTAAGGGCAAGAGGGGCGCCTTTGTTCCAAGAGACAACCATTAAGTGTAAATTTTAAAATTATTTACAAATAGCTCTTTAGTCCCGAAAGTGAATGGACTAAAGAGCCCCAAATTAATTACTTTTCTGATCTGCTATATATTCTTCAATTACGCTTTCAAAATTCTTAGGGCTATGAAGACCAAGGCGGACCGCTCTTGTTGAGTTTGTACCTTTAGGCCAATTTGAAACAATGGATGCGATACGCTCATTGAGTTCAAATTTAACCAGTGAACGAACGCTCTTACCTGCCACATTTTCCAGAGCCTGGAGCATGTCTTTAACGGTCACATTAAGGGCGGGTAAATTCATACCGCTGCGCCCCAAAAAACTCTCTCGACTTGCTTCATATACTGCCTTTAGCCCTTGTATGGTCAGTGAGGGAGTTGATACCGGATGTGAGACCGAATCTAGAACTGGACAAATTGCTGTTTCTCCGTTTAAGGGTTCACGAATAATGCCACTAAAGAATGAAGAAGCGGCTCCATTGGGTCGACCGGGACGCACTGTTACCGTCATCAGTCTTGCACTTCTGCCGTCTATAAAGCCCTTACGCGTGTAGTCTGCAATTAAATGCTCGCACATGAGTTTATGGGTGCCGTAAGAAGTCTGGGGCATCGGTAAGGTATCGTCGGTTACGATGTCGGGCATAGGATGAGCTGGGTCGGGACCAAAAACAGCGACTGAGCTTGAAAAGACCAATCGTGGGGCATTACCCGCTTTCCTCAGACCATCTAACAATGCACGAGTGGTATCTAGGTTTGATCTTAAACCCAATTCAAAATCTTCCTCACACTCACCAGAAACTGCAGACGCCAAATGAAATACACCGTCAAATCTATCCTCGTGAATTGACTGACACTGAGTTAAAAGAGGGGAAGTACGGCACTCAACCCTTGGGTCATTCAATAATGAACTAGGGGGGGCAAACTGATCAGAGATCACCAATTTGTCAATCTTTTGGCCATTGAGTTCTGCGTCCTTCAAAATTCGAGATGCTAAACGAGATCCCACAAATCCAGCGCCACCAGTAATCAATAATTTCATTTCATAATCCCACTGTAAATTAATTCGACCCTCCATCCTACACTCTAAGTCTTAGGGCTCAGACTAAGGATTACGTTAATGAGCGCACACCAAAAAATACACCGCATAGATTGTCTATTCTGCGTTGCAAAAGATGCGAAAATTAGTATTATTATTCTCGGCTCTTTTGCCCATCTTTTTGGGTTGATAACCGCATCATTATGGAAAACACTTTAAATTCTAACTTTTCGAGAAATCTTTCATTAAGCCGCCCCTTAATTGCAGTTGACTGGGGAACAACTTCCTTGCGAGCGGCTTTCATAACAAATGAACAGGTCCAAGAGGAGAGGAGCAGTGAGCAAGGGATAATGAGCGTCCCACCCGGCGAGTTTCCAAATGTACTCAGCCAAATTTGCGCACAGTGGCTAGACAACGAGGATGTACTAATTCTCATCAGCGGCATGGCCGGAAGCGCTCAAGGATGGCAGCTCGCACCCTACTGCCCTTGTCCCGTCACTCCGCAGCAATTAGCGCATCAATTGCACTGGATCAACCCCAACAAAATTGCAATTGTTCCTGGCCTAAGCATCAGACTCGAACACGCGCCAGACGTGATCAGGGGCGAGGAAGTCCAAGTCATTGGTGCACTATCATTGCTTGGAAATCAAAATGCTCGTCTTGTATTACCTGGGACCCATAGTAAATGGGTGGATGTAAAAGAAGGGCGATTCGAGAGTTTTTCAACATTTATGACCGGTGAGTTTTTCTCCATCCTCAGAGAACACTCCATTTTGAGCAAGACCCTACCTTCATTGCTTGAGGAAACTGAATTCGATGAAGCCGCTTTCAACGAGGGTTTAGATCTAAGCTTGGCATCTCAAAAGAGTAAAACATCTAAAACCTCGGATCTAAAGAGCTCTAGCAAAGCAAAAACCACCTATAAACCCAACCTTTTACATGATGTTTTTGGTATTCGGACCTTAGCTTTATTTGAGGAGCAAACAGCAGCTCAACTTCTCAATAAATTATCCGGCCTTTTGATTGGATATGAGCTTCAAACCCAGCAGTTTAAGAAAAAAGAGGAGATCATCGTCGTAGGGGCTCCAGCTCTTCAAAGGTGTTATTCTCACGCTCTTAGTAGTCGCGGGGTCAAGGCAGTAGCCCTTGGATCGGAGGCTACTTGGCGTGGTTTTCAAGTACTCGCAAAAGAATTAGAAAAAATAACTCAAAACTAGATCGCTAGCCCTAGTCGAAGAAATGGAGCCTGTTTGTTTAAATGTAATTGCAATAGTGCTAATTCCAAAACCAAAATTAAAAATACGTATCTCAAGATTTGGGTTTTAAATCCAAAAGACTGCG
>DAITOS010000036.1:0-16355 GCA_036834025.1 Limnohabitans sp.
CATATTGTTCACTCTCACCTTCCTGGTGGCCTTAATTCATTCAGTCCCAAGTTTTGCGCAGTCAACAGCACAAAATCAAAATCAGATTCAAGCTCAGTTTCAAACTCCGGCCAAAGGTCCAAGCACCCCAAACTACCCAACCAAATCCATAACACTGATCGTTCCTTTTCCTGCAGGTGGCTCCTCTGACACCGTTTCTAGAACAATTGCTCGCAAACTCTCGCTCCAACTTGGACAGCCGGTCGTTGTTGAAAACCACCCCGGCGCTGGAGGCAACATCGGGTGCGATCTTGTTGCCAAGGCCTCCCCCGATGGCTATACGCTTCTGATCACCACAACAAGTACCCACGGGATCGGTGCGGCACTCAATAAAAAGACCCCCTTCAACTACGATTCAGATTTCACACCTATTATTCACTTGGCGACTGCGCCCAATATATTTTTAGTGACCAAACAAATTCCTGTAACGAATTTAAAGGAATTTATCGTCTACGCAAAAGCCCATCCTGATTCATTAAATTTTGGATCTGCGGGGACTGGAACCATCATGCACTTAACGGGTGAGTCCTTTAACGCTGAAGCGGGCACCAACATGCTTCATATCCCCTACAAAGGGTCAAGCCTTGCAATGCCCGACTTAATCTCAGGCAAAATCCAAGTGATATTTGACAGCATCGTCTCAGGCGTTCAACACGTAGAAGACGGTAAACTAAACGTCATTGCGGTGACGGGCAAGAAGAGATCCCCTCTGTTACCAGGCGTGCCGACACTCTCAGAAATCGGAGCCCCGTACGGACTATCAAATTTTGTCTCCGAGAACTGGTGGGGACTTTACGGTCCTAAGAACCTCCCCCAAAACGTGACGGATAAACTCAACAGTGAACTTAATATTGCACTGAAATCCCAAGAGGTTCGAGAACAACTGGCAAGACAAGGCGCTGAGACGGGTGGAGGTTCGGCAAAAGCATTTAATGAGCTTGTCCTAACAGATAGAGCCAGATGGGCCAAGCTTATAAAAGACAACAAAATAGTCATCGATTAAAAAGTGAAACAACAAACTGAGTAAAAAAATTCAGCGTGTTCTTACCCCTTACTTTGCCTTGATCCTTGATAAATACCAATCAAAGAAGACTGAAAAAGTCTTTAGTATTTATCAAAGCCTAATCATCAATTTCAAAATTTGTCTAAGAATAATACTAATTTAATCGACCAGATGCCAAGATAAATTCAGCCGCAGAGCCCAAATCATTCATCAAAGCTTTTCGTGCTTTGGGAGCATTTTTGTTCCTCAGTGCTTCAATCATTTCTGCGTGGTGATTTTTCGCAGGACCAGAGATCAATCTCTTGGAACCTGACCTTAAATCCAAATTTAAAACAGGCCCAACCTGCAACCAAAGTCCCTCAATAATGTTCAATAAAGTGGGAAGTTTTGCCGCTCGGTAGATTGCAAAATGCAACTTCATATTTGCCTCAATAGCGACGCTTGCATCTGGTTTTTTCTTACCAATTTCTTTCAGATAAATAGCGTGATTTTTCTCAAGTTCAATCAACTCTTCTGAGGTGATTTTGCTTGCTGCTTGCTCAATAGCTAACCCCTCCAACTCCTTTCTAATCAGCAAGAGTTCTGTGAATTTAGATTTGGTCATCAAAGGAACTCTGAGCGACTTGTTGGGTAAGAACTCAAGGGCCCCCTCTGCAGCTAGTTGTCTGAGCGCTTCTCTAACCGGCATTTGACTGGTACCCAGTGCATCGGCCAATGATTTCAAAGTTAGCTTTTGCCCAGGCTCCACCCTTCCCCCAATAATTAACTCTCTAAGATCTTTATAAACTCTTTGAGACATGGTTTCATGCTCAATTTTTTGAATCGCAATTAACTCATTCATATTGACTAGGGTAAATACCGTCCATATTTGATTGACTTAATTGTTACATAGAAATATATTTGATCAAAGATCAAAACACATTAATTGATTTAACCAGGAGACAATTATGAACGCACCTTTCTCAAAACGTCGTGACATCCTAAATGCTGGAGTTGTTGGAGCCATCTCAACACTGGGATTTCCTGCAATTGTCAAAGCTCAAACCGACAAAATAAGAATCGGACACTTAACGCCTTTAACGGGATTTTTAGGGCCCCTAGGCGAATACGGGACCATGGGTATCAAACAAGCGGTTGATGAAGTTAACAAAGCAGGCGGTATTTTGGGTCGCCAAATTGAGCTCATCTCAGAGGACTCAGTAAACCCTGCAACCGCCTCCAGCAAAGCTCAACGTATGTTTGAGCGGGACGGAGTTAACTGCATCTTGGGTGAGATCAACTCGGCCTCTGCTCTTGCGATCAGCCAGGTCGCAGCGAGGAATCAGAAAATATTTATCAACACAGGCGGTAACTCCGACGAGTTGCGCGGCAAGAACTGTAACAAATTCATGTTTCACGTTGAATGCGCAAACTCTATGTATGTTCATACCTGCGGTCGTGCCCTTCTTCAACAAGGCCTAGTCAAAGGCAAGAAATGGTATTTCCTGACCGCAGATTACGCGTTTGGACATGACTTAACTCGTGTTGCTCGCACCTTCCTTGCGGCAAACGGGGGCCAAGAGTCTGGTGAGGACAAGGTTCCTACAGATGCAACGGATTACTCAGCCTATATGCTCAAAATAAGACAAGCCAAACCTGATGTTGTCATCTCCAACTTATCTGGAACTCAGATCACTAGTTTTATGAAACAGTACTCTGAGTACGGGCTGCCCTTCACGGTTGCTGGATTTGGTTTTGATACGGCACTCGCTTGGGGTGCGGGAGCTGATAACTTCCTTGGCACTTGGCCCGTACCTTGGCATCATGATGTAAATTCAGCAAGCTCCAAAGCGTTCGTAACCGAGTTTGTTAAGAGAAACGGTAAACCACCAGAAAACCAAGCCTGGGGAGATTATTTGGTGCTCAAAATTATGGCCGAATCCATGAATGCAGTTAAATCGACCGACTCATTAAAGGTCATTGATTACATGGAAAAAGGTGCTCAGTTCGATGTCCTAAAAACAAGGAAAGGATATTTCAGATCATGGGATCACCAGTTGATCCAGGAAATGTATACCATGACACCCAAAGCCAAGGGAGCGGCTAAAGACAAGTGGGACTTCCTTCAGGTTGGATCATCAGTACCAAGTGCGAATGAGCCTTTGGACATCATTGCTCCAACGAAGACTGAAAACAACTGTACTTTTAGCTAATTCAAAAAGGCACAGAGGGGGGAAATAAAAAGGGCTTGGAGACGCCTGCTAAAGGCGCCCCCAAATCCTGAGCTCCCCCTAGTAACAAATCCCTCTCGGAACCTAGAAAAAATCAATATAACCTTGATCTTTAAAAGCTGAAAAATTTTAAAGATCAGGGCTCAAAACAAAATAAAGAGAACTGTTAAAGCGTTGATTGCACAATCGTTGAAGACTCGCTTTGCATTCAATACTCAGCAAGGCCTATGGAACTAATTTTTTTTATTGAACAAGTCTTAAACGGTTTGTTAGTCGGTGGCTACTACCTGATCATCGCACTTGGGCTTTCTTTGATCTTTAGTTTAGGTGGAGTCGTCAACCTAGCCCATGGTGCTTTTTATGCACTGGGCGCTTATGCGGCAGTGATGCTCACCGAGCAATTTGGTTTTACTGGTGCACTTATACTCTCCCCCGTACTTGTGGGTATCTTTGGTGCATTATTTGAGAGCCTAATACTCAGACGCTTTTACCAAAAAGATCCCATCCTCAGCTTGTTGGTGACCTTTGGTATGGCCATGGTCATTGAGCAAGTTATCCGAATGATCTGGGGCTCAACCCCGTTGCAATTCATCATCCCCTCAGCACTAAAGGGGCAAGTGGTGTTGGGTGACTTTATCTACTCTAAATACAGACTGCTCATGCTCGCAGTCGTGTTCTTGGTTCTCTTTTGTGTTTGGCTCTTGCTGAATAAAACTGCATTTGGTCGTGTGGTCAGAGCAGGAACACAGCGTCCCGATATGGTCGCAGTGCTTGGCATTCACCTTCAAAGATACATGACCGGCGTGGTTGTTATAGGGGTTGCATTAGCATCATTAGCAGGTGTATTGCTCGCTCCCCTTGCGGGTGTTCATCCCTCAATGGGCTCTGAGATCATGACCTCTGCATTTGTTGTTGTGGTGATTGGTGGTTTGGGTAGCTTTTGGGGGGTTGTACTTGCAGCCCTTTTAGTTGGAGTAGTAAGGGGAGTTACCACTTACTTTTACCCTCCCGCATCAGAGGCGTCTATTTACATTCTCATGATCGTGATTTTATTGATACGTCCAAGAGGACTTCTTGGCGAGCGGATTGAAAGATTTGAATAATGATACGAACACAAACAGTCCTGCAAAAACACTCTGAATTAATATTAGGTTTTTTAATTCTATCGTTGGCTCCTTTGCTGATGAACCTCCTGGGTCTGACCCCAAGTAGCTCAATAGATATCGTGATCTACTCTATTGCAGCTCTGGGACTTAACTTGTTGGTCGGCTACACAGGGCTGACCTCATTTGGTCACGGTGCCTTCTTTGGCCTGGGAGCCTACGCGGCAGCCCTTTCTCAGCAACGCTGGTTTGATCAGCAAATATTTCTTCCCATCCTATTTGCAACGGTCTTTATTGCACTGCTTTCCTTAATCGTTGGCTCCTTGATATTGATTCGAAGAGGCGTGTATTTCTCACTACTAACGCTCGCCTTCTCAGCGTTAACTTACACGGTTGCATTTCGCTGGACTGAGCTAACTGGGGGCGAAAACGGGATTGGCAACCTGACTAGACCAAGCCTTGGAGTACTTGAGTTGGGGCAAAGCACTCACTACCTTTTGCTCGTCAGCTTAATTGGTCTGGCAGTCCTTTATTTGGTCTGGCGCTTACTTCGTTCACCCTTTGGACACGTGATCGTCTCCATTAGAGAAAACCAACAAAGGGCACAGTTTCAAGGCTACAACATTCAACGCTACAAACTGATAGTTTTTATCCTTTCATCAACGATCACAGGCTTTGCTGGGGCTTTGATGACGTTTCACATGCGGTTTGCCTCTGCTGATCCCACCTCTGTTGCGTTCTCTGGAGAGTTACTCGCAATCGTTGTGATCGGAGGAATGCACAGCCTCCTAGGTCCTTTAATTGGCTCTTTTTTCTTTGTGTTTTTTAAAGAGTTCGTCTCAATCTGGACCCCAAACTGGCTACTCTACTTTGGTTTGATGTTTGTGGGCTTCATCATATTTTCACCCAAAGGTATTGTTGGTGTCATAGCTGAGTTTAAGAAACGTTTTGTCAAGCAAGAAGATTTAGAAGCCGCGATGAGTGCTCGCAAAATCTACACTGACCTGGAGTTTCCTGCATTCTTGCAACCTTTACATAAAACCGGAGTGGCCCTCATCGTGTCTCATCTGGGTAAGAGATTTGGAGGTGTGCTTGCGGTCAAGGACTGTCACTTCACTCTAGACAAAGGCATTCACGCACTCATTGGTCCTAACGGCTCAGGAAAAACCACCACTTTCAATCTCATCTCTGGCATGTTTACGCCGGACCACGGCAGTGTCAAAATTTACGGCGAATCTTTAAACAACCTCAGAGCAGATGAAATCAGTCAGTCAGGTGTTGCAAGGTCTTTTCAAATCACAAATTTATTTAAAGGACTGAGCATTTTTGAGAATTTTCGCTTGGCTGTTGCCTCCAGGTACCCTGGTGGTTTTAACATTTGGGTAGACACCCACACTCAAGATGAAATTAACAAAAAGACGATGCAAATTGTTAAATACCTAGGGCTTGAAGGTATAGAGCACTCGCTCGCTGGTGATCTCTCCTACGGCGGACAAAGAATTGTTGACCTAGGTATTGCACTGTGCGGACACCCAACCATACTGATGTTGGATGAGCCGCTTGCAGGACTTGCGGCAAAAGAACGAGACAGAGTATCCAATCTCATCACTACCATTCAAAAGCATATTCCAGTCTTAATCGTTGAACACGATCTTGACAGAGTCCTGGGCTTTTCAAGCTTGGTGACAGTTATGAATGAGGGGTCTGTTCTCATGACGGGTACACCTGATGAGGTGAGAAACAATCAACAAGTCCAACAACTCTATACCGGCAGCGGTGTGCCACAAGTTGAGATCAGATCAAAAGAGCTCCAACAATCCCAAGTCCTGTTGAGTTTCAAACAAGTAGATACCTATTACGGTAAAAGTCATATTTTGAACAAAGCAAGCCTAGATATAAAAAAAGGTGAAATTGTTGCTCTTTTGGGTCGCAACGGAGCAGGTAAATCGACGTTGCTAAAAACCATTACAGGATTGGTGAGCCCAAGCAGCGGAACCATAGATTTTGAGGGGCAAGAGCTGAAGGGGATGAGCGCTGCAGATATTGCCCGAATTGGAATTGGCTACGTACCCCAAGGTCGAGGCTTGTTTGCTGGGATGAGCGTCAAAGAGAATTTGGCCTTAGGGAGAATGAACAGGGTTAATCCAAGTCTTGGGGGCACCATCTGGAGCGAAGAAAAAATATTGGAATACTTCCCCAGACTCAAAGAGAGGATGACAGTTGCAGCGGACTATTTATCCGGTGGCGAGCAACAAATGGTTGCAGTCGCTCGAGCCCTCTCCGGTAATGTGAAACTACTTTTACTAGATGAACCCTTTGAAGGCCTAGCTCCAGCAGTGGTGAATGAGCTCTTTACAGTCTTCAATCTTTTAAGAAGTGAAATCTCAATCTTGATTGTTGAACACAACCTTGATTTGGTATTGGCTTTGTCTGACCGGGTCTTTGCACTTGAACGCGGTCAAGTATTTCACTCTGGCCCTGCAAGCGAATTACTGAACGATTTAGAATATAGAAAGAAAATACTATGGATGTAAAACCCCAATCGCCCATCTCTCTTGATTTGACTGGACAATTTGCCCTGGTAACTGCTGGTGCCCAAGGAATTGGTCTAGCAATTACAAAGGCTCTACTAGCCCAAGGAGCCGAGGTCCAAGTTTGCGACATTGATACTGAGGCACTAGCAAAAGTCAAAGAAGAATTTCCATCAGTGCATACAAGACTTACCGATGTCTCTAAGGAAGCGGAGGTGAGTCAATTATTCGGTGAAATACAAAAGCGTTGGGGCAAATTAAACATCTTGGTCAACAACGCAGGCATTGCCGGACCCACAGCAAGGTTAGAGGACACCTCGCTCAAGGATTGGCAAGACACAGTAGATGTTAATTTAACTGGTTCATTTTTGTGTGCTAAGTACGCAGTGCCGCTTATTAAAAACGCAAAGGGGGGAAGTATCGTTAACATCTCCTCAGCGGCTGGGCGTCACGGTTTCCCGCTCAGAACACCCTACTCAGCGACTAAATTTGCAGTTATTGGACTTACCCAAACTTGGGCCATGGAGTTGGGGCCCGATAACATTCGGGTCAACGCAATTTTGCCAGGTATCGTACAAGGTCCTAGACAAGACAGGGTCCTCTCAGCAAAAGCAGAAAGTTTTGGGATCACATTAGAAGAGATGCGAGAAAGAGCGTTACAAAGAGTATCCTTAAGAAGAATGGTGACTGCGCATGATATTGCAAGCCAAATCGTATTTATTTGTTCCAGTGCTGGATCTAACATCACTGGACAAAGCCTTTCAGTAGACGCTAACGTGGAGACACTAGTTCAATGATAAATTTAAACAAAGCAAAAGTAGCAGTAATTGGCTCTGGCCTCATTGGCAGAGCCTGGGCCATCGTATTTGCAAGAGCAGGCGTAGAGGTCAAAATATTTGATCAAAGCAAACAAGCTTTAAATGAATGCTTGTCTCTTATCAAAGCACTTCTTGAGGATAAAGAAAAATTTGGGCTTCTAAGTGAAGAAGTTTCTGAAATTCTTGCCCGTATTTATCCCGTTGAAACTCTAGAGGAAGCGTGTGCAGGTGTTGTGTTGGTTCAAGAAAATATCAAAGAAACTGTTGAAGCCAAACTTGAAATTTTTGCTAAATTAGACAGATTAACTCCTGAGGACGCAATTCTTGCAAGCTCAACATCTTGGCTACCCACTTCACTTTTCACAGAGAAACTGAAAGGTCGCTCGCGTTGTATGGTTGCCCATCCAACCAATCCGCCCTATCTAATTCCGCTTGTTGAGGTGAGCCCTGCGCCTTGGACATCTTCGCAGGCAGTTGATTTTGCCATGGACTTTTACGCCGCAGTCAAACAAGAGCCCGTGCTTGTTAAGAAAGAAATACACGGCTTCCTCCTTAATAGAGTCCAAGGAGCCGTACTCAATGAAATGCTCAACCTATACGAGGAAGGCTATGCGAGCTCTGCAGACCTAGATAAAGTCATGAAGTACGGGCTAGGACTCAGATGGTCATTCATGGGCCCCTTTGAGACGATTGATCTGAACGCACCCGCCGGTGTGACCGATTACGCAGCTAGATACGGCCAGACTTATGCGGATGTCTCTAAAACTCAAAAAGACAACTCTTGGGATGCCTCTGTGATCAAGAAAATTGAGGACGAAAGAAGAAAACTCCTTGACCAAGATAAGATAAATGAACGCTCCAGGTGGAGAGACAACCGACTGATGGCGCTAATGAAGCACCAACAAGAACAGCCTAAATAGAAAATAGATCAAAAGATCAAAACATAAAACGCACAACATACCAACACACTGAGGAGAAGAAAATGTCACGTAAAGTCATCATCACCTGCGCTGTAACCGGCGCGATTCACACGCCGACGATGTCACAGTACTTGCCAATAACGGCAGAAGAAATCACAGAAGCTGCGATTGGTGCCGCAAAGGCCGGTGCCTCTATCGTGCACCTACATGCTAGGGAGCACCACAACGGAAAACCCTCTCAAGATCCAGAGCTCTTTAAACTATTTCTCCCACAAATCAAAGCAGCCAGTGATGTTGTGATCAACCTCACAACAGGTGGGGCACCCAATATGACAATTGAAGAGCGACTTAAACCAGCCCACTACTTCAAACCCGAAGTTGCCTCACTTAACATGGGATCTATGAATTTTGGTCTATACCCAATGCTTAACAGGTACTCAAAATTCAAGTATGACTGGGAGGTTCCTTACCTAGCGGGTAGTGATGACCGAGTTTTTAAAAATACATTTAAAGATATTGCACACATTCTTGAGTCATGCAGTGATAACCAAACTCGATTTGAGATTGAGTGTTACGACATAGGTCACCTCTACACTGCAGCCCATTTTATTGATCGAGGTTTAATTAAAGCCCCTTTCCTGATTCAATCTGTATTTGGACTGCTAGGAGGTATTGGCCCCCACCCAGAAGACGTCATGCACATGAAGCGCACGGCAGATAGACTTTTTGGGGACAGCTACGTTTGGTCCGTATTAGGAGCAGGAAAGAACCAAATACCAATTGCAACTATGTCAGCCTCTATGGGCGGCAATGTGCGAGTTGGCTTAGAGGACTCCCTTTGGGACGGACCAGGTAATTTGGCTAAAACCAATGCTGCCCAGGTTACGCGCATGAAAAACATTATTGAAGGCCTCTCATTACAAGTTGCAACACCTGATGAGGCCAGGGAAATTCTTAAATTAAAAGGCGGCAATAACGTTAACTTCTGATTTGAAATAGCTCCCTTCTAATCTCGACTCCATCACTTGAACTAAACTGCGGGTGATGGATTTTTTTTGGGGTTAAATAAAAATTTACAACAACGGCCTTTTAATCCATGATTTGCTTAAACAAGATATCCTCACCATCATTGGGCTCGGGTTTGATCTTTATTAGTCTAGCCAAAAAACTATAAACATCTATATTGTTTACAACAGCTAGGGTTTGTTTTTTTACACCAGGACCTGCCACAATGAAAAGCCCTTGCATCTCCTTGGCTCTGGCATCATATCCATGCATACCAGGAATCACCTTCATGCTCGAATTGGGGAGGATAGACCACCCAACATCTGCAAGACAGAAAATACCGGGTATGCGTCGGTGAGTTCCAAAATGATACTCAGGTGGAATCTTGGATTTATGCCAGCAACTCATGTGTGGATAGGCCTTAAGACGCTCAAGCATTGGCTCTGCGTCAACACTTTCAACATTAAAGCCAGCGACTGGGCCCATCCATACTAACTTAGCAGATTTTGTACTCTCGAGCACCATTGATAAATTGATGATGTGGTCTTGTGCAACATGAGCCATACCGTGATCCGATGTAATAACGAAAGTCGTGTCCTTCAGTAGGTCCAACCTCTCTAAGCCTTTGACAAATCGCTCAATAGCTGCGTCCACTCTTTTTAAAGATTCGTTGACTTCCAAAGCATCAGGACCGAATTCGTGCCCCGTATGATCAACCTCTGAGAAATAAAGCGTTGCAAAATCAGCTCTTTTAGACTCGTCCCGATTTAACCATTCTAATAACTGGTCGACACGTTTATCCGAGCTCATGTTGTCATCATAGTTTAGCCAGTCATCAGGGCGCAGGCCGTGGTTGAGGACCTCCGTTCCTGGCCAAAATAGGGTCGATACGATTTTTCCCTGCTGCTTTGCAGAAATCCAAATGGGAGTAGCCTCCTCATACCAAAACGGGTTGGTAACAGATTCCCTATCAGAGAGTTTAAATATTTGTTTGGTCTTAGACGGATCTTGCATGGTGTTGTTCACAAGCCCGTGATGATCTGGATACAAACCAGTCACCAGTGAGTAATGGTTAGGGAAGGTGATCGATGGAAATACCGGCGTAAAGTTATCCGCATACGTACCCGCATCTGCAAGACGCTTTAGAGTTGGTGTGAATCCACGACTCATGTAGTCATTTCTGTACCCGTCGATGCTTATTAAGACAACAAGTGGCTTGTGCTGAGGTTGAGGGACAACGGGTAATGTGCCCACACTTTGTGCAAGACTCATTGAAATACTCGAGAGCACCAAAATGGACATAGCTGAGACGAATGACGCCAACTGTCTGTTTGGATTAAAAAGTTTTAATTTATTCATAAACATCATTATTAATAATAATTAGTAACAATCATATTACAAATTTGTAACCGACCAGATGTCATAAAAGTTTAAAAAATTAGACACGTGATTTACACATCACGAAGTTAGCATCTCTTTCTTTAAGAATATGACATAAAAATAAATGCGGCGCTTCCCCGACACCGTCAGAAAGAGAACACGGATTGAGATCATACCCATGATTGATGTCATGATGTTTTTACTGGTTTTCTTTGTTTTGATCAGCCTTAACACCATCTCGGCTCTTGGGCTAAAAGCAAAATTACCTATTTCTAGCGAAGCAAAACTTGATACCCCTCCAAAGAGGCTGATCGTTAGTATTTCTCAAAATAACGAAATACAGGTTGATAAGACAAGTTTTTCAACACTTGAAGAGTTTAAAAAATACATTGCAGATTTAAAAATCAAGAACAACAAGTTGGCAGTCATCATCAATGGTGACGAGTCAGCCAAAATTCAACGATTGGTTGACGTGATGGACGTCTTAAAGGCAGAAGGTGTTGACTCTTTAACTATTGCTGCCAAAAAACAATAATGGAAAACCAGCTTACTCAGACGCTATACATCCAAAGGGAGAAAATATCCTGGGTATCTTCCTGCTTGATGAGTTTACTGGCTGCAGTATTTTTAGTCCAAGCATTGAACAGTGTTCACAATAATATTACCAAGACTGAGTTTTTTAACATTGTCAGTGAACCTGAAGAGCTCCCTCCCCGCCCTGTAGAGGAGAGAAAACAACTCAAGCAATTGGTTCAACCTACACCCCAAAAAGAAGTCAAGAGTCAACCCTTAAAAAGTCAAAACGAGGTCGTTCAACCCACTCATTCACCGGTTGTTGAGTCAAGTAAGACGTCTGAGAACACCGATTTAGCCGCAACTTCAAAAATGCATTCAAGTACGCAAGAAAACAAGCAAGAAAGAAGTGCTGCTCCAAACGAGAAAACTACCACCCAAGAGCCGGTTAAACAAATTGACACTTCGGCCTCTCACTCATATGAAGCAATCATCTTAGGGGTTTTGGAAAAAAATAAAAGATATCCCACTTCCCGAGAAGCGAGACTATCTCACCCTGAGGGCACTGTCAAGGTGTGGCTTGAACTCGATCGGAGAGGCGAATTGACCAACTGCGGAATAAGTCTGAGTTCTGGCTCCAATATCTTGGACGGCGATGCTTTAAAAACAATTAAGTCTGCGACCTTCCCTCCCTTTCCTGAAAAATCCTTTCCGTCTGAAGAGTCTCATCGATTCATTGCAAATTTGAAATATTCACTGATCACCAATTAACCATTTTTCTTTTTTTATTGGAGTAAAACCATGACGACAGCTAAAACCAAATTTGGCTTGAAAAAGCTAACAGCCTTACTCGTTTTGAGTGGTGTAGTAACCCACTCAATGGCGCAGGTGGCCTCATCAGATATTGGAACAGTTAATATCGCAGGCCAAGGAGATGAGTTAGGTGCTGGCTACATGATTGATGATGATAGCGTTAAAGCTCGTAGTACTGTAACCAAGGCTGCAATTGATAAGGCTATGTCAACAAGCAACCCCTATCAGTTGCTTAATTTAATGCCTGGCGTAAACGCGTCAAGTTATGACTCAACAGGACTCTTTGGTGGAAACTTAAGAATCCGCGGCTTCAACAGTGATCAAATCGGATTCACCATCAACGGTGCACCCGTAAATGATTCAGGAAACTTTGCCGTTTACCCTCAAGAGTACACAGATAGTGAGAATTTATGTGAAATATTTGTAACTCAAGGTTCAGCAGACGTTGACTCCCCCCATGTGGAAGCATCAGGCGGAAATATCGGAATCGTTTCTTGCGGACCTAAGGACCAACGTGGCGGAAAAATATCAGAGTCATTTGGAGATCTGCAGTTTCATAAGTCATTTGTTAGACTCGATTCTGGTTGGCTTGCTGGCCTAGGAACTAAATTCTTTGTATCCTACTCAAACGCAGAAGCTAATAAATTCAAAGGCTACGGTAGTGCGGTTAGAAATCACGTTGATTTGGGAATTGAAACCAAAGTTTCCTCAAGTACAACATTGACGCAGAATCTGCTTTACAACAATGCGACAAATAACAACTACATGGCTTTAACAAAAGCTCAGTTTGCAAGTAATCCAAACATGGACTACAGCAACGTCATTCCGCAACACAGCGCCACATCTGACTCAACAGCATTTGGCACTACGTATTATGGATACTCCATCAATCCATTCCAAAACTTCCTCTACACCTCAAAACTTCAAACCAGAATTGATGAAAAGTTAACTCTCAGTGCTGAGCCCTATTATTGGTTTGGATATGGAACTGGCGGAGTTGAGCAAACTACATTGTCAACATCTCCAAACAGCTACGTGAGCCAGGGTGGTGCAGTCTCCACTGTCGTCAATCCTTATGGAAATAGTGCAAGTTCAATCGGTGTATATTCAGGCTCAGTCACAAGGACACTGCGCCCAGGTATAACTTTTAAAGCAGACTGGAACCTAGACAATCAGAAAATTATTGCAGGCTACTGGGTTGAGAGAGCTGATCAGACTCAAACCAAGCCAGCAACTACAGTAGACAATAACGGCAACATAGCAAGCCCCTTCCTCACAAGTAATCTAATCACTCTTGCGAACGGGCAACTCTATGAAAATAGAAACTACAACACCATATCTACTGCTTCTGCTTTCTTCGTTACAGACACAATCACTGTGAACAAGCAATTGGACATTATTCCTGGCATCAAATACACGGATGAACGTCGCAACTTCACCAACTATGCAGCAAACGGACCGACATCTCCCAATGCGATAGATTACAAGGTAAATGTTGATTACAACTCATTCCTGCCTACGATCGGTGCAAGGTTCAAATTGAACAGCAAAGAACAAATATTTGGTAACGTTACTGAGGGCATGAAAGCACCTGGAAACTTTGTGCTTACAAACATTGCAGTGAACGCAAGTTGCACTCCTGGAACATCACCCTCTAACGTAAACGGAACAGTTAGCGGTTGCGCACTCCAAAATACAGCAATTCAAAAGGAAACTTCTACTACCACAGAGGGTGGATATAAGTTTGCAGGTGATACGCTCAATGCAAGCGCAACCCTCTTCTATACACAATTCCAAAACAGAATTGCTTCGTCCTACAATCCCGTTACAGCAACCGTATCAGACATGAACGTAGGAAGTTCAACAATGAGTGGCTTGGAATTACAGGCAGGTACAAAGCCAGTTAACGGTTGGAGTGGATTTGGATCATTTACTTACACCAACAGTATTTTGAACAGTGACTTTAATACACTGACCTCAGCAAATGCACCTATCACTCTTAACACCACTGGCAGACAGTTTCCTGATACCCCAAGAATCATGGCTGGTGCAATGCTTCAGTACACTACAGGACCATTCTTAACGGCGCTCAGTGCAAAGTACACAGGTCTTAGATACTCAACATTGATGAACGATGAGTCAATCGGTGCTTACACAACCATGAATCTAGACACAGGTTACAGATTTGAATCTTCAACGTTTTTGAAGAGCCCAACTCTTAGGTTCAATATCAGTAACTTGACCAATTCTTCATACCTTATTGCCAACAGCGGAAGTGGATCCAACATCACTCCTACTGTAAACACAACAATTAAAAATGGTGGCTCACCTAGCTACTACGTTGGAGCACCTAGGTTTTGGAGCATGTCTTTCACAACGGAGTTCTGATAATTGCTTGAAATCCTTCACCAAGCAATCTATGTCGTAATGGTTATTGCCGCAATTCTTTTGTTGGCAATAACCATCGAGCGATATATATTTGCGAATACAAACTTTCGCAGAGCTAGAAAAGTAATCGATGAGATATCTGAATCTAGCTTTACTTTGGCAAACTCTAATCCAACTGATGCAGTTTTGGAGATGCTTTTCGAGATTGATAAAGGTCGCAAAACCGTTTCAAAACAAGAGCAAATTCAAGACATTGCAGATGCCTCTTACATCCACGCTAGAGATAAGCTTTTTAATAAACTATGGATTCTCGACACAATCGTAACTGCTGCACCGCTACTTGGACTTCTGGGCACGATTTTCGGGATTGTTGATACTTTTTATGCTATATCTAGCTCTGGTATGTCTGATCCAAGCGGGGTTAGCGCAGGAATAGGCACTGCACTTTACTCTACAGCATTTGGAATTGCATTGGCGTTGGCTGGTCTACTTTTCTTTAATTATTTAAGCCAACTGAACGAGCGCATTTGTGAATATCTTAAGATGATCATATTAAGAACGACAGGACATATTGCTTAATATAACTGACTTAGTAAATTTTTAGTTAAAGTAAATTCGGGCTTGACGATCAATGGTTGTCAAGCCCGAATTCATTGTGAAGCTAAAATTTAGCAGTACAGAATCAATCGATATATTTAGGATTGTTTTTCTCAACGATGAAGGGTCTAAATGAGAACGGAAAGTTTGATTTCTTATTGATTTCAATCTCGACGGCCTGAATTTGATCCTCACCCATGACTTGCAGACGATACAGATTCTCTAGCACGTGCTTACCGTTGGTCATCTTAATTGGCTGATCAATGATGAGCTTATGGCTGTCACCGTTCACAAGTAGCACTGGCTTTTGAAAAGCCTCAGCTCTTTCGGTAAACTTTTGTATCGTATCTTTAAATCCGCTGGTGTCATCTTTAGCTAGACCTTTTGAGTAGAACATGTCTGCTTGGTACATGAACACTACACCATCCAACTTTTTATTACTTGCCATATCAAATGCATAATCAATCCAAGCTAAATTCGCTTGATTTCGCTCTTTGTACTCAGCATCCGCCTCAGGGGTACGTCCAAAATTATTGTTGGAGCCTGGAATGTGAAGACTTACAAAAATAAATTTTTTCTTAATCCATAATGAGTTTTCTACAAACTTCTTATACTCACTCATCACATCTGCTTGACGTGTCAAATCTAACTTTGTTTTGCCAAAACTTTTGGAATCTTTAAAGTCTACTGATCTCAAATACGAGAGTCGCTCAAGAGGATCGTAGCCTCCTGCAGCAGGCCTGTGGCAATCAGTCCATTCATTGTCTCCAATGCTATACACCAGTGGCTGGTTAAATGAGTTGAAATAATTATCTATCTTGACAGCGTATTCATTGGTGCATGGACTAGAGCCGGATTTGGTATCGCCTAAGAAAACACTGAAATCAGGCTTTTCTTTATTGATTTCATCAATTAAGCGTTCAAATCTTGGAAAGTCACGAGGATTTGTATAAGGCATATCGCCTAGAACTATAACCCTAAGGTTAGCTGCAAGAGTTAATGTTGAACAGCCAACTAGACTGAGTGCTAAAACTG
>DAITOS010000036.1:16455-29412 GCA_036834025.1 Limnohabitans sp.
TAGCTTAAAACTTTAAGCGCATTCCAAAGGATACGAGCAAGTTAGAGTTAGAAGCAACTTTACCAGCCGCTGTAACGCTATTTGCAGCAGCTACGTTATAAGCGGCTCCTGTAAAGTTAGCATAAGAGATGCCTTCATAGAAGTCAAAGTACTTGTTAACCTTGAAGTCAGCAACGACTGAGCCCCAATAAATGTCTCCTTTTGCTTGTGCGCCGTTACTATCCATTTGTTGTAAGTCGTACAGACCAACAGCAATGTTGACCTTTGGAGTAACGTTGTAGTCACCTCCAACAAATGCAACTGAATACTGTTTATTTGGCTTACCTTGTTCAATACCATCAGATAAATAAAGTAGTGAGCCGTAAGTTGCTGAAGTACCGGCAGAGTTTATGGCTGTCAAACCATCATAATTCACGCCGCCGCTGTAGTTTGTTGCTGTAGTACCAGGTGCAGCCAGAGTGTAGATCTCGTAACCGCCTTTGACTGTTAAGCTATTTTTAAACTTGTATTTCGCAGAAAACAATGCTGACTGAGAATTAAATAGCTGAACGCCTGAGGAGGTAAGCTTCATAGCGTTTGTGAACTCTTCAGCAACAAATTGTGCACCAAAGGCTCCGTCTGAATAACCAAAGTTAACAATAGCACCGCTGGTAGGATCACTTGTGTTTGTATTGCCAAACTTGTACATCAAACCACCGTTAACTGCACCTTTTTTAACCGTGTATTTAACACTGTTGTCAAGACGAGTGTCCTCAGAAATACCGCCTCCACCGCCTAGTGTTCCTGAAAGACCAAGGGGTGAGAACAGTTGTGAGAAATAGACTGGGTCATATTCATTCAATACGTCATAGATAAAGTTGTATTGACGACCAACGCCCAGGGTACCAAGGGTAGGATCGGATACAGACAAAAAGGCTTGTCTATTAAAGAGTTGTCCATTTAGCGAGCTGTTTGCGTTAACTTGGTTAGCACCAGTTAAGTTAGTAGATGAGCTTACAGAGTTATTTTGGGTAATTGTGGTCGCGGCATTGTTTAAACTGCCATCAGGTAAATTGATTCCTGACTCCAAAACCAAATTGGCTTTAGCACCCTCACCTAAATCAAGTCCAACCCTTACACCCCAGCGTGATCCTTGTATTCCGCCGTTGATTAGACCGTATCCTGCTTTTGTTCCGTCGTTATAGATTACGCCGCCCTGTGTTCCAGGAGCAATCGTTGCTGTGGGCTGTGTATTGAACGCAATAGTTGCTGGGAAAGTAGCACTAAAGGGGAGTGTATGTTTTACAAATGCATAACCAACGTCTGCAACACCATAAACACTTACGATTGGCTCAGGTCCGTCGTCGCTTGCGAGTCCGATAATTGGTTTGCTTGTTGTTTGAGCCATCAAACTTGTGCTTAAAGCCAACAATGAAGCTGAAAGAGCAATCACACTTAGTTTCTTTGAATGTGACTGTTGGTTACGAGTTGTCATTAAATTCTCCGTGTTACTTTGGTATTAACTCTCGAACTAATCGAGATGTGCGTTTTGATCTTGAAGTGTATAAATTTATTATTTCAAAAAAATGACTTTATAAAATAGATACTAAATATTAGAAATAATTAATAAAATTTAATAATAGTTACCCAATTACAACAAGTAACTTAATTGAAATACTTTTGCAACTCAACTGTAATATTCGGTAGCTATAGTTTCAACAGTTCAAATTTTTTAACTTTAATGAGAGTATCAAATGACTTCTAATTGTCCTTTTGCACGTAAACCTCTAAGCAGCTTAGTTGCTTTTGCAATCGTAGCTATTTCAGCCAATCAACTTGCAATTGCAGACACAGTTGATTTAGGTACTATTGGTGGTAGTGGAAGTGCAGCCACAACCACTAGTGTTAGAGCAGAGCGCGGTACGGCTGCATCCGTTGCCCCTACTCAGTCAAATTTAAACACTGGTGAGCCACAGTCAATCATTTCTAGAACCTATATCGAAGAATCAACACCTATCACTGGTAACTTCAACACGATTACTGGAATTGCACCAAGCGTTGCAACAACTCCTTCAACAAATGGTCCTGGCCTGTCTGATCAAAAAATGTCACTCAGAGGCTTCTCTGATGGTGAGTACAACGTTACTTTTGACGGAATTCCTTTTGGCGACACCAACGGTCCTACACACCACTCAACAGCGTATTTTCCCGCTCCGGTGATTGGCGGTATGGTTATTGAGCGTGGTCCAGGTAATGCAAGTAATATCGGATTCGCCACATACGGTGGAAGTGTGAACATTCTCTCAAAAGCCCCCTCACAAGAGCAATCAAGCAGCATTTACGGATCACTTGGCACTTGGGGCACCCAGTTGGTTGGTGCAGGCTATGAAAGCGGAAGAATGGCGGGTAGCGATGCGACTTTGCAGGTCAATGTACAACACTTACAAAGTAACACTTACCTCACATTTCAAAATATTTACGAAGAAAACCTTACCATCAAATATCAGCGTCCTGTAGGAGAGAAATCACTCCTGACTTTGTTTGCTTCTCCTGGCAAGACTATCACTGATAACTCAGATACTGGACCTGCAACCATTGCTCAAATGAACGCCTACGGTCGTAATTTCGGCGCAGATAGCAACCCAGCCTCACAAAGTTTTTCAAGTTACAACACTCAAATCAAGACAACTGATTTTGAATACATCCGTTTTCAATCAGATTTAGGTTCAGGCCTGCAAACTGATAACAACACTTACTCTTATGCCTACACCAACAATACCATTGCAGGTAATGACTTTACAAAAGGCACAACTCTTAGCATCAGTACAACTAAAATTCTTCCAAACGGTACGACAGCAACCAGTTCACCTGCTTCTACCATGCCCAACGCAACTGATGTACCTGGCTACTTAAAATTGAACGAATACAGAGTTTATGGTGATGTATTTAAAGCGACTCAAAAATACGACTCCGGCCTTTTAAGAGCCGGTGTTTGGTATGAGTATTCCAATACGCACAGACATAACTTAGAAGCCGATTTATCCACTCAAAACACAATTCTTCAAGGTGTGAATGGACAACCAGCTGGTGTTGTTACTACGGGTAACTTTGCCGAGCAGTACGCTAATTGGCACCAATACCAACCGTTTGTTGAATATGAGTGGGCTGCAGCACCTGGGCTGACCATCACTCCAGGATTTAAGTACATGGATTACGCCATGAACCTTGCATCAGCATCAAACCAAAAAGCTCAAGTTGCACAAAACTTTAACTACGAGTTTAAAGCTTCATTGCCCTTTTTAACTGTTAATCAAAAGTTAACACCAACTGATTCTGTGTATTTCCAATATGCACAAGGTATGCAAGTACCTTACTTGCAATACGGTGGAAACGGAAGCGCTGCACCCCAACCCCAAACATCTACCAACTACCAAATTGGTGCTGTTCATAAAGAAAACAACTTGATATTAGATGCTGATATTTATTACATCGATATCGAAAACTATATGATCAACGTAGCGCCAAGTCCCTACCAATATACAAACCCACAATATGCTAACGGCGGCGGTGCGGTTTACAAAGGTATCGAGACAGAAGCAACTTACATGATGGGCAAGGGCTACGCTTTGTATGCAAACTACACCATTAATAGTGCGATGTTCAAAGGCACAGCACCAGCTACAGTGTCTGCTGTTGAGGGAAGCGGCCCCACGCCTCCAAATCCTGGATCTGCCAGCACTGAAGTACCTAAGGCTCCAAACATGACTGCTGCCCTTGGTCTTTTATATAACATGGGTCCATGGAATGCTTCCTTGATATTCAAGCGTGTTGGAGATCAGTTGAATTCAACTTCACTGGGTCAAATTCCTTACTATGACAACACCGATGTAAATATTGCTTACACGATCAAGGGAACTCCTGGAGCTGGCTTTAAGAACGCAAAAGTTCAATTAAGTGTATTTAATCTTGATAACCACCAAAATCTCTTAAGCGCAAGTGGTTGTACGAACTTTAGCTCTTCTACATGTCAAGCTACAGTTGCAACATTCCAAGCACCAAGAAGTTACATGATTTCTGGTAAAGCTGATTTCTAAACCATTGTAATTTTGTAAACTCCAAAAGGCCAGCAACACGCTGGCCTTTTCCCTTATAGATAAACTTAAAATGAATACAGAAAAATTATTTGAATTAGCGAATCACTCAGGTGGCACACTCTACCTCATGACAATCCTTTTCTTTGTCGCACTGACAGTCATTATTGAGCGAACAAGACATTTGCTGAACATGCAAAAAAGTGGTGAAGATTTAATGAGCATCGTTAAAACCGATGACTCACTTGGATCTTTAAAATCAAAAGAGTTTGCAGAAAAAAACAAAGACCTCCCTCACTACAGGGTCGTGCTAGCCTATTTAGACGAGCCTAATAGCACCCCCAGAGAGGCTATTGCTGGACATTTAGAAGAAGCCTTGATGCATGAGGTTCCACTCCTTGATCGCTCATTGTGGATGCTCGATACAGTTATTACGCTTGCCCCTTTACTGGGTTTGTTTGGCACCATTATCGGTATGTTTAACGCGTTTTCAGTGTTAGACGATATACAAAATGCCTCATCACAAGTGACGGGCGGTATTGCTGAAGCTTTAATCTCAACTGCGTGTGGTCTATTGATTGCGATGCTTGGACTAATTTTCTTTAACTGGCTTAACACCCATGTCCGTACGATTGTTCATCAACTAGAGACTGTAAAAATAATGTTACTCAACAGGCATGCTGCCTAAGCTTAGAGTCAACTTAATTTAAATTTTTCAATAGCTACTAGAACTCAAGGCCATTTATGCGTTATTTTGAAGTCCGTCGAGCCAGGATAGAGATCATTCCGATGATCGACATCATGCTTTTTTTGCTTGTTTTTTTTGCAATGATGACCATTCGGATGATACCCACCTCTGGTCATCTCAGTAAACTCCCCACCAGCAGCACTGCAGCAAAAATCCCCCCACCTAAACTCCTTGTTGAGGTGAAGGATGATGGCTCATTTTGGGCAGAAGGCTCAGTTCGCAGTGGAGATCAAATAACTGACATGGTCAGGTCCAAAAATCCCAAAGAACTAGCAGTCACCATTGCGGGCGGGGACAGGGTCACACTCCAACAACTCATGCTAGCAATTGATGCGGTCAAATCTGGTGGTGCAATACAAATTGGACTGGCAGCAAAAACAAAAACTGATTAAATAATGACTATGTCCGCTTTTGCTATTTCAGATTTTCAAAATTATCAAAAACCAAGACCCTTGCTTAGCTCTATGGCCTGGGCACTTGGAATTGAGGTGCTTTTGGTTTTATCTATCCTACTTTGGATAGCTACAAGACCTGAGAAAGTGGGCTTACAAGTCGTTGCGATTAACTTGGATGAAGCCCCTGCTCCCCCTATTCCTGCTGTTGATAAAGCCAAACCCACACCCGTTACACCACCAAAATTAAAAGAAATAGTCAAACCCATTACTAAACCCACTCCTCCAACATCTCAGCCCACTGCTCAAATAACCAAAGAGGCCGAGACTCCCACCAGGGAGGTCACTTCAGTCGCCGCTCCAACAGCATTTTCACAACCTCAGCCCAGTCCCCCTGCACCCGCAGCCACCGTGCAACAACAAGTTGGCCCGTCTGATGAATACAAAGCCAAGATACAAGCAGCCGTTCAAACTGCCTTTTACTATCCCATGGCAGCCTCAGAGATGGGTCTTCACGGTAGGACTCGGGTTGGATTCACTCTAAGGAATACAACGGCAACGGACCTTAAAATCGTCGTTAGTAGTACTCTTGGAATAATCGATAGAGCGGCACTTCAAGCGGTACAAAAAGCGGCAATGCCCGCCCCCCCCGCAGAGTTAAGGGATAAGCCGATTTATTATGAGATTTGGATCGACTTTAGGCCTGCTAATTAATTTGTGCAAGGAGGTGGGATGTGTGGATTTAGCCTCGTTTTTGGACTAAGCCACCGTCTATGGGTAATAAAACCCCAGTTATGTAAGAAGCCTCATCAGAGGCTAAGAAAACCGCTGCATTGGCAACGTCCATGGCCGTACCCATCCGGCCCATAGGAACAAGGGCGTTTCTTTCTTTTCTAATCACATCAGGATCTACGCCCCTCTCCTGCGCCCGTCTATTGATGGCCATCGGGGTATCAATCAGTCCAGGTAAAAGAGCATTTGCGCGAATCCCAAATGGGGCATTTTCGATTGCTATGTGCTGAGTAAGTGCGTTAACACCAGCTTTGCTGGTTTTGTAAGTAACTGTTGGGCGCGCAGCAAGGGAGGCGGTAGAGGAGACGTTAATAATGCAGCCAGATTTTTGTTCAACCATGATGGGTAAAACATGTTTACACGTCATGAACATTCCTTTTAGATTTCTGTCCATGATAAATTCCCAGGTCGATACATCTAGCTCGGCGGTTTTTTTATCCCCTTTTGATAATCCAACATTATTGTGAAGAATATCAATTCGACCATACACATCTTTACAATTTTTTGCGATCGATTCACACTGTTGCTCTTGAGTAATATCAGCAACCAAAGAGCGAACTGGATTGCCAAACTGCTGAACTGCTTGAACAGTTTCACTCAGCCAATCTGCATTCACGTCAACCAGAAAAAGGGATGCCCCCTCTTGTGCGAAACGCTCTGCAGTGGCACGTCCATTCCCAATCGTCTGACCGGGCTGTTGACCAGCGCCTACGATAATTGCTACCTTTCCCATTAAACGTCCTGCCGCCATCTTGATACTCCAGCACTTAATTAATCAATAGATATGTTTGCTTGTTGAACTACTTTTTGCCATCTCTCGACCTCGGATTTCATAAACACTGCCATCTCAACGGGCGAGTTAACCGAAGCCACAAGGCCGTCGCTCTCTAAAGTAGTTTGATAGCTAGGGATGCTAACAGCCTTTCGCGTGAACTCATTAAGTGTGTTGATTAAATCTTGTGGGGTACCCTTAGGCGCGTAGACTGCGTACCAAACCTGAGCAACAAATCCCTTTAATGTTTCACCAACGGTTGGAACCCCTGGGTATGCTTTAGACCTCTCTGCTGAGGTTACGCCAAGTGCCCTCATTCGTCCGGTTTGCACAAACTTGTGAACCCCACCCGCAGTTCCAATTAGCATATCCACTTGCCCTCCAAGTAAATCGGTGTAAGCTGGTCCTGCGCCTTTGTAGGGAATGTGCTGAATCTGAGTACCCGACATCAGCTTGAATAGTTCTCCAGCCAAATGCACAGCACTGCCATTTCCTGATGAGGCATAACTCAATCCTCCTGGCTTTTCTTTAGCGCTCCTTATCACGTCCCCAATGGATGAAAATGGACTATCAGCTCGAACCACAATTACATTCGGTCCCTCACATATTCGAGCTATTGGAGCTAAATCTCTCAGGGTGTTGTAAGGTAAGTTTTTAATTAAGGAGGCATTGATTGCCACAGCAGAGCTGGTCAATAAAAGTGTTTTGCCATCCGGCTCAGATTTGGCAACGTAATCCGTTCCAATCACGGTACCAGCACCCGGCTTGTTGTCTAAAACAAATGCCTGCCCCATTAAAGCGGACATATTTTGTAAAAGTGATCGACCAATTACATCCGTGCCACCTCCAGGTGAGTAGGGGACAATCACTTTTATTGGTTTATTGCTCATGGGTTGCCCTAAGGCAGAGCGCACAACCATTGACGATACGCCCATGAGTAGGGAGTTGGCAATTTTTGCAAAAAGACGTCGGTTTAAATTGGCCATCTAGATTTCAATACTTGGAACGTGTAAGCATTTTTAACTCGCGTTCCTAAGCTGCAAATTTATATAGATTTTGTGGGTTTTCGACCAATATTTTCTCAAGCAAATCAGGCTCGGGTGCGATCATCCTTAACGAGTCAATGAGCAGTCCATCATCAGGAATATGCGTGTGATTAGGGTGCGGCCAATCCGTTCCCCAAAGGCATTGCTTAGGGAATCTTTGAGCGAGCATACGAGCAATTTGAACACCATAGGTGTAGCGCTCATTAGCTTTTGCATTTGCATCAATACGGTCAATTCCACTGATTTTGACGTGCAGATGAGAGTGTTCGAGTAGCTTCATCACGCCGACTATATCCTCATGCTCTATACCCTTTGTTGCATCAACTCGACCCATATGGTCTATCACAACGGGGACGCTGCTCTTTATAAATTCAGAACCTAGCTCATGAACCAATTCACTCTCAAAATGCACCTGCAAATGCATACCAAAATTCTTTAGTCTGGGGGTCAGTGCAATCACATCCCCGATGGGTGCACCTGAACTAAGGTGCTTCATAAAATTAAACCTAACCCCTCTAAAACCAGCATTAGCGAGCCTATTGAGTTCATTATCGGAAACACTCAAAGGCACCAATGCAATGCCAAGGTAAGCGCCTGCTCCTGCTTGAATCGCATCCTCTACGACACTATTGTCGTAGCCATGAATTACGGACTGAACGATCAAACACCGCTGTATTCCGTATCTTTTATGTAAGGTGAAGAGTTTTTCTTTTGGAGCATCAATGGGCGTTTGCTTTCTATTTGGATTGAACGCAAACCGATCGGACGGCCCAAACACATGAACATGAGAGTCACATGTGTTGGCAGGTAGTTTCAAACTTGAAGGCGAAGGATCTTCTAAATAAGTCCTGACGGGTAGGTCACTTGGGTTGTTTGACATGATGTTTGTCTTATGAAATTGATGGTGAGCCTTTAATGTCCAATGTTTAGCGCCACCAAAAAGCGAGAAACCATGTTGTAAGCAGCCACTGTAGCAACTATCTCAACAAGCTCTTTGGCAGAGTAATGAGCGGACAACTTATCCATCAAAGTTGGGGACACTTTGATGTTATTGGTCATTTGATCTGTTAAAGATATAAGCAGTGCCTCTTTCTCGCTGAATAAATCACTGATTGGCAATGACTTTACAAGATCAATTTTTGCTTGAGGAAATCCGGCTTTTAAGGCGTGCGGTACGTGTGCATCGAACTCAAACTGCGCCTCGTTAAGAACGGCGACCCTTAAAATCATCATCTCTCTTAAATCAGCAGGAACACTGGTTTTATTTCTAACTGCGGTCAGCATTTGCTCCCATCCTGAGGCAATTGGCTCACTGTTGAGTAGCACCTGATACAACAAGGAAACCCTGCCCCGCTCAGCCATGATCCTTGTTTCAATCTCTTTTAGCTCAGACCTTGTGCCTGGCTCAACCAAAGGTACCCTGATGTTTGATGTGTGTGGTGATTTAGCTGTCTTTAATTCAGTCATTGTTCAGCCTTGATGTTTTTAGATTTAATTAACTTTGTCCACTTCGCTGTATCAGCATCCAAAATACTTGCAAGCTCTTGAGGGGTTGACCATTTTGGCTCAGCCCCTGATTGCGCAAGTTTTGCAATAGTTGGTGGGTTTTCTAAAACCTTTTTAAATGAGGCATTGAGTTTGTCAATTAATGTTTTTGGTGTTTTAGAGGATACGAATATAGCGTACCAGTTGTTGGTATCTACGGCCTTGATTCCTAATTCCTCGAACGTTTTAACGTTGGGTAGCAAAGGATTTCTTTGATTGGCGGCAATTGCAAGTGGCTTTAACTTTCCACCATTTACGTAGTTGATCACGGCTGGAATATCAGCAAATTCTGCGGCCACTTGTCCTCCCATTAAATCCGTAATTGCTGGTGACATTCCGTTATAAGGGACATGAAGTAAATCAACTTTCGTTGAGTCCTCCAGTTGAAGCATTGCTAAATGGGGGATGCTCCCAGTCCCAGATGACCCGATGGCTATAGGTTCTTTCTTTAATTTAGCATTGTTAATGAATTCAGCGGCGTCATTTGCAGGATTTTTAATGTTCGTTACAAAAAGCTCTACATTGTTCACGATGAGAGAGACCGGTGAAAAGTCTCTTTTCATGTCGTAAGACATTTTCTCCAAGAGTGCAGGGTTGATCGCGGCCGCTCCGACACTTGTGAGCCACATGGTTGCCCCGTCCGCCTCGGAGCGCATCACCTCAGCAGCCCCAATGGCCCCACTTGCGCCTGGCTTATTCTCAACAAGAACCGTTCTACCCAGTTCTTTCGCGAGTGGCTCCGAAATAGTTCGTGCAACAAAGTCAACAGGTCCACCGGGTGCAAAAGCCACAATGATTCTGACAGGTTTTAGATTAGCCTGAGCAAAGGTAACCGTGCTGGTACCAATAGCGCATAACAAAAGAAGTGGTAAATAAATTTTCTTAAGATTCACGAACTAGTCCTTGATATTTGAAAAATATTGAATTTTTAATCACAGCGCGCAGTCATCCCACCGTCGACCACTATTTCTGTTCCGGTCAAGTTATACAGCAAAAACTTTTGCCCCTTCTTGTGCAAGGCGAACCGCCATAGCGCGACCATTGCCCCACCCCTCACCGACACAACCCTCACTAACACATCCCGCACCCGTCACTATGGCCACTTTTCCTTCAAAACTTTGCATGAATTACCTTCGCATACCTTAATTTAACCAAATATTTCAAATACCTAATAGGCAAAACCTGGATTATTAGATAAACCTTTAATTACCGGAATGTTTGGACTCATGTGACCCACCTCACCTACATCCTTTAGATACTCACTCACTACATCCCATATGGGTCGTCCGCCCTCCCTATATATACCCTCGGAAACCGAGCCCCATCCCGCTACCTTATATTTTTTAGATGCCTCTAAGGGTTGACCATTTAGCACGAGATCTGAGATTCTTGAGCCCATTTTTTGTGATGGATCTATTGAGTATTTAAGTCCACCCACTCTAACCATATCTCCACCCTGTTGAAGATAGGGGTCGGGATTAAATAAATTATCAGCAACATCTTCTAATATGAATTTGATCGCCTCACCCGTTATCTCGCTGAGTGTAGTTGTTGGATAAGTTATTGCAGTCTGATTCATTAGGTCTTCAAAAGTTATGGGTTGACCTCCAATTAAGCTTGAGCCCCACCTAAATCCGGGAGAGAATGCAATTTCTGCCCCCTTTACTTTTAATAGTGCATCCAGTATCAATTGATCAAATGTACCGTTAAAGTTACCACGACGATACAAAGTTTCCTTTGTGCGGGCCAAAGTACGGCTTAGTTGCTCTGTGTAAGGGGATCGTATTTTTTGAATCAACTGATTTATTTGTGGATCGGGAGTAATTAAATCCGAAAACACTGGCAATAACTTGTATCTAAAGTCAACAACATGACCCGACTTTACTTTAAAGTCTAAAACACCTAAAAATTTCCCATTTGATCCCGCATTTGTAACAAGGGTAGAGCCTCCAATGTTAGGAACTTTGACTGGCACAGGTACACCGTCGTGAGTGTGCCCACCCAAAATTGCATCTAATCCACTCACGCGACCTGCAAGTTTGAGGTCAACATCCATGCCGTTATGAGATAGCAAAACAACTACTTTTGCACCTTTGGATTTCACCAGGTCAATGGTCTTTTGGAGGTTTTCCTCCCCTATCCCGAAGGTCCAGTTTGGCGTAAAAAAAGCAGGATTGGCGATGGGTGTGTAAGGAAAGGCCTGCCCAATGATTGCGACCTGAACGCCGTTCATTGATTTAATTACATAAGGGTCAAATACCTGATCTCCAAAATCAGAGGTATGAATATTTTGAGCGATAAAGGAAACTTTACCCTTGAAGTCCCTAGTGACAATCTCCTCTACTCTTGCCACACCTAGAGTCATCTCCCAATGTGCGGTCATCACGTCCACACCCAGTGCAAGGGAGACGTCCACCATGTCTTGGCCCTTGGTCCAAAGCGCTGTTGCAGAACCCTGCCATGTGTCTCCCCCATCAAGAAGTAGCGCGTCCTTTCTGTTGGCTTTAACATTTTTAATCAAAGTTGAGAGGTGCGCAAACCCTCCAACCCGCCCGTATACACTTGCTGCCTCTTGAAAGTTAAGGTGCGTAAAAGCATAAGCCTCTTTAGAGTTTGGCTTTAGCTTGTAATAGTTTAAGAGTCGCTCCCCAACCAAGTGAGGGGGCTTACCGTAAAAATCACCAAACCCAAGATTGATGTTGGGTTCACGAAAGTAGGTGGGTAAGAGTTGAGCATGACTATCGGTAAAATGCAAAAAGTGCACATTTCCAAAAGGCGCTAAGTCATAAAAGGTATCAGCAGCATTTTGCGCACCACTCGCAGTGTTCTCTAAGGTCATACCGGCTGTGCAGGCAAGACCCATCATGTGAAGAAAATCTCTTCTGCAAAGGGACATTATTTCAATTCAATCCGTAGGTTTTTGGCTTGACACAGCCAAGAGTGCGGTAAATCTTAGCAGTTCTTGAAGACATTGAATCACCAGAGTCCCCTTTTGACTTTAAAATTGAGAATCCATTTTAGTGAGATTTGAACGCAGTCTTACACTCATTACAAATCAAGTTAATTCGATTCGAGATCTAGAAGAACTTCAATTTGTGAATTATTTAATTCAGCCTCACCCTAAAATTATGAAGAAACCGCTGCTATCGTTTGCCCTAATCTACCTGGTCCATCTAATTTGTACAGCTGAGACGCCTCCAGTACCAGCCCCCGTTAAGCCCTCGAACTGTCCGATATCTGAGTTTAAGTCGATCGGACTAACTGAAAACAGTGTGGAGCTTCGAACAAAGAGGATAGAGTCATGGATTGAGAAAAACGGTGCCCAGTGTAGCAACGATCAGCTCTTATTAATCTATTACAACAGAGGTCCTTGGCTAGGAAATGCTGACTCCCCCAAGATTGCCGGACTAATTGAGAAGGCTATGGAGGCCAAGAATTTCGAGCAAGCTAACAGAATGTACCAAGAATCTACAGACAAAGATGGCAAAAAAGTGCTAAAAGATAGCAAATAAACCCATACCTGCATATTCCGATAGGACTTGGACACCCATTCCACCCCCCGGTGTCAGGGTAGTTGTCGCATTTAGTTTAG
>DAITOS010000037.1:0-11981 GCA_036834025.1 Limnohabitans sp.
TAATAAGACTCCGCAATACTCTAAACCTTCAAAATCTAGAGTTCGAAATGCATCCGCAGTGAAATGATATCAATAGGCCCTCTTGCAGAGTTATAAGCAGGATTTGAAATTCTTTGAAAATCCGCAGTCAGGAATAACTCTTTGTAGAGTTTTGCACTGTAATAGGTCTCAAAGATCTGCTCGGGTTTGTACTGCAGTGCTCCATCACCTATGAACATGGTTTGTCCCCCCAGTTGTAGGTATCTGATCTCTGAGCTAGAGATAGCATTAGCAGCCCATGCGAGGGCGTAAGTATCGTCTTTGCGCTCCCACAGATTTCCTTTTAAGTTAGTCCCAACTGCAATTGAGCGACCCACATCTAAGGTATTGGTCTCTGTTTGGTTGTTATTCCAACTCCAGCGTGCGAACACACCGAGTGCAGAGTTGATCGTTTGCTCTGCATTCAAGCCGTAACCGTAGGTTGTGTTCATCTTTCGTGTGTTGTAAATGTTGGGAGCACCACTGCCTGGGTTATTTTGAGCGTAGGCAATTGCGTCTTGATACGTGGACATAAAGGCTTGCTGCTTAAATACCAATCCTCTAATAGCGCCGACTCTGTCTCCAATAAGGTGTTTATGAGTGATCTCCAATTGATCTACGAAGTCTTTTGTGAGGGACTTATCAATCTCTAACTGATTTGGAAGGGTTGGTGCCGCTAAACGGCCCGCTCTAGCCACCCAGTCATTTAGATACAGCTCACCAACAAGGCCGTAGGTATAACCGCGCGAATCAGCTGCATATCCGTAAGCCGCCATTGAGTACACAGAAAAGTTCATGAAATGAACCCTCGGATCATGGCTGAATTCATTCAAATCAAAGAAGTCAAGAGATGCCACTTTCCCCCAGGTCAACACCAATCTGTTTTTGTCCTCAGTTCCTGCCAACTGATTAACAGTTCCCTCTGGTATGTATTCATCCCCCCCACCAAGTCCAAAGGTTTGTCTAATAAAGGCCCTGGCGTTATAAGTGATAGCTGGAATGAAAGTTCCCTTTTGTAATTCTCCATTTTGAAATCCGCCTAAGCCTACAAGACTCCCTGAAAAAGGAGTTCCCTCAAATACTTCAGGGTTGTAGTAAAACTCTGCACCACGCCAAAGTCGAGTACCCAAGAAAGCCGTAGTGGTGAAAGTAAAACTTCGGTCGGAGTCCCCCTCTGCGCGGCTTAGCAAAGACGTGTTCCCTTTTGCGGAGTTCATTGAAGAGTAGGGGGAGTAAAAGTTATTTTTGCGCTGCTCTATGTGCGTAGTTTGTAAGTGGACACTCCAATCTTGTGGGGCTTGGTTTTTGGTATTTTCGTCCCCGTTTTGTTCTAGGTTTGCTGTGTTTATTGCATAAATATTTGTAGATGCAGCGTCCTCAATGTTTTCCTTTGCAAGTGCAGGGGTCATAATTGCACAGGTAAGGGCTGTACCCACAACCAAGGTTGCTTTGGCTAGTTTTGTTTGAAATATGATTCTCATCTCAATGTTTTTGGGTAAGGATACAGATCTGCTTTAATGAGAATGATTATCATTCAGAATTAATTAAAATTGTCATAATTTATGAAATATTTGTAAATTATGTGAATAATCTTAAATTTATTGCACTTTAGTTCTAAAAAATACCTTCCCAGCGGTAGCCCTATTTCAATAAATCCTATTGGCTACCTTATTGGCCACCTTATTGGCCACCTTGAGTGGGGGATTTTGTAGCTCTAGCTCAGGTGAATCCCTTGAAGATTTAATTTGTAAATGGGCTATAAATGTCTGTGTTTTACGCATTTAAAAACTCTAAGGAATCCAATGCAAAATGGTCGTCGTGAATTTATCAAAACAACGGGTTCTGCTTTTGCGTTGCCCGCCCTCGCATCTATCGGTATGAGCGCGCAAAATGCCCAAGCGCAGGCTCTCTCCAAAGGGGCTGCAGATAATCTTCTTAAAGAAGCCGTTACAAAGGGAGATGTACCCGGAGTTGTTGCTGCGCTAACCAACTCAGGTCAAACCACCTATGAGGGTGCCTTTGGGGAGCGTGTTTTGGGTGGGGGCGTTCCCATGACCATGGATACTGTCATGTGGTTGGCCTCTATGACCAAACCAATAGTTGGCACTGCAGCGATGCAACTTGTTGAGCAAGGCAAGATGAGCCTGGATCAACCCGCGGCGAAGATCCTCCCTCAACTGGGTGAAGTAAAAGTTTTAGCGGGATGGGACTCAGCAGGGCAACCCATCTTAAGAGATCCCAAATCGCAGATCACGATCAGGCACCTGCTCACACACACCGCAGGTTTTACTTATGACATATGGAACCCAGAGACTGCAAGGTATCATAAAACGTTCAACGTACCGCGTGCTGGTAGTGGCAAAAAAGCGGGGTTAAACATTCCTCTCTCCTTTGATCCCGGTACTCAGTGGGAGTACGGAATCAATATGGACTGGATGGGACAGGTGATTGAAGCGGTCAGTGGCATGACGCTTGGTGCCTATATCAAAACCAACATCACCGATCCGCTGGGTATGGCGAGCACCTCTTTTAAGATCTCACCTGAGATGAGGACTCGAATGGCAAAGGTACATCAACGTGGGCCTGAGGGCACCACGTTAACAGTGACTCAAAACGAGACAAATCAGAACCCTGAGTTCGAACCTGGAGGGGGCGGGCTTTACTCGACTGCGCAGGATTATTTAAAGTTCATGCGAATGATCCTCAGCAAAGGGCGAGGTAATGGCCAACAACTCTTAAAGGCTGAGACGGTTGAGCTCATGTCCAAAAATGCTATGGGTCCGCTCAGAGTGAAAATGCTACCCACTCAAAATAAAGGAGCATCCTTAGACGCGGAATTCTTCCCCGGTGTGCCCAAAACATGGGGACTGAGTTTCATGATTAATGAAGAACGAGCACCGACCGGCAGATCCCCCGGCGGACTAGCGTGGGCTGGTCTTGCAAACACGTTCTTTTGGATTGACCCCAAAAAGGATGTCGCCGGTGTGGTGATGGTGCAAGTTTTGCCCTTCGTGGACACCAAGTCCCTCAACTTGTTCACCAACTTTGAGAAGCTCGTATACGCTTAATTAAAACTCATTGACCTTCACAGGCTTGCCATTTTGAAATGAAATTTGGCAAGCCAGTGAGTCTAATGTTAAGTGTGCCTTCGTTTAAGTAAGCCTTAGTTTATGTATGCCGTCGCACTGAAATCCGTCTTCTGTAGGATGGATTAAAGTTCTGCTTAAATGCAACTCTCTAAGAAGTCTAAGAGTTCAATTAAAGATTTATTTAAAAGCAGAAAGACGAGTTCAATTTCTCGTTGAATTAAGAGCTAAGGGTTTGCTGAGCAACGCTATTCAACACCAATTTAACATCCACAGTGCTTGCCAAATCAAGCCCCTGATCCAATTGTTCAATGGCCAAGCCAGGCCAAATGGTTTGTGGGAGTAGTTTTCGCTTTCTCGAATCCAAGCACCAAACTATGCCCGCATGTCCGTGATCGGTTCCGTTGCTGTTGTTGGCTCGCACCCTTCTTCCGAACTCACTAACCACTAAAAAAGTTATATTTTTATTGGCTGCTTGTAAATCATCAAATAGCGCTCTTAAGTTTGTAGACCACTGCCTGATCAGATTATTGATGCGACCGCCCTGATATTCATGTGTATCCCACCCACCTAGGTCTACTGTTGCCACCCTAAGCCCAATGTCCAATCTGATCAGTTGTGCAACCGCTTGAGTGGCTTGTATCCACTCATGGTTTTCAAAATTGTATTTGACATCTTTGGGGGGAGAGTAAGATGGGAATCGGCCGTCTACTTTAGGCATTCGGCTCTCTAAAGAGGCAAATTGATTCAACGTTGCACGTCCCATCAAAAGTGTTGGATCGGTTTTGGCGTTCTCTACTCCTGAGCCCAAAGGATACAGGGCCTCTAAAACTTGTCGACCCAGTGAATCGCCTGGTAGGTTTAGTGATCCTCTAATATCCCCACTCACACCAAGCGTTGAGCTCAATCCTTTTAAACTTCTGGAGAGGGTGGAGGTTGTATTGAGTGTTGTTATTTCTCTCGCAGACGCTTTAATCTGTTTCACAAAAGGCGTCAGCCAACCCGGCGTGTCAGATAAAACCTTGGCAGAGCTAGATGCGGGCTGCACGGGTGAGCTCGTCGCAGCTGCGTTTGCAAAAACCGTGTTACCTGATAACGCACTCATTGGCGCATTAATCGCAGAATCTAACAAGTCTTGTGATTCAAAGTGACTTCGAGTTGCAAAGCTTAGCCCACAGGCATGCAGTAGATCAGCGTGGCCACTTTGAAATAAATCAAACAAAGGAGCTGCACTCGCGTGCAGCCTGCAATCCTCTTTGGGCGAGAACGCTTTAGGCAATAAAAGGCCGGGTGTCTCACCGCTCTCCAAGATTCTCAAGTTGGCTGTCCTTGCAGCAATGTAGTCTGGGTTATCTACAGGTGCAGCCATTTGTAAGCTATCCGCACCGCCCCGTAAAAAGACAACGACCAAACAACCCTGATCCGTGTCCTGAGCACCAAAACTTAAATTGGATAAAGCAGTGGAGGTGAGCGCCCCAGAGGCGCTCAATGCTTTTAGAACTTCGCGTCTGTTTAAATGATTGTTCATGATCTTTGTAACTACCGCCACTGAAACGCTGTACTCATACCCATGTAGGCTAAGTTACGTTTGAGAAGACCCCACTCTGTGTTGTCGTTTCCAAGGAAACGTTTCCAGGTGCTGTTTTGTGTTTTAAACAAGACCTCAAGCACTGGATCAGCATTTTGCTTACCCAGGAGTCTTTTTGCAAAATGTTTGGTAAGTGCGTTCTCTTCCAGTGGTGTTGGCAACCTTGCGGTAAAGTTTTCATTGGTTAGCGCACCCGTACCCCACCAATTCTCCATAAGCCCCATCGGGATAGCCCAGCGCCTTCTCATCGTTTGAGTGGTCAGCCAAAATTCAGTGTAATCGGGATACCCATCTGGTGAGGGCCAGTTATACAAACGTTGCCCTGCGCTTGAAATCTCATGATAAAGGCCCATGCTAGGCGTAAAGGGAAGATCCAACTTTCTAACAAAACTCATCGCCAACTCAAGAGGACGTTTGAGCTTCTTAGGGGTGCCGGGTTGAAGAGAAACCAAGAACTCTTTGGAGGCAATGATGTGATTTAAAACCAGTGCAATTTGCTCTGGACTTTTGGTGTTCTCGGTCCAAACCTTTGCGCTTGATTGAATAAGTTCTTTGGAGGGGGTATCACTTACAAATCTTTTGCAAAGCTTAGTGCACAAATGCTCGGCTGTGGCTTGGTGGTTCGCCAGCATTCCTAGAACCTTTCGTCCATCTGCCAAAGGCGGGCCAAAGGGCTCGAACTCTTGAGCCAAGATACGTTTTTGGTAAGGGTCGTGCCAAGATTCTAGATATTTGAATTTGCCCGTCTTTGGTAAATTAATACCAGCACCTATACCTCTTCCGTCCTCCACCGCCCATCCCGTGAAGGCTCTTGCAGCCTCGTATACATCTTGATCAATGTAGCCTTTGGGTTTGCCTTGCTCTGCACCCGGGACTTGTCTCCATTTGCTATACAGATCATTCAAGTAGTTATCCTGACCCATGGTGTGCAGTTCAAAGAGCTCTCGAGCAAAGTTTTCATTAGGTGAACCCGTTTTAGAGTTTCGGTTATTTAGGTAGATCAGCATTGGGGTGCTCATCGAAACCGATTCAAGGAGTTGGTAAAAGTTACCCAAGCAGTGACGTCTGATGCTGTCGCGCTCAAAGCTTGGCATGGCGACCGCGATGCTTGCGTCCGCTGCATGTACGTTGAAGTGGTTGAGCCAAAAATCAACCATCATTTCGCGAATTTGAAACTTACTATACGCAGCTTGAATTAGTCGTGCCGCTGTGAGCTCACGGACCGGTCTAACCCGCTCCTCATAAGCCATCTTTATTTGGTTATCAGATAAGTGCCAAAGCTCCTCAATCGGTTTATCCAAAAGAGAAAGCGGACGGGTTTCATCTAATGCAGGATAGTCCTCACCTTTTGGGTAGTTGATTCGTAAAACTGTTTGAGCAATTTTGGTTTGTATCTCAGGCTCTACTCCCAAAGGAGGGTGCAACTGCTCATCTAGCCAATTGCTAAAACCTTGTTTGGCAATCATGGCCATCTCTGAGGGCTTTGCACCAAAGGTTAGCCTGTCTAGCGTATTTTCAATCATGTGAAATTAAGAAATCTGTTTTACTAATTGAATATTGTCCATTATCCGCCTATTCATGACAGCTTGATGAAGCCGTAGCCAACCTAGGGCGTGCTAATCCTTCGGGTGTGATTGTTAATCAACAGATCATTAGGAGTGATTCAATATCAAATCCCAAACCGTTTTATTAAAGTTTCAATTTCATTTTTACTTTATTTCTATTAGATTTTCACAAGGTTTCTTGTCATTGAATGGTTTCTTGCCATTGAATGGTCTTGAGGTTTTGATTCATGGTTAACCCTTGTATTTAAAAAAGTTGAAGGGGGTACCTTTTAAATTGAGATTCCAATAACAAGCATTTAATGTAATCATTAGAGGAATGAATACATTAAAAGTAAGACCACTTGATGGCATAACAGTAATAGCGCTTGAGCACGCCATTGCAGCCCCCTTTTGTACCCGCCAGCTTGCAGATCTTGGCGCGAGGGTTATCAAGATTGAAAGACCAGAGGTGGGCGATTTTGCGAGAGGATACGACCAAAGAGTAAAGGGCATGTCCTCGCATTTCACTTGGACAAATCGCTCTAAAGAGAGCTTGACCTTGGATCTAAAGCACAAGGAGGCAATGAACGCTCTTTTGAAGCTCCTTCAAACGGCTGATGTTTTTGTTCAAAACCTCGCCCCAGGGGCCGCAGCCAGAATGGGGCTCTCCGCGGATGATTTGAAAAAACTCAATCCCAAGTTAATCGTATGTGATATTTCAGGCTACGGTAGCTTTGGCCCCTACAGGGATAAAAAGGCTTATGACCTTCTCATTCAAAGCGAGGCCGGCTTCTTATCTGTAACGGGCACTAAAGACAGCCCCGCTAAAGCGGGATGCTCCATCGCCGATATTGCTGCAGGAATGTATGCCTATACAAATATCCTCTCTGCTTTGTTGCTTAGAGGCAGGACAGGGCAGGGCTCTCATATTGATGTATCCATGCTTGAGGCATTAAGTGAATGGATGGGCTTCCCACTTTATTACGCCTACGACAACGCAGAGCCTCCCGCTCGATCAGGAGCTTCTCACGCAACCATTTATCCCTACGGTCCTTTTCCTGTTGCAAACGGGGCAACCGTTATATTGGGGCTTCAAAATGAACGTGAATGGGTTATTTTCTGCGAAAAAGTATTACTGACCCCTTCACTTGCGGTAGATGAGCGTTTCAATAGCAACACCAAGCGTCACGAATCTAGAGAGTTACTCAATTCAATCATTGATGAGTGTTTCAAGAACCTCTCCATCACAGAGGTTGAGGCAAGACTTGATTCAGCCAAAATTGCCAACGCCAGAATGAACGACATGAAAGACGTCTGGGATCATCCACAACTAGGCGCCCGTCATAGATGGAAATACATCGGGACACCGGTCGGTGATGTTCCCGCTTTGTTGCCGCCCGGTATAAATAGTGAGTACACATACCGCATGGATCCCATACCCTCAGTGGGACAACATACCCAGGACATCTTGACAGAGCTAGGTTTTAGTGAATCCTTGATCGCACAGATGAAGAGTGCAGGAGCGATTTGATTCATGAAAAAATCTCTAACTTCAGCCCCTTGCTGCGCAACCTCGCTATCGCTCAACCTCCCTATCGCTCAACTTCCACATCGGCGGTGCACATGATTGAGCAAACCAAACAGCGCCTTAAAAGCGCTCAAGCTTTTCTTTTTGTGCCCGGTAACAGGGATGATCGTATTCTTAAATCTTTAAGCACGAACGCCCATGCACTTATTATTGATTTAGAGGACGCAATCCCCTTGAGCGACAAAGAGACGGCGCGTCGCACCATGCTTAGCGTATTGCCTGAGATCTTGAGTGCTAATCCAAGTCGGATTTTGGTTCGTATCAATGCATATGGGAGCGAATTCTTTAAGGGTGACATCCAGCTTTTAAAGAAGCTGGGAGTTGGTGCAATCGTCTTACCCAAGGCAGAATCAAAATCTCAATTGGTCGAAATTGAAAAACAACTCAATCGCTCAATATCCTTCATCCCCATGATCGAGAGTGCTCAGGGCATTGATCAACTCAAAGACATCTCCTCTCATCCCTCTGTAGTTCGGTTGACTTTGGGTAACATTGATCTGCAAGCCAACTTAGGCATGAACTGCAGCCCGGATGAATTGGAGTTACTGCCCCTAAAGTTTCAAATGGTGTTGATGAGTCGTTTGTTTGAACTTGCCCCCCCCATTGACGGGGTAACCGTAGACTTTAAATCAGCTGAGACGATTGCGGGCGATGTTCAAAGGTCCAAACGTATCGGATTTTCTGGGAAACTTTGTATTCATCCCTCTCAAATTGAACCTGTGATTCAAGGCTTTATGCCCTCTTTAGCAGAGGTTGAGAATGCAAAAGCAATCGTTATTGCTGATTCAAAAGCCAATGGAGGTGCTGTCCAATTGAACGGAAAAATGGTTGATCGCCCAGTTGTTCTTATGGCCAAACTCGTACTTCAACAAGCAGGTATCCAATGAACTTAGATACATTACTTCTCGGTATCGCAGACGGTATTTCATACGCGGGTCTGCTTTTTTTGGTCTCCCTGGGGCTGACGCTCATATTTGGAGTCTTAGGTGTGTTGAACATAGCCCACGGAAGTTTGTATGCCTTTGGGGGTTATGCTGCTGCGAGTATCACAAGGTTTGCAATTGGACACGACCAATCATCAGCACCTATTTTATTTGCCTCATTGATCTTAGCCGCTATCGGTATAGGCATTTTGATGGGCTTGATTTTGGAGGTTGGGTTGTTAAGGTATTTCCAAAACAAAGACCCAGTCATAAAACTACTCATCACGTTTGCCACATTTTTAATATTTGAAGACCTTCAAAAACTCATTTGGGGCACCTCTCCTTATTCAGCCGGAGAGATAGTGACCCAACTGGGTACGGTTGAGATATTTAACGTGGTCTATACCGTATACCAAATCTTTGTTATCCCAAGCATTGCTTTGGTGAGCTACTTTGGGCTTAACTTCTTTTTAAAGAAAACATCCCTAGGAAAGCAAACAGTTGCCATCACTCACAACAGAGAAGTTGCAACTGCGCTGGGGGTAAATGTAAACAAAATCGGGACATTCGTCTTTGTCTTAGGAGCGATCTTCGGAGCGCTTGGAGGGGCACTCGCAGTACCCGTCTCCTCTCTCTCGCCCGGAATTGGAGCGGAGACGATTGTGGTCTCATTTACGGTGGTCGCAACCGCTGGTCTTGGGCAGATCACGGGGACTTTAATTACGGCACTCTTAATCGGTATGGCTCGCTCCATCGCCGTCTACGTTGCCCCTGAGTTTGAGGTTGCAATACCCTACATCATTATGCTGATTGTCTTGCTTGTGCGCCCGCATGGGCTTTTCACAGTCGCACAGTCAAGGAGAATTTAATGAATTACGCAAGAACTGTAATCGCCCTTGCGTGCATTGTTTTGGGATTAGGTGTGATATTCCCTTGGGCTAAAACCATCATCATCCTCGGACTTTGCTACGGACTTGCCTCACTTGGAGTTGCGCTACCTGCTCGCTCTGGGCAAGTGTCTTTTGGGCACGCTATGTTCTCCTGTGTTGCCGCTTACTGCGTTGCATTTATCGCCAAAGCGTATCCAACAACGGATGGACTGCTGCTCATTTTGTTTGGAACACTGTTGTCCACGCTCTTTGCCGCTTTTATTGGACTTTTTATGGTCAGGTACCGCGGCATTTTTTACGGCATGCTCAATCTTGCCATCAGTATGGTCATAGTCGCTTTGTTAGGAAAACTTTACTCCTTAACCGGCGGTACGGATGGCATCAGAGTGGACAGACCCACCATGTTGGGCGTGATGACACAGAGAAGTGAGTTTGAGACTATTCTTTTGTCCTTTACCTTGGTTGTTTGTATTGCAGCGGGATGGTTTTACCAAAGGTTCATTAAATCTGGCTCAGGTGAGGCACTCCTTGGGCTAAAAAGCAATGAGACACGACTTGAGTATTTGGGGTTATCAGCGCAGCGCGTGTTATGGGTGGGCTACGTTATTTCTGGTCTATTCGTGAGTCTATCGGGTTCTATTTTTGCTCTTGCTCAGGGGCTCGTAACGCCCGAGATGGGTTCTTGGACTCGCTCGGGTGAGCTCGTCTTCATAACCGTCTTAGGGGGAGTAAGTCACGCGCTCGGTCCCTTTGTCGGCGCTGCAATTTTCGAGGCTGTAAAGCTCACCGCTGCAGCTTACATGGCAGGGGTATGGCAACTACTCCTTGGGTGTACGCTTCTTGTCGTCATCGTGGTTGCCCCCCAAGGCATCATGGGTGCCGTTGCTAAACGTAACAAGCAACAAGCCAATAGCTAAAAGAACAGGAAGATACAACCATGAGCAATCCAATCTTAATTGCGAAAGATATCAATCTCTCATTTGGCGGTGTTGTTGCAGCCGATCACATAGACTTTGAACTGCACGCAGGTGAGCGCTTGGCCGTGATTGGTCAAAATGGCGCAGGTAAGACAACCTTTATCAACATCTGCACCGGCTACCTTAAGCCAGAGTCAGGACATATTTTCTTTGACGGAAAAGAGATTACGGGTAAAACCCCAAGAAGCATTGTGAGAATGGGATTGGGTAGATCGTTTCAGCTACCCCAACTCTTTGTAGAGCACACCGTTCAAGAGTGCTTAGAGATCTCGGCGGCCGCGAGGGCTGGGAAACTCTCTATTTTGAAATCTCTTTCTCACTCAGTCAATTCAGCTGAAATTACTGAAACCATGGAGTTGGTGGGGCTAAGAGAGCACGCGCATGAGCGCGCAGGCACACTGCCTGAGGGGCATAAAAAATTACTCGATGTAGCAATGACGCTTATGCTGCGCCCCAAACTCATCATCATGGATGAACCAACCAGCGGGGTCTCCTCTGAGGACAAACACGCACTTATGGCTCTTGTCATGCAAGCCCTAGAACAGCGAGGTGTGACGAGCTGGTTTGTAGAGCACGATGTAGACATCGTAGAAAAATATGCGACCCGAGTAGCGGCTTGGATATCTGGAAAAATTGCTGCAGATGGTGCTCCAAACACCGTTTTGAGCGACCCACAAATACGCAAAGAGGTTCTGGGAGATATGTCATGCTAAATATCGATCAGTTAAGTGTGTCCCTTGAAGGTTCGCCTATTTTGAGATCGCTATCACTTACCATTCAAGCAGGAACCACCATTGCAGTTGTCGGGCGCAACGGGGCAGGCAAGACCACCTTGCTGCGTAGCATCATGGGACTCATTGCGCCAAGCTCAGGTCAAATGCATTTGGATGGGCACGACTTAGTGCTCTCTCCCGCCTACAAACGCTCAAGCCTAGGGATGGGTTATGCACCTGAGGATCGGGTGATTTTTCCGACCCTCTCGGTTCAAGAAAACATTGAATTTCCCTGTGTGATCCAAAGCCTGAGCAAAGAAGTTTTACAAGAACGTCTTGAACATGTTTTAGAGGTTGTTCCCCAACTCAAAAATATGCTCTCCCGCTCAGGTGCTGCTTTATCGGGTGGTCAAGGCAAGATGGTTGCGTTGGGCAGGGCCTTAATGGTTGGCACCACGCTTGTTCTTTTGGATGAGCCCTTTCAGGGCTTGGCCCCTGCACTGGCGCTGCAGTATTCGGAGGCTCTGGGGCGTTTGCGTACAAGTCGACCTGATTTGTCGGTGGTCATTACGGAGTCAAACTCCTCTTTGCTCACAGACATACCGAATCAAATTTTGACAATCGAGCGAGGCTCATTTGTTGACCAAACGTTGA
>DAITOS010000037.1:12081-28351 GCA_036834025.1 Limnohabitans sp.
TGGATAAAGTAATTTAAGTTTTAGGAGAATTTAATGGCAAAAATGTTTATAAACGGTAAATCCGTTGACGCTCAATCGGGAAAAGTCTTAGATGTCTTGTCCCCCGTTGATGGCAAAAAATTTGATGACATTCCTCGCGGTGAAAAGGCAGATGTAGATTTGGCAGTCAAGGCCGCAAATGCCGCACTGGAATCAGCCTGGGGTAAGTTAAGTGCTCTTGAGCGGGGTCGCCTTTTGATGAAACTGGGGGAGAAAGTTTTAGCCCATCATGAGGAGCTCTCAAAGCTTGAAGCCCGCGATACAGGTAAGCCCATGACTACCGCTAAAACTGATATCACTGTCTTGGCGCGTTACTTTGAGTTTTACGGCTCAGGCGCAGACAAAATACATGGACTGGTATTACCCTTTCTTGATGGCTACACCGTCAACGTGCTTAGAGAGCCTTTGGGCGTTACGGCGCATATCATTCCCTGGAACTACCCAGCACAGATGCTTGGACGAAGCATCGCCCCCGCATTGGCAATGGGTAACGCAGTGGTTGTTAAACCAGCAGAGGATGCTTGCCTGACCCCAATTCGTATTGCTGAACTCGCAGCAGAAGTGGGCTTCCCCGCAGGTTCGATAAATATAGTCACTGGTTTAGGAGAGGAGGCAGGAGCGGCCCTCTCGGAGCACCCAGGCATTAATTTTATTTCCTTCACCGGTTCAAACGAAGTGGGTGTGTTGGTTCAAAAAGCGGCCGCTAAAAACGTCATTAAATGTGTTCTCGAACTCGGTGGTAAATCCCCACATGTGGTCTTCAGCGACGCTGACCTGGACCGAGCTGTCCCCATCATTACTCGTGGAATTATTGCCAATACAGGACAAACCTGCACCGCAGGAAGTCGCTTGATTGTGCAAAAAAGTATCTATCCTCAAATCATGGAAAGGCTTGCCAAGCAGTTTTCGCAAATCAAAGTAGGCACCCCTGATATGGACTTAGACTGCGGGCCGGTCGTTAACCTTGCACAAAAAGAGCGCGTAGAGTTTTTTCTAAGTGAGGCAAGAAAGTCAAATATCGAAATTGTGGCCCAAGGGGTGATGGCCCCTGGAATTCCGCAAGAGGGCTACTACGTTACGCCGACCCTACTTGGTAATGTGCCCTCAGCGCACAAATGCAATCAGGAGGAAATTTTTGGACCCGTTCTAGCGGCTATGTCCTTTGATAGCGAAGCAGAGGGGATTGCCTTAGCCAACAGTACGCAGTACGGACTCATGGCGGCTGTTTGGACCGAGAACGGGGGGCGTCAACAAAGGGTGTCAAAAGCAATAAAAGCTGGACAGGTCTACATCAATGCCTTCGGAGCAGGCGGGGGTGTTGAGTTACCGTTTGGAGGTGTAAAACGAAGCGGACACGGACGCGAAAAAGGATTTTTAGCGCTAGAAGAGGTAAGCGCAACAAAAACTGTTATCAACTATCACGGATAAATAAGGAGAGACAAATGGGTAAATTAAATAAAAAAATTGCAATCGTGACCGGTGCAGGTGGAGGCTTTGGAGAGGGTATAGCAGAGGTGTACGTCAAAGAGGGTGCCTCAGTGATCATTGCAGATATCAGGGGGGACGCAGCTAAAGCAGTAGCCACTAGGCTTGGAGCCTCAGCAAGTGCGTTTACTTGTGATGTCTCAAAATCTGAAAGCGTAAAAGCACTAGTGGATTACACCGTTAAAACCTTCGGTGTTCCCGACATCGTTGTCAATAACGCCGGCGTGACCCATATCAATAAACCGCTCTTAGACGTTACAGAGGAGGAGTTTGACCGCGTTTACGATATCAACGTCAAATCCATTTTTCATATGGCTCACGCCGTAGTGCCTCTTATGCGCAAGAACGGTGGCGGGGTTATTTTGAACGTAGGCTCAACTGCTGGCATCCGTCCACGCCCTGGGTTAACCTGGTACAACGGATCCAAAGCGGCTGTTAATATTATTTCTAAATCAATGGCTGTTGAGTTGGGTCCGGAGAAAATTCGTGTCAACGCAATTTGTCCAGTTTTAGGAGAGACTGGCATGTTTACTCAATTCATGGGTTTGCCTGATACACCTGAGAACAGAGCTAAATTTCTTGGATCTATACCACTGGGGCGTTTCTCGCTCCCAAGTGATGTGGCGGCTGCAGCGCTCTTTCTCGCAAGCCCTGAGGCAGAGTTCTTCACAGGTGTTGAATTACCTGTGGACGGTGGACGTACGGTTTAATAATATAAGGAGATAAAGATGAATAAAATGATTTCACAAAAAATAACACTTTTACTAAGCGCACTGATGTTCTCAGGGGTTGCATTGGCTCAGCAAAAACCAGCTGAACTTAGACTAGGTATCACCACATTTCTGTCTGGTCCTGCCTCTGTTTTTGGTGTTCCCGCAAAAGCAGCCGCAGAGATTATGATCGATGACCTCAATGCAAAAGGCGGGATAGGTGGAGTAAAAATAACACCTATTTTTATTGATGAAGGTCTGGGTGCTGACAAAATGCTCTCGGAGTACAGGCGTGTGGTTCAAGACCAAGATGTACGCACGATGATATCTGCCATATCAAGCGGCAACTGCAACATCGTAGCTCCTGTTGCAGAAGACCTTAAAGTGCTCAACATTATGTGGGACTGCGGTACCGAAAAAATCTTAGAGGAGAAGAAATTTCGCTATGTTGTACGCACCCAGGCTAATGCAACAACAGAGATGGTTGCAACAGTCATTTATTTGCTCAAAACAAATCCCAACTTCAAAACAATCGCAGTTGTTAATCAAGACTACGCGTGGGGCCGTGACTCTTGGGAGATTTTTAGGAACACACTGATGGCATTAAAGCCTGATGTAAAAGTTGTCGGAGAATTTTTTCCTAAATTCGGCGCATCTGACTTCTCCACAGAGGTTTCCCGTTTATCTGCCATCAAACCGGACGTGATTTTGTCAACTTCTTGGGGCGGTGATCTTGATACCTTTGTACGCCAATCGGCTCAACGTGGATTGTTCAAGCAGTCTACTTTTGTACTCCCCTTGGCAGAGAGTTCCCTAGAGAGATTGGGTACGACTTTGCCTGATGGAGTGATTGTTGGTGCAAGGGGGGACCATTATTTCCTGCACCCAGAGACAAAAGATGATGCAGCGCATAAGCAGTTCATCCAAAAATTCAAAGCCAAAACCGATTCATATCCTATCTACTCTGTCTATCACATGGTTCAAGCCTTTGCTGGCTTAAAAGCCGGATACGATCAAGCGATGAAGTTAAATGGCGGTAAATGGCCAACCACTGAGGAACTAGCCGATGCGATGCATACTGTTGAATTTAAGGGTTTTGGTCGCTCTGTCAAAATGAGGTCAGACGGCCAAGGACTGGAAGATCAGTTGCTTGGGGTCACTAAAAAATCTTCTAAGTATCCATTCCAAGTCATGGACCAGATGATGATTATTCCTGCCGACGTCACGACGACCCCAGTAGGTCAAAAATCTCCTGAGTGGGTAAAAGCAATTAAAGCTGATATTTTGGATATGAAAATAAAAAGCTATCCAGCTAATTGAAAAAAGTGAAAGGGTAACTTGACGGTACCCTTCAATACTTTTAGACACAGAGGAATGAATTGCAATTAAAAATTCAATCTTAAAAATTCAATCTTAAAGATTCGATTTTAAAAAATCGTTTTCAAATATCTGCAATTTATTACTCCCAACGCTCCACTCTTTGTGGGGCGTTTTCAATTGGGCAGTAGCTTGTGTGATGTACAGGTTGAGCGCTCAACCTCGGACATTAGGCTCATGTGAACCTCGGTTAAAATATTTGTAATACTATAAAAGTCTGTCCCTGCAAGCTCTTACATATTGAGAATTTTTAATATCCACAATGCTCCCAGATAATGATTCATTAGCTTTATTTGTAAAGGCGGCAGAGTGTGGAAGTATCACCAAAGCTGCTGAGGCCTCTCACATGAGCTTGGGCGCTGCGAGCAGACGAATAGCTCTTTTAGAGCATAAATTCAATACCACTTTATTTGAGAGAACCTCAAAAGGTATTCAGCTCACACATGCGGGTAGTGCGTTGGTTGAGTACGCTAAAAATATCTTAGTTGATCTTAATAAGATGCAATCAGAGATGAGTGCCTTTGAGACTGGTAGTAAAGGGGTGCTTCGGGTACTGGCCGCTTCCTCTGCAATGGCGCAGTACCTACCCGAGGATTTGGCAAGGTTTTCACAAGCTTACCCAGACTACAAGTTGATTGTGCATGAAGCATGGAGCACTGAAATTATTCAGTCTGTTTTGTCAGGTGAGGCAGATGTTGGAATTATTGTTAAGGGTGCGATCGTTGATGGGTTAGATATTTTCGAGTACCGTACTGATCATCTTGCGGCATTGTTTCGAGCAGATCATCCATTGGCCAAAAAGAAATCAATTGAATTCGCTGATGTTTTGGACTATGAGCTAATTGGTTTAGAGGCTAGCGCTAATTTGATGAAGCTGTTGACCATGGAGGCCACCAATCTTGAAAAAACCATGAAATTACGAGTCGAGGTTAAAAGCTTTGAGGCCGTCTTAAAAATGGTGCAATCTGATTTAGGGGTTGGCTTGTTACCAAAAGATTTCGGTATGTCAAAGGCCAGTACAGGAGAGTTGGTGTGCAAACCTTTGCCAGAGGCCTGGGCTGTGAGGCAGATGCTTATTTGTACGAGAAAAGAAAATCAAAAGAGCCTAGCCTTGCAAGATTTCTTAAAAATATTATTACACTTTTAGCTTTTCGTTCGCGGAAAAATGGATGCGCTTAATTTGTTTGCCTACGATTTTTTCGAAGACCTTCTTGATTAAAAATTGATATTCAATTTGTTAAAAATCTACTAGCATCGAGGGACATTTTTTTTGGAGCATGAAATGTCGAAACAAATATTTTACAAACGAATTGGTTTGGTGCAAAAAAAGTCGACTCTTACACGCGAGCAGTTTGAACACCATTGGTTGACAACTCACGCTGAGTTATGTAAACACCTGCCTGGTATGAGACGCTACTCAGTCAATTTACTTGAGCCAGGTCGCTTTCCACACTTTCCTTATGACGGATTTTCAGAGCTTTGGTTTGATACTGAGCAGGACCTAATTGCATCCCTGGATAGTCCAGAGGGGAGAACGCTTTTGGCGGATCTCCCAAACTTTGTTGAAAAAATTGAGCCCTTGGTCGTTAAGGATGTATGGATGCTTTGAAATAAATATCAATTAGGGGATTGAGAGCTTTTCTCTCCTGCACCCAAGCTTTTGAAGCAGTGGGTGCATGAAAATTTAAATCTCAATTCCCTGCGTCAATCTAATTTTGCTCACAAGAACAATACCGCAAGTGCTCCATTAAATGCGTTACGCAACCCTTGGATACGCGCTCTTTCTTGATGCAAATAAGCATTCTGCGTTTTGCCCAAGACTCATCTAGGGTGCGGACAATTAATCCGAGTGCTTGAGCCGCTTTGCTGGCAACTTGTTGAGGTAAGAGTCCTACTCCAAGTCCTGCTTGGACCAGTTGGGTGACTGCCTCAAAGCTGCGGACTTGAGCAGTTAATTGCAAATTCCTTTCACTTATCAAAGCTCGCTCTGTTAGCAATCGCATGATAGATGAGCCTGACTGCAGAGTTATCAGATCATTATCCACGAGATCATTAAACTTAATTTCACGGCGTTGACTCAGCGGATGGTTGCGGGGCAAAAGTACCGAAATTTGATCTGTTTTATACAGGTGAGTATCCAGTCCCTCTGTTTGGACTCCTTCTACGACGATTCCCAGATCTGCCTCCCCACAGAGCACAAGGCGTACGATCTCATTACTCCAACGCTCTTGTAATGCGATTTTTATCTCAGGATTTTTGTTTGTGAAAGTGGCAAGGTCTTTTGGTAAGGACTCAGTCATCACTGAGGTATTTGCGAGAATTCTGACCGCTCCCTTACGACCACATATATGCTCGCTCATTTCAACGTGCATTTCGTTGACTTCGTTTAAAAGAGCCTTTGCATGGGGGAGCAGTGAAGCTCCTGCAGGTGTAAGTTCAACTCCTTTGGATGAGCGTTCAAGTAGAGTTGTTTTAAAACCAAGTTCTAGCAACGCCAACCTGCGACTAGCGGCGGCTAGGCCTATGTAAGACGCCTTTGCTGCCTTAGTCAGGCTGCGTAGTTCAGCAGCACGTACAAATAAAGCTAAAGAATCGATATCAGGAAGCAAGTTTTGTCTCTTTGGAGGTGACGGCTTATGGGGGCTCAGTTAATCTACAAGAGGCAATATTTGGACGACGAATCTCTCTTATAGGTCTTTCTTAAAGGTCTTTCCCTAAAATGGAGGACAATTCTGGTACGAGCGCATCTGGACTGCTCTTAATAAGTGCTTGGTTGTAGGTCTCTAATACTGAATTTGCAATCCCTTTAAGTGCTCCGACATCATCAGCCATTGTGGAGTAATAACTCATATCCTTACACGCATTTGATACCGTAAACTTAAGTCCCGAAGTATCCTTGGATAGTAAGAAAGGTTTTAGCCGCTCAAGTGCGGTACCCCCACCTCCACCGCTGGCCAGGACTTCTACGAATGCACTGAAACTGACTTCGTTCAGTTGCGCGCACACAGCAGCCTCCGAGATTAAAGCTACCATCCCAAGCGATACATAGTTGTGAAGCAACTTCATACTATGCCCAGCGCTCACAGGTCCAACATGGGTGATATTTTCTGCAAAACAGGAAAGCAAAGGTCGACACTTTTCAAGTAAATCAGCCTCACCACCGACCAGTAAATTTAATTTTCCTAGGGCTGCTTCTTTGGGCGTCCTGGTCATTGCAGAATCAAGAAAATGAGCGCCCTTGGCTTTCACCGCACTTGCTATACGTTTGGTAGATGCTGGCAACGCAGTAGAGCAGTCAATCACAATGGTGTTTGACTTTAGCCCCGACAAGATACCACGCTCAGAGTTCATCACGGTCTCGATTTGAGTTGAGCCGGTTAAAACCAAAATAATCACTTCGCTTTCAGATGTGATTTGGAGAAGATCACTAACACTCTTTGCCCCATCCGAGATCAGGTTTTCTAAGGGTTGATTACCTGGGTGCTCATAAAGTATTAATTCATACCCGTGTTTAAGTAGGTTTGTAGCAATACCGTGCCCCATCATTCCAACCCCAACCATTCCAATTCTTTTCATTCTGAGAATTCCTCGTATCTGATTTATTTAAAACTATGCTGTAAAGTTTTTACTGGTATAATGACTGAACATGTGACGAGTATACAAGTAATGAAGATTGGCGTCAAATTGGTTTTGGCGTTTAAATCGCAAGTCTAAATTTTCGATCCATTGGGGAGAAGATGTGAATCAAACAAACGCCGCTCAAGCAAAGCTCTTCCCTGGCTTTTCCAGTCACTTATTCAAGGGCAGCGAAGCTGATATTCATTACCTTCGGGCAGGCGTTGGTCCACCCGTTTTGATGTTGCATGGGTATCCTCAAACTCTATCGTGTTGGCACCGAGTGGCTCCAGCGTTATCGAGTCGGTATACGGTCATTTGTGCTGACCTTAGGGGGTACGGAGATTCTTCTAAGCCCAAAGGCTTACCCGATCACTCTAACTATTCAAAACGTGTGATGGCAAACGACATGGTTGAGCTGATGAGCTCACAGGGTTTTGAGCGCTTTCATCTAGTAGGGCATGACCGAGGCGGGCGTGTTTCCCATAGGATGGCACTTGATCACCCAAAAAATGTTCACACAATCTCAGTCTTAGATATTTCTCCAACACTAAAGATGTTTGAGCGAACTGACATGCATTTCGCAAGAGCTTACTACCATTGGTTCTTTATGCTGCAGCCCTCACCCTTACCTGAGGAGATGCTTGCAGGAAGAGTTCCCTTTAATATCTTGGGACGTGTGGGCCGCTCTGAGCCTGATCTGAGTAACTTTTCACCTGAAGCGATAGAGGAGTATGTTCGCGTATTTTCTAGTCCCAATGCAGTTCATTCGAGTTGTGAAGATTACCGCGCATCTGGGGGTATAGATTTAGATCACGACAGGGCTGACCGCGCCTCAGGTCTGAAGTTGAAAATGCCCTTGCAAGCTCTTTGGGGTAGCACGGGCGTTGTTGCCTCTATGTTTGATTGTTTAGCTGATTGGCAAGAAGTCGCATTAGACGTTACAGGTAAGGCCTTACCTTGTGGACACTTCATACCAGAGGAGGCACCGGAGCAAACTTTGCTTGAACTTTTAGCATTTTTTTCCAAACATCCGTTGGAGCAAAATAAATGAAAAAAGATACCTTTGATATTCGACACAAAAGCAAAATCTTACTGGATGGACCAGACCGGGCCGTTGCTAGGGGGATGATGAAGGCAGTGGGATTTAACGATAACGATTTGAAGCGTCCGCAAATTGGAGTTGCACATTGTTGGATTGGAACGATGCCTTGCAATTGGAATCACCGCGACCTTGCGCAGCAAGTCATGCAAGGTGTTCGTGATGCTGGTGGAAATCCTTTAGAGGTTAATACCGTTGCAATCAATGACGGGATTACGACGGGCACCGAAGGTATGAAAACATCTTTGGTTAGTCGAGAAGTGATTGCAGATTCAGTTGAATTGGTTGCTCGCGGTCATATGTTTGATGCCATTGTCGTCATTGCAGGATGTGACAAGACTATTCCGGCAATGGCAATGGCCCTGGGTAGGTTAAATATTCCGGGTTTATTACTCTACAGCGGATCGATTCACTCTGGGATGTCTCAATTGAAAAAGGGCATGTTTGTAAATCGAAAATTAACAATCCAAGATATCTATGAAGCCGTTGGTGCTTTGAACTCTGGAAAAATTACGCATGAAGAACTCAAAGATGTAGAGGACCATGCGTGCCCAGGGGTTGGCGCTTGTGGAGGACAATTTACAGCCAACACTATGGCTACAGCGTGTGAGATGTTAGGGATTTCACCCATGGGGTTTAACTCCATACCCGCACCTGACGCACCCAAAGCTCAAGCGGCAAGATCATGTGGCTCAATGGTCATGGATTTACTTCGCAGTGGTGTGACACCTCGCTCCATTGTTAATCGTCAAAGCTTTATCAATGCCATTACGGGTGTGATGGCAACGGGTGGGTCTAGCAACGCAGTTTTGCATTTATTGGCGATGGCAAGAGAATTTGAGGTGCCTTTATCCATTGATGATTTTGATTCCATATCAAAGCGAACCCCTGTCTTCGCAGATCTACGACCCTGGGGGCAATTTACAGCCCCAGAAATGTATGAGGCAGGTGGAATGCCTGTCGTAGGTAAAAGATTAATTCAAGGAGGACTGTTACACACAGAGGAGTCCACCGTAACCGGACGCACCCTGGGAGAGGAAATTAAAAATGCCCCAGAAACAACGGGACAAAAAGTTATCCGCAGCTTTACCGATCCAGTCAAGCCTGATGGAGGGCTTGCCATTTTGCGTGGCAACTTAGCACCGGGTGGTTGTGTAGTCAAACTCTCTGGTCAAACTAAAAAAATACACCGCGGACCTGCTAAGGTTTTTGAAAATGAGGAGGACGCCTTTAAAGCCATCAAAGACGGCAAGATTTCCCACAATGATGTCTTGGTGCTCAGAAATGAGGGTCCCGTAGGTGGTCCCGGAATGCGAGAAATGCAACTCGTCACCGGAGCGTTACAAGGATCTGGGCTAGGTGAAACGGTTGCATTGGTGACTGATGGTCGTTTCTCTGGTGCAACACGGGGCTTTGTGATAGGTCATGTGGTCCCTGAGTCTGTTCAAGGCGGTCCCATCGCAATAGTCCAAGAAGGTGATGTCATAGTGATCGATGTGGAGCAAAGAAGGCTTGATGTTGATTTGCCTGAGGATGTTTTGAAATCTCGAAGTGCCGCCTGGAGAGCGCCAGATTGGCCCCAAGCAGCTACCGGTGTATTGGGTAAATACGCTCGTCTTGTTTCAAACGCCTCTGAGGGCGCTGTAACTAACTTTGTCTCAGCGGGTTAGTTTTCTTGAGCACGGACAAATAAAACTAAGGTAAGTATCCATAGATTTTTATTAAATTTTCAAAGAACACTGTAAATGTTAATGAACTCACTCATCAATCTAAAAAAACAGCATGAACGCCTTACTTAAATTTATTACTTTCACAGACCATATCAACCGCAAAATTGGTCAATTCGCTTCAGGGTTGGTTTTATTGGCATGTCTGGTGAGTTCATTTAACGCAGTGATTCGGTATCTATTTGGAATCAGTTCTAACGGATGGCTTGAGTTGCAATGGTATATGTTTGCAGGTATCGTCTTGTTAGGAGCACCTGCAGTTTTATCATTAAATGAGCATGTAAGGGTTGATGTTTTCTACGGCAATTACGCTCCTCGCACGAGTGCATGGATTGACATATGTGGAGGAATATTGTTTTTATTACCCATGTGTTTAATTCTCTTTTGGCTATCTTTACCGCTTGCACTGGACTCGCTCGCAACTGCTGAGATGTCTAGTCAAGCGCAGGGACTTATACGGTGGCCTGTAAAGATGCTTATCCCACTTGGCTCTGCACTCCTTGTCTTGCAAGGCGTTGCAGAGATCTTCAAACGCTTTGCGTATCTACGCGGGCAATACAACATGGACTCTCACTATGAGAAACCCTTGCAATGAATATTATTGAATGGATGGCCCCAATGATGTTTATGGGCCTGATCATCGTGATGCTCATAGGATATCCCGTCGCCTTTTCACTTGGAGCGCTTGGATTGGCGAGTGCTTTGATTGCTATCGCAACGGATGTTTTTCAATCTGCATTTTTAGCAAATCTTCCCCTAAGAGTTTACGGAATTATCTCCAACGATCTCTTGTTATCGATTCCATTTTTTACTTTTATGGGGACAATACTTGAGCGTTGCGGATTGGCTGAAGATTTGTTAGAGGGAACTGGTCAACTGTTTGGGCCTATTCCGGGCGGACTTGCTTTTGCGGTCATCATCGTAGGCGCAATACTTGGCGCTATTACAGGAACAGTTGCAGCGTCAGTCATTGCTATGGGGATGATCTCACTACCCATCATGATGCGCTACGGTTACGATATGAAACTCTCTACGGGTGTGATCGCTGCAGCAGGAACTATCACCCAAGTCATCCCACCTTCTCTGGTGTTGGTTGTTTTAGCAGATCAACTCGGTAAGCCTGTAGGAGATATGTACAAGGGGGCTATTGGCCCCTCGATTATTCAAACACTACTTTTCTTGGCCTACATTGTGGGCGTTGCGATAGTACGACCCAACTGGGTTCCACCAATTCCCAAGGAGATGAGAAAACCTATGAACTGGGCGTTGGTAGCCCGCGTCTTGCTCGGCATTATCCCGTCTCTGATTTTGATTTTTCTGGTACTTGGTACTATTTTTATGGGTATCGCAACCCCAACCGAAGCAGGTGCTATGGGGGCTGTTGGAGGGATGGCTATAGCCGCAATGCATCGTCGCCTAAAGTGGACTCTCATTTGGGAGGGAATGGAGTCTACTATGCGAATAACCGCTATGGTCATCTTCATTCTCATTGGTTCATCTATCTTTACGCTGGTATTTCAAGGCGTAGAGGGCGGCCCTTGGATTGAGCACATGCTAAGTGCAATGCCTGGTGGGGCAGTGGGTTTTTTGATATTTGTAAATGTATTTGTATTTTTTCTAGCTTTCTTTCTAGATTTTTTTGAAATTGCATTCATCTTAATTCCCTTACTCGCTCCAGTGGCAACTAAATTGGGGATCGATTTAGTATGGTTTGGCGTGTTACTTTGCGTGAATATTCAAACTTCGTTTATGCATCCACCTTTTGGGTTCGCTTTATTTTATTTACGTGGTATTGCACCCAAGGAAGTTAAAAGTTCAGATATTTACCTTGGAGCAATACCGTGGGTTTTGTTGCAAATTGCAATGGTCTCGATCGTCATATTTTGGCCAGGTCTTGTCACTTCTTGGCTGGATCATGATGAGGCTATCGATACAGATAAGATTCAAATTGAAATTCCTCAATTCGATGCCCCAACAGAAATGCCATCGATTGGTAATGCGCCCGGTACTGGATCAGTGCCTGCGCTAAATATGCCTGCTGCTAAGCCTGAGTAAGTTAAATTGATTGATTTGAGTTGATTTGAGTTGAGTTGAGTTGAGTTAGAACATTAGGTAAGTTATCGATTTTTTTTAAATGAGGGCAGTCGCTTGCCTCTTTTCGCGACATAGGAGATAAGATGAAACGACGTTTTTTTACAAAAAAAGTATTGACTGGCGCTGTAACCACTGCAGCTCTTAGCGCTCCTGCGATCGTTAAAGCTCAGACCAAGGTGCGCTGGCGGTTGGCGTCTAGTTGGCCCAAGAATTTAGACACCATTTTCGGTGGCGCAGAGCAAGTAGCTAAAAGGGTAACGGCCTCAACTGGGGGAGCCTTTGAAATAAGTGTTCACGGACCAGGTGAGTTAATGCCAGCATTTGGAGTGCTAGAAGCAGTGCAACAAGGCTCTGTGGAATGTGCCCATACAGCATCAGTTTTCTTCTTCGGCAAAGATCCAACCTTTGCACTTGATGGAACTATTCCATTTGGAATGAATTCTCGTCAAATGACCGCTTGGATGAAAGATGGCGGTGGGTTGCAGTTACTGCGAGAGTTTTATCATGAATACGGGATTGTTAACTTCCCCTGTGGAAACACAGGAACTCAGATGGGTGGATTCTTTAGAAAAGAAATCAAATCCTTGGCTGATTTAAAAGGGCTTAAATTCAGAGTTGGAGGATTTGGAGGCCTAATGCTGGAGAAACTGGGCGTTGTAGCGCAAAACATCCCAGGAGGTGAGATCTACACATCTTTAGAGAAAGGAACCATTGACGCTGCCGAATTCATAGGTCCATATGACGATGAAAAGTTAGGACTCCATAAAATTGCAAAGGTCTACCACTATCCGAGCTATTGGGAAGGAAATGCGCAAATTACGATGTATGTTGGAACGAAGGCTTGGGAAGCGCTACCTAAAGAATATCAAAGTGTTTTTGAATCTGCTTGTGCAGAGGCTCATGTTGATATGCAGGCTAAGTATGACTCCCGCAACCCAGTAGCCCTTAAAAGACTTGTCGGCTCAGGTGTTCAATTGAAACCCTTCCCCAAAGAGGTTGGTGAAGCTGCTTTCAAAGCCACCAATGAACTCTTTGCTGAATTAGTCGCAAAGAACCCAAAGTGGGCAAAGATATACAGCAGCTTCGTTAAATTTCGAGACGATGGAATTGTTTGGTCAAGATTCTCTGACGGTGCGTTTGATAATTTAATGGCTTCAACTCTAACTAAGAAGTCATAAAAAAATAAATAGCATTCATTTCTTCATATAATTAAATTGCTTTCAATTGAATTTCCTTGCTCATAGCTTGAGCAAGGAAATTATTAAAGAAGAAAATTAATTTTTAAAGAATGTATGATTATTCAGAGTTGCACTACAACCATACCCATATCAATTCGTAACTGTTAAGATGCCCGAATGGTCAAAAAAACGATAGATTCTGAGCAAATACTTAAATTGCTCCCCGCTGTAAAACAAAACCCTATTTCAAGGCGCAAGTTATCTCATGAAGTTCTAGACCGACTGCTGCCTCGAATTCGTTCAGGAGAGTTTGCTGTTGGTGCAATGCTACCTTCAGAGCGCGATCTCATGTCGGAACTAGGCGTCGGTCGCCCAGCAATCAGGGAGGCGTTGCAAACGTTAGAGCGAATGGGTTTGGTCTCCATAGTGCACGGGGAGGGGGCTAGAGTTTTGCCGCTCAATGCAGGAAAAATAATAAGTCAGATCTCTGAATCAGCGATGCACTTATTATCAAGTTCAAGTGATTTAATAGAGGATCTTAAAGAGGCCAGGTTGCAATTTGAAATTGCAATGATTCGAATTGCAGCAGTCCAAGCCACTACAGATCAAATAAATCATTTATTGCAATTACTTGAAACTCACAAAGCAGCGCTAGACGACTCTGAATTATTTTTGAGCACCGACATGAATTTGCACTATGCAATAGCTGAAATCTCTGGGAATGCTTTTTATAAGGCAGTTTCTCAGGCAATGCTTGAGTGGTTAGCTCAGTTTCATCACGAAGCAGTGCGCGCACCTGGAGCAGAAAAAACCTCCTTGAATGAGCATATTAAGATGGTTAAATGTATTGCTGCGCATGACCCTGATGGAGCAGTTAAAGTGTTAACCGCTCACCTCAAAAGAGCAAACAAGCACTATGGACCTAATATCTAATTTGTTTGAACTTTACAAACTAATAATTAGCAAGTCATTTAAAAAGTGAGAGTAAAAAAGCATCAATTCTGTCTGCTGCTTTCGTCGTTGCTTCCTCATCTTTACCAACATGCGGATTGAGTTGAACGCAGGCATCAGAATATTTAAACTCTTGGTTGGTATCGGCATTGAATAAAATACCGTTTGCTTTTTCAACAATTCTGCAAGCCCTTACAGTCTGAGCATCTTTGGACACGCTTGGAGGTGTTGTACCCAAAGGGGAATCAAATGCGTGTGGGCCAAATTCGTACTCGTAGAGCTCAACATTTTGGTTGGCCGTCTTTAGTTTGCTAAGGTATGATTTACAGGACTCTAGCGGGTTGTAATCATCTGTTTTGCCGTGGTGTAATTGAATAGGTTTCCCAGTTGTTCTCTCGTCCCCAATATAACTAGTTCCACAATCGGCGTAAAAGGGTATGTGCGCTGCAAACTGAACACCGCTCTTGTTCCAAGTGTCGTTAAAGCGTTGCAAACTTGAAAAAAGTGCAGCCTGACCTCCTCTAGAAAAACCCATCATGATAAATTTAGTGGAATCTAAGCGAGGATGCTTGGCAAGTATCTCCAAAGCCCTGTAGCTATCAAGAATCATGTTAAGTCTTCCAAGTGAAGCCTGGTTGGGTCCCACCACCGTTAATCCTCTGCCCGTAAATGCGTCTAAGCTAAAGGTGGCGTAACCTTTGGAGAGAAAATGATTTGACCAAAAATCAATATTCGCACCCATGCCACTAGAGCCGTGAAGCAGAAAAATAACTGGGAGCTTATTGTTGAAGGGCTTGGGTGGAAAACGCAGTATTCCGCCAACCGTTACTTCCCTACCGTTTTTGTCGCCTATCAAAAATTGCTGATCAGAAATTGTCAAAGAAGGAACCGCATATATCTCCGAGCGTGCACTAATCCCAGTTAATTCGCTGGCATTGGAGAAAATGGAGACAAGGGACAAGGCCCCGATTAATAGAAACTTGTTAAACATATTAGTCCGTTGTTTTAATTAAATAAGCAATCCATTTTGCGTATCTGAAGGATTTTATGAAAAATCTGTGAAATTGATTAATTCGTAAAGAAATGCTTGATCTGTTGAATTTTAGATCTCTTTGTACCACCTTGAGGTCAAAAACTTGTGTTTTATCTTAGAGCTTGTAATCCTTCAGCATAAATATTCCATCTAAAATAAAAAATTTACTTTAACCTATATCGGCGTATAAATATGACTAGTCATACATTTAAACATATAGCTATTATCGGGGCCGGAGCAGTAGGAAGCTTTTACGGGGCAATGCTTGCGCGTGCTGGGCACAACGTAACGCTCATCGGGAGAGCTGCACATGTTCAAGCTATCTCTCAAGGCGGTTTGAGACTGAATTTGAGCGGTGCAAGTCAGGATGAGGTTATTCAATTACAGGCAAGCACTGAATTGGACGCTATCAATTCAGCTGACTTGGTATTGTTTTGCGTAAAGTCTACTGATACCTTAGCCACGGCAAAAGAAATTTCAAAACACTTAGCTTCCAACGCGGTGATAATGAGTTTGCAAAATGGTGTTGAGAACGCCGCCCTAATTGAATCTCAACTCTCTCATCCCGTTATACCCTCTGTAGTTTATGTGGCAACTGAACTTGGAGGTCCTGGCTATGTGAAACACCACGGTCGCGGGGAGCTTGTCATTGGATTATCACAAAACTTAAGGCTGAAAAATCCTAAAGAAACTTTGAGTCAATTGGTTGACCTTTTTGCTTCAGCGCAAGTGGTCGTAAAAATCTCAGAAGATATTAGGATTGAGCTTTGGTCAAAATTATTGATCAATTGCGCCTTTAATGCTATGTCAGGCTTGGCACAAATTCAATATGAAATGATGCCTCGTCTGGAGTCAGTCCTCAGTACTCAGTCTGAATTGATTAAAGAGGTTATAGCTGTTGCAAAGGCAGATGGAGTCAATTTATCAGAACCCTTACTTCTTGACGCCGTTGCACAAAT
>DAITOS010000038.1:0-28262 GCA_036834025.1 Limnohabitans sp.
TGGTGCCCCCTGTCCGACTCGAACAGACCACCTACTGATTACAAATCAGTTGCTCTACCAGATGAGCTAAGGGGGCACGGATGATATTGTAACTAAAAGTAGCTTCTTATTTAGACTTCAGCAAAAACCAAACTCAAAACCAATTTTTTGAGTTGTTTAGTAACGACTATTTTATTTTTCGGTTAGAAATTGTAATTCTTTAGCAAAATTACACACAAATTTGAAATACTGGCTTTTTACTTTATGCGAGTTAACTTAGGACGAGTACCGGTTGGCCCGGAAGGAGAAGGCTCAGTGGGATCAGCATTCTCAATTAAGCTTTCACCCTTGTTTTCATCTACACTTTTAACACTGCTTAGGGTGCTAGGTTTGCCTTTAATGTTTTGAGTAGATGCAGACTCATTGGTCATCAAAGTCAGGGAGGCCTGAATTACACCTTCAGTAGATTCTTCAAAAGTACTCTCGTTTTTGAGATTTTGAACTTGCGTTAAGTTCACCCCTTCTTTAATGTTGGAGTTTTTAGTAGATGTATTGTTCGGAGCAGGAAAAGCCATTCCTTGACCGTTTTCTTTTGCGTAAATAGCAATAACCTGTCCCACAGGCACAATTATTTGCCGTGGGGTTCCTCCAAATCTTGCTTTGAACTCAATAAAATCGTTGCCAATTTGAAGGCCACTGGTTGCGTCCAAACTTATATTCAACACGATCTCATCGTTTTGAACATATTCCTTTGGAACTTGGACGGTTGAGTCCACTTTGACTGCTATGTATGGAGTCAGCGCATTATCGTTGCACCAATCAAATAAGGCCCTTATCAAATATGGCCTGGTTGAGATGGTTTGCGCTGCGTTTATCATATTGGTCCACTGCACCAGTTTTTGAGAGTCACAATGAATGGGGATGACACAAAGAATACAGCATCATCCCAGAAAAACCCGATTACTTACGCATCACTTTCTCTGAAGGCGTTAAGGCCTCTATATATGCGGGCCTTGAGAAAATACGCTCTGCATATTTTAAAAGTGGAGCCGCATTTTTAGACAACTCAATTCCGTAATAGTCCAAACGCCACAACAATGGAGCGATCGCTACGTCCAACATGGAAAAGTTTTCTCCAAGCATAAACTTGTTCTTCAAAAATACGGGTGCCAACTGGGTTAAACGATCACGGATATGTGAACGCGCTTTGTCCAAAGATTTGTCCGCTGGCTTTGTATTTCTGTTCTCTAGCAAACTGACATTGGTAAAGAGTTCTTTCTCGAAATTTAACAAGAACAATCTAACACGTGCTCGGTCTACTGGATCGCCGGGCATCAATTGTGGGTGCGGGAAACGCTCATCTATGTACTCATTGATGATATTTGATTCATACAAAATCAAATCACGCTCAACAAGGATGGGAACCTGTCCATAGGGATTCATAACATTGATATCTTCTTGCTTGTTGTAGAGATCTACGTCACGGATTTCAAAATCCATCCCTTTTTCAAACAAAACAAATCGGCAACGATGAGAAAAGGGACATGTTGTCCCAGAGTACAAGACCATCATAGGATTAAGCTCTCCAGTAATTCAGAACAGTGATGGGGAAATTCCCATCACTTTTATGATCTAAGCGTCCCTAAAATTCTAGAGAAGTCAGAGATAAAAATAAATAGACAAAATACCTAGGTTTTGCTTTTTTATTAACAAAACCTAGACATTTACTTGAACTTTTAGCGAATATCTTTCCAATATGCAGCGTTCAAACGCCAGGCAACAAAGGTAAAGCACAATAAGAACATAACGACCCAAACGCCAACCCGAACACGCGTGTTTTGTGCAGGCTCGGACATCCATTGCAAATAGGTGACTAAGTCGCCAACTGCTTGGTCATATTGCTCAGGGCTTAATTGTCCAGGTTTATCTTGCTCCCAGCCCTTGAATACTTCCTCTTCATGGCCGTGTACCTCTTCTTTTGAGTAAACAGGATGTCGCTCTCCCTGTAGTTCCCACAAAACATTGGGCATTGCTACATTGGGATAAGCAAGGTTATTCCAACCTGTAGCCTTGGAGGGATCTCGGTAATATGTTCTTAAATATGTATAGATATAGTCGCCACCACTACCAGCGTGACTGGAGCGTGAGCGTGCAATAACTGTTAAATCTGGTGGGTTGGCACCAAACCAAGCTTTAGCTTGCTTGGGGTCAATATTGGCCTTCATCGTATCGCCGACTTTATCAGTTGTGAACAACAGGTTTTCTTTGATTTGTTGCTCGGTCAGGCCAATGTCTTTCAACCGATTAAAGCGCATGTAAGCTGCAGAGTGGCAATTCAAGCAGTAGTTCACAAACAATTTCGCGCCGTGCTGCAAAGAGGCCAAATCATTTGTGTTGTTAGGCGCTTTGTCCCAAATGATTCCGCCCTCGTTAGCGCTAGCAAGGTTAGTTGCGAACAATGAGAGACTTGAAATAAGGATTAATAAAAGTTTTTTCATGTTGTTACCTTAAACCCAGATCAATGAGCTGCGAAAGTGACACGATCAGGGACTTGTTTAAATTCACCGAGTTGCGTCCACCAAGGCATCAACAAGAAGAACCCAAAATAATAAATAGTTCCAACCTGTGCGATCAACGTTCCAATCTCAGAGGGGGGCTGAATACCCAGATAACCTAAAACTATAAAGAGGACAACAAACACAGCGTAAAGCCATTTGTGCCATGTTGGTCTATAACGGATTGATTTGACTGGGCTATGGTCTAACCAAGGCAGGAAGAAAAGCATAACTACAGCGCCACCCATCACCACCACGCCCCAGAATTTTGCATCAAATGTTTTAAGCAAAACAATCAATACTGCTACTCCAACGACAGTGATAACTTTTCCGCGTGACTGCATTGCTGTTTTCAACACAACAAACACAGCAGATAAAGCTGCAATGATGCTGAGTACGTTAACCATCACATCGGTTGTTGCACGTAACATTGAGTAATATGGAGTGAAATACCAAACCGGCGCAATATGCAGGGGCGTCTTGAGTGGGTCTGCTGGAATAAAGTTGTTGTACTCCAAAAAGTAACCACCAACCTCAGGAGCAAAAAAGATTATTGAGGTGAAGACCAACAAAAATACACTAACACCCAAAATATCGTGAATCGTGTAATAAGGATGGAAAGGTATACCGTCCAATGGGTTTCCATCTGGCCCTTTAGTAGCCTTGATCTCCACGCCGTCTGGATTATTAGATCCGACCTCGTGTAATGCGATGATGTGAGCAACAACTAAGCCCAACAAAACCAAGGGAACTGCAATGACGTGAAAGCTAAAGAAACGGTTGAGCGTTGCATCTCCTACCACGTAGTCCCCACGAATTAACAGAGCCAAATCAGGGCCGATGAAGGGGATGGCAGAGAATAAATTAACAATAACCTGAGCTCCCCAGTAACTCATCTGTCCCCAAGGTAACAAATAGCCCATGAAAGCTTCAGCCATAAGGCAAAGGAAAATGGCACACCCAAATATCCAAACTAGTTCTCTTGGCTTTCTGTAAGATCCGTAGATTAGGCCGCGGAACATGTGCATGTAAACCACGATGAAAAATGCCGAAGCTCCAGTGGAGTGCATGTAACGAATCAGCCAACCCCAGGGAACATCGCGCATGATGTATTCAACGCTTGCAAAAGCAACCGCAGCATCAGGTTTGTAATGCATAACCAAAAAGATACCCGTCACAATTTGAATGACCAATACCAAAATCGATAAAGCACCAAAAAAATAAAAGAAATTAAAGTTCTTTGGGGCGTAATACTCAGAGAGATGCTCTTTGTATAACTGTGAGAGGGGGAAACGATTGTCTACCCAGTTGAGCAATTTTTCTCCATTGCTAGCGTCGGGGGAAATTTCCTTGAATTCAGCCATTGTGTCTTCCTGTATAAGCAGTGTCTTTTAACAACTAGAGGATCGAATTACGCAGATTTATCTTCGCCAATCAACAACTTGTTGTCTGACAAATACATGTGAGGGGGAACTTCTAAGTTATCTGGAGCAGGTTTATTCTTGAAAACCCTTCCAGCCATATCAAAAGTAGAACCATGGCAAGGGCACAAGAAACCTCCAGGCCAATTATCTGGCAGCGAGGGCTGAGGACCCGTTACGAACTTATCGCCTGGTGAACACCCCAAATGAGTACAAATACCAACGGCAACGAAAATCTCAGGCTTGATGGACCGCGCTTGGTTTTTTGCATAAACTGGTGTAATCTCACCAGGCTTACGCTCTGAGTTAGGATCAGCCAACTCATTTTCAATTTTTGATAATTCTGCAACTTGCTCTGGAGTTCTACGAACAATCCAAACGGGTTTGCCTCGCCATTCAACCGTTAATTTCTCACCAGGTTTGATGGCGGAAATATCCACTTCTACAGCAGCGCCTGCTGCTTTAGCTCTCTCTGAGGGCTGAAATGTACTCACGAAAGGGATAGCTGTCGCTACTCCACCTATTGCTCCGGCACAACCAGAGGCTATAAGCCAGGTTCTTTTACTGCTATCCATTGGGGTATCGCTCATTGACTGATCCTTGATGATCCGAAATAATGACTCTGAAAAGGGTTAACCCCACATTGTATCTGAGTCTTAGGCCAATTGTCCAATCCGGGCTATTTCCAAAGCAATAAGATTTGGATGGTTTAACTACTCTAAAAGTATGAAAAACCCTCTTTAACCTTAAATCGGCATGGCCTAAGCACCAACTTAGCGCTTGAGATGCAACTTACACTAGCTATTTTGTTCTGATCGTTCAATTATTCGCTGAGTAATCCAGCTAGTTTTATAGCCTCAAGCATACTGCTTGCATCAGCCAGTCCCTTCCCCGCTATTTCAAAAGCTGTTCCGTGATCCGGGCTTGTTCTGATCATTGGTAGCCCAAGCGTCACATTAACCCCCTTGTCTAACCCCATATATTTTATGGGTATCAGCCCTTGATCATGATACATGGCAACTACGACGTCAAACTCTCCTTTTCTTGCCCTCATAAAAACGGTATCTGGGGCGTGTGGGCCACTCAGGCGCATGTCCTTGTTGTGAATCCGGGCTTTTTCCATTGCAGGCAAAATAATCTCCAACTCTTCACGCCCCATTAATCCCCCCTCCCCGGCATGAGGATTAAGCCCAGCAACTGCAATACGTGGTGCTTGCCCCATCAAACGGGTTAGAGATGCATGCGTAATTTGTAAAGTTTCAATAATCTGATCTTCTGTTACTTTAAAAATCGCCTCTTGCAGTGACAAGTGAATACTCACCAAAACCACTCTTAGCTCATCACTGGCAAGCATCATTCTCACGGGCATCTCAGAAATGGCAACTCCCGCATGAAGTGCGGCTTCATTTTGAAGTATCTCCGTGTGCCCAGGAAACCCAATCCCCGCCTTGGAAAGCGACTGCTTATGAATGGGTGCGGTAATAACGCCACCAACATCGCCATTAAGAGCGGCGCGTGCACTCCAAATAATATTCTCTGCGGCCACCCTACCAGCAATCTCACTCACCTCACCAACATTTGCAAGGTGACTCTTTGACTGTCCCACATCACAGACCTGTAAAACTGGAACAAGGCAAACCTCCTCCTCATTGAGTCTCTTTTTTTCCTTTAATTTATTTAAGCCAGAAATGTCAGTTATGTTAGTGATGGGATATATTTTGATTCGGTTTGAATTGTCTTTAAGCGTTGTCCTGGCTCGCTCTAAATGTGCAAAGTCTCCCACTACAAAACAGCGTTTTAACAAGTTTTCTACAAAAGGGTCCTTTGTCTCGTTTAGAAAACACTTGAGTACGATCTCGGGTCCGATTCCTGACGGATCCCCCATCGTAATAGCCAAAGGTTTCAAGTTATTCAAGTTGATATTCACTTTTGATTGATTGTCATGAATCGATTTACACGGCCTTGATCAACTCACTTTGAATTGGATTTAGGGCTTCAACCTTGAAACATATTTCAAAAAATCCAGTTAATTTTTATCTCAAGCTGGATTGTCGATGTCTATAAACTGATGTTCAATCGAAAATTTCTCAGCCAAGGCTTGACCGAGTGCCTGAACACCATATCTCTCAGTTGCATGGTGTCCACACGCCAAAAAAGCAACTCCAGTTTCTTTTGCTAGGTGCGCCTGTGGCTCTGAGATTTCACCGGTGATGAACGCCTCTGCACCAGCTTTAATAGCATCCTCAAACCAAGACTGTGCCCCGCCTGTACACCAAGCAATTTTTCCAATGCGTCTGCTTTTATCGCCAGCAATCACAGTGGGTGTGCGGCCCAACACACCCTCAACTCTGAGTGCCAAATCGTTTATACAAAAGGATTCTGCCCCCTGAGATCCAGGAATAATAGTGCCAATGTGACCTAAATTTTGATCCCCAAAAGTCTCCCTCATTTGCAATCCCAAATGAATTGCCAGCTGCGCATTGTTGCCGTAAAGCGGATGTGCATCTAGTGGCAGATGATAAGCAATTAGGTTGATGTTGTTAAGGATTAATTTTGCAACACGCCCTCTTATCCAACCTGTTAGGGTACCGTCTTGGCCGCGCCAAAAAAGTCCATGATGAACCAATATAGCATCGGCACCCGCATTAGCTGCAGCCTCAATTAATTCCAAACTTGCAGTAACGCCAGTGACTAACTTTGTAACTTCAGACTTCCCTTCAACTTGCAAACCGTTAGGCCCATAGTCTTTAAAACGCGTGGGTTGCAACCATTCATTGGCCTGCTCTACTAATTTAGTGTTCATGACAAATTGCTTAGTCAATCAATGCTCCAAAAACTCATGTTCAGGTATTCTTTGCTTCTTGGCTTTTGGTCTTTGGGCAGGAGTAACAGAGGCTGCGATTAACGTGTCTTTTCTTTGAATCTTAAAAGCTACCGGAGTGCCAGGCTTAAGCGCTGCTACGAGCGCCAAAAGCTCACTTAAATTATTTACTTTTTGTCCAGCGATATCAACGATTTGGTCACCTGGTCTGATACCGGCATTAAAAGCGGGCCCACCCTGCAAAACGCCAGTCACAATTACACCGTGATCCGATTTGAGTCCAAATGTTTGTGCAAGTTCAGGACTCAATTCGTTGGGCTCAATTCCAACCCAGCCCCGCTTTACTTGCCCATCTTTTAGGATACTCTCAAGCACTTGCTTGGCGGTACTCATGGGTATAGCGAACCCTATACCCATACTCCCTCCAGAACGCGAGACGATAGCCGTATTGATACCAACCATATTGCCGTATACATCTACCAAAGCGCCACCAGAATTACCTGGGTTAATCGCTGCATCAGTTTGAATAAAGTTCTCAAACGTATTAATGCCTAGTTGATTTCTTCCCAGTGCGGAGACAATCCCACTGGTCACTGTTTGGCCCACACCAAAGGGATTACCAATCGCTAAAACGTGATCTCCCACTTGTAATGAGTCTGAGTTTCCAATGACTATAACGGGAAGATGCGCCATGTTGATTTTAATAATGGCCAAATCAGTCTCTGGGTCTGACCCAATCAATTTACCAGTCGTCTTCCTTGCGTCGTTTAGCACCACTTCTATTTCATCGGCGCCCTCTATTACGTGATTATTTGTCAACACATAACCCTCAGGGCTAACAATTACGCCACTACCCAAGCCAACTTGTGCCGACTCATCGGGTTGCCCTCCAAAAAAGCGGAACCAAGGATCCATCTGAGATTGATTGGAGTCTGATTTACGTTTGGTACTGATACTTACTACGGCAGGAGATGCCTTTTTGGCAGCAGAGCTGTAGCTCCCCGGCGCAACCGAGCTCGCATCTTGACGAGCTGCTTCAAATAAACTTATTCCACCAAAACCTGATTCAACTGTATCTCTTGCTCCAATACTTTTGACCCAGTCTGGCTTTAATGTAACGAGCACAAACCAGATGGCCAAGAGTACGGTGACGACCTGGGAAAAAAGGAGCCATATTTTTTTCATGTAATCAGGATCCCTCAGAGGTTTTATTCTCTCCATTAGTTGCATTGCTCGGACTATTGGTTGACCCGTCGCTTGAGTCCTCAGATGGCGCTTGTGTGTGCTTGATAAATATTACGGCAGCCCAAATACCCAATTCATACAACAAGCACATGGGTACGGCTAGTGCCAACTGTGACACTACATCGGGCGGGGTCACAACGGCTGCAACAATAAATGCGATCACAATAAAGTACGATCTAAAGTCTTTAAGCTTTTGAATGGACATGATTCCAAGGCGAGCCAAGACAACAACAACGATTGGCACTTCAAACGTCATCCCAAACGCCAAAAACATTGTCAAAACGAAACTTAAATATGCCTCAATATCAGGCGCTGCAGTGATGCTCTTGGGCGCAAAGGATTGAATGAATTTGAAGACTTGTCCAAACACAAAGAAATAACAAAAAGCCACACCTGCGAAGAACAACAAAGTACTAGAAACCACAAGCGGGAGTACCAATCTTTTTTCATGCGCATAAAGTCCAGGTGCAACAAATGCCCAGGCTTGGTAAAGTACCACAGGCAATGCAATCAAAAATGCTGCCATCATCATTATTTTGAGGGGCACCATGAATGGAGAAATCACAGATGTTGCAATCATGGTCGCTCCACTAGGCAAATGCTCAATCAGGGGCGCTGCCAAAATATCGTAAAGTGGCCCAGGACCGGGAAAGATAGCCAAAACAATAGCGACTACGCCAACAGCTGCTATCGCTTTAACCAAACGATCTCTTAGTTCAATCAGATGCTGAACGAAGGGCTGCTCTGTACCTGTGAGCTCATCGTCCGTTTTGGTGTTTGTATTGGACATTTCTTTTTTAAGTCAATACTTAGATAATTTTAGTTTCTTAAAATTACTTAAGAGAATTTAAATTGGTTTTAGGTCTATAACGAGCCACTCTAGCTGCGCCAGACAAAGCCTTGCTTTTGACACCGCGTTGAGATTTATACCACTGCGGGGTAGCGGAACGCTTTAGGCGCCATTTTTTTCCAGGATTTTTATAAATTGGAGATGGTATGCTCACATCCCCAAGAAGATCCGAACCATGATAATTGGATGCATCTTCAGTATTTAATCCATCCCCCACGCTGCTTGAGAGTTGGCTCCACTCTTTTTCAACCTCATGGGTGGTTGCATTCACTGAAGTTTGAACTTCCCGCGCTGCAGTCTCAAAAGACTCCCTTACTTTTTTGAGCTCCTCCATCTCCATTGCTCTATTTACCTCAGCTTTAACATCACTAACGTAACGCTGCGCTTTTCCCACCAAAGTTCCAACTGTTCTTGCAACCTTGGGTAACTTCTCTGGGCCAATCACAATTAACGCAACTGCACCTATCAGGGCAATTTTTGAAATATCCAAATCAAACATGGCAGTTGCTTAGAAAAGCTAGAGAGGAGACAAATTCTAAAGAATCAAAGCAATCAAGGAAGCGGTGCATGATTAGCTTTTATGTTTGACTTCTACGTCAATTGGAGCCTGCGTTGTGTGGGCGGTTGGACTTGCCACCTGAGCGGGCGGAGTTTGGGGGGAAGCAGTGCCCGCATTTGCGGCTTGCTCGGGGGATGTACCGCCGTCTTTCATCCCGTCTTTAAATCCCTTAACTGCACCGCCTAAATCGGTACCAATGTTTTTGAGCTTCTTGGTGCCAAAAATCATGATCACAATTAACAAAACAATTAACCAATGCCAAATAGAAAATGAACCCATGGAGATGCTCCTAATAACTTAACTAAATTTTAGACGACTTAAGGGGAAAACTTGCAAAGGTATGCGTTTTAAGGGCAATTAGCCCCTTAACCACGGTCTTGGACCGGCTAAAACGTGCATATGAAGGTGATGAATCTCTTGACCTCCGTGATTACCAGTATTGAGAACCAGTCTAAAGCCTCCATCTGGGTAGTGTCCAGCACCTTGTTCTAACGCCAACTTTGGTGCTAAAACCATCATCCGACCTAGAAGATGTTCATGTTCTACTGTAACTTGGGCCATTGAAGGGATATGGATTTTGGGAATGATCAAAAAATGAATCGGCGCCCACGGATTAATATCATGAAAAGCAAAAAACTCTTCATCCTCAAATACTTTTTTACTTGGGATTACTGAGCTGACAATTTTGCAAAATAAACACTGCGGATCTGTTGAATATGTCATGGTGTTCACCTCCTTCGTACAATTCATTGACTTGGTTCAGCAAGGTTTTTAACCATTGCTCAAATGGACGCTCAGTCCCCGTTTTTCTCTCGATCACGTACTTTTCTAAGGGCTTTTTCCTCCAAACCGCTCACGCCAACTCTTCTTTCCAATTCATCAAATACTTGTTGAGGCTGCAGTCCATAATGAGCAAGCGCTATTAAGCAGTGAAACCATAAATCAGCCATTTCGTTAACTAAGTTCTGGCTATCGCCCCCGTGGCTTAGGTCCTTGGCAGCCATAACGACCTCTGTGGACTCCTCCCCAACTTTCTTTAAAATTGCATCTGCTCCTTTTGACAGCAAGCGGGCAACGTAGCTTTGCTCTGGATCACCCCCGTTTGCAGGAAGCCTGGTTTGAATCATGCCGGCTAGACGAACCAAAGTGTTTAAGTCTGAAACTTGGGTGCCAACAATTGAGGGAACATGACTGTTTTCTTCAGCGGTAATTTGTTTTTTTTCTTGCATAAAGTCTCGGGTAGATGGGCGCCTAGTGACTGGGGGGTTCAATTATTTCGTATAAATGGATTGAGGATCCTTTAAAACAGGCTCGACCGGAGCCCAAGACAGGGCTCCATTTTTTGCTGTTTCTAATTTTTGGTAGAAACAACTATGCCTGCCCGTGTGACACGCAATTGAGGGATCATGCCCCTCTTGCTTCACAATTAACAATATCACATCGTTGTCGCAATCAAGTCGAATCTCATGCACACGCTGAACGTGGCCTGACTCCTCACCCTTGAACCACAACTTGCCCCTGGACCTACTGAAATAAACCGCTCGTCCAAGCTCTACTGTTTTGGCTACGGCCTCACCATTCATCCAAGCCACCATCAAAATATCTTTGCTTCCTAATTCTTGGGCAATCACGGGAACCAAACCATCGGTTCCCCATTTAATTGAGCTTAGCCAACCTGGAGTTTGCGTTGTTTGTGTGGGGTTTGTATCTAACATTGGCTAATTGTCCTCTAAAAGCAAAGAGGGGACATGACAAAAATATAGTCAAAACTGAAATTAAATTATTTAAGAATACGTATTTTAAGGTCCGGGAGTCCTGTGTCAGTGATGTAATCCACACCCCAGATTTCGGTTCATTGCTCAATCATATTCTGACTGCAATCCCCTTCCTGGCCATACACTCTTTTGCTTCCAAGACGGTGAATTCTCCGTAATGAAAAATACTTGCGGCAAGCACTGCGTCTGCGCCGCCTAGCTTGATGCCGTCGCACAAATGCTCCAATGTGCCCACCCCTCCCGAGGCAATTACGGGCACGCCAACAGCGTCTGAAACTGCTTTTGTTAACCCTAAATCAAAACCTGATTTAGTGCCATCCCGGTCCATGCTGGTCAGTAAAATCTCCCCTGCACCGCACTCACTCATTTTCTTGGCCCATTGAACCGCGTCTAAGCCGACATTCTTGCGCCCTCCGTGGCTGTATACATCCCAACCTGCTCCAATGGGTTCACCGCGCTCGCTCAGGCGCTGCTCCTCTAAATGGGTGCGACGTTTGGCATCAATGGCGACCACAATGCACTGGGATCCGTATCGAGCGGATGCATCTTTGATGACTTGCGGGTTGGCGATAGCTGCTGAGTTAAAACTCGTTTTATCAGCACCCGCATTAAGGAGGCGCCTGACATCCTCTACACTTCTTACGCCACCCCCAACGGTTAAGGGAATAAAGACTTTAGAGGCAACGTTTTCAATGATATGCAAAATCAAATCACGTCCATCACTAGTTGCAGTGATGTCTAAAAATGTCAACTCATCCGCGCCCTGGTCGTTATAACGGGCAGCAATTTCTACGGGATCCCCAGCATCTTTTAAATTTACAAAGTTGACGCCCTTTACCACTCGCCCTCCCGTCACGTCCAGGCATGGAATGATTCTTTTAGCTAACATTTTTAGATAGGTATTGTGTAAACTTCTCAATCCATAAAATACGATTGAGGTTACTGATAAATTTTACGGTTTTTATTTTTTTAAAGTGTCAGCTCATCAGCACGTGCTTGAGCTTTCTCAAAGTCTAAGTCACCAGAGTAGATTGCTCGTCCACAAATAACACCCTCAATACCTTCATCAGCCAGAGCACAAAGACTCTCAATATCTGCCATACCGGATAAGCCGCCTGAAGCGATTACGGGAATGCTGAGCGCTTGCGCAAGCTTGACAGTCGCCTCTACATTGATCCCAGAGAGCATCCCGTCTCGACCAATATCAGTATAAATAATGGACTCAACTCCGTAATCCTCGAATTTCTTAGCCAAATCAATGACTTCGTGTCCGGTGAGTTTGCTCCACCCGTCGGTTGCCACTTTTCCGTCCTTAGCATCTAAACCAACAATAATATGCCCTCCGAATGCACTGCATGCGTCTTTTAAAAAGCCTGGGCTTTTTACTGCTGCAGTTCCAATAATGATATAGCGCATACCGCCGTCGACATACTTTTCAATCGTATCCAAGTCTCGGATACCGCCGCCAAGCTGAACCGGGATGTCGTCCCCCACCGCTTGGAGAATAGATTTAATAGCGTTGTAATTTTGGGGTTTTCCTGCAAAAGCACCATTCAAATCAACCAAGTGCAATCTTCTTGCGCCTTGCTCTACCCATCTAAGTGCCATTTCTGTGGGATCTTCTCCAAACACAGTGGATTGATCCATGTCTCCTTGTTTAAGGCGAACACATTGACCGTCTTTCAAGTCTATTGCGGGAATGAGAATCATGATGATCTTAAAGAGAGGCTAGCTCGTAAGGACTAATAATGATGTAAAGAGAAAAGGAAATTAAGGTTTCCAGTGCAGAAAGTTATGATAAAGCCTCAATCCCATATCAGCACTTTTTTCTGGATGAAATTGGGTTGCGAAAATATTATCACTAGCTATTGCAGATGTAAAGCTCTGGCCGTACATAGTTTCCCCCGCAGTGTAGCGTACATCCGACGGAGCTGCGTAAAAACTGTGCACAAAGTAAAAATAGCTGTTTTGTGGGATGTCTTTCCATAATTCATGACCTCCCCTTTGAGTTACCTGGTTCCATCCCATTTGAGGCACTTTGTAGCGACTTCCATCGGCCTGGAGTTGCCCAGCCAAATCAAACTTAATCACCCTTCCTGGTATCAACCCCAGGCAATCGGTACCGGTATCTGAGTTGCCCTCTTCGCTATGATCTAAGAGCATTTGCATACCCACACATACACCAAACAAAGGTTTAATTTTGGCAGCGTTCATTACCGCCTCTTTAAGGCCAGCTCTTGCTAGCTCGTGCATACAGTCACGCATCGCTCCTTGTCCAGGCAGCACAACACGCGTGGCTTTAAAAACAACCTCAGGATCAGAGGTAATCATCACACTTGTGTTCGTGCCTTCAGCAGCTTTAAGCACGGCCTGGGATACCGAGCGTAAGTTACCCATGCCGTAATCCACTACAGCAACAGTATCACTCATAGGGAAGTCGTTCGGTTAATCACAAAACTCCCTTTGTCGAAGGAATAACCCCTATCCCCCGCGGGTCCAGTTCAAGGGCCATTCGAAGCGCACGTCCAAAAGCCTTAAAAACTGTTTCTGCTTGGTGATGTGAGTTCTCACCCCGTAAATTGTCAATGTGTAAGGTTACTAAAGCGTGGTTAACAAAACCTTGAAAGAATTCAAAAGCAAGTTGGGTATCAAAGAGCCCTATCGAGCCGCTTTTAAAAGGAACATGCATGACCAGCCCTGGACGCCCAGAGAAATCAACGACCACTCGACTCAGTGCCTCATCAAGAGGTACATAAGCATGTCCATACCTCCTGACTCCAGCCTTGTCTCCAACCGCATTCGCTAAAGCTTGTCCAATCGTAATTCCAACATCTTCAACCGTATGGTGTCCATCAATATGAAGATCACCGACCGCCTTGACCTCCAAATCAATCATTCCGTGCCTAGCGATTTGATCAAGCATATGATCAAAGAAGCCTATACCCGTCTCAAGTTTAGACTGTCCTGTTCCGTCAATATTGAGTTTGACACTAATTTGTGTCTCCTTTGTATTGCGGATGACTTCAGCAGTTCTTGGTTTCATTTTTTAATAAGACAGTTCGTTAAAATAATTTATCTAAAAGCACAAAGCTCTTCTAAGGCAGTCAAAAGTTGGTCATTCTCCTGAGGCGTCCCTATAGTCAATCTTAAACACCCCGTAAGAAGCCCATGCATTTTAGATACGTTTTTAACCAAAATCCCGCGCTCCTTTAAGCCCTCAAAAATACGGAGTGCGTTTTTATGAAGTCTATCAGCATGCTCAGGCTTAGAACTATCTAAGCTATTCATGAAGCGAACGAGCACCATATTGGCTTCACTCTTAAATGGTTTTACTTCATTTAAAGTGTTTAAATGACGCGCTACTCGTTCTCGTTCACTACGGATCAAACGGGCTTGCTCGGCAAACACATCTGCGTGCTCTAAAGCGAAAAGTGCACACTCTGCATTTAAGACGCTTATGTTATAGGGGGGGCGAATCTTCTCAACCTCTGCCACCAAGACGTCGGGTCCAACCAAATAACCTATTCTGACACCGGCTAAACCAAACTTAGAGAGCGTTCGCATCAACACAACCTGTGCATTTGCCAAAGGATTAGCCTTAATCTCATCCAACCAAGAATGGCTGGAGAAGGGCTGATATGCCTCATCCATAACGACCCATCCACCGTAGCTACTAACCGCAGCAATGATTTTCTCAATACTCCGCTTATTCCATAAATTTGCACTCGGATTATTGGGATAAGCCAAATAAACCCACGCTGGGCTATGCTGATTAATCGCTGAAACCATTGATTGCTCACTGAGTTCAAACTCAGCATCCAAAGCAATACCGACGTATTTCAAACCTTGCAATTGCGCACTCATGGCGTACATCACAAAACCTGGTTCAGGAGCCAATACAGTTGCCCCCATCTGTGAACTGGCCAAACAAAGCAAAGAGATTAATTCATCAGATCCGTTACCAAGCACAAGGCCGTACCCACTTGGTATATTGATATATTCACAAAGTGCTTTTTTTAATTCCTGTACCTGCTCGCCGGGATAGCGGTTCACAGCAACTGAGCCCAACCGCTCCCCCAGTTTCTTTTGTAAGTCGGGAGACAAAGAAAAGGGATTCTCCATAGCATCAAGTTTTAATAACCCGGCTGCATTTTGAACCACATACGCATGCATCCGCTTGACGTCGTCGCGGATGAACTTTAAATTAACTGAGGGTTGATTCATGAGACTTATTTTTTCACCCCTGTTTTTTAGTAAGCCTCAGCTCAGCCGCTAAAGCATGGGCTTGCAGACCCTCGCCTCGTGCAAGCACAGAGGCAATTGCCCCTAAACTTTGCGCTCCACTCTCACTCACCTGTATCAAGCTGCTCCTTTTTTGGAAGTCATAGACGCCAAGGGGTGAGCTAAATCGAGCGGTACCCGAAGTTGGCAAGACATGGTTGGGTCCAGCGCAATAATCTCCCAAAGACTCACTGGTATAGGCGCCCATGAATATTGCACCAGCGTGAATCAGCTTAGGCTCTAGCTCTTGAGGATTCAAGCTCGAAATCTCCAAATGCTCAGGCGCGATACGATTACTCAGATCACACGCCTCTTGCAAACTCTTGGTCAGTATTAAGGCTCCTCTGTTGTTGAGGGATTGCGAAATAATATGTCCCCGTTCCATCTGAGGCAGTAAACGGTTGATCTCTATTTGAACTTGCTCTAAGTAACTCTCATCCGGACAAAGCAAAATACTTTGGGCCAGTTCATCATGCTCTGCCTGAGAAAATAGATCCATTACCACCCACTCAGCAGGTGTGGAGCCATCAGCGATGATTAAAATTTCACTCGGGCCTGCAATCATGTCAATCCCGACCTTGCCAAAAACCCTTCTTTTTGCAGCTGCAACATAGGCATTACCGGGTCCCGTGATCTTGTCTACTCCGGGTATGCTTTGTGTCCCATACGCCAGTGCCCCTACAGCTTGGGCGCCACCGATTGTGAAGACTTTAGTAACGCCGGCCACGTGTGCCGCAGCCAGTACAAGCTGATTTCTAGTTCCGTCTGGGGTAGGTACCACCATAATGATTTCACCAACGCCGGCCACGTGTGCGGGAACTGCGTTCATCAAAACGCTTGAAGGATAAGCGGCCAACCCACCGGGGACATAAATACCAACGCGGTCTAGTGGGGTTACTTTTTGACCTAATAACGTACCGTCTGGCTCCCTGTAGCTCCAACTCTCACCACTCGCCTTTTTTTGTGCTTCGTGATAACTGCGTATACGCGAACTAGCTTGAACTAACGCGTCTCTTTGTGCTTTGGGGATTGAGTCAAATGCCTTCTCTAACATCGAATGACTTAGCGTTAAATCATCCATGCTATTCACGCTCAGTCTGTCATACGTTTTAGTGTATTCAAGTACCGCTTGATCACCGCGTGTTTGAACGTCTTGCAATATGCTAGTCACTCGCTCCTCAATTGCCAAGTCGGTTGAGGCGGACCAATGCAACCTGGCTTTAAAAGCCTGCTCGAAATCAGTACTCTGCGTATTGAGTCTCAGCGGAAAAGCGGTTAACGGCTCTTTTGTTTGCATAAGAATTAACTCTCACCCTTTTGTGAGCCGCTCTCTTGCTGAACGGGGTTCTTTTGATTAACTGCATAAGTAAATGCATCCAACAACTCGCGCATAAAGGGCTGTTTGAGCTTTAATGCTGCCTGATTGATCACGAGTCTTGAACTTATGGGCATGATACGTTCGACCTCCACCAAATGATTTGCTTTGAGCGTACTCCCAGTTGAAACCAAATCAACAATCGCATCTGCAAGACCCGTGAGAGGTGCAAGCTCCATACTTCCGTAAAGTTTAACTAAGTCAACGTGTACACCTTTTTGCGAGAAAAAATCACGAGCTATATTCATATATTTAGTTGCCACTTTCAAGCGTGATCCTTGCTTGACAGCATTTGCATAATCAAACCCTTCAGGTGCAGCAACCGACATCCGGCACTTTGCAATCCGCAAGTCCAGTGGTTGATATAGACCATCACTACCGTGTTCAATGAGGGTGTCCAACCCCGTCACGCCAAGGTCTGCGCCTCCGTACTGAACGTAGGTTGGAACATCGGAGGCGCGAACTAATACGACACGAACATTGCTCCTATTGGTGGGCAATATAAGCTTTCTTGAATGCTCAGGGTTCTCCAAAACCTCCAGTCCTGCGGCCTTAAGAAGGGGCAAAGTCTCATCAAAAATTCGCCCCTTTGATAAAGCCAAAGTAATCATAGTTGAATCTTGTACGCTCATTTTCTCGACCTCAAAATTTGAGTTCTTGTAGAAGACACTGATTTCTCTATAAATTTATTCATCGAATTTATCTTTCCTGAGCGCGCTCAATATCAGCACCCAAGTTGCGTAGCTTAACCTCCATTCGGTCATACCCTCTATCAAGGTGATAAATTCGGTCAACTTGAGTTTCCCCGTTAGCAACTAGTCCAGCTATCACCAAACTTGCTGATGCCCGCAGGTCAGTTGCCATCACTGTTGCACCTGAGAGCATCGGGACTCCTTCGATCATGGATACTTTACCGTCAATTTGAATGTTTGCCCCTAAGCGCAACAACTCATTGACGTGCATAAAACGATTCTCAAAGATGGTCTCAGTCACCCTGCTTGAGCCCTTGGATACGCAGTTGAGCACCATGAATTGTGCCTGCATGTCGGTTGGGAAACCAGGATACTCGGTCGTCCTAAAAGTCTGAGCAACCAAATGCGAATAAGCAGGACTAGGACTTTTAACTCTGATACCGTGTTCATTGGACTCGATTTGTACACCTGCATCAATTAATTTATCAATCACTGCGCCCAAATGTTCAGCTCTTGCATTTTTAAGTAATACTTCACCACCCGTTGCAGCAACTGCACATAAAAACGTTCCCGCTTCTATGCGATCACTAACTACTTTGTGAGTAGCGCCTCTTAGACTTTGCACACCTTGAATACGAATCTTACTGGTACCATGACCTTCAATTTTTGCTCCCATCGAAATCAATAGCTCGGCTAAGTCAATGATTTCAGGCTCTTGAGCAGCATTCTCTAAGAGCGTTTCCCCGCTCGCCAATGCCGCTGCCATCATGAAATTTTCAGTCCCCGTTACTGTGACCATATCAGTAGCTATTCTGGCACCGTGTAGCCTATTTAATCCGGGGGCTAAAGCTGCAATCATGTAGCCATGCTCAACACTTATACGTGCCCCCATCGCATGCAATCCCTTTAAGTGCTGATCAACGGGGCGGGTTCCAATCGCACAGCCACCTGGCAATGAGACCTTGGCACGACCGCAACGAGCAAGCAAAGGCCCCAGAGCTAAGACTGATGCTCTCATTGTCTTAACGAGTTCATAGGGCGCCTCAGGATTACTTATGTCAGAGGCCTCTAATGTCAAGGTATTTCCATGCCCAGAGTCTTGATCTAACTCTAGGTCGGCTTTTGTACCCATGTTTCTAACCAATTTCAGCATGGTTGTGACGTCTTTTAAGGAGGGCACGTTCAACAACTTAATTGGCTCAGCACTAAGAAGGGCGGCGCATATCTCAGGCAAAGCGGCGTTTTTAGCGCCTGCGATACTCACCTCACCATTTAGCGGCCTGCCGCCTCGAATCACTAATTTATCCATATTGCTCTATCAGTTAAAGAACTGCTTTTGATCTTGCACTGCCCACTCATCAGGTGTAAAAGTCTTCATCGAGAGTGCATGAATTTCGTCGTTGTGCATTTTGTTACCAAGGGATGCGTAAACTTTTTGATGTCTTTGCAATGGCCTGAGACCTTTGAAACTATCGGCCACGATAACCCCAAACCAGTGTCTGCCATCACCACTGATGTTTATAAACTCACAGGCAATGCTGTTTTTGATAATATCTTCAATTTCTTGAGCTGTCATTCTCTCTTCTCCACATTAACCTCTAATTTTGTAACCGCTCTTAAGCATGGAGAGTCCAATGGTAGAGACCACAACTAAGGCGCTCCCAACAATACCAAGACTCAACCAAGGGGAGACGTCACTCACTCCGAAAAAACCATACCGAAATCCATCTATCATATAAAAAAACGGGTTCAAATGACTGACGGTTTGCCAAAATACTGGCAATGAGTGAATCGAGTAAAAAACACCACTCAGAAAAGTCATAGGCATGATTACAAAGTTTTGAAAAGCGGCCATTTGATCAAACTTTTCAGACCAAAGGCCCGCTATAAGTCCAAGTGCCCCAAGCATGGTTGCACCCAACACAGCGAACACAATAATCCAAACAGGTGCAACGGCAGTTAAATCTGTAAAAAATAAAGTAACAACTAGCACTCCAGACCCAACCGCCAATCCTCTGACTACAGAGGACCCAACGTAGGCAACAAACCAACTCCAGTGGTTCAAAGGAGCAAGCAAAATAAAAACCAAGTTGCCCATGATTTTGCTTTGTATCAATGACGATGAACTATTGGCAAAAGCATTTTGAAGCACACTCATCATCACTAGACCAGGCACTAAAAAAGAGGTGTAACTCACAGTATCGTAGACTTTTACACGATCAGCCATGACATGCCCAAAAATGAGCAAATACAGCAAAGAAGTCATCACGGGCGCAGCGACTGTTTGAAAACTGACTTTCCAAAAACGCAATACTTCCTTATAAAAGAGAGCTCTCCAACCCATCATAAAGCCTCCCCCATCACTTCAATAAAGACATCCTCAAGATCGGCCTTTCTGATTTCAACATCCTCGGCGACCAATCCAGCCAATCGAATACTTGATAGATAGTTTTCAATTTGTGCAGCGTTTTGCGCTGGAAACTGAATAATTCTTCCCGTGACTCTTGCCATTTTCGCCAGCTCAGGGGGGAGTGGCGCATCTAGTTTAAATCTAAGAACGTTGCTTGAAGCGGCCTTCAGTAGCTCACTTGTTTTATCAAGTGCTACGACACGACCGGTTTTTAACATAGCAATTTTTTGACAAAGCGCTTCAGCCTCCTCCAAATAGTGCGTAGTTAAAAGAACAGTATGACCCTGTTTGTTAAGTCGATCAATGAACTGCCAAAGTGTCTGTCTAAGCTCAACATCTACGCCGGCAGTTGGCTCATCTAGAACAATCACGGGCGGCTTGTGCACAAGGGCTTGCGCAACCAGCACACGTCGCTTCATACCGCCTGATAATTGACGCATGTTGCTATTGGCTTTATCTGAGAGGCCAAGACTGACTAACAATTCATCAATCCAGTCCCCGTTATTTTTAACGCCAAAATAACCGGACTGGAACTGCAAAGCCTCCCTTACAGTAAAGAAAGGATCAAATACCAACTCTTGGGGCACAATGCCTAAGAGTTTCCGTGTTTTAAGGGGCTCTTTTTGAACATCGAGACCATTGACTAAAATGTTTCCGCTGGTCGCCCTCGCAAGACCAGCCAATATACTAATCAGCGTAGTTTTCCCAGCTCCGTTTGGACCAAGTAAGCCGAAAAATTCTCCCTCTTCAATATCAAAACTTACCCCCGCTAGTGCCGTGAGTGAGCCCTTGGATGTTTGAAATTGTTTTGTAACTTCTTTAAAAGAAATAGCAGGCATGTTGGGCTAAATGAGTTGGTAAGTAATTTGTTACTAGGATGAAACGAATATTTTTGAAAAGTATTTCAATTAAGAGTGGCTATATAACTGGGTTGCCCATTAAATAAATAACCTTGATTTTGCGAGTTTAGTAAATTTAAAAACACTTCATTCAAAATTTATATGGGTAGCATCTCTGCGACACCATAAACATGAGCAAGTGCTTTAGCCCTCTCTGGCAATCCACTTATTTGCAAAGTTCCATTTCTCTCTTTCATATTTTTAACCAACGTTAAAAACAAGGCCAAGACTGAAGAATCGAAATGAACCAACTCACTTGCATCAATGTTAGTAATCGGCCCCGTATCTGCTCGCATGACCGTCAAATACTCAAGAGCACAGGCATCCGCATTTAAATGCGTTAAAGAGGGCGGTAGTCTAAGAGTGATCACTTTTTAGCATTCGATTTATTACGCTCAACCAATGTAGCGATCAATCCGTCAAGACCTTTTGCATTAATCTCTTGGGAGAATTGGCTTCTATACGTTTCAACAAGCCAAACGCCAAGAACATTCAAGTTGTATATCTTCCAACCAGAACCATCTCCTGGTGTTTTCTCCAGCCTGTAATCTAGCTGAATGGGCTCACCTTTACCTTTGATCTCAGAACGTACAAGCACCTCTTTGTCTTCTGCCAATCCGCGAAAGGGCTTAACATTTATCGTGATATCAGTCACCTGAGACAAAGCACCAGCGTAGGTCCTGACCAACAACATTTTAAACTCTGCAGATAGCTTAGCTTGTTGCTCGGGGGTCGCACTTCTCCAAGCAGGCCCGACGGCGGAGGCAGTCATGCGAACGAAGTTCAAATGGGGCATTATCTTTGCATCAACTACAGCGCTGGTTTTATGTATATCACCCGCTTTAAGGGCAGGATCATTTTTAACAATTTCTTGAAGCTCAACAGACAATCTTTTTATGAATTCATCTGGCGCTTCGTCACCAGCGAAGGCTGTGTTGGAGCCCAAAAGAGTTAAAGAACCCATTAAATACATGATTGCTGAAATAATTAATTTCCCAACAGCAACAAAATTTGGCATCTTAAGGTTAAACATCATTTCTCTCATTTTTCATCGTCATTTTCTTGATCAGGCGGGTTACCATCATAAATCTCATACAACCTTCTTTGCAAATACGCATCCCTAACAAAAGAATATCTATCTAGCGCAATCGCATCAAGACTGTCCTCCATCCCTAAATACCCCTTACGAGTATCGATTGCATTGATTCCGTATAAAGTATTGCGAACCGCAACTTTTTTGATACTCTGAGAAGTCGGGTTGAATTTGATATCAAATACAAATCCTGAAGCGTCTCTTAAATCGGACGGGCCGAAAAAGGGTAATACGAGATATGGGCCTGTTGGAACGCCCCAGTGACCCAGTGTTTTACCAAAATCTTCTTTATGTTTTTTGATTTTTAAGGGTGTTGCGACATCAATCAAGCCAAGAACACCCACGGTTGAGTTAACTACGACTCGCATTGTGCCGTCTACAGTATCACCGCCTTTTAATTGCAATGCGCTATTGATTGCTGACCATACATCACGAAGATTTCCAAAAAAGTTATTGATCCCTTTTTGAACTACTTCAGGCGTGTAATCTTTATATGCAACAGCTACCGGCTTAACAACTGCTTTATCAACCGAGTCATTTACGGAGAAAATCTTTCTGTTCATTGGCTCCCAAGGATCCCTTGGGTTGGGGTCATTTACGCTTGCACAACCAGCAAACAAAAAGACTCCCAATACAAGAAAAGCGCGTATAAAAACCAAAACAGTATCAAAGAAACAAGAGCTCATCAACGAGACCCCCCAGAAGGCCCGTCAGCAGCCTTGTTGTATAGAAATTGGCTAATCAAGTTCTCTAAAACAATGGCTGATTGGGTTGAGGAAACTGCATCTCCAGCCGCTAAGTTTTTAGAATCCGATCCCGCCTCAATTCCGATGTATTGCTCGCCTAAAAGACCGCTGGTCAAAATTTTCAGCGAACTGTCTTTGGGAAATTGAAATCTATTATCCATTGACAACGTAACCAGTGCTTGGAAATGACTGTCATCAAAACTAATTTCCTTGACTCGTCCAACCACTACCCCGGCACTTTTTACAGCAGCTTGTCTTTTTAATCCTCCAATATTGTCAAAGCGCGCCGTTACAGAGTATGAAGTGTGCCAATTCAAAGTTAGCAAATTGGCCGACTGAAGTGACAAGAATAAAAACGCAATGGCACCCAAAATCACCAACAAACCTACCCATACATCGCTTTTTGATCGTTGCATGAAGTTCCCCTTATTAAACAATCATATTCATTACAAACTAAACATTAGAGCTGTCAAGACAAAGTCCAAGCCTAATACAAACAAAGAGGCAACCACCACAGTGCTTGTGGTTGACCTTGATACACCCTCAGGAGTTGGCTGAGCTTCATAGCCTTGGTAAAGCGCAACAAAAGTAACTGTGATTCCAAATATTAAGCTCTTCAGTACGCCGTTTAAAACGTCTTTAAAGAAGTCAACCCCTCCTTGCATCTGGCCCCAAAATGAGCCCGAGTCAATACCAATCATCACGACTCCAACAACCCAACCACCCACAATACCCATTGCACTAAACACAGCCGCTAATATCGGCATCGTGAATACCCCAGCCCAAAACCTTGGAGCCAATATTCGCGCAATAGGATCTACCCCCATCATCTCCATCGCGCTGAGTTGTTCGCCTGCGCGCATCAACCCAATTTCAGCCGTGAGGGAAGTGCCTGCGCGACCTGCGAACAAAAGTGCACAAACTACCGGCCCGAGTTCCCTAACCAAACTTAGTGCCACCAAAAGCCCTAAAGCAGACTCTGAACCGTATTTTTGAAGGGTGTAATAGCCCTGGAGTCCGAGAACAAATCCAACAAACAACCCTGATACAGAAATGATTGCAAGGGAATAGTTACCCAAAAAATGCATTTGTTCACTAACTAAACTAAAACGCCGCATGGTTGGCCTGAAAAGCTTTATCAAACGAACTAAAAGCTTCCAAGACAAACCAACAGCTACGAGCGTTAGCCTAACAATTGCGCCAATGCTTGAGAGAAATTTAATCATTTGGCTTCCTCATTCAAACTGAAATTCTTTTGAGGTAAGCCTAAGTCTTGGGCAAATGTTGCCCCAGGATAATGAAAGCGTACTGGTCCATCGGGGTTGGCGCTGACGAATTGATGCACCAAAGGATCAGTGCTTTGTAATACTTCGTCGGGTGTGCCTTGGGCTGCGATGCCCCCATTTGCCAAAATAATGACTTGGTCAGCTATTTGAAATGTCTCATCTAAATCATGCGACACAACGATGCTGGTTAAACCAATTGCATCGTTTAGCCTACGAATCAAACGCGCAGCCGTGCCCAGTGATATTGGATCTAGGCCCGCAAAAGGCTCGTCGTACATTACAAGCTCTGGATCAAGCGCAATTGCCCTTGCCAAAGCTACTCGCCGTGCCATACCACCTGAGACTTCACTTGGCATGAGGTCTCTTGCACCTCTTAGTCCTACGGCCTCAAGCTTCATCAGAACTACGTCCCTGATCATTGGCTCTGAGAGCTGAGTGATTTCGCGCAAAGGAAATGCCACGTTGTCAAAAACACTCAAGTCAGTGAACAATGCACCGAACTGAAAAAGCATGCCCATACGCCTTCTCAGATGCATCAACTCAGCGGACTGTAATCCACCGATATCTTGCCCATCAAATAAAACACTGCCAGACTGCGCTTTGTACTGCCCTCCAATGAGCCTCAAAATGGTTGTCTTTCCACCGCCTGATGCGCCCATGATGGCTGTTACTTTACCCCTTGGGATAGTTAAATTAATTCCGTCCAAAATCACGCGATCCCCGTAACCAAAACGCAGATCTTTAATTTCAATTAGAGGGGACGGGGGGTTTTCGTAATTGGGGTTCATAAACAGTACCCTCGTGACAACTCACAAAAGATGCCTAAGGGTTTTTAAGTATCAGACATTTTACGGCTTTGCGTGTCTTATATTTGTCACACTCATAACAACCTTAAATAAGGTGACAAAGATGCGTTAAAGGGCCCTAGCCCCAGGAAGCAAAACGGACACAAAAAGATGAGGTGGTGTCCATGCTTGCTAACAGACACCTATCCTGGCACAAAAAAGAGACATTTGACCCTAATTGCTAACGGGGCAATGTCGTTGAGCCCATCAAAAACTCGTCAACCGCTCTCGCTGCCTGTCTACCCTCTCGAATGGCCCAGACCACCAAAGACTGCCCCCTACGCATATCGCCTGCTGCAAAGACTTTAGGAACATTGGTAGTGTAGGCTGCAGATCCTTCTGTGGAGGCTTTAATATTGCCGCGTCCATCTTTCTCCACACCAAAAGCATCCAAAATACTAGCAACTGGGTTAGTAAAGCCCATAGCGAGTAAAACCATATCTGCTGGGTGAACGTGCTCAGTCCCCTCAATCTCAGTGAGTTTGCCGTCCTTCATCTCAACATGAACTGTCTTTAATCCTGTTAATTTACCGCCTTTGCCGATAAATTCTTTGGTTGATATAGCAAATACTCGCTCGCATCCTTCTTCATGGCTAGAACTCGTTCTAAGCTTCATCGGCCAGTAAGGCCAAACCATGGGTTTGTTTTCACTTAATGGGGGTTCAGGCATGACTTCAAACTGAGTCACACTCGATGCTCCATGGCGGTTGCTTGTACCGACACAATCGCTCCCTGTGTCTCCACCACCAATCACAATCACATGTTTACCATCAGCACGCAATTGACCCTTTAATTTATCACCGGCGTTGACTTTATTTTGCTGTGGCAAAAACTCCATCGCAAAGTGAACCCCCTCCAAATCTCTTCCTGGCACTGGCAAATCTCTAGATTGCTCGGATCCACCGCTGAGTATTACGGCATCAAATTCCTTGAGCAACGTCTTTGGGTCAATCTTCTCTTTAGACCAATTGGTTAAAACCACATCCTTGTCCAAGTCAGCAACCAAGACTGATGTTTTAAACTCCACCCCTTCAAGTTTCATTTGCTCAATACGTCGATCAATGTGTGTTTTTTCCATCTTAAAGTCTGGAATACCGTAGCGCAATAAGCCACCAATTCGGTCATTTTTCTCAAATACCGTCACAGAATGTCCAACTCTTGCCAACTGCTGGGCTGCTGCAAGGCCTGCAGGACCAGAGCCGACAATGGCTATTTTTTTACCTGTTTTGACTTCACTTGGCTGGGGCTTAACCCAACCATTTTTCCAAGCGTTATCTATGATGGCATGCTCAATGGATTTGATACCAACAGCATCATCATTCACATTAAGAGTACAAGCGGCCTCGCAAGGAGCGGGACAAATACGCCCCGTGAACTCAGGGAAGTTGTTTGTTGAATGCAAAACATTAATCGCATTCTCCCAGTCGTCTTGGTATACCAGATCATTAAAATCTGGAATGATATTGTTAACAGGACATCCGCTGTTACAAAACGGTGTTCCGCAGTCCATGCACCTTGCGCTTTGAATCTTGGCATGATTGTTATCTAAAGTAATTACAAACTCTTTGTAATTCTTAACCCGGTCTTCAACCGGAAGATACCCCTCCTCAACTCGTTCAAACTCCATGAATCCGGTGATTTTTCCCATGATACTTACCCCTAAATTAGGCTCTTTTAAAGAACCACTTTGTTAATCGTTACTAAATTTTTTAATAAGCTCTGATCATTTAGTTGAAACTGCTTTTTTTACTTTCGCAGCAGAAACTGGCTCTTCTTCTTTGGGTTTTATTCCCATTTCAGTTAACGCGCGTTTGTATTCATTGGGGAATACTTTGACGAATTTCTTAAGTGCTTGGGGCCAATGATCTAGTAGTTCTCTTGCGCGCTTGGAGCCTGTCCATTTGTCATGGGACTCGAGCAACTGCTTGAGTTGAGCCTCATCGGTCTGCCCCTGGTGCCAGAGGTTTTGAGCTACTGATTTTGTTTGCTCTGCCCCCGTTAGCATTTTCTCAATGCTGACCATTGACATATTGCAGCGATCTGCAAATCCACCGTCTTCATCGTAGACATAAGCAATACCACCGCTCATTCCAGCGGCAAAGTTACGCCCTGTGTGCCCGAGCACCACAACAGTACCTCCAGTCATGTACTCACATCCGTGGTCTCCTGTGCCCTCAACAACCGCTTTCGCACCCGACAAGCGCACTGCAAACCGCTCACCAGCGACGCCACTGAAAAATGCTTCCCCGCTAGTTGCTCCGTACAAAACCGTATTTCCAACAATTGTGTTCTCTATAGGATTGCCCCTAAAGTCAATGCTAGGTCTAACAACAATTCGACCACCCGACAACCCTTTGCCGGTGTAATCGTTTGCGTCCCCAATTAAATAAAGAGTTATTCCTCGCGCTAGGAACGCCCCAAACGATTGACCACCCGTACCTTCTAATTGAATGTGCAAAGTATCGTCAGGCAATCCTTCTGGCCTGACCTTGGTTAAAGCGCCTGATAGCATGGCACCGACCGATCGGTTCACGTTTTTTGCGACTTCAATGAATTGCACTTTTTCAGCCTTCTCAATGGCTGCTTTTGACTTCTCTATGAGGCGGACATCCAAAGCCTTCTCAAGTCCATGGTCTTGGTGTTCTGTGTGATATTTGGAAACATTTTGGGGAACATTGGGTTGAGCAAATATTCGAGTGAAATCAAGTCCCTTTGCTTTCCAGTGTTCAATACCTGCGCGCGTGTCAAGTAAATCTACACGCCCAATCAAATCATCAAACTTTGCAATACCCAGTTGAGCCATGATTTGTCTGACCTCCTCTGCGATGAAGAAGAAGTAGTTCACCACATGCTCCGGCTTTCCTGAGAATTTTTTTCTAAGCACTGGGTCCTGCGTTGCCACTCCTACTGGACATGTATTGAGATGGCATTTACGCATCATGATGCAACCTTCAACGACCAAGGGGGCTGTTGCAAATCCAAATTCATCGGCGCCCATCAGCGCAGCAATTGCTACATCCCGGCCCGTTTTCATTTGACCATCGGCCTGAACCCGAATGCGACTTCTTAAGCCATTTAATACTAGTGTTTGCTGTGTTTCTGCGAGCCCAATCTCCCATGGACTACCAGCATGCTTAATGGAGGACCAAGGAGAGGCACCAGTGCCCCCGTCGTGTCCAGCAATAACGACGTGGTCGGCCTTACATTTTGCAACGCCGGCTGCAATTGTTCCAACTCCCACCTCAGAGACCAACTTCACACTGATAGACGCGTGCGGGGCAACGTTTTTAAGATCATGGATGAGTTGCGCTAGATCTTCAATTGAGTAAATATCATGGTGCGGAGGGGGTGAGATCAACCCAACACCTGGCACTGAGTAACGCAGGAATCCGATATATTCAGAAACCTTACCACCAGGCAATTGGCCACC
>DAITOS010000039.1:0-13426 GCA_036834025.1 Limnohabitans sp.
TAAAAAATGGACGACCTTTTGAGCCGCCGCGGGAGAGTCGAATGACGACCATAATGATTCCTTGGGGTGGGGATTTATCTATTCAGCGATTGAGACACGCAACTGAGCCACCCGGCCAGCGACATCGCCTAAACCGTTTATTATAGCTTTTTATAAAGAATATTACATCTCCCCTGATTCCGACCACCAAGACCCGCCATCTTTGCCAAGGGGGTGTGGCCTGTTCGCCACACTAGCCAAAGCTAAGGAATTAACTTCTTGTGCACAGACACTCCCATCGCTTTAAATGATAATGCAGGAAATAAATGCTTTCTTATGAAAAATAAAACCCTTGCTACATGGCTCACATTTCTTGGTGGTCCGTTTGGTCTTCACCGTTTTTACCTATTTGGATTTAAAGACTACTTGGGTTGGACAATTCCATGGATTACTTTACTTGGACTTTACGGCCTGCAAAGAGTTCAAGAATATGGATTAGATGATTTTTTAAGTTGGTGGCTGTTGCCCATATTTGGTTTCACCGCAGCCGCATGCTCACTCAATGCAATTGTTTACGGGTTAATGACCCCGCAGGCTTGGAATGCGAGATTCAACCCACAGCATGCGGTAGATCATCCCACAGGCAACACAAATTGGTTAACGATTGGAGCTATTGTCATAGCCCTGATGGTCGGGGCAACTCTTTTGCTATCTAGTTTTGCGTATAGTTTTCAAAGATACTTTGAATACCAAATAGAAGAAGCCCACAAAATGGCACTTTAAAATTATTGAACTATTCAATTAAATTTATTTCTTGAACTTGAACTTTTTCAAGCATTTCATCTGTCACCAATTCACTGGCAATAAATTTAAGTGGTAGCAGAACAAATGCTCTTTCTTGCCACCTTGGGTGGGGAACTTTTAGTCGGGGGGAGTCAATACTAGAACTACCGAAAAAGATCAAATCTAAATCGAGAGTTCTTGGTGCATTAACTGAGCTTCTAAGTCTACCGTGCTCTAATTCAATGCAGAGCATCAACTGAAGTAAATCCTCTGCATTCAATAGTGTCTCAACTTTTATTACAGCGTTGACGTAGTCTTCCCCGATGGCTTGATAAGGTTTTGATCGATAAAGAGGGGATTGATTGATTAATCTAACTCCATTTGCAGCGCTTAGCTCATGGATAGCTTTATTTACAAAGCCCTTAGAGTCCCCAAGATTTGACCCAATTGCTATAAAAGCAATCACTGGCAAATCTGATCTAAGCAGGAATTTACTGAGCATGATCTGCTATTTTTAGGACTCGTTGCTGGTTGGTGAAGGCGGTGTCGCAGCGTTAGTTGCAGAATTACTTCTTCGCCTGCGTCTTCTTTTGGGCCTACTTTGCTCGGCCCCCTCATCTGATCCAGGTCCTTCATTACTCAAGCCCGAGGCAATCGAATTTTTGATGGATGAATGCTCACCTGCATCCCCCAAAATAGGCAAACTTGAGCGCGGAGTTTGACGCGTTTTAATGGGATTTTTTTGTGAACGCTGATTACGCAAAAGCTCCTCTCTTTTATCCTCAATCATCAGCTCACGCTCATCTGGATAGGATGTACTAAAGGTCTCCCACCAATCAGCTAACTCAGTTGGTATCTCCCCTACTTTAGCCCTTAGTCTTAGAAAATCAAATGCTGCCCTGAACCGGGGTTGTTCAACAAGACTTAGTGGAGCTCTACCGGTTTGTTTGTCAAACCGAGTCTGCATACTCCAAATCTCTCTCATATCTGCTGCCAGTTTCCCGCGCCCAGAGACATCTCCAATACGAGAGTCAAAGACCCTGTCTATGGCCTCTTGCAAAGCGGGGAAAGAGGCGGTGTTGGCGCTGAAAGCTTGCCACCTATCCAAAACATCTGTCCAAAGTAGGCAACTCAAAAGAAAACTTGGCACGACTGGTTTGCCCTCTCCTACTCTCCTATCTGTATCCTCCAAGGCGACTTTCACCATAGGCTGATCAGATCGTTGGACCACTAAATCCAAAATAGGATAAATACCGATCTCAAGATCAAGTATTTTCAGTTGTTCAATACTTGCAATAGCGTGCCCCGTTTGTAAGAGCTTAAGGGTCTCATCAAACAAACGACTCGGTGGGACATCCTCAAGTAAGTTCACCATAGACTTTAATGGTTTCGCAGTTTGTTTTTCCAGCTTAAAGCCTAATTTACTGAGCTTTGCAACAAAACGAATGGCTCTGATAATGCGGACTGGATCTTCTCGGTACCTTAAACCAGGATCCCCAATCATTTTGATAACTCTTTTTTTGGAGTCTTCAAATCCACCGTGAAAATCAATCACCTCCTGGGTTAGGGGATCGTAATACATTGCGTTAACAGTGAAGTCTCTCCTTGTTGCATCCTCCTCAATAGGGCCCCAGACGTTATCTCTAAGCACTCGCCCGGATTCATCAACTGCGTGAGAAACACCTGCCAATTCCTTTTTGCCAGATTTCTCATTTCCTGTAACCTGATGCGCCTGAGCGCTGTCTAAAAAAGCTCTAAAAGTAGAAACCTCTACAACTTCGTGCTCTCTTCCACGCCCAAACACAACGTGAACAATACGAAATCTACGACCAATGATAAAGGCACGTCTAAACAAAGACTTAACTTGCTCGGGGGTTGCATTTGTTGCAACATCAAAGTCTTTTGGTTTGATACCTAGCAGTAAATCTCTAACTGCCCCGCCCACAATATAAGCTTTATAGCCCTTGGACTGTAATGTTTCAACAACATCGATAGCTCGCTCGTCCACATTTTGTAAATCTATCTTATGTTCTTTTAGTGAGATGATGCGTTGAGTACCAAATTTCTTATCAAACTCTCGGCCATTTTTCTTAAGAAAACTCTTTTTGATGTGTGTATCAACTTGGTTCAAACCGGATCCGGACCTATTTGAGTCGTCATTTTTTCGGCGCCCCATAATGTGGTCAAATAATTTTTTAATCATAAAGAAGGAAATAAATCCAAAATAGGCCAACCCTTTTCCAACGCCCATATGCGTAATTTAGTATCAGGATTGGTTGCAACAGGGTGATTCACAGCGCTCAGTAAAGGCAGATCGTTTGTTGAATCGCTGTAAAAAGTAATGTCCGTATTCTCCCACTTGTAGCCCTTGTGGGCAAACCATTGCTCAAGCCGAGTCACCTTACCCTCTCTCATGGAGGGGACACCTTTGATTTTGCCATTGATCCAGCCTCTCTCATCAGTATCCAATTCCACTGCAATCAATTCATTTACCCCTAAGGCAGAAGCGATTGGTCGAGTCACGAATTCGTTGGTGGCTGTCACAATCATGACATGGTCGCCGGCATTTTGATGGCGCCTGATCAATTCAATGGCCTCTTCTTTAATAACCGGTTTAATGACCTCTCGCATGAATTTCTCATGAGCACGTGCTGCCTCTACAGGTCCTTTCAAGCGTATAGCCTCGGTTGCAAATTCAACATATTCATGAATATCAAGCGTGCCCCTTTGATAATCTGCATAGAACTGATCATTCTTCTCTTTAAATTGGTCGGGGTCTACCCAACCCAAATTTAGGGTGAACTCACCCCACGCATAGTCAGAATCAATAGGCAACAAAGTATGGTCTAAATCAAACAAGGTAAGCTTTTTCATTTTTTTATTTGATCATAAGTTTTAATATTCAATCTTGATCCAGCATAGATTTAAATAAAGGAATAGTTACTGCCCTCTTTGTTTGCAATGCGTAGGCATCCAACTCTTTTAAAAGTCTAATGAGTGTGCCTAAGTCTCTACTAAAGCGGCTCAGAATGTAATCTTCTAAATCCAAGCCTAGTTTTAATCCAAGTTCACTGGCATGTTTTTGTAATACCAATCTGCACCCCTGTTCGTTTAAAGGCAAAAGATTAAAGACATGCCCCCATCCCAAACGTGTCCTCAGATCCTCCCTCAGTTTTAGCTCTTTGGGTGGCAAAGAGCCAGTTGCAACCACCCACCTTTGCAAACCAGAGGTAGGTGTTAGTGCATTGACAAAGCAATTAAAAGCAAACTGTTGGTGGGACGCGCTGAACTGATCAACATCATCCATCAAAATTACTTCCCAAGCTGAGTTAAAAACTCTGGGCGATTTATCTATTACTCTTGCCTCAATCCATCCACAGGGTTGTTTTAACTTCTCTAGCTCCAAAGATATTGCTTTAAGAAGGTGTGTTTTTCCACTCCCGCTATCACCCCAAATATAGGTTGGTACGGGAGATCGATTGGGATGTTTGGCAAACAAAGATAAATGCTCAATGATTGCCTGATTTTGTCCCTGTACAAAACTGTCAAGTGTTTGTTCCACACTAACAGCTATGGGCAATGCAATTTGTTTCATCTTGTTAAATCAGAGCATTAAATCTTTTTCAGCCAGTGTAGATATCGCTGGATAAGTATCTCTCTTTTATGCGCTGAACAGCAACTAAAATTATGGTGCTGACTGGTAGGGCAACTAAAACACCAACAAAACCAAGCAATTGTCCAAAAGCCAGTAAAGCAAAAATAAGTCCCAAGGGATGCAGGCCTATTCTTTCACCAACTAACTTTGGAGTGAGGACAAAGCCCTCAATAACCTGACCCAAGCCGTAAACAACACCTACTACAAAAAGCCCTTGTCCAGGACCAAACTGCAAGAGGCTCGATACGAGTGCCAATATTAGTCCTATACCAAAACCAAGATAGGGAATAAAAATCACTAAGCCAGTCAAAATTCCAATTGGAAACGCTAGATCAGATCCAAAAAAACTGAGTGCAGCGGAGTAATAGATGGCCAAAATTAGCATAACCGATGCTTGACCTCGAAGGTACTGATCCAGCATTAAGTTGCAATCATGCAAAAAACTCTCCAGTGAAGGTCTTATAGGCTTAGGAATCCAACTCATACATTGTTCGTAAAAAACATCTCCTTCAAGCAATAGATAAAATAGCACGACTGGGATTAACACAGCATTACCTATTACTGTGAGTGCAATACTGCCTCCGATCTTTACTGAAGATAAAAGGGATGCGAAATCTGCGCCCGAGGCAAGATCAAAATATTGCTTTAAGATTGCCTCCAGCCCAGCAATGTCTAATTCAGAGGGGAGTCCCATGGCTTTCAAATATGGAGCCAATTCCTTGGTTAGTTGCCCTATCAGTGTTGGCAATCCCTGCTGCAAATGAGGCCAACTGTTGATTAATTCTGGAACAATCAGAAAAAACAAGGCTGCTATCATTAATAGAAAAATTACCTCAATGATGAGCGCAGCTAGGATGCGAGGCACTTTCAGCACCAAGCCGTTCGGGAACGGTTGCTTGCCTGATAGGTAAAAAACAGCCGGTAATAGCAAGTACGCGATAACTCCAGCCAAGATAAAAGGCATCAAAACTGCTTTTAACCACCACAATACAAAACAAAAAGCGACTGCCATCGCTAACCAACTTAATATTTGTACAGTAGAGCTCTTAGAATTCATAAAATTAATTTGTATGTGTTGGACAGAACTTAGAATATGCTCATTTTACGCATCTGATTCCTAAACATTTTGAGCGGCTTGGATGTTTAGGAGACAATAGTGAGGATTAAGATCAACAATTGAGGCAAGTGATCATATTTTTTGTCTTCTTTTCATATTTCTCCTCGGAAATTCAGAAAACCCCAAAATATCAATACTCTCTTAAATAAATATCCCTTTACTGACCTTTAATTATTTAATTATTTAGTTATGAATTCACCTATTTCCTATAAAGACGCTGGCGTAGACATTGATGCCGGGGATGCACTTATTGAGAGGATCAAACCTTTTGCAAGAAAAACTCTGAGAGCTGGCGTTTTAGCAGGCATTGGAGGTTTCGGAGCCTTGTTTGAAGTTCCTAAGAATTACAAAGAACCTGTGTTAGTCAGCGGAACTGACGGAGTAGGTACTAAATTAAAACTTGCCTTTGAGTGGGATATTCACAACACAGTTGGAATTGATTTGGTTGCGATGAGTGTGAATGATGTTTTAGTCCAAGGTGCAGAGCCTTTGTTTTTCTTAGATTATTTTGCATGTGGCTCACTCAATATAGATACGGCATCTCAAGTCATTGAGGGGATCGCAAAGGGTTGCGAGCTTAGTGGATGCGCATTGATTGGAGGAGAGACTGCAGAGATGCCCGGTATGTATCCTAAAGGCGAATACGATCTGGCTGGTTTTGCTGTTGGAGTTGTTGAGAAATCCAAGATACTTGACGGAAAGAGCATTCATTCCGGTGACTTAATCATTGGCCTTGCCTCCAGCGGTATTCACTCAAACGGGTTCTCACTCATTAGGAAACTTATAGAGCGCTCATCAAACTCAATGCCAAAAACTTTAGACGGCGTTCCCTATAAAGAAGCATTAATGGCGCCAACACGTCTTTATGTGAAATCTGTATTGCAAGCCTTAAGCAAGCACCCAATCAAGGGACTTGCTCATATTACCGGTGGGGGATTGATTGAGAATATCCCTCGCATACTCCCGCCCTTGCTTGGTGTTCAACTAGAGCGCAAAAACTGGCCTCAAACTGAACTTTTTGCATGGGCGCAAAAGACAGCTGGCATAGATGATTTTGAGATGAACCGCACATTTAACAACGGCATCGGTATGGTCGTCGTAATAGGGGCTGATCAAGCAGCTCAGTGTATGCAAACTTTAAAAGATTTAGGTGAGGCGGCTTACCTTATTGGAGAAGTGGTTGAGCTTGCTCATTCAGAAAAAACAAATACTGAGGACTCACAAGTCCGCGTCTTTATCAAATAATTACTTTAGACTGGGGATAGGATCTTTAACCTATCTTCTACGGCTTGTATCCTTTTTGAATCGTAGCGCCTGCGGTAAATCTCTTTTAAATTATTTAGCATTCGAGTCACTATCTCTTTTGAATTGGCTGACTCTAAGAAATGAGTCAACGTATCATCTGAGATGCCGCCTGGTACACGTATTTCATCGCTTTGTGAAAGCCAAGGGATCAAACGCTCTGCAATTTCGTCCCTTGATAAAGAGACGCCTGTAAACGGATCCATGACTACTTGCCCCTCATGGGGATCTGGCAAATCAATTTTCATAAGAAAATGGCCAGGAAAATTAACCCCACTTGCTTTGAGTCCGACCTCCATAGCAAGTTCAAGCCACAAGACAGCCAAGGTGATGGGGATACCCCTTCTTGTTGAGAGTACACAATGAATGAAACTGTTTTGAGGGTCATCGTAATTATTTACGTTCCCAGCAAAACCTAATTCATCATAGAAAAATATATTCAAAATTCTTAATTTTGATAGTGGATCGCAATGCTTGGGAATACGTTTTTTGAGTTTTCCCCTTAGGTTTTCAATTTGATCAATTATTTGTTCAATATCTAAGTTGGGGTGCTCATCTTGGGCGATGGAGATAGCTGCCTCAAGTAAAGGAAAATGCTCATTCTCGCTCACAAGCGAAGTAAAAAACTCTTTGGCACTCGGCACTGATAATTTAAAGTCCATGAATATCTCTAAAAAAATTTCAAGCTTTTATCAATTGACGAAAATTCATCCCCAATACTCTTAGCACGCAAAGGTAGACAAGTCCTGAGACGCAAAGCACCACACCAACTACGGCGATCCTGATTAATGGGGTGGCCCTAAGCTCAATCCAATTCCAATTGTTATTCGCCCAAAAAAGCATGGCCCCCATTACTGCACATCCTATCAAAGTTTGGAGAATAAAGAGTGACCATTTCCTTTTAGGTGTGTATCGCCCGCTTCTAATCAAACCAACTAACAATAAACCAGCATTGATTAAGGCCCCGACACCAATAGCAAGGGCAAGTCCTGCGTGAGCAAACAAAGGCACAAATAGCAAGTTAAGCAGTTGTGTACAAATTAATACTAAAACACCAATTTTTACAGGAGTTCGAATGTCCTGGCTTGCATAAAATCCAGGTGCAAGTACTTTTATTGCGATAAGTCCCAAAAGGCCCACACCATACCCCATTAGTGCGAGACTGGTCTGGAGTACATCGGATCCAGTAAAGGCTCCGTAGTTGTACAAGACTGCGACTAAGGGGCGAGTGAAAATCAACAAAACAACTGCGCAAGGAGCCGCCGACATGAATACCAACCTTAAGCCCCAATCCAACATATCGGAAAATTTTTGACCGTCATTAGCGGCCTTTGCCGCTGCGAGTTGAGGCATCAATACGACTCCAAGAGCCACCCCTAACATTGCGGTTGGAAATTCCATTAATCGGTCTGCATAGCTAAGCCAACTCACACTCCCTGCAACCAAATGGGAAGCTATCTGGGTGTTGATCAGAAGGGACAACTGAGCCACCCCCACTCCGAGCAAGGCGGGAGCCATCAAACTTAAAATTTGTCTAGTCCCAGGATCCCTGAATGCATCTGTGATTTGAGACCTACTCATATGGACTTTGGGAAGTAATCCAATTTTTATCAAAGCAGGTATTTGTATTGCAAGTTGCAATACTCCCCCGCCCAAAACACCATAGGCAAGAGCGTGAATGGGCTCCCATCCCATTGACTTAAACCAAGGAGCACCTAACCAGGCAGCAAAAATCATTGAAAAATTCAAAAGCACGGGGGTCACTGCTGGAATTGCAAAACGTCTCCAGGTATTCAAAATACCGGCAGACAGAGCAACAATTGACATAAAACCAATGTAGGGGAACATCAACCGAGTCATGTAAACGGCATTGTCAAATGAATTGGTGGACGACTCGAGGCCACTAGCCATTAGCCAAACAAGTGCAGGTGCTGCCAAAACGCCCAAAATACAAGTGAATAACAAGGTCAATATTAGGAGGGTTGCCACTTTGTCAACCATCAATTTTGTAGCCTGATCTCCTTTTGTCTCTCGCGTAGAGGCCAAAACAGGCACAAACGCTTGGCTAAAAGCGCCCTCTGCAAAAAGCCGTCTTAGTAAATTGGGGATTCGAAAAGCAACATTAAATGCATCGGTTAGTGCGCTGGCACCAAAAAATGAAGCAATTAGTAGTTCACGAGCCAATCCGCTAACCCTAGAAACAAGGGTGAGGATAGAGACGAGGGAGGCGGATTTAATTAAGCTCACGCGCCAAGTGTATCTTCACGGACACTACTTTTCGTTAATAAATCCTGCTTAAAGAGCTCAGGATCCAATTTGGTTATAATCTAAGGTTCGCCAACATCATCTACAAACCACAAAAAGGAAATAAATATGGCATCTGGAAAGCCAAAAAAGAATCCGCGTCTAGCCTCAGGCCGTAAACGCGCACGTCAAGACGTGAAACTCAATGCAGCCAACAGCTCATTGCGCTCAAAATACCGTACCGCTGTCAAAAATGTTGAAAAAGCAGTTCTCACTGGCGATAAAGCCAAAGCAACTGAATTATTCGGCAAAATGCAAGCCGTAGTTGATACGATTGCTGACAAGGGAATCTTTCATAAAAACAAAGCTGCTCGCGATAAGAGCCGCTTATCTGTCAAGGTTAAAGCCTTGGCAACCGCCGCCTAATTTTTAGGTAATTCGCACGGTCTTTTAAAAAAGACCGCCGTTTGATCGGGTGCGCTGTTGGCAAACACTACCCCTAAAGCCGCTAAGTAATTAGCGGCTTTTTTCATTCTTTAAATTTAATTAAGGCTCTAATTGTGCTGGTGATTTGACCTGCAGTTGATTGTCTTTTGCAAAGTTCATGACAAAATCCCAAGCCATTGGCTCGCTTTCTTTTAGATCTTGATGAACAATGACGCACTTACAACCATCGATTTGATTGGGCACACACCATGGAGAATATGAAATATAGTCACCAGGCACGGCCCCTCCGGGTCTAAATTGGCTCATTACCCCTGCCAGACGCTCAGCCCAGTCACTGGGACGGAAGGTTCTGCCCTCATGGGTTATGCCCAGAATAATAAATTCTTTGGTGATGGGAGGTGCCATTCTTTTGGAGGGGTTTGAATTGAATACAAAACGCTTAGACTCTTAAAACCGTTTTACAAAGTCCAAGGTTTGAATCTCATTCTAACTGAGTCAATCTTCAATCCAGGGGTTTATACTTATTCTAAGGATTTAAAAAGGTTAAAGTGAGTAAGTTAATCCAAGCCGTTTACGATCTTTTAAGTCGCAATCTAAATTAACCTAATATCGCCCTGTGTTGTTTGATTCTTAGTCAAATTACTTTCAACAAAGTAATCTAAAATTAATTTAGTACAAATAGTTTCATTTTGGAGCCAAGCCCTATGTCACAAATCAATGCCGAATCACCCCATACCATGAACACATATGGCCGTTTACCTGTGGCTATGTCACATGGTAAAGGGGTCAGGGTTTGGGACGTTAACGGTAAATGTTACTTGGATGCATTGGCTGGTATCGCAGTGAATACATTAGGTCACGGTCATCCGAAACTGGTACCGGCCCTTCAAGAGCAAGTTGCCAAGATGATTCACTGTTGTAACTATTATCACATTCCTGACCAGGAAAAATTAGCTGCCAAACTAACTGAATTATCAGGCATGACAAACGTTTTCTTTTGCTCCACAGGACTGGAAGCAAACGAGGCTGCAATTAAGTTGGCGCGTAAATTCGGTCATCTCAAAGGCATCAGCACCCCCCAAATAGTAGTCTACGAGAAAGCCTTTCACGGCAGATCCATTGCAACACTTAGTGCAACGGGAAATGAGAAAATTCAAAAGGGTTTTGAGCCCTTACTTGGAGGCTTCATAAGAGTCCCTGTAAATGACATTGATGCACTTAAATCTGCAACGCACAATAACCCAAATGTAGCCGCCGTTTTTTTTGAAACCATCCAAGGTGAGGGTGGAATCAACCCAATGAGTACGCAATACCTTAGAGAGGTCAGGGAACTTTGCGATCAAAAAGACTGGCTTCTAATGATTGATGAAGTGCAGTGCGGGATGGGTAGAACGGGCAAATGGTTTGCACATCAATGGGCGGGAATTAAACCTGATGTGATGCCATTGGCAAAGGGACTAGGTTCAGGTGTGCCGATTGGTGCCGTAGTGGCTGGGCCAAAAGCAGCTCATATTTTCGAGCCCGGAAATCACGGGACTACCTTTGGTGGTAACCCATTGGCGATGCGGGCCGGTGTAGAGACCATTCGCATTATTGAGGAAGACTCATTACTGCAAAATGCTGAGATTTTAGGTAATCATTTCAAAGAAGAGTTAACCAAAGAACTTAAAGATCTCAGGGGGGTTAAGGAGATTCGGGGCTTTGGTTTGATGATTGGTATCGAACTTGAATTCCCCTGCTCTGTCATTATGGGCAGAGCTTTAGAAGCTGGTTTGCTTTTAAGTGTCACCGCAGACTCAGTCATTCGCTTGGTTCCTCCCCTCATTATGAACAAAGAGGAAGCAAACGAAGTCATCTCCATTTTAGTTCCCATCATTAAATCATTTCTGATTGAAAAAGAGTCCGAATTAAAAGCAAGTGCAAAAGAAACTGATTTGCAAAAGGTTAGCGTGTGAAACACTTCCTTCAATTTTCTGACCTCACCCAAGAGGAGTATGAATATTTATTCAAGCGCACTGCCTTGATCAAACAAAAATTCAAATCATACGAAAAACATCAACCCTTGGTTGATAGAACTTTAGCCATGATATTTGAGAAGGCCTCGACCCGAACTAGGGTAAGCTTTGAGGCGGGAATGTATCAACTGGGAGGGTCTGTCGTACATTTAACGACAGGAGACAGTCAACTCGGGCGAGCAGAGCCTATTGAGGACAGCGCTCGGGTGATCAGTCGCATGGTCGATTTAGTGATGATCAGAACTTATGGTCAAGAAAAAATAAATAACTTTGCTGCACACTCTCGGGTTCCGGTTATCAACGGCCTTACGAACGAGTTCCATCCCTGCCAAATATTAGCCGATATTTTCACTTACATTGAGCACAGGGGGGACCCCAAAAATCCGTTGGCCTGTTTGAAAGGTAAGGTTGTGGCCTGGGTTGGCGATGGAAACAACATGGCCAATACTTGGCTGCAGGCAGCTGATTTACTGGGTTTTACGGTTCACATTAGTACACCATTGGGATATGAAGTGGACCATGCGGTTGCAGGACTAAAAACCAGTAATAGCTTTAAAGTTTTTAATGACCCTAAAAAAGCTTGCCAAGGGGCTGACTTGGTTACCACCGATGTTTGGACCAGTATGGGCTATGAAGCTGAGAATGAGGCCAGACGTGTTGCTTTTAATGATTGGTGCGTAGACACTGAAATGATGTCGCATGCAAATCCGGACGCTTTATTCATGCATTGCCTGCCTGCACACAGGGGAGAGGAAGTTCAGGCAGAAGTAATAGATGGCCCACAGTCCGTCGTTTGGGATGAGGCAGAAAATAGGTTGCACGCTCAAAAAGCCCTGATGGAGTATCTTTTATTAGGTGAACTTTAGACTGTGATGGGTAATTTTAAAAAGCCAATTACTTGTTTTAAAGTGTTATGGTATTATTTTTGAGTAATTTGCTCACATTTATCTTTAGCGGAGATTTAGGGTTATGACAGAAACAGCACAAGTTCGTTATATTGACATGGTGGATGAGGCTTGGAAAATTGCCGAACAAGCTCAGGCTTATACACAAACTCTTGGTCAAGAACCCAGCACACAAGAAATTTATGAGAAGGTTTTTCTACCCACTGGAATAGTTGATGCTGATAAAACTGCAAAAGAAGGTGGAAGTCCCTTATTAAAAGTGTTTTTTAATAATCCTTACGGCTTGCAATACAGACCCGATCACAAAAATTGGATTCCCTTTAGACATGGTGAGTTAAAACTCTGATTCACCCAAGTGATGAAAGCCAAGTTTAAGATCATCAATATTTTTTGTTTTTCTATTTGCTGTATTGGCTTACTTTTTAGCACTTTGGTTGGTTCTTGTGTCTTTGCTCAGCAGGTGATTCAATTGCCTGCTCCCACCCAAAACTATCCACAGGTACCGCTTCAAGTTCAGTCCGGGACACAGCCCATCCCAACAATCAGTCCAATCCAACAAGCGCCGACTTTAGCTGAGCAAATTGTGAGTCCCCCTCCCTCACCTCCCCTACCAGCAGTAGTGCAACCCTTACCCCCCGTGGTTTTACCAGGTGTGGTGTACGTCTCACCTTTCTATCCTGCACCTGGAGTGGGATGGGTTTGGGAATATCATCCAAGATATGGTTGGGGATGGCGTCATCCAGAGCGAGGTTGGCATAAACGTTGGTAAACGAGTTTCGTTGGTAAAAGAGTTTGTTAGTTGTTTTTTTATTTAATCAAGGAGTTTTTCAATGAAGACAAAAATTGCAATTTATTCAGTTTTAGTTTGTTTAAGTTCATTTGCTTTTGAGGCCTTTGCGGCTGATCCTGCCCCCGCTCCCAAGCCAGCTGCAGCACCGACAATGGCTGGTGCGCCGGCAACACCTGCGGCTACTGCGCC
>DAITOS010000039.1:13526-27735 GCA_036834025.1 Limnohabitans sp.
GCCCCTGCAGCAAGTGCTGATCCAGCTGTCAAAAAAGCTACCGCGAGTAGCATTTGCCACGACAAAACCAGCCCAAGCTACAAGCAAACAAAAAACTTTACTCCTTTCAATTCCATGGAAGAGTGCTTAAAGAGTGGTGGTAAACCACTGAAGAAATAAGGCTTCAATCCCTCACATTTAAAGCCTGCTGATTGAAATTCAGTAGGCTTTTTTTTGAACTGAATTAAACTCAGATACATACAAGACGATGTGAAAAATCTCAGCTAACGATCTGGAGAAGACATGACAAAGGCATACATAATCGGACAAATTACTGTAACGAACCCAGAGGGATATGCACACTATCAAAAATTAGTGCCCAAGACTATTGCAGACTTTGGTGGAACTTACTTAGTTCGCGGGGGCAACGTGACTCAAATCGAGGGAGAAGGTCTGCAGGGCCGCAATGTGGTGCTGGAGTTTCCAAGCAGGGAAATAGCTGAGACTTGGTACAACAGCGATGACTATCAATCCATTGTTCATCACCGTAAAAATAATTCAACTGGCAACTTGATCATAGTTGATGGTTACTCGGCTTAAATTTTAATATTTCCCTTGATGAATTTTTTCATATCGTCTTTCATTGATTGAACACGCAGTTCAATGTATTTCGCAGTTGCTTTGTTCTTGTCCATTTGTGATGCTGACAGGGCTTGAGCCCAAAGGCCGTCTCGTCTCTCCCCTCGCTCCATCTCTCTTAGAACAGCTGCATGTAAAAGCTCATCAGAATTAAAGTTCATTTTTTTCCGGATTTTAGATTCAGAGCAAATAATAATTGCTAAGCTCTGAGGTGTTCAAGTTTAATCTTTTTTTAGCAAAAAAAATAGGGTGAGCCTTTTGTAGCTCACCCAAAATTAGTCTTAACTTAAGTGTTAACTTAATCTATAAACTAAGTCATGCCCTAGGTTATGACAGTTTTTAATTAACCCGCTAATTTTGCTGCGATTTCTGCGATTCGAGCCCCGTAAGCCTTAGCAGTGTCCAAATCTCCCTGTGGGATTTCAGAGGCAGGACTTGTTGGGCCAACCTGAGCCATCGCTCCCGAATTTGAGCCAAGACGATTGATATTGCCATCATTCATACTGGGTTGCCCAACCCATATCATGGCTTGTTGCATGGCAAGAGTCATAAAATATTGAATGGTGGAGAGCTTATCGCCGCTTGGACTTGCAGAGATAGTGAACCCTCCCGCGACTTTGTTTTTCCAAGCGCTTGAGAACCATTGTTTAGAGGACGCATCAGCAAATTTTTTGAATTGCCAAGAGGCCATACCCATATAGGTTGGTGAGCCAAAGATGATGGCATCAGCTGCGTTAATGGCAACCCAGTCTTGCTCAGTTACGTTGCCTTCTGCATCGATAGCGATTTTTTGGGCCCCAGCCCCTTGCGCAACAAAGTCAGCCATACGCTCAGTATGTCCGTATCCTGAATGATAAACAACAACTACTTTAGCCATTTAAATACTCCTTTAATAAAACAAACAAATTACCAATTAAAAAAACTAGGCGCTTAAATCAAATACAAGAACCTCTGCATCTTGTGCATGATCGATTGATATTTGACTCTCTTGCTCCAAAAGCAACGCGTCCCCTGAATTCAAATTAAAACCATTTACGCTGAGTTCACCTTTGATCAGGTGAACATACGCTTTTCTCTTGGGATCAATATTGAGTTGCGCATTTTGTCCTGATTTGAATTCGCCAACATACATATTGGCATCAGCGTGCACTTTGACTGCATTTGCCCCACCTTGGGGACCTGCGATCAACTCAAGTTGACCGACTTTAGACTGTTTAGAGACCGTCTTCTGCTCATAGCTTGGAGGTATTCCAACCACATTGGGCTGAATCCAAATCTGAAAAAAATGAGTTGTGCTGTTTGGCGCATGATTAAACTCGCTGTGCATGACTCCCGTACCTGCACTCATCCTTTGTATGTCTCCTGGAGGTATTCCCTTGACATTTCCCATGTCATCTTTGTGCGCTAACTCTCCAGACAAAACGTAACTGATAATCTCCATATCTCTGTGGCCGTGAGTTCCAAAGCCTTTACCTGGTAGTATTTGATCCTCGTTGATGACCCGCAAGTTTCCCCAACCCATAAAGTTTGGATCGTAATAACTGGCAAATGAAAAGCTATGCTTAGACAACAGCCAGCCGTGATCGGCGTGTCCCCTTGACTCAGACTTTCTGAGATGTATCATTTTTGGCTTCCTTGAAGGATTTTCATCACAATAGATGAAACTAAAGTTTAGTTTGGGCTCCCCCCCCTTTTCATCCAACTGATTTGATGGCATCATTCAAATTATTTGAATGATTAGAGCCTTTAAAATGAATAATTCCAGGGATGTTCTTACGCCAGAGGCCCTTTACATGCTGAAAACGGTAGGTGAAATGGGTAGCTTCGCATCTGCAGCGAGGGAACTGGGTTTGGTGCCAAGCGCGCTCACCTACAGAGTAAGGCAAATAGAGGAGGCACTTGACGTGCTGCTATTTGATAGGAATTCAAGACAGGCCCAATTAACGGGTGCTGGAGCAGAGTTACTAAAAGAGGGTGCCAGGATATTAGATGATATTGATGCTGTAGCCAATAGGGTCAAACGTATTGCAACTGGATGGGAGAGTGAATTTACGATAGCGGTTGATAGCATTATTGATCGTCTCACCATACTGGAGCTATGCGAGGAGTTTCTATCTCATTCACCCCCTACCAAGCTTAAATTAAAGGAGGAGACTCTTAACGGTACCTTAGAGGCCTTGACTCAAGGTCGGGCAGATCTGGCACTCGGTGTAATTGGTTACAAGGGCGTCGACACTCATATTCAAATTCTCCCTCTGGGGCAGGTTGACTTTGTATTTGCAGTCGCACCACACCACCCTTTGGCTTCTATAAAGGGGGTTTTATCTGATGATCTGATAAAGAAGCACAGAGCCGTTGCAATTGCTGACACAGCGCAAAGCGCCCCGGCCCAAAGCTTTAACCTCTTGAGCGGTCAAGATGTTTTTACAGTACCTTCTTTACAAACTAAAATTGAAGTGCAAATTAGGGGATTTGGAGCTGGATTTTTACCCGAACCCGTCGTCCGTCCATACCTTGAAACGGGTAGACTTGTAGCGTGCAAAGTAGAACGTCATCTTCAACCTGCTCAATTTAATTATGCTTGGAGAGTGCAGTCCTCCCCAAGCAAGGTGCGCAAGCAACCTTTGGGCAAAGCTATGCAGTGGTGGTTGGAACAATTGAATAATGAACTAACTCGCAAATCTTTGCTTTGTCACCCTTTGCGAAAACACATAAAAGGTGTAAATTAGACCTATGAAAAATATAGCAATCATTGGCGCAGGAATGGCCGGCGTTAGCGCAGCAAGAACGCTTGAAAAGGCGGGGTTTGCAGTTCAAATCTTTGAGAAAAGCCGAAGTGCTGGCGGGCGCATGGCAACTCGAGAATCCTCATGTGGGAGTTTTGATCACGGCGTTCAATATTTCACCATTAGGGATCCAAGATTTGAGCTGGCAATCAACGAAGTGCCCGGCACATCTGAGATCTGCAGGCCCTGGAGCACGAACGCTGTTAGAGTTTTAGATGAGCTGGGTCGAGTCATCGAAGCACCTCTTCCAGCAAGAGAAAAACACTTTGTAGCCGTCCCCGGAATGAACTCACTCGTGCACCACTGGATCAAACCTTTAGAGGATCAAGGCTTGGTTCACTATAACTCTCAAGTGCTACAACTGGAGTCAGTGCACTCAGATGCGAATCCAAACAGTGCAAAGTCGATGACCTGGACGCTTCATGTTCAAACGGGTGAGAAGATTGTTGCGATCCCTGGATTTGATAGCATCGTTTTTGCTATCCCTAACCCTCAGTGTCGTGCTTTAATAGAGCACTCAATGCTTCAAAAATTAATTCATCCCGATTGGGTCTCAAGCCTTCAAGCCATCAAACATCAAATCGATTTAGTGGTCACTGCCCCTTGTTGGACTTTGATGGTTGGCTACCCACAGGCCAGTCAGCCAGGGATCCCTCACATTGGGCCGCAGTGGAACGCCGCTAAGAGCACTCACCACCGTATATCATGGTTGGCTAGAGAGTCTTCAAAGCCAGGTAAAGGTCATATTGAAAGATGGACTGTTCAAGCGGGGCCTGAGTGGTCCAAGGAGCATTTAGAGGATGATCCCACCAGAGTAAAGGCAAAGTTGATAAAGGCCTTTGCAGAGCTAACTGGGATAAGGGTTGAGCCAACTCACAGTGTGGTTCACAGATGGCGATATGCAAAGACCTTGACCCCTCTTGGTCAACCCTATTTATGGACTGAGGATGCTCGTGTCGGCACATGTGGTGACTGGCATATTGGTCACCGAGTAGAGGACGCTTTTATAAGTGGACTATCACTAGCTCTTCGAATCGCCACAGTTTAAATTACATCATCTCCCCCAAAAGCATTTGATAAGTTGGCCTCTATCCCCAAATTAGACAAGTCGTAAAATAGACGATTTGCAATCAATGAGCAATCTTTTAGATACACCGCACCCCAGGTCAATCCGTAGTTTTGTTAAACGCTCTGGGCGTGTGACGACAGGGCAACTCAAGGCGCGACAAGAAATTGGGGGAGCCTACGTGATTGAGTATGCCCCTCAAGCCTTAAACATCTCAGCTATTTTCCCAGAGCACTCAAATGAAACGCCTCTTGTCTTTGAGATAGGTTTTGGGATGGGGGAGGCAACTGCATCAATAGCGCAGACCCTCTCAAATACAAATTTCATTTGTTGCGAGGTCCACGACCCTGGAGTTGGAGCACTGCTTAAAAGAATTGGTGAAAACGATATAAAAAACATCCGTATTATTCAACACGATGCAGTTGAAGTCTTAGAGCACATGATTCAACATCTTTGTCTTGATGGGATTCATATCTTTTTCCCAGATCCTTGGCACAAGAAAAAACACAACAAGAGGCGGTTGGTTCAATCTGAATTCATCAAATCAATTGTTCCCAAATTAAAAGTGGGAGGCTATATCCACTGCGCAACAGACTGGGAGGCGTATGCAGTTCAAATGTTAGAGGTCTTGTCGAATGAGAAAACACTCTCAAACACATCTACAGAGTCTAGCGGTTATGCAATAAAGCCCGAGTACAGACCTCTAACAAAATTTGAAAACCGAGGCTTAAAACTGGGACACGGCGTTTGGGATTTGGTATTTAAGAAAAACTGAATACAAAAACTTAATCATTGAAGTCGCCCAACACTTCAACCAAGTAGTTTTTCAACTTGACTCCTGACAGAGGAGAGTGCGGCCTCTAAATTTTCTGGTTGAGTTCCACCCGCCATCGCCATATCCGCCTTCCCTCCCCCTTTACCGCCGACTTGTAGCGCTACAAAGTTAACCAGCTCACCCGCTTTGACTTTAGAAGTCAGGTCTGAGCTCACCCCAGCCGCAAGTTGTACCTTCTCCCCTTGAGCACTGCCCAATACGACAACGCATGATTTAAGCTTATTCCTGAGTTGGTCTAAAGTCTCACGAAGTATCTTAGCGTCCGCACCCGGCAAGGTTGCGCTAAGTACCTTCACATCACCAACTGAGACTGCAGTACTTAACAAATCGTTACCCTGGGAGCTAGCAAGCTTTGCTTTTAATGAATCTAACTCTTTTTCTAAACTTTTCGTTTGCTCTAAGATTTGCGCAATCTTTACATTGATCTCACCCATTGGTGCTTTAAGCGTACTAGCCGCAGATTCAAGGGTTGTCTCCAAATGCTGAAGATGCTCAAGCACCTGCGTCCCTGCAATCGCCTCTATTCGACGAACACCAGAGGCAACGCCGCTCTCTGCAATCACTTTAAAGAGACCAATATCTCCTGTTCGTGTGACGTGAGTTCCACCGCACAGCTCCCGGGATGTACCGATCTCAAGTACTCTTACCGTATCCCCATATTTCTCACCAAAGAGCATCATCGCGCCCGTCTTCTTTGCGGACTCTATATCCATGATCTTAGAGCTGTTCAGTGAATTGTGGAAAATTTCTTGGTTCACAATAGTCTCAATGTCTTTGATCTGTGAATCAGTGAGAGGCGCGTTGTGTGCAAAGTCAAAACGCGTACGCTCAGCATTCACAAGACTGCCCTTTTGCTGAACATGATCACCCAATACTTCCCTCAATGCCTTGTGCATCAAATGTGTGACGGAGTGGTGTCTCATGGTTGCAGTGCGAACTTCGAGATCAATAACTGCATTGACCTTGTCGCCAATTTTTAATTCGCCTATCTTTTGTATACCGTGGTGGCCATAAACATCAGCTTTAATCTTGGAGGTGTCGGTAACTGTAAATTCAGAGAGACCAGTAGAAATCTGTCCCACATCGCCCGCTTGTCCACCGCTTTCTGCATAAAAAGGGGTTTGGTCTAAGATGACTACGCCGATTTCTCCTTGCATAAGTTTAGGCGTTGCCAATCCATCGACATAAATTGCAAGGACTTGTGCACTGCACTTTGACTCTTCATAACCCAGGAATTTATTTGACGCGCCGGAGTACTCCAGGGCTTTGTCCATTCTGAATTTGCCAGCAGCTCTTGCCTGAGATTTCTGACGCTCCATTGCTGCATTAAATCCGGCCTCATCTACTGTTACGCTACGTTCTCTGCAAACGTCATTGGTTAAATCCAGAGGGAAGCCGTAAGTATCATGAAGTTTAAAGGCAACATCACCAGCAAGAATTTTGTTGTTACCCACAAGTGCTTGATCAAGTATCTGCATACCGATTTCAAGTGTTTCGTAAAAGCGCTCCTCCTCCGCTCTTAAAACCTGCATGACACGCTCTTTATTTGCTTGAAGCAAAGGATAAGCTTCGCCCATCAAATTCACAAGGTCAGGTACTAATTTGTGAAAGAATGGGCTCTTTTGTCCGAGCTTGTAGCCATGCCTTATGGCACGGCGGACGATTCGCCTTTGAACATATCCCCTACCTTCATTACTTGGAGATACACCGTCACAAACCAGGAAAGCAGTTGCACGGATATGGTCCGCAATTACTTTTAAAGAGTTATTATGAAGATCGGTACAACCAGTTTCGCGAGCACTGGCTTTGATTAATTGATCAAATAAATCGATTTCATAGTTGCTATGTACACCTTGCAAAATCGCGGCTAATCGCTCTAGACCCATTCCCGTATCAACACAAGGGGCAGGTAGATTTTTAACTGATCCATCAGCCTGCATATCGAACTGCATGAAAACGTTGTTCCAAATTTCAATAAAACGGTCCCCGTCTTGCTCTGGACTTCCGGGGGGGCCGCCTGCAACCTCAGGGCCGTGATCATAAAAAATCTCAGAACACGGGCCACAAGGTCCAGTGTCCGCCATCATCCAAAAGTTATCCGAAGCATATCTCGCGCCCTTGTTGTCCCCAATTCGAACCACTCGCTCTGCAGGAAGGCCTATCTCCTTTGTCCAGATATCGTAGGCCTCCTGATCTTCAAAATAAACTGTCGCCCAAAGCTTTTCGGGAGGTAATTTATAAACCTCAGTTAACAACTCCCATGCCCACTTCAAACTGTCTCGCTTAAAGTAGTCCCCGAAACTCCAATTCCCAAGCATTTCAAAGAATGTGTGATGTCTCGCCGTGTAGCCAACGTTCTCCAAATCATTGTGCTTCCCCCCAGCTCTAAGACAGGCTTGAACTGAGGTTGCTCTTACATATGAACGCTTGTCTGTACCGAGAAAAACATCTTTAAATTGAACCATCCCTGAGTTAGTGAACATCAATGTAGGATCATTTCCAGGAACAAGTGGACTGGAAGAAACTACGGTATGTCCCTTAGATACAAAGAAATCCAGGAAAGTTTTGCGGATATCAGCAACGCTAAATTTTGGTGTGCTCATGGGTGTGCAGTTGTTTTTAGTTGTGCAAGAGCCGATTAAAACTAGTGAAAGAACCTAGTCTAGATGTACAGAGCTCCATTGACCAAGAAATCAAGAACTTGATTGCGTTGGAAATCTGTGTGTATTATAGTTTTAGTTGTGCGGATTACTTGTAAATAATTCCGCAAAAGGATTACCCAAAGACAGCGCAAGTACTAATAATGGAGTGTTACGCCAGTTTTGCTTTGAATGAATTCTTTAGTAACGCCAGGCGCCAATTCAATCACTTTAAGCCCATTTGGGGTGACATCCATCACCGCCAAATCAGTGATTATTTTGTCAACAACGCCAACCCCGGTTAAAGGCAGAGTGCAACTGGGGAGTATTTTTAAATCTTCCGTGCCGTCTTTTTTCCTGGCAACGTGCTCCATCAAGACAATCACTTTTTTTACACCAGCAACCAAATCCATTGCACCGCCCATACCCTTGACCATCTTTCCAGGGATCATCCAATTGGCTAAATCGCCTTTTTCACTGACCTGCATCGCACCCAAAATCGAGAGATTGATTTTTCCACCCCTGATCATTGCAAAACTTTCGTGGCTACCAAAAATTGAAGATCCTTTTATTGTTGTCACTGTTTGTTTACCTGCATTAATCAAATCAGCGTCAACGTTCTCCTCTGTTGGAAATGCTCCAATTCCCATCATCCCGTTCTCAGATTGCAACCAAACCTCTATGTTTGATGGAACGTGATTTGCGACCAATGTAGGGATTCCAATTCCAAGATTAACGTAAAAACCGTCTTCTAATTCATGTGCAGCGCGCGCTGCCATTTGATCTTGACTCCAAGGCATATCAGACTCCAGCTTTCTCAGTTATTGTTCGTTTCTCAATTCTTTTCTCAGGATTTGCGTTCAAAACGATTCTATGAACATAAATTCCTGGTAAGTGGATTTGGTCAGGATGCATCTCACCCGTCTGCACAATCTCTTCAACTTCTACGATACACATTTTTCCTGCCATTGCAACCGCGGGGTTAAAGTTTCTTGCTGTGTATCTAAACTGCAAGTTGCCTGAATGATCAGCCCTAAACGCTTTAACCAATGAGAGCTCAGGTACCAAAGATCGCTCCATGACGTAAGTCTCTCCATCAAATGTTCGAAGCTCCTTGCCTTCAGCCACCATTGTGCCAACTCCGGTCTTTGTGAAAAACGCAGGAATACCAGCGCCACCGGCTCTTAGCTTTTCTGCCAATGTGCCTTGGGGTGTAAATTCAAGCTCCAACTCCCCCGCAAGGTACTGACGCTCAAACTCCTTGTTCTCGCCCACATAAGAGGCAATCATTTTTTTAATCTGACGTGTGTCCAATAACTTACCCAATCCGAATCCGTCAACACCAGCGTTGTTGGATATGGCTGTTAGATTTTTAACGCCCGATTTTTTTAGCGCCTCGATCAAAGCCTCTGGAATACCGCATAGTCCAAAACCACCTACTGCAATGAGCATGCCGTCTACAGCCACTCCATTAAGAGCATCTTCAGCACTGGGGAAAATCTTATTCAAGTTCAAAGCTCCTGGTACAAACTATTAAGAATAACGACTAAAAATTAAAGTTACTATTTAAAGTTACTGTTATTTGTGCGTCGTCATTGTATGAATTCTCAAGTCGCCCAAAAAAATTTTTTTGAGACGGTCATTCTAACCAAAAAGGGAATTGCCTTTGGGAGTGTTAATCCTAGGAGAGGAAGGGGGATAGGATCTATTGCTATTTTTTCCCTTGAATTAACCTACGTAAATCGACAGGCAATTCAGTTGATTTTTTAACAGTGAAATCAACCCACATTGTCGTTGCTCCGCCTTCTGCGTGAACAACCCCAGGCTCAGACTTTGACTCCATCGTGCACCATGTCTCAAATGTTGCTCTTTGGGGGTCACTTACGTACATTTTTCCGATAACGATGTCAGGGTATTCAAATTGCCTGTAAAAATTGCAAAACGCATTAACAAGAACTGGGCCTTTACCGCTTGGGTTGGGGGGATAGCCTAAATGCGTCAGCCACTCGATACGGATACTCTCCAAAAACCTAAAGTACACGGTATTGTTCACATGCCCCATCGCGTCCATATCTCCCCAACGAACTGGAATCTCCATCTCGTAGACCAATATTTTTTCCTCGGGTAGCGATATTCTCATGGATTAAAACTTAACTGCATTTAAATACAAAATCCATCATCGGCTGCAATTATGGCACCGTTGATAAAGTGTCCCTCAGAGCTTGCCAACATGACTAATAAAGCGTCTAAATCTTTGGGCTCACCAATTCGCTTGCGAGGTAACATCTGAATTAGCTTTTTACCCTGCTCAGTTTCCCAGTGATGATGATTGATTTCAGTATCAATGTAGCCTGGACAAATAGCGTTCACATTGATACCGAACTTTCCCCACTCAAGCGCCATAGCTTTGGTCATCTGTATGACTGCGGCTTTACTCATACAGTACACACCAATTTGAGGTAGCACTTTTAGACCTGCAGTGGACGCAATATTAATGATTCGTCCCCCCGCATGCGCATGGGGGGTAAGGCCCTTGGCTCGAGCAAGCATTCTTTTGCCAACTTCTTGAGCAACAAAAAAAGCGCCCTTAACATTGGTATCAAAGATATCATCAAAATTGGATTCACCGACTTCTTGCAATCGTTGTGTGGAGCTAACACCAGAGTTGTTGACAAGAATGTCAATGGGTCCCACCTCAGTTTCTGCATGGGCAACGGCAGATTTAATGCTATCCAAATCTGTTACATCAAGTAGGCTCACATGCGCATCTCCGCCTTCGGCTTCGATTTCAGCCCTCAAATCCTTTAGCAGTTCAATGCGTCTACCAGCCAGTATGACCGCAGCTCCTGCATGCGAAAGGGTCTTTGCAAATTGTTTACCTAGACCGCTTGAAGCGCCAGTAATCAATGCCACCCTGCCTGATAGGTCTAAAGAATACGCCATGGTTTTAAAACTCCACTCATTTTTTGTTAGACGATTTTAAAAAATAAAATAAAAGCCTAATCTCAAAGAAACTAAGTCCAAAGCAGATTATCGCAATTCAACTGTGTTTTCAAACATTCAGTAATGGTAAATACCTGAGAAAAGCAATTTGACTGTTTTTAAATTCAGTCCGCAAGCGTTGTTTCGTGAATTTGTAAGTTATTTCGCAATGGTTTTTTTCTTAAAACTACAGTAACTTGCTACCGAGCATTTATAGCACTCTGGCGTTCTGGCTTTGCAGATATAGCGCCCCAAAAGTATTAACCAATTGTGAGCATCTAGTAAAAATTCACTGGGCACTCTTTTAAGTAACTTTAACTCAACATCTAAAGGAGTTTTACCTGGAGCAAGACCCGTTCTGTTGCTCACCCGAAAGATATGAGTATCAACCGCCATAGTTGGCTGAGAAAATGCAACATTCAAAACAACATTAGCCGTTTTACGTCCTACTCCAGGTAACGCTTCTAACTCCTCTCTGCTTTTGGGTACCTGACTGTCATGGCGGTCAACTAAAATCTGACAAGTCTGCATCAAGTGCTTGGCTTTGCTTTTATAAAGTCCAATGGTTTTGATGTGTTGCTCTAATCCGCTGATTCCCAACTCTAAAATCCCTTTGGGGGTATTAGCTACTTTAAACAACACCCTTGTAGCCTTGTTGACGCCTACATCTGTAGCCTGGGCACTTAGGAGCACCGCGCACAAAAGCTCAAACACGCTCGTATACTCTAACTCTGTAGATGGGCTGGGATTGACTACCCGCAGAGTTTCAAAAAACAAGTGAATATTTTCTTTTTTCATTTTTTAAGATTATTTGAATTTTTGGTGATTTTGACATGCAATTTTCTAAAAGACTTGACAACGTAGAGACCTCCGCCATTCGGGAACTATTTAAGCTCCTCGGAAAACCCGGAATTATCAGTTTTGCAGGGGGCTTTCCTGACAGTGCAATGTTTGATTTGGAGGGCATTAAAGAGGCCAGTGCTCAGGCATTAACCGAGCAACCAGGCCCAAGCCTTCAGTACGGCGCAACTGAGGGCTACGACCCTCTTAGAGAACAACTCAGTCATTTCATGTCAACAAAGGGAATAACCAACGTTGACCCTCACCAAATGATCATCACAACCGGTAGCCAACAAGCTCTAGATCTGGTTGGCAAGACACTACTTGAGCCAGGTGACGTGGTGCTGGTTGAGGCTCCAACCTTTTTAGCAACAATTCAATGCTTTAGACTTTATGGCCCCACAGTCATGGGCGTACCCATCGATAAAGACGGGGTATTGGTAGAGGCACTTGAGGAAATGATTGTTAAGCACCGACCCAAAGTCATTTACTTGGTTCCCTCTTTTGGCAACCCCAGTGGAGCGCTCACAACACTGCAAAGAAGACTAAAAATTCTCGAGCTCTGCGTGAAATACAAGACAGTTATCGTAGAAGACGATCCCTATTCAGATCTTTACTTTACCCCTGAGCCCCCACCCAACAGCCTCTTGGCCTTAAGCCAACAGGTCCCAGGCTCAAGAGATTGGTTGATTTACTGTGGATCTCTTAGCAAGGTTTTGAGTCCTGGTCTAAGGCTGGGCTGGGTGGTTGGACAAGCAGACTTTTTATCTAGAGCCACCATGTGCAAACAATTCGGAGACGCGCACACCTCTACTTTTGCCCAGGCAACAGCTGCTTTCTATCTGAGGTCTGGCAGAATGCCAGGCACCCTAAATAATGTTCGCTCAGTTTATGCTCAAAGAGCCAAGGTGATGGGTGAGTGTTTAAAAGCTGAAATGGGCTCATCTTTGAAGTTTGATGAACCGTTGGGTGGTCTCTTCTTTTGGGCTAAATTGACGGGGCTAAATCCAGACGGCACCACTCACAAAAACTCAAGCCTTACAGGTACTAGCTTTGCACAAAAAGCAATTGAACATAAAGTAGCGTTTGTTCCAGGCGCACCTTTTTACGCCGATAAGGCAGACTCCAAAACTTTGAGACTTAGCTTTGCGACAGCAGATGAGCTCAAGATCAGGGACGGCATAAACAGACTGGGTCAAGCCATTTTAGATACTTGATAATCTGGCTAAATGCTCTAATTTTTCTTACAAAAATTCAAATATTCAACACTTCCCATAAGCGAATCAAGTTCGTTGGGGGTTATCAATTCAACCTCTACCAGCCAACCTAAGCCCAAGGGGTCAGAGTTAACGAGGGCTGGATTATCTTTGAGTTGATCGTTTAATTTAATGACTCGTGCACCAGCGGGGATCAGCACATCTGCAGCAGCCTTAACAGATTCAATAACGGCTAGGACACCGCTTTTTGCAAATTCCTCTCCAATTTTTGGCAATTGAACAAAGACGACATCTCCCAAAGCGTCCTGCGCGTGCTCAGTGATTCCAACCCTTGTGACTCCATTTTCTACTTCAATCCAAACATGATCACTGGAGAACTTTTTTCCCATTTTGACACCCTAAATTATGTTTTTAGATAGCAATTTTGTAAAAATAATTGGAATTCTTAACCAACTTTTTAATTAAAACACCATTCTAAGTCTTGTAAAGTGCCCCAAAAGATTTTGCTACACTGTCAGACAACTGTTTTGGGTCCCTTAAAGACTCCTCACATTCAGCATAAAATACCTGTATGGCACAAAATCCTTTGTTGGAAAATATATTTGAACGCGTTGAACGACTTTTGCTCAGACATGAGGAGTTAAAACGTACGAATCTACTCCTGGAGGAGCAGGTAGCTCAATTAGAACAAGAGCGCGATTCCATGAAGTCTCGCCTCAATACTGCCAAAATTAGAGTTGAATCTCTTCTCGAGAGGCTTCCTTCTGAGGCACTGTCCAAAGTTAAAAAATGAAACAAATAGAAGTCCAAATTATGGGTCAAGGCTACCTGTTGGGTTGCCCTGAGGGTGGAGAAGACAGATTAAACCAAGCCGTCCAAAAGGTTGATGAAGCAATGTGTAAGATCCGGGATGCTGGTAAAACCAAAGCTCGTGATCGGATTGCAGTTCTAGCAGCACTTAATTTGGCCTTTGATCTCACTGACAAACCCGTTTTCTCTGGCTCCAAAGAAATACATAACGAACAGCTTGACAATTTACTTAACCGATTGGATCTGGCACTCGGAGATGATGGTCAACTCCTTTAAATAGCCTAACCCTTAAATTCTCTAAATGAGTAATGGGGTTTTAAGCACCTGCGGATTACAATCACAGTGTCTGCGGGACTACTGGGTTTTATATTCCTTGAACCAATGCTCTTTAGAGCCCGGGCTTGGAACATTGTCTG
>DAITOS010000040.1:0-3143 GCA_036834025.1 Limnohabitans sp.
GATTCAAACTGTACTGGTGTGCGCTGTTGCGTCTTTTCTAGCACGTTTAACGTTAAGCGCCCCAATGACAAGAACCGCTTGCAAGGAGCTAAGGCCTAAAATAACGGCGGTGTAGTTTTGATGATCCATTAAAACACCAAAGATGAACGCAGACAACGCTTGTCCGATATCAAGTCCAGAGTAAACGACGCCGTAAATACGGCCAGTTGCGTTCTCAGGTGCAGACTTCTTGACCAATAAGTCTCGAGACGGACTTGCCGAGCCTGAGATCAAGCCCATCAAACCAAAAATCATCAATACCTGCCAACCGTTTAACTCGGCAAAGACAAAACTTAGCGATAAACATCCGGCGAAAAAGAATGCAACTCCAACCACCTTCTCTGCGCGTTGCGCGTTGGAGGCTAAGAACCCTCCCAAGAACATTCCAAACGCACTACAAACCATATAAAGCGTGAGACATGACGCGGTCACTGATAGGGGAACCGATTGAAGGTGCCTTACCGCTTCAGGAGCGTAGGCTTGGATGATACTGAGTGCGCCTGAGTACAAGAGAAAGAAAGAAAAACAAACCCACACGACTGGAATTTTCAGGAAGTCAAATGTGCCCTCCTCCTTTATGTGTTGCTCACCCGGGGCCTTTGCCTTCTCAATGACCGGTAACTCTAGTTCACTGCGTTTAAAAAGTAGCAACCCCAAAATGGCGAATCCAATGCATCCCGCAACAAAAAGGGCCACATGCCATGAAAAGGCGAGCGCAATTGGAACCATCAATGCAGGCGCTACTGCCCAGCCAAGACTTCCTGTAATACCGTGAACGCTGTAGGCATGCCCCAGTCTTGCGGGACTAACCAAACGATTAAGCAGGGTGTAATCAACCGGATGAAATACCCCGTTACCAACGCCTGCTAAAAATGCGCAAAACATCATCTGGGTATAGCTATCACTAATTGCGTAACCCCAATTGGCAAGAACCAAACTGCTTAAACCTAAATACAGTACGGGTCTTGGTCCAAACCGGTCCACTGCAAAACCAGATAAAGCTTGCACCGCGCAGGAAACGACAAAGAAAATGGACATCAAAAAACCTAGCTCTGCATAACTGACCTGCAAACTGTCTTTGATAAATGGAAATAATGGGGGGAGAACCAGTTGCGCAAAATGACTGAACATGTGAGCAACAGCCACAAGTGAGATCAGTTGAAAATCGCTTTTAACAAGTGGCTCAGGGCGTTGAAGAGCAGGATTAGAGGTATTCATAGCCCTCTATCCTACCCTCAAATTTCAAACTATTTCTCCCCTCCCCTTAAGTGCGGGGAATTAAAGGGCAAAAATTAATCGCCAATCTAAGCAGTCGATCCCGAGCAAGTGAACTTAAAGTCCCCCGGTGCGAGGATGGGGTCAACGCTCACGGTGATTTTGTCTTTAGGGGCAAACTTACCCTCTAAAAGTTGCTTGGACAGGGGGTTCTCGATGCGCTGCTGTATAGCTCGCTTGAGGGGCCTCGCACCAAACACTGGATCAAAACTCACCTTCGCCAACTCCTCAAGCGCTCCTGGAGTCACGTCCAAAGTGAGATCAATTTTGTGCAACCGCTCAACCAACACCTGCAACTGAATCGCTGCAATCTTGGATATATGAGTCGCATCTAAGGCGTGGAAGACGACCGTTTCATCAATCCTGTTTAAAAATTCTGGTCTGAAATGAGTTTTTAACTCCTCAAGCACCGCCTCCTTAACCTCTTGGGGGTCTTGGCCTACCATGCTTTGGATGATCGGAGAGCCGATGTTAGAGGTCATCACGATGACAGTGTTTTTAAAATCTACAGTTCTGCCCTGTCCATCCGTCAAGCGCCCGTCATCCAGGACTTGCAAAAGTACGTTGAAGACGTCAGGATGAGCTTTCTCAATCTCATCCATCAAAAGCACACTGTATGGCTTTCTTCTGACAGCCTCGGTGAGGTATCCACCCTCGTCATAGCCAACATATCCCGGAGGGGCCCCAATCAATCTACTCACAGAGTGCTTCTCCATGAACTCACTCATGTCCATGCGGATCAGATGATCTTCGCTGTCAAACAAAAATCCAGCCAGTGCCTTGCACAACTCCGTCTTGCCCACACCTGTTGGTCCAAGAAATAGGAAAGATCCTGTTGGGCGATTGGGGTCTCCAAGACCTGCCCTTGAGCGTCTAATCGCATTGGCAACGGCGCTGATGGCCTCCTCTTGACCGACGACACGTTTGTGCAGGTGCTCCTCCATTTTGAGGAGTTTGTCACGCTCTCCTTGCATCAACTTGGAGACAGGTATACCCGTAGCCCTTGCAACAACCTCTGCAATTTCCTCAGCACCGACTTGGGTTCTGAGGAGTCGGTGGGCGTGGGGTTTGGAGTCCGCTGTCTTTTCGTGAGCAGCTGCGTCCTTATAACGCTTCTCTAGCTCGGGGAGTTTGCCGTACTGAATCTCAGCCACTTTGTTGAAGTCACCCTTTCTCGTGTACTCCTCAATTTGGGATCTGAGTTTATCGATTTGCTCCTTAATCTGAGCTCCGCCCTGAGCAGCGGCTTTCTCGGACTTCCAAATCTCCTCCAAATCCGCAGCCTCCTTGCTGAGCTTCACAATCTCCTCTTCAATGAGTGCCAGTCGCTTTTGTGAGGCATCATCTTTTTCTTTCTTGACCGCTTCACGCTCAATTTTTAGTTGAATTAAACGTCTGTCAAGTTTATCCATCTCCTCGGGCTTAGAGTCGATTTCAATCTTGATTTTTGCGGCAGCCTCGTCAATCAAATCGATTGCTTTGTCGGGTAAAAAACGGTCAGTAATGTATCGGTTCGAGAGTTCTGCAGCGGCAACGATTGCGGGGTCTGTGATCTCAACACCGTGATGGATTTCATACTTTTCTTGTAGACCGCGCAAAATCGCAATGGTTGCCTCTACCGTTGGCTCGGCCACGATTATTTTTTGAAAGCGTCTTTCTAGGGCTGCATCTTTCTCGATGTACTTGCGGTACTCATCAAGTGTGGTTGCGCCAACGCAGTGCAACTCGCCCCTTGCCAAAGCGGGTTTGAGCATGTTGCCCGCGTCCATTGCGCCTTCGGCTTTACCAGCACCTACCATGGTGTGCAGTTCATCAATAAAAACGATGGT
>DAITOS010000040.1:3153-26906 GCA_036834025.1 Limnohabitans sp.
ACCGTGATCTTTTGCAAGTTCATTTAGGACCGATTTCAAACGCTCCTCAAATTCGCCTCTAAATTTAGCGCCTGCTAAGAGCGCCGCCATATCAAGCGAGAGGACTCGCTTGCCTTTTAAGGAGTCGGGCACTTCACCGGCAACAATCCGTTGTGCAAGTCCCTCTACGATGGCGGTCTTACCCACGCCGGGCTCACCGATCAGGACAGGATTATTTTTCGTACGTCTTTGAAGAACTTGAATGGCTCTGCGGATTTCATCATCACGACCAATCACAGGGTCGAGCTTGCCGGCTCTGGCGCGTTCGGTTAAATCAAGACAATATTTTTTCAGCGACTCGCGCTGACCTTCGGCCTGTGCGTTGTCAACGGTTGCGCCTCCTCTCACCGCCGTAATAGCAGCTTCAAGGGAGGCCTTGGATAGTCCGTGCTTTCTGGCCATATCCCCCCACTCACCTTTACTGTCGGCAAGGGCTAGGAAAAAAAGTTCGCTTGCTACGAATTGATCCCCTCGTTTGAGGGACTCTTTTTCAGCGCCTTGGAGTAAACCAATTAAATCGCGGCCAACAGATACTTGGTCTTGCCCTTTAACTGAGGGAAGTTTTTTGATAGCAGCTTGAGCAGCACTTTCAAGTCCACTCACATTGACACCTGCGCGTTGCAAAAGTGACTTAGAGCCGTCTTCTTGTTGAATCATAGCCAAAATCAAATGAGGCGGATCTATGTATGCATGATCAGAGCCAAGCGCAAGGGTCTGCGCATCACTCAATGCCTCTTGAAATTTAGTGGTGAATTTTTCTACTCTCATTTGATTCCTCAACAATGTCTGAAAACTTATCTTGACTCCACCTCAATTGAGGTAGTTACTCAACATTTTCAAGCTCTAGTTGTAAATTAATTTGATTTATCGCAAGTTATGTACGAATTTGATCAAGTTAATCAAAATTTCATCCCCCCACGCGGATCAAAAGAATCAACTGTATTTTTTCAACTGTATTTTTAATTGCTCCACTTAGCCATCGCAACGTCATCACTCACCCTGGCGTCTACCCACCTAGCCTGGCCTTGTATGGTTTGCTCTTTTTTCCAAAACGGGGCCTGGGTCTTTAAATAGTCCATCAAGTATTCACAGGCCTGGAAACTCGTCCCCCGGTGAGCGGCGCTCACTGCTACTAAAACAATTTGATCCATCGGCTTTAAAACTCCGATTCGGTGTACCACTCTGGCAGCGTTTATGCCAAACCGGACCCGTGCTTGTTCCATCATTTTCAAAATAGAACTCTCAGTCATTCCGGGGTAGTGCTCAAGCTCTAAACTGATAATTGAGTCGTTAGAGGGGGCAAGGCTGTTAGCTTGGGTAGCTTGAGCAGTTTTAGCATCAAATTCTCTGACAGTTCCAACAAATGAACAAACTGCACCCACGCCCGGGTCCGCAGCCCTCAGTGAGGAGACCTCAGTGGTTAGATCAAAGTCCTCTAGTTGAATACTTACAGTAAAGCTCAAAAGAACTCCTGGTTTAGTTGATAAGGCTCGGCTGAACAATAATTTAGAGTAACAAGTTTAGAGTAACAAGATCACCCACCCGTCACCGGTGGAAAAAAGGCCACCTCAGCCCCCTCGATCAGCTGCTCACTCTCAAAACACATGTTTTGATTAAGCGCAGTGCGTATGACTTTATCACTAGATAGAGCCTCCTTATAAAGGCCGCCCCTTTGAGATAACTCCAATCTGAGCTCCCCTACCGTTTTAGTGTGTGTTTGCACACTCTCTTGAGCTAGACCAAGAGTTTCCCTAATTGAAGCAAAATAAAGAACCTTTAAATTCATTTCTCTTACCTCAAGAAGCTATCAAAGGGAATAAAGTTTACCAAGTCACCGGATTTAATGATCGTGTTCGGCGGATTATCAACAACACCGTCCCCCCAAACAACAGAGGTCAATACCCCGGAGCTTTGGTTTTGGAAAAGCTCAAGGGTACCCTGATCGTTTTGACGAACCCTCAAAAACTCTCGTCTTCTATCGGCTTTGAGCCATTCAAAATTAGCTCGCATGGGAATGTGTCTGTACTTAACACTTGCTTGACCCTGCAAAAAGCTCAAAAATGGCTGGACCAACAACATGAAGGTGGCGTAGCTTGAGACCGGGTTACCCGGCAAGCCAATAAAGTGTGCGTAATTCTCGTTGCTACTGGGGGTTTGATCAGAAGCGTTTTCGCCGAGTTTTTTATTTGCTCTGTGAATACGTCCGTAGGCAAACGGCTTACCTGGTTTGATATTAAGAGCCCATTGGTGCAGCACACCCAGCGCAATGACGCTGGGCTTGATGTGATCCTCCTCCCCCACAGAGACACCACCACTGGTAAGGATGATGTCATGATCAAGAGCGGCTTGAGCTAGACAACGCTTGGTTTGCTCTAAATCGTCTGGGATATTTCCCATATCCGTTACCACACAGCCTGCACGGTTTAGGAGCGATTTCAGAAAGAAGCGGTTAGAGTTATATATCTTCCCCTCCCCCATTTGCTCTGGAGGAATGTCCCCAGGCATCACGAGTTCATCTCCCGTTGAGAAGAGAGCAACTTTTGGAGATTTAGAGACGCAAAGCTCTTTAAAGCCAAGTGAAGCGGCTATACCCAAGCTCGCTGAGTTAAGTCTAGAGCCCGACTCAATGACAAGGCCACCCTTTTTAATGTCCTCACCCGCAAGCCTAATGCATTGTCCGCTCGTAACAGACGCATTCACTTTAACGATATCACCTTGCAGTGCTTCGCACTCCTCTTGGGCCACCACCGCAGTTGCACCTTTTGGAATGGGTGCGCCTGTAAAAATTCTCGCAGCCTCACCCCTTGATAAAGGTACGCCAACACTACCCGCAGGGATTCTTTGCGTGACCTTTAGAACACTCCCCTGGACTGACGCGTCTTGAGCGTTCAAAGCATAACCATCCATAGCACTGTTGTCGTTTGGGGGGACATTTAACGCTGATACAACCGCCTCTCGAAGGACGCGGTTATCAACATCAAAAGTGCTTACCATCTGAGTTTCTAATAGGGGCGTAGCGAAGCCCTTCAGCTCAGTCAAAGCGTGGTCTAGATCCAGCAAAGGTTTGGGCACAAACTTGGAGTTCATATTAATGAAAACTAATTTGATTTAAGTTGAATCGATTTAAGTTGAATCGATTTAAGCTGAATGGATTTAAGCTGAATTGATTAAACCTCATTTCAGTTTGTTCAGTCATTGCAATGCTCTTCAATAAAATGCTTAACCAAACCAACATCAGATGGCATGTTCTTCACTCTTTTTGGCAAATCCTCAATCCCCTCAAATTTACTTGGACGAGAGGGCTCAACACCTAAAGCCTCAACAATTGTGGATGCAAATTTAATTGGTAGTGCTGTTTCAAGAACCACCATAGGAGTCCCCGCGACAAGATACTCTTTGGCAACCTTCACGCCATCAGCGGTGTGTGGATCAATCATCTGCTGAAAATCCTTGAATACCGATTTGATCGTCGCAATTCGGTCCCTATGGGTACTCATTCCGCTAACAAAACCGAACTTTTGGTGTGCATCTTTGAATAATGGATTTTTACTTAAGTCAAAGTACCCTTGGCTTGAGATTTGATCAGCAAATAAAGAGTAAGTTAATTCACTGTCCCTTTGCAGCATATCAAACACGAACCGCTCAAAGTTACTCGCCTTTGAGATATCCATCGATGGACTAGTGGTCTCGTGCGTATTGGCACTGGTTCTCACCTTATAAACACCAGTCTTAAAAAACTCATCAAGCACGTCATTTTCGTTAGTTGCAACCACCAGTTTATCAATCGGCAGCCCCATCATTTTGGCGACGTGCCCTGCGCAAATATTTCCAAAGTTACCGCTGGGGACCGTAAAACTTATTCTTTGATCACAGCTCATTTTGTTTTGCGCAAGAACCTGGAAATAACCCGCAAAGTAGTAAACAACTTGAGCAAGTAAGCGAGCCCAATTGATTGAGTTCACAGTCCCGATCGAGTATTTTGATTTAAAAGCAAGATCGCTTGATACTGCTTTAACGATGTCTTGGCAATCATCAAAGACGCCGTCAATGGCGATGTTAAAAATATTTGCATCAGTCAAGCTAAACATCTGCGCTTGTTGAAACGCACTCATGCGTCCCTCTGGGCTTGTCATGAAAACTCTAACCCCTTTTTTGCCTCTCATTGCGTACTCAGCCGCACTGCCCGTATCCCCCGACGTTGCGCCTAAAATATTTAAACGCCTACCCGTTCTTGCAAGTTGGTACTCAAACAAATTACCGAGTAACTGCATAGCCATGTCTTTAAAGGCAAGTGTGGGTCCATTTGAGAGAGCTTGGATATATAGACCATTCTCTAAATGTCTTATTGGAGCAATTAATTCGCTTCCAAAAACTTCAGCGCGGTAGGTTTTTACGCAAATGTCTTTCAAATCTGGGGCTGGTATATCGTCCACAAAAAGGCTTAATAACTCAAAAGCGAGGTATGCATAACCATCTTGCTCAAACACATCCCTTAATCTATTTAATTCTGCTAGATTAAGTTGAGGATAGTGCTCAGGTAAATAAAGCCCACCATCGGGGGCCAACCCCTCTAGTAAGATTTCACAAAACTGGCGTGATTCAGTCTTTGAGCGAGTCGATATGTAGCGCATCAAGAGAGGTCTTCCTTTCGGATACGAACTATAGGGGCAAGTACAGATTTAAGCGATTGAATTTTCGTCAATGCGTTGTTCATGTGCGCCTCTAAACAGGTGTGGGTCAAAATAATAAGATCCGTCTCTTGTTTGGACTCTGAACCCGGTCTTTGAAGAACAGCGTCGATACTAATGTCGGTCTCAGCCAAAATACCTGTTATCTTGGCAAGCACCCCTGTCTCATCCGCGACAACCAACCTTAAGTAGTAGCTTGTGCGAACACTATCCATTGGCAAAATAGCCAAATCGCTCATCGAATCGGGTTGGAAGGCGAGGTGGGGTACGCGGTTTAACGGATCTGCGGTCATGAGGCGCGTTACGTCTACCAAATCCGCAATGACTGCGCTAGCGGTAGGCTCGCTTCCCGCACCTTTGCCGTAATAAAGGGTTGTGCCAACCGCGTCGGCCTGTATCATGACCGCGTTCATGGCGCCCTCAACGTTTGCGATCAAACGCTTTGAGGGTACCAAGCAAGGGTGCACACGAAGCTCAACACCGTCAATGGTATCAATCGCCTTTGTCCCTGAAGAGGTAGTATTCACACGCTTGGCAATTCCAAGAAGCTTGATCCTGTAACCCAATTGCTCAGCGTAACGAATGTCCTGAGCTTGAAGCTTGGAGATACCTTCTACATACGCTTTATTAAATTGAACAGGAATACCAAAAGCAATAGCTGACAAAATGGTTGCCTTGTGCGCTGCGTCCACCCCTTCAATGTCAAAAGTTGGATCAGCCTCTGCGTAGCCAAGCTCTTGGGCTTGTTTGAGAACGACATCAAAGGGGAGCCCTTTATCTCTCATCTCGGACAATATAAAGTTTGTAGTGCCGTTGATGATCCCCGCAATCCACTCAATACGATTAGCAGTGAGTCCCTCTCGAAGCGCTTTGATGATGGGTATGCCGCCCGCAACAGCGGCCTCAAAACAAATCATCACGCCCTTTTTGTGAGCCGCTGCAAAGATCTCAGTTCCGTGAACTGCAATAAGCGCTTTGTTGGCAGTGACGACATGTTTACCCGCCGCAATAGCAGAGAGTACCAACTCTTTGGCAACGCCGTAACCACCAATGAGCTCGACCACGATATCTATTTCTGGGTTAACGATGATCGCTTTGGCATCGTTAACCACTTGGACCTCAGAGCCCACAATGGCTTTAGCACGCTCGGTGTCTAAATCAGCAACCATGGCAATTTCAATACCTCGCCCTGCACGACGTTTAATCTCTTCTTGATTGCGTTTTAAGACCTCAAAGGTTCCACTTCCAACTGTACCAATGCCGAGTAATCCAACTTGAATAGGTTTCATTTTGCGTGCTTAGTTCTGTAGTTTTGTAAAAATTTTGCAATTCGCCCAATGGCTTCCCTTAGATCGTCTTCATGAGGCAAAAACACAATTCTAAAATGGTCAGGGTGTTTCCAGTTAAAACCAGTGCCTTGAACCAAAAGTACTTTGGTCTCGTTTAGCAATTGAAAAATAAATTCTTGATCATCCTTGATGGGGTACACATTGGGGTCAAGTTTAGGGAACATGTACAAAGCAGCTTTAGGCTTTACGCACGTTACACCTGGTATGGCGGTGATCAACTCATGGGCTATATCACGTTGACGTCGAAGGCGTCCACCCTCTTTGATTAAATCATTGATCGTTTGGTAGCCCCCAAGGGCAGTCTGTATCGCCCATTGACCCGGCACATTCGCGCACAAACGCATGGATGAAAGCATATTGAGGCCCTCAACATAGTCGCGTGCAGCCTCCTTGTCCCCTGACACCACCAACCAACCAGCCCGGTACCCACAAGAGCGGTAGCTCTTGGACAAAGAATTAAATGTAAGGGTCAGCACATCGGTTGACAGACTCGCTATCGCTGTGTGTTTAACACCGTCGTATAAGACTTTGTCATACACCTCATCTGCAAAGAGAACCAACTGATGCTCTCGAGCGATTTGGATTATTCCCTTTAAAAGCTCATCAGAGTAAAGTGCACCTGTTGGGTTATTGGGATTGATAACCACTATACCTTTGGTGTTCTTATTGATTTTGGATTTGATATCGTCCAGATCTGGCATCCAACCGTTCTCCTCAACACAGTGGTAATGAACTGGAGTACCTCCGGAGAGTGACACAGCAGCGGTCCAAAGTGGATAATCTGGCGAGGGTATAAGGAGCTCGTCTCCGTCGTTTAGCAATCCGTTGGTGGCCATGACAATGAGCTCACTGGCCCCGTTGCCAAGATAAATATCATCTAACACGACCCCTTTAATGCCCTGCTCTTGGGTGTAGTGCATGACCGCTTTACGCGCTGCAAAGATACCTTTGCTGTCTGAGTAAGCAGCAGCATGAGGCAAGTTGCGAATCATGTCTTGCTGAATCTCCTCAGGCGCGTCAAATCCGAATACAGCGAGGTTACCGATATTGAGTTTGATGATTTTGTGCCCCTCATCCTCCATTACTCGAGCACGGTCCATCACCGGGCCTCGGATGTCGTAACAAACATTGGCTAATTTATTTGATTTGAGTATGGGGTTCATAGACCAACCTTTTAAGATTTTTAGTCAGTTCGGGTTCGCAAAATTCAACAACAACCCCAAAAAATTCGGGGGAACCTATAATTGGAACATATTTAGAGAAAAAAACCACTTCAACTGCTTGAAAATTCATGAAACTTCAACCCGATCAGATTCAAACCCAAGCAGTAACTGGTTACGGTGAGGGCTGGATTGCAATAAACGGGGAGAAATTTGACCACAGTTTAATCATTTCGTCCTCGGGTCACCGCAGCCAGTGGTCCTTCTCAGACCCCCGCTCACTTGACGAAAAGGCCTTTGATACCCTGGCCGATATGGACATAGAACTGGTCATCTACGGCAGTGGCAATAACCTAACATTCCCCCCCGCTGAGTGGCTATCAAGGCTCACAAATAAGGGAATTGGGGTTGAAACCATGGACACCCGCGCGGCATGCCGCACTTACAACATTTTAGCCGCAGAGGGCAGAAAAGTAGCCGCAGCCCTGCTACTCCCCCCGAGTTCTGAGTAATTTGGCCAAGGAGCCAATTTCGAGTTAAAATACTAGGTTGTTGCAATATCTGTTGGATATTGTTTGTTCTCTTGATAGTTGACCGGATTGAAGAAATATGGCGATCGTTCTCAACAAACCTATACCTGAATTTGAAGCGATGGCTACAGGGGGCGTGAAAGTGACCAATCACTCCCACACTGGTAAGACTCTGGTACTTTACTTCTACCCCAAAGACAATACCCCAGGATGTACGACTGAGGCGATGCAGTTCAGGGATAAGTACAAAGATTTCGTAAAAGCTGGAGCGATCGTCTTTGGCGTCTCTAGAGACAACATGAAGTCTCATGACAGTTTCAAAGAACAACTAGAGTTGCCTTTTGAACTGATCGCAGATACAGAAGAGAAAATGTGCCACATGTTTGGTGTTGTTAAAAACAAAATCATGTACGGCAAAAAAGTAAAAGGTATCGAGCGCAGTACATTTTTAATTGGCGCTGACGGCTTACTCAAAGAAGAGTGGCGCGGACTTAAAGTTCTGGGTCACGTTGATGAAGTTCTCAAAGCAGTTAAAGCTCTAAAAAAATCAACTGTAACTGCCTGATAAGCCGAAACGGCTTGCACGGTAAGCGAAACCTGGGCAACTCTATCTAATTTGTAATTTGTGATGGAGATATGACGAAAATATTAAAAATGTGAATGAAATTTTTCATTTTTTTTGAATTTCTGCATATTTTTCGTGATTTTGTTCGGTTATCATTGCTTTCGATATGTTTATAAAAGCAATCCGACGCAATTCAAATCAAGCCGCAAAGGTTAGCCCCTTCTGCGGCTTTTTTGTTGCTGCTGATCCCCTCTTATCAATCAAAACTCAACTCATAACAACCTATGCCCTTACCTCCCGCCCCGACCAAGCGTGCGTCTACACTCTCAAAGGAGAACTATGACTCAACCGTGATTGTGAGCAATTTGCGCAAAGACACAGGACAAGAATCAGAACACACTCATCCTGTTTCAAATGTTGAAGATGATTTTGCAATGACGGGAGGCGGTGTCACTCACCCAGATGACGAATTACTGACCCAAGACCATACAGATAGCATTAAAGTGCTCCAAAGCGCTAGCCGCTCGGCTTTAACTGCTTCGACAAAAAAAGCAGTTGCACCAATTGCTGCAGACAAAAAGAAGACCAAGAAAAAACATACCGGTCCAAGCAAACTCTTCGTTTTAGACACAAACGTTTTGCTTCACGACCCGATGTGTCTATTCCGCTTTGAGGAAAATGATATCTTCTTGCCCATGATCGTTCTTGAGGAACTAGATGGTCACAAAAAAGGGATGACCGAGGTCGCAAGAAATGCAAGACAAACCTCACGCTCTTTAGACGCTCTCGCAGGTGCACACAATGCGGATATCACTGCAGGTCTCAAACTAGACGCGACTGGTCACATTGAGGTGACAGGTAAGTTGATGTTCCAAACTCAGCCCTTAACCTACAAACTCCCAGATAGCTTACCTCAGGGTAAGGCTGATAACCAAATTCTCGGGGTTGTTGGTGCCTTGGTTGAGAAAATGGCTCCTCGTGAAGTGGTACTCGTATCCAAGGATATCAATATGCGCGTCAAAGCACGCGCTTTGGGCTTGGCAGCAGAGGACTATGAGAATGACAAAACGCTTGATGACGGAGATCTTCTTTACTCAGGTGCGTTAGCTCTGCCACATGATTTTTGGTTAAAGCAGGACAAGACAATCGAGAGTTGGCAAAGTGGGAGTCACACCTTCTACCGTTTCTCAGGCCCCATCGTCGCCGACTTGCACATCAATCAGTTTGTTTACTTAGAGGTCCCGGGTGAGCCAAATTTTTATGCACGCGTGACAGAGATTAGAGGTAAAACTGCGGTTTTCAAAACCTTAAAAGATTTTCATCACATCAAAAACTCTATATGGGGTGTGACTGCTCGCAACAGAGAGCAGAACTTTGCAATGAACCTTCTGACCGATCCAGATATTGACTTTGTAACGCTCACCGGCACTGCAGGTACTGGAAAGACTTTGATGGCTTTGGCCGCCGGTCTCACTCAAGTACTTGACGATCGTCGCTACACAGAAATTATCATGACCCGTGCAACAGTTAGCGTGGGTGAGGACATTGGTTTCTTACCCGGCACTGAGGAAGAAAAGATGGGCCCATGGATGGGTGCGCTCGATGACAACTTAGAGGTGCTCGCAAAAACAGATACAGGCTCCGGGGAGTGGGGACGTGCAGCAACCAATGAGTTAATTCGCAGCCGCATCAAAATCAAGAGTATGAACTTCATGAGGGGTCGTACCTTCATGAGCAAGTACGTGATCATCGATGAGGCTCAGAACTTAACCCCTAAGCAGATGAAAACACTCATCACCCGTGCAGGACCTGGTAGCAAGATCATTTGCATGGGAAATCTCGCTCAGATCGATACCCCTTATCTGACAGAGGGATCATCTGGACTTACATACGCGGTTGACAGGTTCAAGGGTTGGCCACATGGTGGGCATATCACACTTGCCAGAGGTGAGCGCTCTAGACTTGCAGACTTTGCAAGCGATGTTCTTTAAGGTTCAGTGTCAACTTGTTGGCGAGGAGGTTGACACCCAAAAATAGGTCGATACATGATTACAAACATGTTTCTACCTGTTGCACCCCTGAGCACTCATTTAACCTCTGAGTGCAATCTTAGTGCAATCTTAGTTCGCTTAGAGTGCACTAGTAGTTAAGCCCCAACCACTCTTTAACTTGGGTGTGCAAGTCACCCGTAAACATGGCTTGGTCCCCACTTGCAGCAATGGAGCCCAAACTAAGTACAAAAATTGTTTGAGACATCTTAACGACTCTTCTCACATTGTGATCGATGAGCAAAATACCCATGCCCTGATCAGTGAAGCGGGTGAGCCATTGGAAAATTTCTTCAGCTACTTTGGGTGATAGCCCAATACTTGGCTCATCAATTAAACACAATTTAGGTTGCAGCATCCAAGCCTTGGCAAATTCAAGTTGTTTTTGCTGCCCCCCTGAGAGCTCCCCAGCACTTTGCCCCAATTTATCTTTGAGCGCAGGAAATAACTCCAACACCTGCGCGTATCGCCCCTGCCAAGTATCAGCGAACAAATGTTTCCTTGACTGAATCGGAAGCAACAAATTCTCTTTAACTGTCAGCATAGGAAAAAGACTTGACTCCTGGGGAATACAACAAATCCCCAGGTCAATCAAGTTGTGAGGAGAAACTGAATTTAACGATTGCCCATCAAAGAAGATCTGTCCAACTTTGGGGCTCAAAAATCCACAAATAGACTTAATTAGGGTGGACTTTCCCGCTCCGTTTAACCCAATCAAACCGCTGATTTCACCTCGTTTGACATATAAAGAAACATCCTTTAGGACATCAATATCTTTAGCATAACCTGCTGTAACGGAGCGCATCTCAAGTAAATAGTCAGACATGATCGCCTCCAAGATACGCCTCAATCACCTCTGCAGTATCCAGTACTTGTTTGGTTTTACCTTTGGCAATAATCTTTCCTGCATTCATGCACACACTTTCTTCACAAAGCTCTTTAATGATGGGCATGTCGTGACTGACCAATAAAAAGGTTTGTCCCTTTTGGTGCCTATCCTTAATAAATTGACTCATAGTTTGTCGCATGATGGGATGCACTGCTGCAAAGGGTTCATCTAACAAAGCTACTTTAGGGGGGACCATGAAACACATACCGAACTCAAGAAGTTTCTTTTGTCCTCCCGAGAGTTGCCCTGCGTCCAAGTACTGTACGGGCTGCAAAGTCAACTCTTTGATGAGTTGGTCTGCACGCTCGTGACACTCTGCTTGGTTTAAACCCAGCGCCTGACCAGCAATTAGTAAATTATCAATTGCACTTAAGCGAACAAAGACTTTCGTCATTTGAAACATTCTGGTGACCCCCAATTGCACAAGCCTTGAGGGTGACTCACCCGTGATATTCATATCTCCTAGAAAAATCGATCCCTCATCTGGAGTAAGCTCACCTGACAACATATTCAACACGGTTGTTTTACCTGAGCCATTGGGCCCAATCAATCCAAGTATTGAGCCCTGTGGGATATCTATAGAGACCCGGTCCACAGCCTGGTTCCCACCAAAACGCTTGGAAATTGAATCTACTTTTATTATCGGGTGGGTCATGTTCATTTCGACAATTTCAGTTGAAAGGCTCTTAGCGTTTTTTATCAGAAAACAGGTAAAAATATAATTTTAGAAACAAACCCCAAAGTCCAGTCCTAAAAAAACGTGCAAAGATGATCACCGTTAATGCAAAAACGATCATCTGTATATTTCCAACACTGCGCAACCACTCAGAACCCAGGTATACGATCAGGGCCCCCATTAATGGGCCTGTAAGTGAGCCGATACCACCAATCACCACCATGGAGATGATGATCCCGGTCTGCTGAATGAGGCCCATCTCGGGTGAGACTAGCTCAGTGAACGTGCCGTACAAACAACCCGCAAATCCACTGATCGAACTCGACACAATGAAGGCCATCAATTTATATTTAACAATCGGTATGCCCCGACTTTGCGCGCCGTGCGCGTCGTCTCGAATGGCGAGTAAAAACCCTCCATACCGACTCCTCATTAAACTGTAAATCAACAGCGCGGCGCCTATTAATATGCCAAGAAATAAGTAGTAATAACCAATTCTGCTTTGCATGAGTGTGGGCACATTCAGGCCCTGATCGCCTCTGGTGTAATCGTGGGAGTTGCTGATCACGACTCTCGCAACTTCGGCCAAAGCAAGAGTCGTTAAAGACAGATAAGGGCCCTTCAAACCCAGCACTGTGGAGCCCACTAAAAAGCCAAGCAAAGCGCTGACTAGCACTGCGCTGGGAATACCAACCCAAAGAGAGAGGCCAAAGTGATAATTCAACAACGCGGCTGTGTACCCCCCAATCATCGCAAATGCAGCAGGCGCCATAGAAAACTGGCCCGTAAAACCCGCTAACAAATTCCACCCCATCGCAATCAATGCAAAGTAAAAGCTGATGATCAAAATACCCAACGTGTAGGGGGTCAGCTCTAGCAGGGGTACGAGTGCAATTAAGCCGCATAGCAGCATAAAAAACTTTAAATCAAGCGTAAGTTTGTTGGCCCATAGATTGCGCTCGCCTATCATGTCTCACGCCCTTTTCTTCCTGCCAGACCCTGGGGCCTGAAAAGTAATACCGCAATCAGCACCATGAGTCCAAAGGTATCTCTGTAATCGTAGGAAACGTAAACAGCAAAAAATGATTCCATGACCCCTAGCAAAATTGCTGCAGCCATACTGCCCCAAATCGAGCCCATACCACCAAGCACCACGATGATGAAAGACTTGAGAGCGGGGAAAGAGCCCACATCTGGTGACGGATTCATGATGGGCGCCATGAGCGCCCCAGATAAAGCGGCAAGTAGACCAGAAATCGCAAAGATCAAGGCAGTAGTTTTAACGGGATCAATGCCCGCCAATGAGGCACCAAACCGGTTTTGTGCAACAGCCTGAATCTGACGTCCCCAGACAGACTTTTTAATAAACAAGGCCAACCCAATCAAAACAAAGACTGAGACCCCCGCGGCAATGATCTTTTGGCCGTTCAGCATCAATGGTCCCAAAGCAATTCGCTTGGTGCTCACCAAACTTGGTCCTAAAAAGGGCGAAGGGCCAACAACTTTATCGACCAAATGAATCAAGAGCAACGAGAGCGCAAACGTCACTACGACTGCGTACTCATCCTTTACGATGGACCAACTCTGATAACCGTCGTAAAGTGGCCTCATCAGTAACTTCTCTACGACCACGCCTAACAAAGCACCCGCAGCGCCTGCAAACACAAGTGCAAACCAAGGATTCAGGCCCATCTTCATTGCGCTTAATGCATACACATAAGCGCCAATCATAAAAAATTCACCGTGTGCGAAATTAACAATTCGCAGAATTCCAAAAATCATAGATAAACCCACCGCCATTAATGCGTAGAAAAGACCCATGATGAGTCCATTAACGGTGAGATCGAGGATTAATGACATGTTAAAGAGTTTTCGCATCTAAAAAGATGCGAAAACTGATGCTATTTAATTTAACTGTGAGCCGGGAAGATAATATTATTTCGGACGTTGTAACTTGGTGATATTCAAAGGCATTCCAGGTCCTTGGATAAGGGATGTTTTGCCGACCAATTGGTTGACATCGGTTAGTTGATAATTAACATAGGGAATATCTAGCCACTGTTGGAAGCCTACACCCGGCGTGCTGTCAAACTTCATCTGCCCCCTGGCACCATCAAATTTTCCAACCTTCAAAGCAGCGATCATTTTGGCGGGGTCTGTGCTCTTGCTTTGTTTCATGGCCTCAACCAAAACAACAAGTGAGTCAACGGATTGGAAGATTAAACGGTTGGGCTCATTACCAGTTTTTTTCTTATAAGCTGCAGCAATTTGCTTGGACAAATCTGTTTGCTTCATGTCAGGGTGATACATCCCAATGGTTAGCATGTACTTACCGGACTCGTTCACGTTTTGCCAAAAGTCTGGATAGTCGGCCATTCCAGCACCGTCGTAAACAATGGTCTTCGGGGTCGGGGCAACACCTTGTTCATACAGCTGGTTCAGGGCAATGTAGGCAGCCGGTGGCAACATGGTGAGAACGATTACGTCAGGTGGGTTGGCCTTAAGCGTCAACACAGCAGGCGTGAAGTCTTTACTGGCCCGGTCCAAGGTCTCAAATCTAAAGTCAACACTAGGATCTTTCTTCTTTAAAGCAGCGCCTAGTCCTTTTGCTAAACCGATACCGTAATCTGTATTTTCAGCGAATCCAACGACGTGTTTAACCTTCATTGATTTGATGGTGTCTGCCATCGAATCCGCCACCAAAGAGTTGTAAGGTGAGGTGTTAAAAACTTCTGGGTAGCCTTTCTCGCGAACAGAGTCTGCCCAGCAATTCGTATTCACATAGGGAATTTGGTAACGGTGCGCAACTTCTATTTCGCTCAAACAAACAGAGCTTTGGTGGGTGCCCGTAATCGCTACGACTTTATCCTTCGTGATCAATTTCTCAACCGCTGAGCGTCCCTTCTCAGGTATGCCTTGGTTGTCCTCAATAACGAATTGAATGGGTCTACCCAAAACACCGCCTGCCGCATTGACCATATCGCGGTAGATCTCCATGGCGTCTTTGACTTGAGTACCCTGCACCACAGATCCGGGAGGAGACTGAGTGATAGACAAGCCAATCAAGATTGGATCAGCTGCAAAGGCTTGGATACTTAGAATAGCAAATAATCCAGTCAAACTGGTTTTTTTCAGAATATTCATCATGGTAGTGATCCCAAATAAAAAAGCTATTATATTTTTTAGCTGACTAAATCTAAAAAATTAAGCAACTAAGGTCTAGGGTTAAACCCGGATGCTCAAACAAGAATCTGATGGAGGAATATTTCGTTTTTGTTATTTATTTGTATTGAACCTATTAAGTCAAAGGCAAAAATCAAAAGTTTCCTAACTCCTCACTTTAATCACCTTCAAATTTAATCAGAGCAAGAGCGGTTTTTATTTCAAAATTCTTTTAAAGAAAAAATTTGAGTGACAGACACAACATCTTCAATTAAACAATTTCACAAATCACATCATCAGCTTAATTTCACGATAAAAAAATGCATTTGATTGGGTTACTATTTATGCTGAATAGCGATGGTGCGCTGACCCTGCACCTCCCTTTCTAATCAAGTGTTTCGGAATAATTGTTGATTAATTATTCAAGTAATTGATTGGTACTGGTAATATTGATACTCAACAAGGATTGGGGGACACTTAATGGTTAACCCGATTTGGCTTCAAATTTCTTGCTCCATAATAAACTTTCACATAAAAATCACTAGCATCAAAATCCAATGAAACTACAAGTAACAACACAAGGAGTTTTCCCAATCGCACCAACGACTTTCTTTGATGATGGACGAATCGACGCATCTTCATTAGATAAGCTGACGGACTTTTATATTTCCTCAGGTTCACAAGGAATCACGGTATTAGGGCAAATGGGAGAGGCGCCCAAACTATCGCATCAAGAAAGTGTTGACGTAACAAGTCAAATCATCAAAAGAGCTTCCAAGCTTCCTATCATTGTGGGAGTATCTGCTCCTGGATTTTCTGCTATGAGGAGTCTGACGCAAGAAGTTATGAGCTTGGGGGCGGCTGGAGTCATGATTGCCCCGCCCAACACCCTGAGGACCGATGATCAAATTGTTCAGTACTATCAAAATGCGGCCTCAGCCATCGGGGCGGATGTGCCGATTGTCATTCAGGACTATCCCCTCTCGCTGTCCGTTCAAATGACCCCGTCCGTCATCAGGAGAATGGTCAATGAGATCCCCTCCATTGTGATGTTAAAGCATGAGGACTGGCCAGGATTAGAGAAGATCTCGACACTGCGAGGATTTGAACAAGATAAAAGCATGCGAAAGATTGCCATTTTGTGTGGAAACGGAGGAGTATTTTTAGATTTTGAGTTGTCACGAGGGGCGGACGGCATCAACACTGGATACTGTTTTCCAGATATGTTGATTGAGCTTTATGGGCTATCTAAAGCCGGAAAAACGAATGAAGTACATGACCTCTTTGACACGCACCTACCCTTGATAAGGTATGAACAACAACCAGGAATTGGTTTAGCCGTAAGAAAATACATTCTTAAGAAAAGGGGCTTGATTGCAAGCGACGCTCAACGAACACCGGCTGCTAGACTAACAAGTACTGCAATTGCCGAGGTCGAGCTGTTGCTGACAAGGATTTCTAAACGTGATGCAAGAGCGAAGTTTTAATCTTTCATAAAACCTCAAAGGCACGAATCATGCTAGTAACGCCTGTGCCTTATTGATGTAACATTAAATTCATCTTCTAATTCTGGGATCCAAATTGACCGAAAAATATGACTTAACAATTAGAAATGGCACCATCATCAACTCTAATGGTTCGATAAAAGCTGATCTGGCAATAAACAACGGTAAATTCGTAGCTATTGCTGAAAAGTTGATGCCAGGGGATCAGGACATAGACGCGACAGGACTTTGGGTTATGCCTGGGGGAATAGATAGTCATTGTCACGTCGAACAAATTTCCAGCAACGGAGTTATGACTGCTGACGATTTTGAGTCGGCAACTATCTCTGCCGCATTTGGTGGCAACACGACAATTATTCCTTTTGCTGCACAACATAAGGGCATGTCACTCCCCAAAGTGGTGAGTGACTATCATGCACTGGCCAAGCCAAAGGCTGTGATTGATTATGGTTTTCACTTGATCGTCTCCGATCCAACCCCTCAAGCCCTAGAGCATGACCTGCCGGCGCTTATTAAATCCGGCTATACATCCTTTAAGGTTTACACAACCTATGACAAGATTAAATTAGATGATGGGCAAATTCTTGATGTCTTAGAGGTAGCCTCCAAAGAGGGTGCATTGGTGATGGTGCACGCTGAGAATAACGACATGATCAAATGGATTGCACAAAGGCTCTTGGACAAAGGACTCACGGCCCCCAAATACCACGCAGTTGCTCACGACCCCATCGCAGAGAGTGAAGCGACTAACAGGGTGATCTCCCTCTCTAGGTTATTGGATGTACCCATATTGATTGTTCACGTCTCTGGTATTGAGGCCGTGAAAGCCATTAAGTCTGCTCAAACCCTGGGTGCTCCAGTTTATGCTGAAACTTGTCCTCAATACCTTTTCTTGAAGGCTAGTGATATAGATTTAGAGGGCATGCAAGGTGCGATGTTTTGTTGCAGCCCTCCCCCAAGGGATGAGGCATCACAAGAGGCAGTTTGGACTGGACTTGTAGACGGTACCTTTCAAGTGTTCTCCTCCGATCACGCGCCCTACCGATATGATGAGAGCGGTAAGTTACCTAATGGCGATAAAACGACTTTTAAAGAAATGGCCAATGGGGTTCCTGGTATTGAGTTGCGTTTGCCGCTACTGTTTTCTGAAGGCGTATTGAAGGGAAGAATGACGGTGCATCAATTCGTTGCGCTCACCTCGACCCAACATGCTCAGATGTATGGACTGTCTCATCGCAAGGGGAGCATTGCTGTTGGGCTTGATGCGGATCTCGCTTTGTGGGATCCAGAAAAGAAAACAACTATACAGAGCAAACTGTTACATGACAAAGTGGGCTACTCGCCCTATGAAGGAATGCACATTACGGGTTGGCCTGTAACAGTCATTAACCGAGGGCAAATAGTCATCAAAGATAACACCCTCCAAGTTCCTAAAGGGAATGGAGAGTTTATTCCTCGGCTTAGACCTGCACCACTGAACCAAACTCGCAAATCCCCAGAGAGAGCAGGATTTTTAAAATCACTTAAACACAAACATATCAAATGAAACGTCTACTCCCACTTAGCGTTGCTCAACTAGGACCTATTCATCTTGCTGACAGCAAGGCTGCGGTGGTCGAACGACTCATTGAGCTCTTAAAAGAGGCACACTCTAGAAGTTCTCATTTTGTTGTTTTTCCTGAGTTGGCACTGACAACGTTTTTCCCAAGATACTGGATGACTGATCAAGCCGAGATAGACCGCTTTTATGAGCGCTCTATGCCAAACAAAGACGTACAACCCCTTTTTGATTTGGCCAAAAAATACGGCATTGGTTTTTATTTAGGTTATGCGGAGATAACTCCTGATGGGGAGCGCTTTAACACCAGTATTATTGTTGATCGATCTGGCACCATAGTTGGACGCTACAGAAAGATTCATCTCCCCGGTCACTCCGATCATAAACCTGCAGCTCCTTTTCAACACCTTGAGAAAAAGTATTTTCAAGTTGGCAACGAAGGCTTTAAAGTTTGGGAAACCATGGGCACCAAAATGGGCATGTGTATATGTAATGATCGAAGATGGCCAGAGACATACAGAGTCATGTCTTTGCAAAGTGCAGAAATTGTGGTTCTTGGTTATAACACTCCCTCTCATAACATTCACTGGCCAGAGCCTACGCACTTAAGGATGTTTCATCACCTTTTGTCACTTCAGTCTAATGCGTATCAAAATGCATTGTGGATTGGCGCAGCAGCGAAATGCGGTAGTGAGGACGGATTTCATATGATCGCGGGTTCTGCAATTGTGTCACCTACAGGAGAAATAGTTGCTCAAAGTGCGAGCGAGGAAGATGAGCTTATTTTTCACAATGTTGATTTAGCCATTGGAGATAACTTTCGCGAGCATGTCTTTAACTTTGCAAAACACAGAAGACCTGAGCATTACAAACTTATTATTGAGCGCACAGGCGCCGATGAACCTATTAAATAAAACTTAACCAGGAGATAACATGAAACTTAAGTCCCTCGTATCCAAACTAGCATTAACGACTGGCCTGCTTTACCTCTTTGGGGTCTCACAAGCTCAGACTATTCAAACCGGAGTGGATGCCACTTTTGCACCTCATGCAATGCCCAAACTTGGAGGGGGCTATGAGGGATTTAATATTGATCTTGCAAATGAGATTGCTAAAAGACTTAAAAAACCAATCAATATTGAAGCAACTCAATTCTCTGGTCTCATACCGGGTCTCAATGCTAAAAAATATGATTGGATTGCAGCACCAACCACCGTGAACCAGCAAAGAGCAGAGACGCTACTTTTTACTGAAGGTTACTTGGATACGGACTTCCAATTTTTGGTGAAAAAATCTGATGCAGAAATCGCCAGTTTGGACGATTTAAAGGGCAAGACGATTGCTCTAAACAAGGGATCTGCATACGAAGCCTGGGCAAAAGATAACATTGCCAAATATGGTTTTAAATATGACGTGTATGACACGAACGCTGATGCAGTGCAGGCGGTACTCTCTGGGCGAGCAAACGCTAATTTGGCCGGTAACACCGTAGTAGCCTGGGCTGCAAAACAAAACCCTATGCTCAAATTGACCTTCACCATAAAGACTGGACTCGTTTGGGCGATTCCTTTTAGATTAGACGACAAGGAGGGCCGCGCATCCGTCTCAAACGTCATCAAGTGCATGAAGATGGACGGAACGATGTCTGGACTACATGAGAAATGGTTTGGATACAAACCCGCCGCAGGTGCAGCAGCTATAACCGTAGCACCAGGATTAGGCGTACCCAACATGCCCAACTACGACCCTACACCATTTAAACCACACTGCTCATAGGATGGAAAATTCATCTCCTGCCATATTAGAGCTAAAAAATATTCATAAGCATTTTGGTGCAAACCATGTGCTTAAGGATGTTGATCTAAGAGTTCAATCGGGTAGCTTGGTATTTATTATTGGTCCCTCTGGGTCCGGCAAAAGTACATTGCTCAGATGTTGCAATTTACTTGAGACACCGGACTCTGGGAGGGTGCTGTTCAAGGGCGAGGATATTAATTTGAAAGGGGTTGACGTCAATTTGGTACGTCAAAAGATTGGAATGGTTTTTCAGTCCTTCAATCTTTATCCTCACATGAATGCGTTATCAAATGTATCCTTAGCCCTGAGGAAAGTCTTAAAGCTATCAAGCGCTGAATCCCAAGAGCTCTCTTTAGCTGCTCTTGAAAGAGTAGGTATGCGTCACAAAGCTGAATCGCTCCCCTCAGAGCTTTCTGGTGGACAGCAGCAAAGGGTCGCTATTGCACGTTCTTTAGCCTTGAAGCCTGATATTTTGTTATTTGATGAGCCAACTAGCGCCCTAGACCCAGAGTTGGTTGGGGGGGTGTTAAAAGTAATGCGAGAGCTAAGAGAATCTGGAATGACCATGGTTGTGGTGAGTCATGAAATGTCATTTGCCAAGGCGGCGGCTGATCATGCGGTTTTTATGGATCAGGGGAAAATTATCGAAGAAGGCACGGCCTCTGAGTTGTTTGAGAATCCCTCCAATGCCAGGGTCAAAGAGTTTTTGGCAACCCTAAAGCACGATTGATTCGCTCACCCTAATAAATCAATGATAGATATAGATCGATTAATTTTTAGCTTTTTTAATTTAAAAATAGCTGAAAAATATTTACCCTTAATTGTCGAAGGTGTTGCTACGACTATCTCCCTTGGGTTAGCGGTGATATTTACTGGGATTTTGGTTGGTTTGCTTTTGTCACTAGTAAGAAGTCAACAAATAAAATTTATCAATCTTTTTATTATCATTTTGGTAGACATTTGTAGATCCCTTCCGCCTTTGGTGCTCATTATTCTTTTCTATTTTGCGCTTCCCTATGTTCAGATTTCGATGAGCGCATTCACATCCACATGGTTTGCTCTATCGCTGGTGTTGGCTGCATTTTCAGAAGAGATTTTTTGGGCAGGAATACTCTCCATACCCAAAGGTCAGTGGGAGGCAGCACGCTCAACGGGGCTTAGTTCTTGGAGGGCACTGATGTACGTCATTTTACCGCAAGCTCTGAAACTAACCGTGGCTCCCTTAACCAGCAGAGCTATCGCAATAACTAAGGGAACTGCACTGGGCTCGGTTGTCGCTTTACACGAAGTCTTAAACATTGCATCATCTTCATCGAGTGAGGCGGGAAACGCCACCCCACTCATCATGGGTGCATTTGTCTATCTCATCATCTTCATTCCGTTTGTGATGTTTGGACGATGGGTTGAATCTCATTTTTCTTGGAAACGATAGGATTTAAGCTGTGCAAGAACTAATTAACGTATTCTTCAGTCCAGAAATTATCGTAAAGGTATGGCCCTTTTTGTTGCAAGGACTGATGACTACTGTTGAGTTATCTCTACTTGTGATACCCTTGGGCTTATTGGGTGGGTTAACTGTTGCGCTTTTTTATAATCAGGGCTCTAAATTTACGCGTGCTTTGGTTATTTTATATGTTGATATTTTTAGATCATTTCCTCCCCTAGTGTTATTGATTTTGATCTATTTCGGATTGCCGTTTTTACAGATCGAAATCAGCAAAATTTCTGCTGTAGCGGTATGCTTTATTTTGAATACCTCTAGTTATTACGGGGAGGTATTTAGGGCGGGCTTAGAGAGCGTGCCAAAGGGGCAGATGGAGGCGGCTCGGGCGAGTGGACTTAATTTGTCGCAATCCCTACTTTACGTCATCATTCCTCAATCTGTTAGAAATGTTTTGCCTGAATTAATCAGCAACACTGTAGAGGTGATCAAGCTTACCTCACTCGCAAGTGTTGTTGCTTTACCTGAGCTTTTAAACAATGCAAGACAAGCGCAATCATTGACCTACAACCCTACTCCTATAGTCTTGGCTGCGTTGATGTATTTAGTGATCTTATGGCCGATGGTCCGCTTGTTAAGCTTGATGGAACATAAATCAAGCCACGTCAAATGAGGGATCCAAGGTACACAATGATATTTATCAGGTCATCATTCTTGGTAATACAAAGCTCAACGCTACGCTTAGACCTGCTTGTGTGGGATCAATAACTTTAACTCCTAGTTGATCCTCTAGTCTAGCTCTGTACCTAGCCATTCCAGCGCAACCCATGATGATGGTTTGCGCATTATGTTCCTCAATCAATTGTGTACCAACATCTAGCATACGTTGAAATGTTAATTTCTCATCACTGAGGTTCACGACGTTGACCTCTATTGCGATATCTTGGGCTAATTTATGCTCTAGTCCCAAGTATTTAATTTGTCTTAGATGTCTTGGTATAGCTCTTGAGAGAATTGAGATGACGCCAAACTTCTCTCCTAGCGCACTGGCTGTGTGATAGGCAGATTCAGCACACCCTATAACGGGAACTGAAAGCACCTCTCGCAAAGCAAAAAGTCCTGGATCGGAAAAACAGGCAAGTACCAGTGCATCAACTTCCTTTAATCTTGGGTTTTCATTTAGCCAAGAAATCATTTTTTCACTGATTCCATCAACATGCGCTTGACTCTCGATTCCCGGTGGCCCACTGGGGAGAGTTTCGCAAATAATTTCAGGACCTTTAGGGCTCCTGAAACACTCCAAAGCGATATTTATCTGCTCCGTGACGATGCGGGTACTATTGGGATTGACGACTAAGATTTTGGACATTTTAGAGCTTTCGAATCAAATGAAGTTGGAGTCGATTTAGTATTTAGGAATTGTCATATCAAAGGTGTCATTTGTCCTAGTGTATGAGGGACCAAACAATCGACCGATAGGATGATAATTTTCTTTGTTAACACGCCAATTAGTGGGGTCAATGATGTTGTCACGAACATGCATCATCAAAACTTTCGCCAATAAAATATTTCGATGAGGGTTTATTTGTATAAATGCGATTTTTTCACATTCAAACGCGACAGGGGCTTCTTGTATTATTTTTGCTTTAACTACTTTTGCTGGTACAAGGGTTAGCCCAGCAACTCCAGCCTCAGATATATTGGATGGAAAATCTGCAGCACAAATGTTCATCGCTTGACTAAGGTTCTCATCCACTGTGTGAGCTACAAACTGCCCATTTTCCATAATATTGAGCGTAGTGTCTTTCAAAGAATGGTCTGTTTTTCTAGACTCCAAACTAACCACAAGCACTGGGGGATCCTCCCCCATGACGTTAAATAAGCTAAAGGGGGCCGCATTGTCTCCACTCACTTCAGAGTATGTCGTAATTAATGCAATGGGTCTTGGGACAATTGTTCCAATCAGCAACTTGTATTGATCATTGGGTGGAAGTGAATTTATATCAATAATCATTTTTTACTTCCCAGAAAATTAAACCCTAATAAGACATTACATTTTAGTCAATAATTTTCAAGATCCTCGCGTTAACCTACAAGAACGTTTATGCCAAATTATTTGAAGCACGATTTTGACATTCTCAAAGAGGTAATGTAGGCTCTTTTCTTTCCAATCAACACAAGCGCTAGTGTTTACCTTTTTATTATTTCGAAACTTAAGGCTTTTAGAATGCTTCGGTAACTCATATATTTGGGGTTGCATTAGACTTAATCCATTTTTAAAAAATTAACAGACAAGTCGACTATTTTTTTTCACACTTAATTACGCACCTGCAAGAGCGCTCTACC
>DAITOS010000041.1:0-26752 GCA_036834025.1 Limnohabitans sp.
AAAGACGTTGCATAATTCAAGCAGTTAAGAAGTATGTTTAACAGGGGCAACCTCAAATAATGCAAATAGGACCAAGCATTTGAGCTTCATTAATTCATTTCAAAATCCGGAAAGTATCAGTTTAGCATTTCAATCCCTCAATCCCCCGAGGCTCTAAAGGAATTAGGTTGGAACCAAGAAATCTTTACTGATATCGAATCCAAGTTCATTGATGCGGTCAAGGAATTGACTTAAAAAGGCATGCAATCCATTGGCCAAAATTTCATCGATTGAGCCGTATTTAAGCTCTGATAGCAGTTTACCTGCGCGACGCTCGGTGCCCGTTGATTGTTGATTGGCTATCATTCTAAGATTTATAACCACTTCACTTAAACTGGCATGAAGCGAGCGTGGCATATCTGCTCTGAGGATCAATAACTCAGCGACTCTCTCAGGTCTAATGATATCTCTGTAAACCTTCCTATAAATCTCAAACGCAGATACACTTCTAAGAATAGAACTCCAGTGGTAGAAGTCGTACTCTTGGTCTGATAGATTGTTTTCACCGAAGAACTCACTGTTAACACCGTGAAACTTTACATCCACGAGACGTGCTGTATTGTCTGCGCGTTCTAAAAAAGTACCTAACCTCATGAAATGTAGAGCCTCATCCATGAGCATAGTGCCCACAGTGACACCCCTGAATAAATGCGAGCGAAATTTAACCCATTCGAAAAGTTTCGCTGGGTCACGTTTGAACTCTGCTTTTTTAATCAATTTTTGAATTTCAAGCCAGGTCTGATTTTGTGTTTCCCAAACCTCAGTGGTCAAACTCCCTCTAACAGCACGAGCATTCTCGCGTGCGGACCTTAAGCAAGAAATGATTGAGGACGGGTTGCTGTCATCACTGACCATAAACTCCATCACATCTTTAGGCGTGATGACTGGGTGCTTGGAGAGGTAAGTTGGCAACAATTCGCTGATGGACAATAGGCCTTGCCAACCATTTTGAGCTGCCTCTTGGGTTTGCGGCATTAAAGCAGTTTGGTAATTCACATCAAGCATACGCGCCGTATTCTCAGCACGCTCGGTGTACCTTGACATCCAATATAAGTGATCGGCGGTTCTAGATAACATCTGTTTTAAACCTCCAATATCCAAGTATCTTTTGTACCACCGCCTTGAGAGGAGTTAACCACAAGGGAGCCCTCTTTTAAGGCCACCCTTGTAAGACCACCCGGCACCATTTGAACCGTTTTACCACTCAGTACAAAGGGTCTCAAATCAATATGCCTTGGTGCAATACCCTCTTTAACAAAGGTGGGACAACTCGATAAGCTAAGTGTCGGTTGTGAAATATATCCACTTGGATTTTTTAGTAATGCTTCTCTGAATTGTTCAATTTCAGATTTACTTGCCGCCGGTCCGACTAACATTCCGTAACCCCCAGCCCCGTGAACCTCTTTTACGACCAGGTCCTTAAGATTTGCGAGCGTATATTTCAGATCCTCGGGGTTTCTACAAATGAATGTAGGAACATTATTTAAGATAGGTTTTTCGCCCAAATAAAATTCAATCATTTTTGGAACGTAGGGGTATATAGATTTGTCATCTGCTATCCCTGTTCCAACCGCATTGCAAATATTTACATTACCAGCTCGGTAAACATCAATTAAGCCAGCACACCCAAGACTTGAATCAGATCGAAAGATGGATGGGTCAAGAAAGTCGTCATCAACTCGCCTATAAATGACATCTACTTTTTTAGGACCTTGAGTTGTCCGCATGTAAACAAATCGGTCTTTCACAAAAAGATCCTGACCCTCTACTAATTCAACTCCCATTTGCTGAGCCAAAAATGCATGCTCAAAATATGCGCTGTTATACATTCCAGGGGTTAACACGATAACAGTTGGATCATGCGTTGTATTTGGACTGCAAGTTCGCAGTGTCTCTAGTAGCAAATCTGGATAGTGAGCCACGGGGGCGACTTGGTAAGAGCTAAATAGTTCTGGAAAAAGCCGCATCATCATTTTGCGGTCCTCCAGCATATAGCTGACACCGGATGGAACGCGAAGGTTGTCCTCTAGGACATAGTATTCGCCCTCACCTTTTGAATTCGCTGCTCGAATGATGTCAATTCCGCTAATATGAGAATATATGTTGTGGGGAACATTTACCCCCACCATCTCTGCTCTGAATTGAGGGTTGTTTGTAATTTGCTCCAACGGAACAATACCAGCCTTCAGAATTTCTTGGTCGTGGTAAACATCGTATATGAATTTATTTAGTGCGTTTACCCTTTGAATAAGCCCTAACTGCATACTGCTCCACTCTTGCGAGGGAATAACTCGGGGAATCAAGTCAAAAGGAATGAGCCTCTCTGTGCCTGCCCCACCTTCGTCCTTATCACCGTAAACTGCGAATGTAATACCAACCCGGCGGAAAATGACCTCAGCCTCCTCCTGATAAGACTGCATTTGAGTCATCGACTGAGAGTCTAGCCACTGCTTGTAAGGGCCGTAGTGGTCGCGCAATCCCTTATCCTCATAAGGCAAGCGCGAATACATTTCATCAAAAGGCTGCATTCACATAACTCCTATTGAGGAATACTTAGCAATTTAAATGCCATTGAAGTGTATTTTTGAGTTTTGGCAAAGCTTTTGATGAATTCATTGATGCGTTGTCCTGAAATTTTCTCAAACCTTTCCAATCATTTGACTTACAAATGAATTTTTATCTGAAATTATGGATTGCGAAAGAAAGCAAGACTTAAATTTGTACTTAAATGGTGCAACGTCTTTAGTCTAGCACTCATATAGTGCAATAAATGATTAAAGAATATTTCAGGTTCCTGGGTTTGAGCACAGTTGCTTCTTAAGTACTGCCACATAAGTACCTGGTCGAATGGGTCGCTCCCCAATTCTCCACTCCGGATCATCAAGTGAGGCCACTTCGCGCCCCTTGCCCTTAGGCTTGTCGTAATAGCTCTCAGAAATTTTAATAAACATATCTGTTTTACAGTGGACTCTCCACCTAGTGAGCAAGGACTGGTAATCGTCCCCAGTTGGAGCCTGTGAGGACTTGGGGAGATCGGCCAGAGTCCAAGCATAACGAGTCACGTGAACTGCCTTGACTGAATCTTTATCCCAGTAATAGGTTACGTCGTCACTTTTATCAAGTTCAGTCCAATCCGCATGCGCACTGTTAAAGTACAAAGCAGTCAAACAAAGCATAGCCCTTATCAGGAATGCTGAAATTGGAAATAAAAATTGAGTAGAAAAATGTCTCATATATGTCACCTCACATAGATTCGGCACCAATCTCATACTTCTTTAATCCATTGAACCCTAGAATCTCAATTTAGTATTAAAAATAATGGCTTAAGTTTTGCTTGACACATAGATATGTCTATACACGCTGCTCTTCACCACGTAACTTGCTACGACTATGACCGAATGGTAGAACTGGGCCCGCAAGTGGTTCGATTACGCCCAGCGCCTCATTGCAAAAGCAACGTTCTTTCTTACTCAATTAAAGTCGAACCAGAAAGCCATTTCTTGAATTGGCAACAAGATCCTTTTAGTAATTATTTGGCGAGGTTGGTATTTCCAAAACCAACAAAGCGGTTTAAAGTGACGATCGATTTGATCGTTGAAATGTCTGTTTACAACCCTTTTGATTTTTTCCTAGAGCCAAGTGCTGAACAATACCCATTTAAATACTCGCCTGAGCTGAAAAAAGAGTTGTCTCCCTATAGGGTTAAGGGGACTTTGACGCCGCTGCTCAAAAACTATCTTGCAAGTGTTGACCGCTCGATTTGTAATACTTCTGATTTTCTTGTTCGAATCAATCAGCAACTGAGTCAAGATATTCGATACTTGATCCGAATGGAGCCTGGCGTACAAACTCCTGAGCAAACACTAGATTTAGGATCCGGTTCTTGCCGTGACTCCTCATGGTTACTTGTTAACTTACTACGTCACTGTGGACTTGCTGCTAGATTTGTTTCAGGCTATCTCATTCAACTCACGCCCGACGTAAAGGCTCTTGACGGTCCAAGCGGAACCCAAGTTGACTTTACAGATTTACACGCTTGGTGCGAAGTTTATTTGCCCGGGGCCGGGTGGGTTGGTCTAGACCCGACTTCTGGATTGCTCGCCGGTGAGGGACATATTCCTTTAGCTTGTACACCACTGCCCTCCAGTGCAGCACCAATTTCTGGTCTTGTGGATGAGGCAGAGGTTGAGTTCAGCCATGAAATGAGTGTGACCCGTATTTATGAGTCCCCCAGGGTCACAAAACCGTACACCGATACTCAGTGGACAGACATATACAAACTAGGCGAGAGAGTCGATCATCAACTCATCAAAAATGATGTTCGACTGACCATGGGCGGAGAACCGACCTTTGTGTGCGTGAGCGATAGAGATGCCCCCGAATGGAACACAGATGCGCTTGGCCCGACCAAAAGACAATATGCAACCGAATTACTTCATAAATTAAGAGCCGAGTACGGGATCGGAGGATTTCTTCACCTTGGGCAAGGCAAATGGTATCCCGGTGAGCAACTGCCACGTTGGGCTTTGAGCATTTACTGGAGAGCCGATGGACAACCGATTTGGAGTAACCAAGCGTTACTGGCAGATGAGCGTGAGCCACAGCATAGAACACCTGAGGACGCTGAGCGCTTTATTAAACGCCTATCTCACAACCTTGGGCTAACCCATGAGTTCATTCAACCTGGTTATGAGGATACCTTTTATTATCTTTGGCGCGAAAGAAGACTTCCCGTCAATGTAGATCCTTTTGATTCCAAACTCGATGATGAAATGGAGAGAGAAAGAATTAGGAGAGTATTTGATCAAAAGCTTTCCCATGTTGTAGGCTACGTTTTACCTATTCAAGTCAAAGACTCCTCTATTTTGTCGGTCGATAACCATCACAAGACTGAGTGGATGACGGGCCCTTGGCATACAAGAGGCGAGAGGGTTTATTTAATACCTGGGGACTCCCCCATGGGTTACAGACTACCCCTTGACTCACTGCCGTGGGTCAAATCCTCTGAGTATCCTTACTTGATTGAGCAAGACCCTTTTGCTCCTCGTCCACCCTTGAAAAGCTTCAGCGACATAAGGCTGCAAGTCAAATCAAATGTAGAGTTACCTAACCCCAACAAGACTGTTCACAGCCCGGCTGACAATAGTGCGTTGGGTAAATCTTTCTCTACAACGACTGCGCCATTACAGATTCCCCACACTTTTGAATCTGCTCACTGGACCGTGCGTTCCGCGCTCTGTGTGGAGGTAAGAGATCCCCAGCGCTCTAACGGACCCAAAGCTGTCGAGGCTCAAAACGAAAAAGACAAACTCAGCAATTCACCAAAGCAACGTGTTTTGTATGTTTTTATGCCTCCTTTAGCATTACTAGAGGACTACATCAACTTGCTCAGCGCGATTGAGCTTACCGCTCAAGAACTCAATTTGCCAATCGTCATTGAGGGCTATCCACCCCCAAGAGATCCTCGGTTAAAACTCCTTCAAGTGACCCCAGACCCTGGTGTAATTGAGGTCAACATTCACCCTGCTAGCAACTGGAAGGATCTAGTCGCACACACTGAGTTTTTGTATAACGCAGCATTCGAGACAAGACTGAGCGCTGAGAAATTCATGTTAGACGGTCGACACACTGGCACTGGGGGCGGCAATCACTTTGTGCTTGGTGGGGCAACCCCAAGTGACAGTCCATTTTTAAGACGTCCTGAGTTGCTTGCGTCACTGCTACTTTATTGGCACAACCACCCAAGCCTGAGCTACTTATTTAGTGGAATGTTTATTGGTCCAACTAGCCAAGCCCCCAGGGTTGATGAGGCAAGGAATGATCAACTTTATGAACTCGAGATAGCTCTTAAAGAGATGGGGCGAAACCGTGAAATTTATGGTCAAAATATGCCTCCTTGGTTACTTGACCGAACACTTAGAAACATTTTGGTAGACGTAACGGGCAATACACACAGATCAGAGTTTTGCATTGATAAGATGTATTCACCTGATTCCTCAACAGGGCGCTTGGGACTGCTAGAGCTCAGGGCATTTGAGATGCCCCCTCACGCCAAAATGAGTGTGGTTCAACAATTATTACTAAGAGCTCTTATCGCTCGTTTTTGGGATAAACCATACTCTGCCCCAATCACCCGATGGGGTACTGAATTACATGACCGGTTTTTGTTGCCTACCTTTGTAAGGATGGATTTTGCTGACGTGATAGAGGAGATGAATCTAAGCGGATTCGAATTTCAAAGTGCATGGTTTGATCCTCACTTTGAATTTAGATTTCCGTTAATTGGTGAAAGAGTAGTGAACGGAGTTGAAATAAAACTAAGAACTGCTCTTGAGCCTTGGCACGTTATGGGTGAGGAAGGCTCAAGCGGTGGTACGGTCAGATATGTAGATTCATCACTAGAGCGTATTGAAGTCCTGGTTACTGGATTCAATCAAAGCCGATATGCTGTGACTGTAAACGGAGTAGCTCTGCCTTTGCAACCCACTGGGATCACGGGGACTTACGTTGCTGGCGTTAGGTACAAGGCTTGGTCACCCCCATCGGCTTTGCATCCAAGTATTGGCTCTCATGCTCCATTGACATTTGATTTGGTGGATACGTGGATGAACCGTTCAATGGGAGGCTGTGCTTACCATGTTGCACACCCGGGGGGACGTAATTATGATGCTTTTCCAGTAAATGCCTACACGGCAGAGAGTCGAAGGCTCTCAAGATTTACAACACATAATTCCACCTCAGGACCCATCCAGGCCGCTAAGTCCAACTTTGAGCTCACAGGTTCTAGGGAGTTCCCCTTCACCCTTGACCTGCGAAGATGAGACAATTGCTGCTACCTTGAATAATTCAGCTTTAAAACCTCAACCTCCAACACCTGAAATGATTCAGGGTGTTACGCCTTTACTCAACCCTGCCTCTCCTGGGCATTTTGATGAGTTAACTCAGGCCATCTCAATCCCCCCCAACAGCGCAGAGGCTGATCAAGCCAATGCTCAAAAGCATCCTAATGGACTAAATTTGAGCGATGAGTGGCTCAATTTCTTTGAATTCTTGGGTCCTCACGGCGTTCAAGACTTGAGCAGAAGGAACAGCGAATTATCTAGACAGATCCGAGACAACGGGGTAACTTATAACGTTTACGCAGATCGCAACTCACCCATAAGACCCTGGTCAGTCGATGTATTTCCTTTAATCATCAGTACATCAGATTGGAACAAAATAGAGAAAGGCGTTCTACAAAGGGTTAGTTTGCTTGAGAAAATGATGGTTGATCTTTACGGAGATCAAAAACTCCTTAAAGATGCGTTGTTGCCTGCCGCTTTAGTGCAAGGTCATACGGGTTACCTAAGACCTATGCATAACGTTACTCCACCTGGAGGGAGGCATTTGCATATCGCAGCCTTTGACCTCGCTCATGGCCCTGATGGACAATGGTGGTTGGTCGCACAAAGAACTCAGGCGCCCTCTGGTCTAGGCTATTTATTAGAAAATAGAATTCTTGTATCACGACAATTCCCAGATGCATTTGATGCCATGGCCATTCAAAGACTCGCTGGAACATACAGATCTTTAATCGAGAGCTTAAAAATGGCCAGTCCGGGCGGCAGAGATGCTCAAATTGTTCTCTTAACTCCGGGCCCTTATAGTGAAACATATTTTGAGCATGCTTACCTTGCCCGTTACTTAGGACTGCCCCTGGTTGAGGGGGGAGATCTAACGGTACGTGATAGCAAACTCTTTCTTAAAACACTCTCCGGTCTTCAACCTGTTCATGGACTGCTCAAGAGATTAGATGATGAGTTCCTAGACCCTCTTGAACTTCGAGCTGATTCAATGCTTGGTATTCCTGGTCTTTTGCAAGTCATTCGCTCTGGAAATGTACTTGTAGCCAATACTCCAGGGTCAGGCTTCTTGGAGTCCCCTGCTTTGCTTGGTTTTATGCCTGGCATTAGTATGGCTTTAACGGGCGAGGCATTGGAGTTACCTGCTTTAGCGACATGGTGGTGCGGAGAAAAAGCCGCTTTGAGTGAGGCTACTTCCTATTTAAAACAAAGCGTTATCAAACCCACTTACCCAGGGCGTTTGAGGGGCACCGGTGGTGCAGGAAGTAGCATCGCAGAGGAGGACTTTCAAGCCGTACTTTGTCAAAATCTCAGTGATGAAGAAATCAATAATTGGATAAAAACGATTGAGCTAGACCCCCACAAATACACCCTTCAGTCCTACCTCCCCTTGTCGCAGATGCCGACATGGATGGATGCAACTGATAAATTGCCAGCGGGTATTATCCCCCGCTCCATGATGCTCAGAGTTTTTGCGGTGTCAGATGGCGCTAACTCTTGGAAAATATTACCAGGTGGCATGGCCAGGATTTCCCCCCCCGGAGAGGAGATATCCTCGATTCAAAGGGGAGGTAGTAGCGCAGATGTTTGGGTTCAAACCAATAAAGAGCGTGACACGAGTACGATGCTCAAGCGCAATCTTGATTTGCATTTACTTGAATCTAGAAAACGCCTAGTCACAAGCAGGGCTGCAGAGAATTTATATTGGTTAGGCCGTTACACAGAGAGAGCTGAAAATACTGTTCGACTAGCTCGCCTGTCATTACAGTCCTTGCGGGGAGATGAAAAACCGTCAAGTTCACTACTTTTATGGCTTGAAAGAATGGCAGAGGACTTCCGCTTAATCCCAGAGGGGGTTCCAGCCAGCGATATGAAAGAAAAGAGCGAAGTAGATTTAAAAAGTGGTTCTAAAAATACTGCACCCGTTGAGACGACTAGCGCACCTAAACTTCATTTAATTGCGAATCTTTTCGAGCGAACATTAATCGATAGTCTCGATTTAAAGGGCAATGTCAATAGCGTTGGATTTAACTTAAGCGCCTTAGAGCAAGCGGGCTATGCAGTAAGGGACAGGTTATCCCAAGAGAGTTGGAATTTAATAGTCAACACCAGGCGGGAGTTCTCCAATAGCGCAAAATATTGGCAAAAGCTACCAGATGGTGCCTCCATTTACGCAATCAACGCTCTGGACAAAACCAGTGCCTCTTTAGCTGCCATTACGGGAGCTCAAAGTGACCGTATGACCCGCGATGATGGGTGGAGACTTTTGTCTTGCGGTCGACATATCGAGAGACTAGGTTTTTTGAGTACTGCGCTTGAAATGGCGATTGAATGCGAAACACTCCAAAATTTAGAGAAAGATACTTCTGGATTCAATGCGCTACTCTCTCTCTTTGATAGCACCATCACCTATCAAGCCCAGTTTCAAGAATCAAGGGAAATCGGAGCACTGTTGATGTTGCTGATCAAAGACTCGGATAATCCAAGATCAGTGGGATGGGTTGCGAACGCTTTGCGAGGGCGTCTTTCAAAACTTGCGGGCAGCGCGCCCGATGAACTGAGCGAAATGGCCTCCAAGGTTCCAAGCCAAGCGGACTGGACGTTAGAACAATTATGCGAGATTGATGCGAGCGGAAAACTGACCACACTGCTAAAAACAGTGGGAGCTTTTAAAGTGTCAACTTGGTATTTGAACGATGCGATTACGGAGAAATACTTTACGCATACATTAGAGTCAGAAAGAAGCCTATCTGCCTAAGATTAAAGTTTATGATTTTAAATATCACGCACCGAACAAAGTATAACTACGACCCTGCAGTCGTAACGGCTCATCACATATTTCATCTGTCTCCCACCAATATGCTTCACCAGGAGATCCTTTCTCACACACTAAGCATTAGCCCGGCTCCAGCAGAAAATAGGAACACTATTGATACGTTCGGTAACATCACAACTTATGTATCCCTTCATACTTCGCATGATGTTTTGGATATTGTCTCCAAAACTCAGATAAAAACATTTGGTGCGCAAATTAACTTAGACACCGTAACCATAGAGTGGCCGATGCAGTGGGAGACGGTTCAGTTGGCTTTAGAGTACAAAGCGGGTGCAAAATGGAACGAGGGTGTCGAGTATGTATTTTCATCACCCCTGGTCCCCTTTCACCGAGATTTTAAAGACTACGCTCAAATAAGTTTTAATTCGCAGCCTACATTAATAGGAGCAGTAAGGAATTTAATGGAAAGGATTCATCATGAATTCACCTACGAGTCAAAAAGCACTGACATAAATACACCCGCACTGACCGCACTGGCTCAGAAAAAAGGGGTTTGTCAAGATTTTGCCCATGTCATGTTGGGATGCTGTAGATCCATGGGGCTGGCTGCTCGTTACGTTAGTGGTTATCTTTTGACTACACCCCCACCTGGACAAGCCCGTCTGATTGGAAGTGACGCCTCACATGCATGGATTTCTGTATTTTGCCCAACAGATTTTGATTCCATGCAGGGAAGCTGGTTTGACTTTGACCCAACCAACAATAAAATGGGAATAAATTCACCCGGGTTGGACTATGTCACCCTAGCAATAGGGCGAGATTACTCTGATGTATCCCCTGTTAGAGGGGTCATTCAGGGTAGTTTAGAACACACGTTATTGGTCGAGGTAACTGTTGTGCCCGCCAACTGACAAACAAAACATTAATGACCCCACTATGAGCATTTATCAAAAACTGACTGATCTGCATATTACGCTTCCCCCCGTAGCAACTCCGGCTGCTGCGTATGTCCCATTTGTTGTGAGCGAATCACATATATATTTGAGTGGACATATCGCAAAAAAAGAAGGCCAAGTATGGGTCGGACAGCTCGGAACCAATATGCAAACCAATGAAGCCAAAGAGGCCGCTCATGCGGTCGCAATAGATTTACTTGGTACTTTGCATGCTGCATGTGCATCTGTTGGTAAGACCCTTGATGATATTTCGCAAATTGTGAAGGTCATGAGTTTGGTTAATTCATCACCCCAGTTCACAGAGCACCACTTGGTAACCAACGGCTGCAGTGAGCTTTTAAGTCAGCTTTTCGGATCTAAAGGGGCACACGCCCGAAGCGCATTTGGCGTAGCTCAACTGCCGATGGGAGCTTGCGTAGAAATAGAACTGATTGCAAGAATTTAATTCATACTTTGGCAATAAAAAATAATACTTTTTAGCCAAAAATTATTTTGTAAACTGCTAATTTATTTAATACTAATCTATAAGTCACTTGAATGTTGGTATTTAGGGCACATATACTAGGCACACATTCAGATTAAGGCCATTTAAAACCTGACCTCTGATATCTTTTTTTAGGAGACTTTAGATGCTTTGTACTCCCCACCGTTCGAGTCAATCAGGTGTTGCACAAATTTTGCGCAGCCTTTTGATTAGCTTGTCATTATTCGGTTTTTTGCTGGCTAACTCTTGGGGGCAAGCTTTACCCTCTCCCAAAGACATTCAAAATGCGGTAGAGGCTGGTCGCTACGCCCAGGCTGAGGCGATGCTTAAAGAAGTGCTCCATGACAAACCCACAAGCGCCAAAGCGCATTACGAACTAGGACAAGTACTTGAGCGAGAAAACCGTTTAAGTGAGAGCCGTCAAGAGTTACTCGAAGCCCAAAGGCTTGACCCGAGCTTGAAATTTGCGAAGAGCCCAGAACGGTTCAACGAAATTTTAGAGCAGGTGAGCGTCGCTGAAAATAAACAAGCCACTGCACCCACTCAGACAGCCAATCAACCCAATATGAGAGCTCAAAGCCCTGCTCAGGCTCAACCATCATTTCCTTGGGGATATGTGGTGATTGCGATCGTTGTGATGCTTATCCTGGGCTTCATCATTCGCCGTATGGCTCCCCCACCCGTTATTTACGGACCTGCACAGCCTCCCTATGGTCCTCCCGGTCCTATGGGTCCTATGGGTCCTGGGGGGGGTCCAGGTTACGGGCCTGGTCCGGGTTATGGGCCAAACTATGGACCTAACTACGGTCCCGGCTACGCTCCCTCTGGCTCCGGAATTGGGGGGGCAGTAGTTGGCGGATTGGCAGGTGTTGCAGCAGGCTACGCACTCTCTAGAGCAATGGAAGGTGGTGAGCACCAAGGTGGTGTACCCAATCAAAACTCAAACCAAAACAACGGCGGCTACATCCCTATGGATCAACCCCAACAACCTCCAAACATTGGCGCCTTTGATCAGGGATCTGGTTCTGGGTGGGGGGACAACTCCTCTGGCGGCGGGGGTAGCTCAGACGACGATAACTGGTAATCCAGTCTTCTGCGAGGTCACAAATCAAAGAGAGTTAGAAGTAGCTCTCTTTTTTTATTCCAATAATGTATCCAACTTGAGCCCCTCAAATCTCAACCAAACTGCTCTTGTTTCCTGACTTGGCTTGAGTAGGAATAAGCTAAGCAGTTGATTTAAGTGAGCCTGCTGAGGTAAGGTCAATAAGACATACCTTGGTATTTGTCCCTTAATTTCCTCATCTAACAATCCAATCCAATCGATCTCCACTAGCTTCTCTAATACATCCTCCAATTCCAAGGTATCAACTTGCATTTGACTTGCCATTGAATTTAGGCTTAGTCCTTTGGAGTTGTCTTGTTGGACAGAGTAAAGAAGTTGCAAACACTCAACTGCCAACTGAAAACTCCAACCCGGCCCTCCACCGGTTCTGACGTTTGCCAATAGCAGGGAGGGCAAACTAGACACCCACACAGCACCAACCAACACAATCACCCACAACGTATAGATCCAAATGAGTAGGATGGGCAAGGTTGCAAATGCACCATAAACAACGGAGAAGGTGGGTATATTTCCAAGGTATAAAGTAAGAAGCTTACGAGCCCCCTCTAGCGCGAGTGCAGCACTTAAGCCACCAAGTAGCGCGTGGCTTGAGGCAACTTGGGTGTTGGGAACAAATCTATATAAGGCACTTATCGTTAAAACAAGAAGCGAAAACTCAATTATTCCCAGAAGAGGTCTCCAAAAGGCGGTAAACACGGGCAAAGTATCACCCGATATATTAAACACGAGTGACATTAAAAACAAGCCCAAGGCAATCACCATTGGTCCAAGTGTCATCGCTGTCCAATATAGAACCGTTCTTTTGATCCAAGAACGAGGAGCACGTACTCTCCATATTGCATTCAAAGTGTGATCAATGGTCAAAATCAATGCAATAGCTGAAAAGACCAACGCCATCAAGCCGGCAACACCAAGACGGCTGGCCTTAGAGGAAAACTGGGTCAGATACCCCAATACCTGCCTAGAAATACCGTCCGGCATTAAACTCTCGACAAGCCATCTTTGAATTCCTGCTTGAAACTGACCAAAAAGTGGAAAAACTGTAAATGCAGCCAAAACTACAGTAAAAAGGGGAACCAACGCGATTGAAGTAGTGAAGGTCAGACTTCCAGCGGTTTGAGCCAATCGGTCTTCTCTGAACCTGGTAAAAACCAAAATTGCACCCCTTTTCCATGGGAATTCAAGCATTTTGGATAATGCAGACTTAATATGAGAAATAATCATACAAACAAAATCAATGTGATTAGCGGTTCTAGAATAGAGAATTATCGTACAACCGCTGTAACCTTATTTTTGTAATTTCTATAACTTTACTTAATTATTTTTAGCTCAGCATTTAAGTAAATCATTTACAGGTACACCATCATCTTGAATCATTCCCCAAACTCTGATCCGCAAGCGAAAGAATCTATAAAACCAACTCACTTAAATGTTGCAAGCTCAAAGGTACGAGTTACACAAAATATTTCTGTCATTGCGTTGATTGCTTTGATCATACTATCGGTTCTTTGGGAGCTTTGGCTAGCCCCGTTAAGAGAGGGGGGTTCGTGGCTTGTGATCAAAGCATTACCGCTTTGCATACCCTTGATTGGACTTTTAAAAAACCGCATGTATACCTACAGATGGCTAAGTCTTTGGATATGGTTTTACTTTACTGAAGGAGTTGTTAGGAGTTGGGGAGACCCTTTGCCTAGTAAACTCTTAGCCGAGTTGGAGATCATAATTTGTCTAATCCTATTCGGAGCTTGTGCGCTTCACGTACGCTTTAGGTTTGAGAGTGCAAAATCAAACCGGGAAAGCGAGATCAATATAACGCATTGAACATGGGTCAAAAAATGGATGATTTAATCAAAGAACTAGAAGATATTGTTGGCACCCAGCATGTTCAAACGACAGGCGACTTGGGGAGATTTGAGGAAGATTGGCGTAAACGCACAAAAGGTAAGGCCTTAGCTGTTGTGAGTCCTAAAAACACTGTTGAAGTCTCTCAAATCGTAAAGGCTTGCCTAAGGGCAAAAGTAAGCATCGTTCCCCAGGGTGGTAACACAAGCATGGTTGTAGGAGCGATACCTGATGATACGGGCACACAAGTTCTCTTGAGCCTCACCAGATTGAACCAAGTCCGATCAATCGACAAAGATAATTTGACCATCGTCGTCGAGGCAGGTTGTGTTCTTCAACAAGTGCAACAAACTGCAGAAGGAGAAGGTTTTTTATTTCCCTTGAGCCTCGGGTCCCAGGGGAGTTGCACAATCGGGGGCAATTTATCTACTAACGCTGGAGGCACTCAAGTCGTTCGCTACGGCAACGCTCGAGAGCTGTGCTTGGGCTTAGAAGTCGTCACCGCTACTGGTGATGTATGGCATGGGCTCTCGGGTCTAAGAAAGGACAACACCGGCTACGATCTAAGAAATCTATACATCGGCAGTGAGGGCACACTGGGGATAATTACTGCAGCAACTCTAAAACTATATCCATTGCCTGCAGCCAAGCTCACCGCTTGGGCTGCAGCACCCAATATTGAGAGCGCTGTGAAACTCTTAGGCTTAGCACATAAAACTCTAGGCCCCTCATTAAGTGGATTTGAGATGATGGGGCAATTTGCTCTGAGTTTAGTGGATAAACACTTTCCTCAACTTAATGTTCCTCTTTGGAAAAACAGTGCTTACTGCGTACTATTAGAGGCATCGGATAATGAATCAGAGGAGCATGCAAGGTCTCAATTTGAAAATTTGATGCAAACTGCCCTTGAGGATGAAATCATTACAGATGCAGTGATCGCGGAGAGCATTGCACAGGCCAAGGCGCTGTGGCTCATCCGTGAAAACATCACTATGGCTCAAGCCACTGAGGGTCTAAACATAAAACACGATATCTCTATCCCGGTTTCGCGAATAGCAGATTTTGTTAAGAACACAGATAATTTAATCACTCAAAAAATCAAAGGTGCGGCTATTGTTAACTTTGGCCACCTTGGGGATGGGAATCTGCACTACAACGTGCAAGCACCAGTTGGAGTGGATTACAAAGATTTTTTAAGAGTTCATGAGCACGATATCAATACTCTTGTCTATGACAGCGTTAAAGAGTTTGGAGGCTCCATATCTGCAGAGCACGGGGTTGGCAGCTTAAAAGTAGACACCCTCAAAGACTACAAGGATCCGACGGCTCTTAACTTAATGCGAACAATCAAATTAGCTTTAGATCCCACAAATTTGATGAACCCAGGGCGCTTAATTAATGACCAATATTCCCGCTAAAATTGATCATCAACATCTGGTCTGGTTTTTTTATATATTTTTGGAATACTTACTAATTTAATTTTGAAATGAATTCACAATCCAATCACCAACCACCCAGCAACCAATACGAGCTCTTTATGCGCCATGTACTCGAGCACGGAGTACAAAAGGAGGACCGAACTGGCACTGGCACGCAAAGTGTTTTTGGATATCAAATGAGATTCAATCTGAGTGAAGGATTTCCCCTGGTCACTACAAAAAAAGTTCACTTAAAGTCTATTATTTATGAACTTCTTTGGTTTCTCAAAGGCGAGAGTAACGCCAAATGGCTTCAAGAAAGAGGGGTCACAATATGGGATGAATGGGCCAAAGAGAACGGAGATCTTGGACCCGTTTACGGTGTCCAGTGGAGATGTTGGCCAACCCCTGAGGGCGGACACATTGATCAAATCAGCGATTTAATAAAAACATTAAAAACAAATCCTAACTCGCGCAGAATGATTGTGAGCGCTTGGAACGTCTCCGAACTTGACAAAATGGCCCTTATGCCGTGCCATGCGTTTTTTCAGTTCTACGTTGCCCCTGCCTCAGCGGATGATAAAGGAGCTAGAGCAAAATTAAGCTGTCAGTTATATCAAAGGAGTGCAGATATCTTTTTAGGCGTTCCTTTTAACATAGCAAGCTACGCTTTGCTAACACACATGATCGCGCAGCAGTGTGACTTAGACGTTGGAGACTTTATTTGGACTGGAGGTGACTGTCACATCTACAGCAATCACCAAGAACAAGTCAACCTTCAATTGTCTAGAGAACCTTTTGCTTATCCAAAATTGAATATCAAACGACGTCCAGCAAACATTTTCGAATACGAGTTTGATGATTTTGAAGTCTTAGATTACACACACCATCCTGCAATCAAAGCACCTGTGGCGGTTTAGGAGCTACTCCTTTTTACCTTCAAACGCCATAGTGATGTGAGTTCATTGGCCCTTGCCTTATAAAAAGGGTCTGAAGCGTTCATTGCTTTGCGGTGTACAGGGCGAACGTCTTGCCGATCATGTACAACTAGCCCGGCCTGGTCAATCCAATTCAGCAACTCTGTATCTGCTCTTAGCCCCAAGAGCTCTGCAAAATTAGACATTATCAACCACCCTTCTCCACCAGGCAGCAAATGATCAACAAGACCATTTAGGAAACCGATGAGCATTTGGCTGTTCGGATCGAAAACAGCACTATCAACTGAAGTGCTCGACTGGGAAGGTAGCCAAGGGGGATTGCACACAATAAGAGCAGCTTTGTTACTTGGGGGGAATAAGTTTGCTTTTATGACAGTTATTTGGTTTTTAAGATTAAGTTCATCCACATTGCTCAATGCACAATCAATTGCTCTTGTATTTTGATCCGTTGCTGTGATGAACTTAATACCTCGTTTGGCAAGGATAATTGAGAGGATTCCCGTACCCGTACCAATATCGAATGCAGTTGAGTCCTGTGTCAGAACACTAGGTAGGTGAGCTTTTGCAATCAACTCTAGATACTCCCCCCTTATAGGTGAAAACACACCGTAATGAGGAAATATTTTGAAGGGGCTAAGTCCGTGTTCATTGAGATCAATGTCCACACCTTTCTTTCTCCACTCATAAGCACTTATGACTCCCATTAGCTCGCGCAAAGACACGATGTAAGGAGCGGCGTCCTCGCCATAAGCTTGAGAGCAGGCATTTAGCACATTGGGGGCACGCCTTAAATTAATTAAATGGTTAGTTTGAACGGGGATGAGTAGTCTTCCCAGAATTTGGGCTTTAAGCTTTTGTTGATCTCTAAATTTTTTATATTGGCTTTTAATATTCGATTGATCCATGTTCAACCGATTAAGATTTGAAACTTCAGTTTCAGCTCGGGCATCGTTTTTCTTTGAATTTTGTGAAGATCTTGAATTGTTTAACTTAAATTTGCTACTTTTATCAAAACGCCTGGACATGGCCTGAAGCAAATGACGAGCATTTTGAAAGTCCCCTGTCCAAAGCATGGATTTACCTGAACTTGCTGATTTAAATGCAAGATCAGCTGAAGTCGTATCGTCAATCTTCATCAAAGATGGGGGCATGGGGGATCCGTTTTCGGATCGCCACTGAAAACTCCGTAACTCACCAAGAACTTCTGTTTCGATAATTTCTGAATTATTCATTAAAAGTGAAAAAATAATATTTTTTATTCATTTATCTGAGTGCAATTGTGAATGTTCTATTAAAAAGGATTTACGCACGCTTTGATTTCTTAAACACGTTTTAATCAAGGGATTCTAATGAGTTCACTGGATCAAAAAGATATGAGAAAATACGTCCATGTCTTTGAATTTAATTTTAGCCCGCTCAAGAAATGGCATCATTGGTCTTAACAATACCCTGCCCTGGCATTTGCCAGAGGATTTGACACATTTTAAGAAGACTACTATGGGGTGCCCGGTTATTATGGGGCGCAAAACATGGGAGTCAATACCTGAGAAGTTTCGCCCCCTGCCTGGTAGATTAAACTTAGTTCTCAGTCAATCCTTGAAATTAGAAATAAAAGGCGCTAGAGTCGTTCACAGCCTGGAGAATGCAATTGGTTTACTTGACCCCAAGGAAGACATTTGGGTGATCGGTGGAGCGAATGTTTATGATCAAGCAATAAATATTGCGGATCACGCAGTCATTACAGAGATAGACGCAGACTTTGAGGGTGATGCGAAAGCCCCCGTCTTTGGATCGACTTGGGTGGAGCGTACTCGAACCCATCATATTTCTGTAAGTGGACTGGGTTATAGTTTGGTTTATTTAGACAAAATAAAAGGAGCATAAAATGTCAGAAGAAGGATTTGAAGTACACGGACCCCATGACCATGAGATCGAACACGCTAGTGCTCACGGGGGTCAAAGCATGACTGCGCAAATTGCGATGTTTACTGCAATCATTGCGACTTTTGGGGCTATTTTTGGTTATATGGCCGGTGCAACCCAAGCGGATGCGGGGCTGTTCAAAAATAATGCGGCAATCATAAAAACCGAAGCATCAAATAAATGGAACTACTACCAGGCCAAGAGCAGTAAACAAAATCTTTGGGAACTGGCATTGGACGTAGCCCCAAAAACTAGAGTAGAGTTTTACACAACCGAAATCGCTAGATATAAGACAGAAAAAGCAGAAATCAAAAAAGATGCTGAAAAACTAGAGGCTGAAGCTAAAGAGTGGGAGGAGCGCTCAGATCACGAAATGCACAACCATCACAGATGGGCACAGGCCACAACTGTTCTTCAGGTCTGTGTTGCGCTTGCAGCGATTGCACTTTTGACGCGTAAAGAGTGGCTCAAAAAGTGTATGTACGGAGTTGGAGGTCTTGGCCTGATTTTGGGTGCAGTTGCTTATTTGCATATTTAAAATTTTTCCAACTAAGAGCTCTCACCTACTTTGATGAATAAATTTGCAACTTGGAATGTGAATTCCTTGACTGTGCGGTTGCCACAAGTTCTTGAATGGCTGTCTAAGGATCCAATTGAGCCAACAAGCTCAGGTGTTGACTTATTGGCCATTCAAGAAACAAAGACCACAGATGACAAATTCCCAATAAAGGATTTTGAAAATGCTAATTTTCATGTAGCCTTTCATGGTCAAAAGACATACAACGGTGTGGCACTCATCTCAAAATACCCGCTTGAAAATATTATCAAAAATATACCTGGCTTTGAAGATGACATGGCCAGGGTCATCTCTGCAACTGTCAATGGAATTAGAGTAGTTGGCGCCTATTTTCCAAACGGTCAAGATCCTGAGAGTGATAAATTTGAATACAAAATGCGTTGGCTAACTGCTTTGCATGACTGGCTAAAAAGCGAACTCATTCAATATCCCAAAATGATTTTGATGGGGGACTTTAACATCACATTTGATGCAAGAGATGTATGGGATCCAGTCAAATTAGAGGGAACTATTCACTGCACTTTACAGGAAAGAGCCCATTTGACTTCACTGATTGAATTGGGATTTACAGATTCATTCAGGGTATTTGATGAAGAAGAAAAGAAATACTCATGGTGGGACTACAGAGAGTTTGCATTCAAACGTAATCGCGGCTTGAGGATTGATCATATTTTAGTTAGCAAAGCCTTAGAGACGCAGCTTACAAATTGTGTAATAGACAAAGCACCCAGAAAAAATGAACGACCAAGTGATCATGCCCCAGTAGTTGCCTACTTTAAGGCTTAACTTCTGGCAAATCATGAGTTATACAACTCCTCTACTCAAGTCCAAGTTCTTGAATTTTGCGAGTGATCGTATTTCTGCCTATACCTAGCTTTTGAGCGGCCTCAATTCTTCTTCCCCTGGTGTTTGCTAGGGCAGTTTGAATCAGTGTGCTCTCGAACCTTTTACTCAAAATATCCCAAACATCTTGATGACCTGCTACTAATAGTGACATCGCTTGAGCTTCAAGCCCAGTTTGCCAATCGGCACCGAAATTACTGGATGAGTTAGGATCTAAAGAGCCGACGACGCCAGACCCTATACTCATATTTTGCACAACAGGTGAGCCGTTGCTGCTCAAATGGGGGCTCGCTATATTAGCTGGACTTGGCTCAAAACCTTGAACTGCATTTGTAACGAGCTCAATTGGAGGCGCACTTTTTAATGCTCCTAGCTCATCAAAGCTTGAGTTACTTTGAGTTGTAACGACTGCACTATTATTTGCATTCACACTCAGAGTTCTCCCCAAAACCCCAACGTCTACGCCCGAGTTTGTTACAGATAAAAGCACATCGGGTGGAAGATCCTTAGGCTCAATGTTTTGAGCCGGTGCCATAACAGTTAACCAATGACATATGTTTTCTAATTGGCGTACATTTCCAGGAAAAGAAAAAGCTTGTAAAACTTGAATAGCGCTGTCTGAAATTCTTTTATATTCAACTCCAAGTTGTTGAGCACTTTGCTGCAGAAAATGATGAGTTAAAGTTGGAATATCCTCAACCCGCTCTCTAAGTGCAGGTAAACGAAGTCTGATCACATTTAATCGATGGAATAAATCCTCCCTAAATACTCCGTCCTTTACTCTTTGTTCAAGGTCTTGATGTGTAGCGGCAATCACTCTGACGTTTGCTTTTAATGCGATATGACCACCCACTCTATAAAAGTTACCATCGCTCAAAACCCTAAGTAAGCGGGTTTGCAAGTCTAATGGCATGTCTCCTATTTCGTCTAAAAAAAGAGTTCCGCCCTCTGCTTGTTCAAATCGGCCTCTTCGCATCGTTTGCGCACCCGTGAATGCACCTCTCTCGTGACCAAATAGTTCACTCTCCAAAAGGTCTTTAGGAATTGCTGCAGTATTGATGGCAACAAATGGTCCACCCGCTCTGACTGAGTGTTTATGAAGCGCTCTTGCAACAAGTTCTTTGCCTGATCCGGACTCGCCGGTGATCATTACAGTAACAACACTTTGACTTAGACGGCCAATAGCTCTAAATACGTCCTGCATTGCGGGTGCATGACCTAACATTTCAGTTGATAGTTTTGCATCAACCGAGTCACCTAACTCACGGTTACCTTCGTCTACTGCTCTACGAATTAGTTCAATGGCTTTGGGAAGGTCAAAAGGCTTGGGCAAGTACTCGAACGCTCCCCCTTGAAATGAGGAGACAGCGCTGTCTAGATCTGAATAGGCAGTCATGATGATGACAGGTAGCGCAGGATATTTTTCTTTGACTGCATTAAGTAGCTCAAGTCCAGTTCCACCAGGCATCCTGATATCACTAACAAGCACTTGTGGGCTCTCCTCTGGGAGGCAGGTTTGTAATGCGCTCAATACATCCTTCGGATTTGTGAAACTACGAGTAGGCATATCTTCACGCATCAACGCTTTTTCTAGAACAAAGCGAATAGACTGATCATCATCGACAATCCAAATTGGTTTCATTTAACAAAATACCTCTGTTTTAATTAGAAGATTAATTACAAAAAATTCCCTAATTTTTCCCTTGTATAAAAATACTAAGGTAGGGGTATCAAAATCATAAAATCCGTTTTCCCTGGCTCGCTCTCACATTCAATAACACCAGAGTGTTGTTGAATGAATGTTTGTGCCAGATTCAGTCCCAAACCCGACCCACCATCTCTACCAGAAACCAGGGGGTAGAAAAGTCTGTCTTTAATCGACTCTGGTATTCCAGGACCGTTATCTATCACATGCAATTCCAATGCCAATCTATTCACTTGCTTGCCAAATGTGACCTGTCTGGCAATCCTACTCCTTAAAATAATTTTGCCGAGTCCTTGGGCAATTTGAATATGAAGGGCTTGAGCAGCGTTATGAACTAAATTAAGCACCGCTTGGATTAACTGCTCCATATCGCCCATGAATTCAGGAATAGATGTGTCATAGTCCCTGACCACCTGCAGCCCTTTGGGGAACTCAGCCAAAATCAAGGAGCGCACCCGCTCACATACTTCATGAATGTTGACTGGGGCAGTAATATGAGGTTTGCGGTGCGGGGCAAGTAGGCGATCAACAAGTGCTTGCAGCCTATCAGCCTCTCTGATAATGACTTGTGTGTACTCATTTAACTCCCTTGAGTCAATCTCCATTTCTAGGAGCTGAGCTGCGCCTCTAATTCCGCCCAATGGATTTTTGATTTCATGTGCAAGATTACGAATCAACTCTTTATTGGCTTGGGCTTGGTCAAGAATTCTTTCTTCTTTCTCAATTTTGTTTTGCTTATCCAGGGGTAAGAGTTCAATCAAGATCTCATTGGTTTTGTCAACAGGCACCAAAATGACATGAACGGGAACATCATCTTTTGCAAAAAGTTTGACGTTAGCGTCAAACCTAAAGGCTGCGAACTCTTTTCCCAGAGCTCCTCTCAATGCGTTTTCAAAAAATGCCTTCTCAACAAACAAATCTAAAATTGAAGAACCTTCAATTATTCTTCGTGGAACCTCCATAACGTCTTCAAAGGCGGAGTTTGCATATATCACTCGCCCGTTTTGATCTGCAACCAGAACCAATGTTGCAAGAAGATCATAAGAAATAAAGCGCGAATCGTTATTCAAAAGATTTAAACCCTTTTTTGACAAAGCATAAATTAACTTTTAGTGAAGTTTAGAAATTTCACGATCAAGACCTAATAAGTCAGCAGAAATACGAGCATTTTCTTGATTTATTTTTTTCAGCTCTTCGGCTTCAAATTTACCGCTTTTGGTTTGCTCTATCAAAACATTCCTGCGTTCAATTAGACGTCCCTGCTCGCTCATTAATATCTGCCTTGACTGCTCATCCCGCTCAGCCTTTGATAAAACTGTACTCTGTCCAAGAAAAGGTATTGACTCTGCATTTTTGGAAACAGTGTCAACCTTCCCACCTGATATAACTATACGACTAGTCGCATTAGGTGAATTGGGCGCACTAAGAATGACAGTCGGTGTAGTAACCTCAATGAGTTGGCAACTCGATTTATCATAAACCCCCTGCTCAGAAGTCGGGATTTGATTAGTAATAAGTTGTCCGCACTTCCATAATTGATTCTGATTTTGCGCGATGGCCATTTTTAGCGAACAACCAAGCAAAATAAAAACAACTGGAAATAAAGAATTAATACGAAGCATTTAACAACTAGGAGTGTGAGTATCTTTAATCGAAAAAAAAGGACGGCAAGGCCGTCCTTTTTGACCTGCAGTACTCAGCTTACAGTGAATAGTACATATCGAACTCAACGGGGTGAGTAGCCATACGGAAGCGAGTCACCTCTTGCATCTTAAGATCGATGTAAGCATCGATCATAGAGTCAGAGAATACTCCGCCCTTAGTTAAGAAGGCACGGTCTTTATTGAGCTCATCTAGTGCTTGGTCAAGACTGTGACAAACTGTTGGGATTAAAGCATCTTCCTCTGGAGGTAGATGGTACAAATCTTTAGTTGCAGCCTCACCCGGATGAATCTTGTTCTCTATGCCGTCTAAACCAGCCATCATTAATGCGGAGAAGCATAAGTAAGGGTTGGCCATAGGATCAGGGAAACGTGTCTCAATACGACGTGCCTTATCACTATTAACATAAGGAATACGGATAGAGGCAGAGCGGTTACGGCTTGAGTAGGCAAGCTTAACTGGAGCCTCAAACCCTGGTACCAAACGCTTGTAGCTGTTTGTAGTTGGATTTGTAATAGCATTCAAAGCACGAGCGTGTTTGATAATACCGCCAATGTACCAAAGCGCAACGTCGCTGAGACCAGCATATCCAGAACCTGCAAATAGATTTTTGCCGTCTTTCCAAATGGATTGATGTACGTGCATTCCTGAACCATTATCGCCAACCAATGGCTTTGGCATAAATGTAGCGGTTTTGCCGTAAGCATTTGCAACGTTCCAAACCACATATTTAAGCTTTTGCGTCCAATCAGCTCTTTCTACGAGAGTAGAGAATTTGGTACCTATCTCATTTTGACCAGCACCGGCAACTTCATGATGGAAAACCTCAACAGGAATGCCCATCTCTTCAAGGAGTAAGCACATTTCTGCACGCATATCCTGGGTGCTATCTACTGGGGGCACGGGGAAATAGCCACCTTTGACAGTGGGACGATGTCCACGATTGCCACCTTCCAATTTCTCACCCGTATTCCAGGGGGCTTCATATTCGTCAATTTTGAAGAATGCACCGGACATTTCGTTTGACCAGCGGACATCATCAAAGATAAAAAACTCAGGCTCTGGACCAAAGTAAGCGGTGTCTCCAAGACCAGAAGACTTCAGGTAAGCTTCTGCGCGTCCAGCAATAGACCTTGGATCACGATCATAGGGCTTACGCTCAAAGGGCTCATATACATCGCAAGACAAAGCGATTGTTGGCTCTTGGAAGAACGGATCTAGGAATGCGGATTTCGCATCGGGCATAAGCAACATGTCAGACGCCTCGATACCCTTCCAACCAGCAATTGATGATCCATCAAAAGCGTGACCCTCTGTAAATTTTTCTTCATTGAAAGCAGAAATCGGTACTGATACGTGCTGCTCTTTGCCCCTTGTATCCGTAAATCTAAAGTCAACAAATTTAACTTCATTATCCTTGGCTAGTTTCATTACATCTGCCACAGTTTTGACCATCTGAGTATCTCCTATTGGGGAAAAGTTATTGAAATCTTAAGTGTAGTTCAAAGCAGTATCTATGCCATTCGGCACAGACATGCTCCTCTATCAAACTCACACATTGTGCACCGACTATGGCCATAATTTACAGGTCAAGCAAGTTGTAAAAAAGAAATTGAACCACAAAATTCAAATTAATAGTACTTATTAACTCATTTTCGAAGTGCACCATAAAAACGCATCATATTTATCGCACCATTTCAGGTCCTATTTTTGCACCAAAATGAATCATATCTTGTTTTAAAGCCCGATAGGCCTCCTCAACAAGAGGCTTCAGTCCTTTAACACCTAGCTCAATATGCTTACCGTGTACGGGATGATCCACGCTAGGCAAACTAAAAACCTTAATCGTTGGAAACTTTGATTCTAGAGCTTGCATGAATGGGGTCAGCGCTGCCTCCATGGAGCCGTAAAGGATCATTGAGAGCTCTGTCGTTTTGATCTGTTGATGGTATGAAGCGTAATCAACATCCAAGATATTTTCTATCATAGGCCAAGCCATCACTGGGAAACCAGGTACAAAGTGTACAGTGCCTACTTTGCCAACACAAGTGAACCCAGGTATCTTGTTGTAGGGATTGTTAATCAGCTTCGCTCCAACTGGAAATACTCCCATGTTTAGTCGATGAACATTGTCTGGGTGATCAGCCACATACGGAGTCCCTGCTTCCTTTGCCAAATCTTTCATCCGTTGCCTGATCAAATTTTCTGCGTCTGGGTGAAGTTCTAATTCACACTGAAGGGCCTTTGCTGCACATTGCCTAGTGTGATCATCAGGGGTTGCTCCGATACCGCCACATGAGAAATAAACCCCTGGCGTATTAAAAGCCATTTCTAAAACTTTTGTAATCCGCTCAGGAGAGTCCCCTACTATTTGAGCACTAGACAAAGATAACCCTCTTTCGTTTAAAAGCTCAATGACTTTTGTCATGTGCTTATCTACACGCTTTCCAGACAAGATTTCATCACCCACAATAATCAATCCAAATGCAGGAGGGGTCAAGTCTTTTGATGAATCAGAATTTTTTTGCATATGTGTAAAACGGAGGTTATGTGAAGCGGGTTACTAAATTGAACGCAAGTGATTTTTAAGTTCTTCCTCACTTAATTTTAATAATTTAACCGCCTGCTCTGGATTGATCAATCCCATGTTTAACATTGAAGTTATCAATGTATTTTTATCAGCGATATGGGATTTGTCATCGGCCGTTTCACCAAAGAGCAAAACCATTAAGGTTTTGCCAACGATATTCATCAATACTCCAAACAGTACCAACCCAAGCAACATGGTGACTGCAGCAATGATTCTTCCCCAAAAGGTTACGGGGAACATATCACCGTAGCCAGTCGTAGTCAAAGTCACCATACACCACCACATCGTTGCAGGTATGGATGTAAAAAACCGCTTATCCTCAGGTATGGGATTGTGGCTCATTGGATCTAACGGAACAAATTTTGATTGCTCAGCAGGAGCACCTTCAGGTAAAGGCTCGAGTTTGAGTTTGGCATCCAGTTCGCTTTGGCCAATCTCCAAAGCTTCTGGAGAATACAGCCCTCCTTCAACAAAAAACATAAGGCTGCTTGAAATCATCAAAACAGAAAATAAGGCGATAAAGTAAATTCTAAGATTGGTAACTATTGGGTTGGCGGATTTGACTTTGTTGGTCAATTCTTTCAAGGCTGATTTGGCCATTTTCAGAACTCGTAAAACTCTAACAATCCTGAGTAACCTGAATACTTTTGCACCCTGGAGCATCCCTAGATCCAAGAGCTGTAGTATGGTCGGTAGTATAGAAATTAGGTCCACCAAGCCCCAAAAACTAAATATATATTTGATACGGTTTTGTGCATATGTCACATTTCCAGCGTAGTCCAATATAAAGAAAATAACTGCAATATATTCAACGAGGTGAAAAATAGATAAGTACTCAGTACCGTAGGGCTCTACGGTTTCAAGAGCCATTGAAATACAAGAAACATAAATCCAAAAATTAATAACTGCAGCCCAGCGTTTGAAAGCGTTGCTCGTTGGGTCTGTAAATATGGATTCAGTAAGCCCTATATTTTGGGCAGACGGCGTCACCTGAGTGTTCATCCTAGCTCCTATTTTTGGTTTGTATTAAAAAG
>DAITOS010000042.1:0-26636 GCA_036834025.1 Limnohabitans sp.
CTCGATGACACTCCTTGCATTGGGGGCGTGATAAAAGAGGATGTCCATTCGTTTATGATTGTGTTTGAAGTTTTAGATGTATGAATTTAATTTCCCGGATATAACTGAGACACGCCCTTGTTAAAAAATCAAAAGGTATACACTTTCTCTGCTCTTTTTACAAAAGAGTCCACAAGAGAGTTGGCTATTTTGTCAAAAATAGGTCCAACGAGCGCTCCAAACATGCTCTCAAAAGCATAATTCAAGGTGAGCTCCACTCTACAGGCCCGGTCCTCTCCAAGAGGTACGAAATCCCATAGCCCATCTAGTTGCTTGAAGGGGCCGTCCACCAAGCGGACCTGAATTTGTCGACCTGCAACGTGCAAATTACGGGTAGTAAAGGCTTTTTTAAAGCCTCCCAGGGACATACCAATTTTGGCAGTTACGCCGTCAGAGTGCGTCTCCTCAATGATTCCCGACTCACACCAAGGCAAAAATTCGGGATATTTAGGTATATCAGCCACTAAAGAGTACATTTCTTCTGCGCTGAACCAGATCATGACAGACTTGTGAATAGTTTTCATACAATACTAGATTGGCCAAACGTGGTACTACGGATTGTAGATATCCTTTGGGCGATACTAACTGAATGCTATGGCAACCCCTAAAAAACAACTACCAGCTCGTATAGCCGAGAACAAAAAAGCCCAGTTTAACTACTTCTTTGAGGAGCGGTTTGAGGCTGGCATGGTTCTTCAGGGTTGGGAGATCAAGGCCGTCAGAGAAGGTAAGGTGCAATTGACCGACGGTTATGTGGTTGTAAGAGCGGGAGAGTTATTTTTAATCGGTTGTTTGATCAATCCACTAAAAACTGCATCCACCCATGTGAGCCCTGAAGCCGCCAGAACCAAGAAGCTTTTGATGCACAAGGACGAAATCAGAAGACTCATCGGTAAGGTTGAACAAAAGGGTTATACCCTGGTCCCTATTAACTTACACTGGAAAAATGGAAAAGTAAAATGCGAGATCGCCTTAGCCAAGGGTAAGGCAGAGCACGACAAGCGAGATACGATCAAAGACAGAGAAGGCAAAAGGGAAGTCGAGCGCGCCTTAAAACATAGGCAAAGATAGATCTTTTAAGGGCTATGATGGATTTATTCAAAAAAACAATCGCTCGACTTAGAAAAAATCTTACAGCAGCCCTATTCATTGTTGTTGGCATCGTTTTAATCGCAACCATTTGGGTGTTCATCTACCTAAGACTAGAGTTTGATCAGCGGCAAATTTTAGAAAATTCAAAGTCAAATCTTCAAAATATTGTCAGGAGCTTCAAAGAGCATACTGAGTCCTCTATTGCGATATCAGATGAGCTCCTAAGAATAATTAAATTTAACTACGAAAAAAGCGACAAAATAGATTTTAAAACACTTAACGATTATTTCAAAAACGGTGTTTTGGATATGCAGTACTTCAACCAAGTTGGAGTCATCGATAAAGATGGTCTGTATTCTTATACAAATATGAAAGATCAAAAGAAAATTGATCTCTCAGACCGGGAACATTTTAAAATTCACAAAGATATCTACCCTTACGGACTTTATGTTAGCAAGCCTGTACTTGGACGAATCTCAAAACGTTGGTCCATTCAACTGACCAGACGTATAAATGGTACGGACGGCTCATTCAACGGCGTCGCAGTTGTCTCTTTTGATCCGCTTTATTTTTTGAATTTTTATAAAAAAATAGATTTAGGAACCGATGGATTTATTGCGCTTGTTGATTTAGACGGTTTTGTGAGAACAATAGAAACCGGTAATCTATCCTCCATTGACGGTAAAGTAAGCCGTATTACTCTTAGCCCCTCAATTGTTCAATCCACGTTTGGGGTCGAGATATCAGATCAAATATTTGATGGAATAAAAAGAGTTTACGCATATGAGCGAATTGCAGACCAGCCACTCCTTGTCATCGTGGGCATTAAAGAGTCCTTCGCGCTTAAAGAGTATCAAGCCAACAGGGCGATCTATCTGTCGTTTGGCTGGACACTGACGATATTGATCATTCTTTTCACAAGTCTATCGATTTTCATGATACTTAGGGCTCGTGCGCTTAACGAAACGCTTCAAAAAATCAATCTAGAGGCTGAAAAAGCAAATCTTGAAAAAATTGAATTCGCCAACAGACTAACCCAGTCAGAAAAGCTTGCTGCATTGGGACAGTTGTCAGCAGGAGTTGCCCATGAGATCAACAATCCAATTGGATATGTAGGCTCAAATATCAACACCATGAAGAAATATTTTGAACAATTTGAAAGCATCATAAATGCTTATAAATCCAGTGCAGAGTCTTCAAATGTGTCCCAAATTGATACAGAAAACTTAGAATTTATGATGCAAGATTCTCGTCATTTAATTGAGGAAACCCAGGAGGGAATCGGACGTGTTAAATCAATTATTGACGACCTAAAAAACTTCTCCCGCGCTGATGCCAATAAGAACTGGGAACGATGTGATCTTCATAAAGCCATCAGGTCAACTTTGAATATCGTCAACAATGAAATCAAATACTCTGCAGATGTTTCATTAGAAATGGGAAGCATACCCATGGTTGAGTGCATACCCTCCCAAATTAATCAAGTCATATTGAACCTAATTGTTAACGCTGCGCAGGCTACCCGTGCGGGGACGAGGGGAATAATTACGATCAGAACCTATACACAGCAAACTTTGCACAATATTAATGTACTAGACCCACTCAGCAAAGATGCGGGGGTGGATGCCCAGTTCGTGGCCATTGAAATTCAAGATCAGGGACAGGGAATATCGGAGGAAAATTTAAGTAAGATTTTTGATCCCTTTTTCACAACCAAAAGTATTGGGGTTGGTACGGGGTTGGGATTATCTGTCTCCCACGGTATCATTCAAAGGCATAACGGAGAGATCAAAGTCACCAGTGTTTTAGATGAGGGGTGTTGTTTTAAGATTGTTTTGCCTGTCCATCAGACAAGTGTAAATTCATAAAACACACAACCAAACTCTCATTAACACATCAGAAAAATCAATCACAACACGAGTTCAAAAAGATGATCAAAAAGGCTCTAAACAAAATCAGTCAATTTACCACTGCTACCCTAGTTATTTCAGGAATTGGGGTTTCATTACTGAGCACATCTATCAGCGCGATAGCTCAAACACCCCCCCTCCCTTTCGTGACCATTAAAAATAGCGAGATCAAATGGGTTGAGAAAGAAAATGGTATCCGTTCGGCCGTTATTTTTGGCGACCCTGACAAGCCCGGATACTACATCACCAGAAACATATTTCCACCTGGTGTGATGAGTTCACCCCACAGCCACGATCAGGATAGATTTGTAACCGTAATTCGTGGGACTTGGTACGCTGGTACCAATGCAAATTGGGATACCTCTGAGACCGTAGCCATGCCCCAGGGAAGTGTCATGTTTCACCCAAAGGACGCGGTTCACTATGACGGCTCGCTCAATGAGGAGGTGGAGGTACAAATTATTGGTATGGGACCCATGACTAGTAAATACGTCTACTCTAATATTGGAAAGTTCGGTAAACCACGCAAGATGAATTGAAGAGGCGGTTTCCAGGCGTAGAGTTACAGACACCTAGAATTTGACTATTTAAACATTTGATATCTAGTAGGCGCTTAAGGCGCCCTTTAGCTATTCAAACATTTCGCCGTCTACATAAAACCACGCCACCTCATCTGCATCAGGGGCGTGCTCTGTACTTTCTAATTTATCTTGCTGAAAACGACTCCTCTCGTGAAGTCTGTATGCTTTGCCTCCAATTTTGTATCTTGCGACAAACTCGACCTCTGCAAGATTTGGCTGCGAATGGGTAAAAGATTTAACTTCTAATCCGTGCCACCTTAGCTCATGATCAAGACTTAATTGAGCAGGTTTTGTACTTTTATGCCACGTGGCATTTAAATAATCAACTCGACCAAGGACATAAGCACTGTAACGAGAGCGCATCAATGCCTCGGCATCTTTAGCTTGATTGCCCATATCTAGATACTGAGCACAGCATTCGTTGAACAAAGTAGTTTTTACGTTGTTTCCTTTAGTCGGTTTTCCTCCCAAACTAGTAATACTAAATTTGGAAGGACCTCCACATGGACAAAGCATTGACATAACTTGACTATTTTGAAACTTGGGTTTAACTTGGGTTTAACTTGGGTTTAACTTGGGTTAGTTGTCTTTAATTTGACCACTCTCGATAGTGAGTGAAGTATTGCACCGTTTAGCCAGTAATGGATCGTGGGTGACAAGCACCAAAGCCGTTTGATACTCTTTGTTCAGATCAAAGACCAAATCCATGATAAGTGTTCCCGTTGCATGGTCCAGGCTGCCCGTTGGTTCATCGGCCATCAAAATTTTTGGTTTCACTACAAATGCTCTTGCTAAAGCCACCCTTTGTTGCTCCCCTCCACTCATAAATCTTGGATAATGGTTTAATCGCTGTCCCAAGCCGACCCTGATAAGAATCTCACTGGCTCTTTGTCTTATTTCGTTTCCCTTAACCTCACCAGAGATCTCCAAGGGAAGCATAACGTTTTCCAGTGCAGTAAGATGCTCTATGAGTTGGAAGTTTTGAAACACGAAACCAATATGACTGGCACGAACTAGGGCTCTTGCATCCTCATCAAGGCTGGAAATATTGATTCCTCCGAGTCTGACCTCTCCACTTGTGGGGGCGTCAAGTCCCGCCATGATAGATAGCAAAGTGCTTTTACCCGAGCCAGAGGCGCCGACGATGGATAGGGTCTGGCCGACTCCTAAATTTAGGGATATATCCGTCAATATAGATAGTTTTCCAGAAGCATCTTCAACACTTTTAAAGACGTTGGATACGACTAATAAATTGTCACTCATAATATTTTTTAAATTGTTTGGCAACTACACTATACAAGGTCATCATTAAGGGAAAATTGGGTAAATTTTTTATGCGAACAAAAATGTCTTGCTTTTGCACTAGGTTGTACTCTTCCTTGCAAAAAACGATGACAGCTCCGGCGTCGTTGATATCTTTGATACTCATCCTTATTATCCCGATTCTCACCCCAACTCAGGCTTGGTCGCAAAATAATCCCTCAAACTCGGTCCCATTAGCCGCTGATGTCCAAATTTTAGTTTTAGGCGACTCTTTAAGTGCCGAGTTCGGGTTAGAAAGAGGTACGGGATGGGTGAGTTTGCTTGAAAAAAAACTTAATTCAACACAAACACAAAATTCGCCCCCCCCATTCACGATAGTCAACGCAAGTATCAGTGGAGAGACGACGGCTGGAGGACGCTCCAGGTTAGCCATTCTTATAAACAAATTACATCCCAAAATATTGGTGATAGAGTTGGGGGCAAATGACTCATTAAGAGGGCTATCGATGGAGTCTACCAAAGCTAATTTAGATTCAATGATACAAACCGCACTCAACTCAAAAGTTAAAGTTCTATTGGTTGGTAATTTAGCCCCTGCCAATTATGGGCCCAGTTTTAACAACGATCTCAAATTGATGTACAGGGATTTAGCTTCAAAGAATCACATCCCATTGGTTCCTTTTATGCTCAAAGGGGTTGCAGATGTGCCCAACGCCAGCTCACTTTTTCAGGCCGATATGCTGCATCCGCTCGCCCAGGCACACCCTACAATACTGGGTAACATATGGCCGGAGTTGAACAAACTCCTTCACTAAGGTACTTGTTTTATTTCTAACACCTGCAAGGAGCAATAACATCTCTATTGCCTCTTTAATTTCAGTTCAAAAGTAGTCCATCTTGAGTATTCAAACCGTCAGTGCCCATGAGGTACTAAACCACCTTAAAAACTCTAAAGGGAGTGAATTTAAGTTCTCCGAAATCATCGACGCCAGAAGCCCAGGCGAGTTCAGTTTAGACAAACTACCACATGCATCGAATTGGCCCGTCCTTGATGACCAAGAACGAGAATTGATTGGGACGATGTACAAGCAAATCAGCAGCTTTGAGGCTCAAAAAAAAGGGGCTGGTTTGGTGGCTGCAAATATTGCCAAACACATTGAAGAGAAAGTTTTAGATTTACCCAGAACATGGCAACCCCTTTTATACTGTTGGCGCGGGGGTAAAAGAAGCGGGTCTTTGGCGACCGTTTTAGGTGCAATTGGGTTCAAAGTTCATTTGCTTGAAGGTGGTTACAAAGCCTTTCGAACTGCAGTCATTGAGGACTTACCAAACTGTGTTGAACCCCTTAAATTTCAAGTCATCTGTGGACCTACGGGGTCTGGTAAAACGCTTCTTTTGAATAAACTAAAAGAACAAGGCGCTCAGGTCTTGGATTTAGAAGCAATCGCAAATCACAGAAGCTCAGTTTTAGGCAAGTTACCCGGTACCCAGCAACCCTCTCAAAAGGCATTTGAGACAACACTGTGGTTTGAGCTTAGTAGATTAAATGCAGATCGTTGGGTGTTTGTGGAGTCTGAGAGCCGCAAGATCGGCAACCTCAATCTTCCAGAATCTTTGATTCACAAAATGCGTTCTAGTGCATGTATCGATCTTCAGATGCCGACACCTGAGCGAGTTAAGTTACTTCTTGATGAGTACAGCTTTTTCGTCAAAGACAGCGCTCTTTTCTCAACTCGTTTACAGGCTTTGCTGCCCCTGCTTGGCAAAGAGGTACTGAACCGTTGGCAGGAATGGATAGATGGGGGAAATACGCCTAACGTTGTTGAGGAGCTACTGTCTTTGCACTACGATCCTGCCTACACAGGCTCAATTTCTCGAAATTTCACTCAGTTTAAAAGCGCTTTGCCTGCTGAAATAAAAAACTATGAGCAGCAAGCCTTCAGCACATTAGCCGCTAAATTGGTTTTGCATTACCGAGCAGATCAAGAATTATGAAATGCGATTTGCAAGGCCTGTTCAAGATCGCTCGTTAAATCCTCAGCGTCTTCAAGTCCTATGCACAAACGGACTAAATGACCAGTTTTAAGAGCGGCGTTACTGCCCTTAACGTCAGAATCCGCTGACAAATCTTGGCCTTGTTGGCCATCAGCTTTTTGATCAATTCCATTAAAAAGTTCTGGACGAATCACCTTTAGATCATAGGGAACGACTAGGCTGATATGGCCACCCCAGCTGTAGCCAATTTTGAAGTACTTCAAGCTATCACAAAACAGGTCAACTTGATCCTGTGAATAATTAGGGCTGAAGATAACACTAAAAATACTTGCCGCTAGGCGAGTATTACCGCATGAGTTAAGCCAATTAACGTGTCCTGGACTATTTTGAATAGCAGGATGCAGGACCTGTACAACCTCCTCCCTCTTGTTCAGTGTGTTTGCGAGAGATTTAGCTGTGAGGTCCTGAGCCGTGTACCTGAGTTGCATACTAGGTAGTGATCGCAATACGGTCTCCACGTCATGAGAGGCAACACCTAATCCTAAACGCATGTGCGTGAGTTTAATCTTGTGGTTAAGGCTTTCATCACAGGTGCAAACGCATCCCATCAGCACGTCCCCACCGCCACTGGCGTATTTGGTTAGGGCTTGGATGCTGATGTCTACGCTTAGAGGAGTATTATCCTGAGCTTTCAAATTAAAGGCATTAAACGCCAAACCCGCACCCCAAGTGTTATCCAGTGCACTGAGGACGCCTTTGTCCCTGCATAGCTGCACAATGGCCTCAAGAGGCGGAAACTCCATCGTGACAGAGCCCGGTGCCTCTACCCAAACCAAGCGGGTGATCCCACTGATCTTTTGAGCAAGGTCAGCGGTGTTCAAGGGGTCATATAAGCGGTGGGTTATTCCGTAATGTGCAAGCTCCCCCAACGCCAAAGCGAGGCTTGGAGCGTAAGCATTAGAGGGAATTAAAACCTCGTCACCACATTTAAGCAATGATAAGTTTACTAGGGCAATTGCAGAGAGTCCGCTAGGGACAAGTTGACAAAATTTAGCTCCCTCAATGCTTGCCAGGCGCTCCTCCAAAGTAAAGGAACTGGGTGTACCGTGAAGTCCGTATGTATAGCCTGATTTTTGTTTCCAATCTCTGGCCCGCATACTGCTGACGTTTGGGAAAATAACCGTCGAAGCCCTGTAGGTGGGAAACTGCGGCGCCACAAACCCCTCAGGCGGCGCGTATGGATGGTGAATTAGGTGAGTTGTCTTTGCCATTGGTGGGCCACCTATTAGGATACGGGTACCACAGAGGAGATTACTAAATTTTCCACTTCTCAACCAACTGATCAGGACTCATTGAGTCGTAGCTCTCAAATGGTTGGTGAATCCAAGGGTTGGTTGGAAGGTATTCGACAGAAAAATCGGGTGTAAAAGTAGACACACCTTTGGTCCAAATGACAGCACTTCTGAGCTCAGTGATTGGGGCGTAGTTGGTCTTTAGGAGTTTGATCACTTGGTTTAAAGTGTGACCAGAGTCCGCTAAATCATCTACTAAAAGCACACGTCCTGCAATCTCACCTTGAGGGGTGGTGATGAACCTTGCAATGTCTAGATGGCCTTGTTGGGTTCCCGCATTTGAACGGTATGAGCTTGTTGACATGATGGCAAGAGGTTTGTTCAAAATCCTTGACAAAATATCGCCAGGCCTCATTCCACCTCTAGCTAGACACAAAATAGTATCGAATTCCCAATTAGATTGATGAATCTTGATTGCTAATTTTTCTATCAAACTGTGATACTCATCATAAGAGACATACAAATGCTTACCGTCTTCAGTCAACATGAGGGATACCTTTTGTAAAAAATTCTTTTGTCCGGTCTATTTCAAGCCAAGAAGGGGTGTTGGATCAAAATAGTATGGTCTCGATCTGGGCTTGTGGATACCAAGTGTATGGGAACTCCAGTGACTTGTTCGATTCTTTGTAAATAAAGTCTCGCCTCAATAGGCAATTTATCGTACTCTGTGATGCCTACCGTGGTCTGGGTCCAGCCCTGCATGCGCTCATAAATGGGCTCACATTTAGCAATTTCATCGGCACCCATTGGCAATATATCTGTTTTTTCACCATCAAGCTTATATCCCGTGCACAAGTCCAAATACTCAAGCCCGTCCAATACATCCAACTTGGTGATGCACAGACCTGATAGACCGTTAACCTGCGCACTTCGTTTGAGCAGTGCTGCATCAAACCAACCGCATCTGCGAGGTCTACCCGTGGTCACACCCCGCTCTGCACCAACAGTTGATAAATGGTAGCCAATTGTTCCGGGGGTTTCCCAGTCCAGTTCTGTTGGGAAAGGGCCACCACCAACACGGGTGCAATAAGCCTTTGTGATGCCCAAAACATAATGCAGCATCCCCGGGCCGACACCGGCCCCAGCAGCAGCATTTCCAGCCACGCAGTTGCTTGAGGTGACAAAAGGATAAGTACCGTGGTCAACATCCAGTAATGTACCTTGAGCGCCTTCAAACAGTAAATTGGCCCCGTTTAAGTTGGCATCATTTAGCTCCCTGGAGACATCAGCCGCCATGGGTAAAACCTCTTTGGCGTGTTCAAGGGCTTCAGCGAGTACTTCCTCGAAATTAACTTCAGGGGCGTGAAGGAAGTTTTTTAGAATATGGTTATGTAGTTCTAAATTTGTTTTTAATTTTTCAGCAAATCTCGCAGGATTCTTAAGGTCCTGAACTCTGAGCGCACGCCTTGCCACTTTGTCCTCGTATGCTGGACCGATACCACGCCCGGTGGTACCAATCTTTGCGTTCCCAGAGCTCTCAATTGCGGCCTCTCTAGCAACATCAAGAGCTACGTGGTAAGAAAGTATCAAGGGGCATGCTTCACTGATTCGCAGTCTTGATCTCACCTCAACACCTGCGCTTTCAAGACCGCGTATTTCCTCCAGTAACTTGGCCATAGAGAGCACTACACCATTACCTATATAGCATTTAACACCGGCTCGCATGATGCCACTTGGGATTAAATGTAGTGCTGTCTTAACCCCGTTAATGACCAGTGTATGACCCGCATTGTGTCCGCCTTGGAAACGGACAACGCCTTGGGAGGACTCTGTCAACCAATCCACCAATTTACCCTTGCCTTCATCCCCCCATTGGGTACCGACTACTACTACGTTGCGACCACGAATTGGTTTCATAACAAATCAGATATAAGAGTTTAAGAAATAAAAGAAAATGGAAAATGCATCAAAAAAACACTAAAAACTACTAAAAAAAATAGACAACTTTGAACCTCACATTGTCTGAATTTCCCATGAATCATTTAGAAGTACAAGGTGTCGATCAAATGAGAACTCATCCCACATGATTTCTTGTCCTGGGAGCATACAAAGCACGGTCTCACCACGCTCTCGCAGTTCATTAATCATTTGAATGAGTCGGAGATCGTCGGACCAAGGTGCTTTGATGGCGGTTCTTGGAACAGGATGGGCGATCAGTTGAACCCAATCTTTTAAATCCAAACTAAAGCCCACTGCCGGTCTTGATCGACCAAAGACCGCTCCTACCTCATCATAGCGACCTCCACGGATCAATGCGTCAGTAAGGCCCTGGGTGTAAACAGAGAAACGAATTCCAGTGTAATAACTGTAACCCCGAACATCAGACAAATCAAAAGCAATGCTGATGTTTAGGACTCCTTGATATCGCTGAATCAAACGCTCTTTGAGCCAATCTAAATCGTCGATTGCTTTCAGTGCCTCAGGCCAATCTTTCAACACTTTACGTGCTTTAGGCAGAACTTCCTGAGTACCGTAAAGATCAACCAAATCAATTAATGCTTTGCTATTTTGAGAAGGTAAATCAGCACAAACCTCTCTAAGTCCTGAAACGTCTTTGGTTGCGATACAAGACTTTAGACGATCAGATTGTTCAGCAGAAAGGCTTACACCTCTGAGCAGCGAAGGAATAATGCGAGCGTGACCTAACTCAATCTGGAATTTCAATTTGTTTTGAGATGAGTCTAAATCTGCTTTGGATAAACAGTGCATTGCTAGATCAACGATCTCAAGGTCCGCCTCAAGCCCTGAATGACCATAAATCTCAGCTCCAAATTGCATGGGTTCGCGAGTAGCAAATGGTTTACTCGGACGAGTATGCAAAACTGGACCACAGTAACAAAGTCGCGTAACGCCCTCTCGGTTTAAGAGATGAGCATCTATTCGTGCGACTTGAGGGGTTGTGTCAGCCCTTAAGCCCAGCGTTCGACCAGAGAGCTGGTCAATGAGCTTGAACGTTTGCAGATCCAATGAGGTACCCGAGCCAGACAAAAGTGACTCCAGGTGTTCCAACATAGGCGGGATGATCAGCTCATACCCGAATGAGCGGGCAGAGTCCAAACAAAGACGTCTGAGTTCTTCGATGTGTCTTGCCTCTGAGGGCAGAACATCGGCAATGTGATCCGGCAGGACCCAAGCGGACATAAGCAAAATGGGGTGTGCTGTTAAATGGGTAATTCTACAGAGCTTACAGGGGAAAACCGGCTAGTTTTATGAGCTTTTAGCTCAAAATCCACAAAAGTGCCACCCCAAAAAGGACACAACACAATCCAAAGAAGCGAATTTGCTCATCTTTTAGTTGAAGAATTTGCAAAAACATTTTTCTCCACTGCGCTGGGGTGGCAAATGGCAAAAAGCCCTCAATAATGAGAACCAAGGCCAAGGCCAACCATAGCGTGTGAGAGTCCATGAGAATTGTAAGAAACGCCTAATTATGAAAAAACTACTATTTTTTAGTAGGAGGACTCACATTCATGGCTGAGCCATTGGAGTTACTTCCCCGCATTGCTTTAAAGAAATCACTGCTTGGGTCTAAGACCATAAGGTCAGACTTTTTGTTAAAGGTAGTCTTGTAAGCCTCTAAACTTCTATAAAACTGAGCAAACGAAGGATCACGGCCAAATGAGTCAGCATAGATCTTGGCAGCCTCAGCGTCACCCTCGCCCTTTATCTTTTGTGCTTCACGGTAAGCATTGGCGATTGTAATTTCTCTTTGCCTATCAGCGTCAGCACGAATTTTCTCCCCCTCTGCTGCTCCGGTGGAGCGAAGTTCATTGGCAACCCTCTTTCTCTCTGCCTCCATACGACGATAAACGGATTCAGTGATTGCATCCACATAATCAGCACGGTTGATACGAACATCCACAACGTCAATTCCCCAGGGCTTCTCACCCTTTACTTTTCCTAAAACTTCACGTTTGACGTCAGTCATTAGTCCTTCACGCTTGGTCGACAGCAACTCGTTGACGGTTCGTTTGTTTATTTCCTCTTGAAACGCGTTCCTAACAACACGGGACAGTTGTTGAGCACCTGCTGACTCATCAAGGCCCACGTTTCTAATGTACTGTGAGGGCTCAGTGATTCTCCAACGTACATACCAATCGATAACCATTCTTTGCTTTTCTGCGGTAAGCATTGGTTCAGTATCTGTACTGTCAAGGGTCAAAAGACGTTTATCGATGAATTTGACGTTCTCAAATGGGGGTGGGAATTTAAAGTTCAGTCCGGGCTCATTGATGACACGTTTAATTTGACCTAATGAGTAAACAACTCCGAATTGGCGTTGATCGACAACGAATATAGTTGAGCTAAAAATGGCTATTGCCAAAATAGCAGTTGATATGTAAAAACCTAATTTGTTCATGGTAAATTCTCGTCTCTTTTTCTTATCTAACGTCGCGCTCACGACCGCGGGAATCTCTTCCCCTTAGATCGCTGGAACTTTGTGAATTACTGTCATTCTCAAGGGCGCCGTTGATGGCATTACCATTGGGGTTTTGTGAATTATTGTTATTTGTGTTGTTGCCCGTATTGGCAGGGCCAGTTCCAGCGGACTGGCCGCTGAGTTGTAGGATCTTATCAAGGGGTAGGTACAGTAAATTGGAGCCCTGACGAGCATCGATCATGACCTTAGTGACGTTGGTATAGATTTGCTGCATCGTATCGATGTACAAACGGTCTCTGGTGACTTGAGGAGCCTTTTGGTATTCAGCCAGTAAGGATTTAAAACGCTGTGCGTCACCTTCGGCTTGAGCAACGATACGCGCCTTATAAGCATCAGCCTCTTGTTTAAGACGTGAGGCAGAACCAACTGCTCTGGGGATAACATCATTTGCATAGGCCTGGGCCTCGTTTTTGGCGCGCTCTCGCTCTTGTCCCGCTTTGAGAACATCGTCAAATGCAGCTTGCACCTGCTCGGGTGGGCGAACACCGCCTTGTTGTAAGTTGATGCCAACAACTTCAATTCCGACCTTATAACTGTCTAAAATATTTTGCATAATGGCCCTAACACGAGGAGCAATTTGGTCACGCTCTTCGGACAATGCAGAGTCCATTCGCATTTTGCCAACAACTTCTCTAACAGCGGTCTCTGCTGCCTGTGTCACAGCATCAGTTGGGTTTTTGCTCTCAAAAAGATATGCTCTAGCATCGGTTAGGCGGTATTGAACGGCAAACTTGATCTCAACAATATTTTCGTCCTCTGTCAGCATGGCTGACTCACGAAGTCCGGTTGCTTTCATGACCGCATCACGCCCGATATCGATAGAACGGATTTGAGTTACGTAAACAATCTCATGTCTTTGTATAGGATAGGGTAGGCGCCAATTTATGCCTGCACCCACTGTTGAGTGGTAACCTCCAAACTGAGTAATAACGGCTTGCTGCCCCTCTTGTACGATAAAGAAACCAGTGCCTAGCCAAATAACCAAAATGATGAGGCCAACTAAACCTGCGCCAATTTTAAAGTTTTGAATGTTTGGGAAAAATCCATTAGGTCCATTAGATCCATTAGATCCATTAGGTCCATTAGGTCCATTGGAGTCGGAATCACCACCAGAATTTAAATTACCTTTGTTGCCAAACAATTTTCCAATTTTTTTGTTGAAGTCTTTCCACAACTCATCTAAATCTGGGGGGCCCGATGGATTTGGCTTTGGACGGGTGGGCGGCTCAGGAGGTTGGGATTGCGATCCTCCCCCCTCATTTGGACCTGGGTTTGAGCCCGTTTGGGAATCATTTCCGCTACCTGAGCTATGCCCCGAGTGATGCCCTGAGTTGGGATCCGAATTGTGGTTGGAGTTTGAGTTATGGTCCGTATTGTGTGCGGAGCCCTCAGGTCCCCTTCCCCACCTACCATCATTTAAGTTAAACATACCTCTTACTCGCAAAAGTAACAACTTGTAGAGTTGAATAAATGCGCTGAAAAAAGCACTCAAAGGAGCCCCAAGCAAGGCGAGAGCGCGTAATAGCGCGGTTCTTAAATTTAAGTTCATCTTATGGTTATTCAAAATCAAGAATATCGAAATTAGCGAAAAAGAAAAAAAACACTATAAAAATGTATTGTGGATTTAAATACTCACCTCAAAAGATCTCACACATCATCGGTTTACTTGAGGTTAACACGGCAAATTGTACGTTTTAAAAGCACACCTCTGATTGTGCACAAAATATCCCCCTTAGTCGGGCTATCCAGGCGAATCAGTATCTAAATGTTCAGTTAAATTTGTACCGATTTGTGGCTCAAGTGTGTCAGAACCCACAATAGATTCAGCCAAAAGCACCCTCAGTTCACTGAGCCCCTCTCCCGTTTGAGCACTTAAAAAGATTCTTGGAACAGGTTTTCCTTCATAATCAAAAAGATCTTGCCTTAGAAGAGGTTTTTGTTCTTCACTAAGTGCATCAATTTTATTGAACACAAGGACTTGAGGAACCTGTGAGGCCTGAATTTCTTTTAAAACCTTTTGTACTTCTGAAATTTGATCTAAATACTGAGGATGTGATGCGTCAACGACGTGCAGTAAAAGATCAGCTTGTGCGGCCTCTTGAAGAGTTGCCTCAAATGCATCCACCAATGTGTGTGGTAAGTCACGAATAAAACCAACTGTATCTGATATTGAGGCATTTAAAGACTCCCCATTCAATGGATGAGAGCCCAAATAAACGTGCCTTGTCGTCGTATCCAAAGTAGCAAAAAGTTGGTCTGCTGCGTAAGCTTTGGCCTTTACGAGTGAGTTAAAAAGTGTTGATTTCCCAGCGTTTGTATATCCCACTAAGGAGACTTTAAAAACCTGATGCTTCTCTCTTTGCCGACGTTGAACTTTTCTTTGTTTTTTTACACGCTCTAGTCGCTCTTTAGTGCGCTTAATTGAGTCAGAGATCATACGTCGGTCAAGCTCGATTTGAGTTTCACCAGGACCACCTCTGTTTCCAATGCCCCCCCTTTGTCTTTCAAGGTGCGACCATCTTCGGACTAGGTGAGTGCTTAGGTACTGAAGTTTTGCCAGTTCCACCTGTAACTTACCCTCGTGAGACCTTGCGCGTTGTCCAAATATCTCAAGAATTAAAAGGGTTCTGTCATTAACTGGCAATCCAGTCACACGCTCTAAATTACGTTGCTGGGCAGGGCTAAGCGCTTGGTCAAAAAGCACTTCAACTGCACCTAGTGACTCAGCGAGTTGTTTGATTTCCTCTGCTTTGCCCGTTCCTACAAAAAGCGCTGGATCAGGAGCCCGTCGCTTGCATGTGACCCTTGCAACAGGGGTTAAGCCTGCGGTTAAGGCAAGTTGGCCAAGTTCTTCCAGACCGGAGTCAAAATAGCTCCCTCCAAAATCAACCCCAACCAAAATACAAGGAGCATCAACAGCTTTTGCGAATTGAACAGTGGCTTCAATTTCGCTTAAAAATTCAGTATTTGTTTCTATCAAAGCAATTGAGCGGAGTAAACCGCTAAATTAGGATTGCCCGTAAAGTTAATTAGATTCAAAATGTGGTGAGTACCTATATATTTATGCAAATGCTCAAGAATCAGTTGCATCCACTGGATCTCCCAGACCTTCAATAGAGCTGAAGTTAACCGCTCTTCCGGGGACAATTGTTGAAATAGCGTGTTTATAGACCATCTGAGTTACGGTATTTCGCAACAAAATGACGTATTGATCAAAAGACTCAATTTGTCCTTGCAACTTTATACCGTTAACCAAATATATGGATACAGGTACATGTTCTTTGCGAAGGGTGTTTAAAAAAGGGTCTTGAAGGAGTTGACCTTTGTTGTTGCTCACGATATTCTCCGTGTTAATTGAAAAACGTCTTTAAATTTAAATACATGTTTCATTATAAAGAAAAACACACTTGAGCTGATAACAAGGTTGAAATGTACTTTATTTAAAAAAATTCTTCAGTACACAAAACTCATTGCCCAAAATTATTGGTGTTTACGATCCCTTACTTATCTTTATCTGCATAGGGGTTAGTAGAAGTTTTCATCTCAACCCGAAGAGGCGTACCTTCAAGACTGAATTCTTTTCTAAATCTTCCCTCTAAAAATCTTTTGTAGGAATCGCTTACATGCTCCAGAGAGTTTCCATGAACGACAATTACAGGAGGATTCATTCCCCCTTGGTGTGCATAACGAAGTTTTGGTCTAAACATTCCAGCTCTTTTGGGAGACTGGAACTGTACGGCTTCTAACAAAATTCGAGTAAGTTTTGGAGTTGGCATTTTGCACATCGCCGCTTTGTGGGCCTGTGCAATAGATGTCCATACGGGGCCCAAACCTTGCCGTTTTATTGCAGATATGAAATGTAATTTGGCAAATTTCAAAAATGCAAGTCTCGACTCAATTGAGCGGTTTAGGAGCTCTCTTTGGTAGGAATCAACAGCGTCCCATTTGTTTACTCCAATCACCACCGCTCGTCCGCTCTCCAATATATATCCAGCAATATGCGCATCTTGATCAGTCACCCCTTGGGTTGCATCAAGTAACAAAAGAACCACGTTTGCAGATTCAATGGCTTGCAAGGTTTTAACGACGGAAAACTTCTCAATCGCTTCAAAGACCTTTCCCTTGCGCCTAAGACCCGCTGTATCGATGAGATCAAACCTTTGACCGCCTCGCTCAAAGGGGATGTGAATTGCATCTCTGGTGGTGCCAGGTTGATCAAATGCGACTACCCGCTCTTCACCCAACCAAGTGTTAATGAGGGTTGATTTGCCTACATTAGGTCGACCAGCTACCGCCAACCGTATGACGGAGGTGTCAATTTCCTCCTCCTCTGGCTCATCAGTATCGGATAGATTCAAGACCTCCATCACACTTTGTGACAGTCCCCGAATACCTTGTCCATGCGCAGCAGACACAGGAATAACGTCACCAAATCCCAATTCATAGAACTCAGCCAAACGAGGTCCCTCTTGCATTCCCTCCGCCTTATTGGCAACGAGCAATGAAGGTTTTCCCAGTTTACGTAAATATTTAGCAATATCGTGGTCTTGACCAGCAACGCCTGCTCGCGCATCCACCATAAAGACCACAACATCACACTCTGCAACGGCTTGTTGGGTTTGTTTGGCCATCTCTTTATAAATACCGCTACTTGCGTCTGGCTCGAACCCCCCAGTATCGATCACAATAAATTCGTGAGGGCCAATTTTGGCGTTCCCGTAATGACGGTCCCGAGTTAAGCCAGCGAAGTCCGCAACGATCGCATCTCTGGTTTGAGTCAGACGATTAAAGAGGGTGGATTTGCCCACATTAGGGCGTCCCACCAAGGCGATCACAGGTTTCACTAAATATTCCAGTTCTAACTTTTAAATAATTCAAATGAAGTCAGACAAAACTAACTTATATTTGAACTACCATTTTCTAAAACACTTTAATTTGTTAATTTGTTTTTTGCCCAAAGAAATTTAATCAAATCAAAGTGTGTCAATTAAAGTGATTTCGAGTCACGTTGACAATAGGGTTTGAGTCAACGCACTTCATAATCCCTAAGGTGTGTAATATTGATTTACTAACCCGCTTTTTGTAACTATAACCATATGTTGAGAATCCACAGCGGTGGGAGGGGATGCAAATCCCCGCGTTGATCCAATCGGCATACGGTTCAAAACAGCACCATCCTCTCTAGATAATAAATATACCCAACCCACTGCATCACCTAGGAAAATCCCTTTAGACGATACCAAAGGTGCCGTCACGTGGTGACTCTTGAATGCATCACGGTCCCAAAGCCTATCCCCGTTATTTACAGACCATGACAAAATTTGTCCGTTAGATTCAATACTAACCAATTGATTGCCATCTGCTGAGATTCCCTCCTCACCCGATGAAGGCCTAGTCCATATGAGCTTACCCAAATACGCGTCGACGCAACCTACTTGCGCTTGGAAAGCTCGGGTACAAACAACATCACCTACTCTAGCAACCGGCCCCACAAGATCGACCAAACGCTCTAAATCGTTTACTCCTCTTGGGCTCGCCATGGGGGCTTCCCATAAAATCTTTCCCGTCAATGGATCAAGTCCACTCAGACGAGCCCCCAAGCCAGTAAGTAGGGTGTTACGAAAGGAAGTTAAAACCCCGGCTTGTTTGAGCACCAGTGCATCACCCGGTTTTTGTTGGGTCCACAATTTTTTACCGGTAGCTCCGTCAAACGCGATCACAGAGCGGTCCGCCAGTAAAACAAACACCCTAAGACCAGCAACCAAGGGGGCCGTGTAGGACTGAGCCCCTAGGTTTTGTTGCCACAAGATTTTCCCGTCCTTCATGACCACTAAATCGTTATCTTGGGTCATTACGGCCGCTCGTTCGCCGTCAAATCCTACGCCTGCGGTGATGTTACTTTTAAGTTTCAGTTTCCAAACTGGCACCCCAGTTGAGACGTTCAATACAGAAACGGACCCTGAACTTGTGCCAGTCGCCATCATCCCATTCGCCAAAAAAATAGCCGCAGGATAATTCACCTCACCCCCCAACTCAGTGGACCATACCCCCCTGAGCTCTTGCCTGGGGACCAGGGGCTTTACTTTGTTGGTGGAACAACCACCTAAAAGTAAGATGAATCCAAGGGCCAATGTAAGCATACGACCTGGAGTTTTAAAACCTATTGTCGAAGAGTTTGAAATGTATGAAATAGCCATTGGATTAATTGGATTCGTTGTTATGTGTGATTTTTGGTTCACGAATTTTTATAGCACTTTAACTTAAAGATTTAACCCTAAGACTTTAACCCTTGGGCTTTGTCTCAGTGTTTGGTTTATCAGCGCTGGGTTGGATCAATGAACCAGCAGAGGCGGGATCAATGCCAAGGGCGTTGAGCTTTGCTTCTACAAATTTTTTATAAGGAGCACGAGAGTCCAAACCAGACCAGGCCTTAAGAAAATGTGTTTTTGCACTGTCGGTTTGTTTTTCAATTAAATCAATATCCCCTAATCGGTCTTCAACCAAAGGGGTGAACTCTGGAGTGATTTTTTCATTAAGGACGTTCTTCGCCTCCTTAAAAGCGCCGCGTTCTATAAATAGTGCTGATAATCTAAGCCTTGCCAAAGCTTCGTATCCAGGTTCTACTGGATTTTTGATTACCCAGTTTAGGGCGTCCTCGGCCTTAGGAGATTGGCCTTGTTCGTAAAACACCTTAGACACCAGGAAACCAGCTTGATTTGAATAGGTTGTAGATCCAAATTTGGACTTAATGTCCCCAAAGGAGCGTTCCATGAGATTTAAATCTGCAGAATCCGCAGCGCGTTCAACTGTTTCAAATAACACGGCCGACTGCGCAGCCTCTCTGCGTTGCCAATAGTGCCAACCATTCCAAGCTGCATATGCACCTAATATTACGATAAGCAGCCACACCAAATAATCTCCCCAACGACTCCAAAAGTGTTTGAGTTGATCAAATTGTTCTTGCTCTTCGAGGTCTAATTGCAGTGCCATGAAATTCCCAATTCAGTTGTAATTATTAAAATGTAAATCCAGCCATTAATCTCAAGTCATTAATCGCAAGTTGATCAAAAATAGATGATAAGGTCGAGTGTTCGAGCCGAAATGTTTACAACCATGTATTCTCTCGCACTTTTGATCAAAACTGAGCACCCAGGGCAACATCAGTGTCCGGATTTTAGGCTTGAGGCCCAATCCTCAACATTTGACAATTTCTCAACCCTTTGCAATCCAACCCCATCTCTCAATGTTTTTATAGTGACTAAACCGTTTGAGAGCTCGTCTTCTCCAAAAATCAAGGCAAATTTAGCACCGCTGGCATCTGCTCGCTTGAATTGTGATTTCATGCTACCACGCGAATCTGCATCAGCGTCGAGGGGTTTTGCGCTTCCCGGGTTACCAGAGGCCGACGGCGAATGCATTTGAACTGAGACTCCTTTGACTCTCAATTTTTGGATAACCTGCATAACTTTTTCTATGTCTCGTGAGCTTGGTACAACGGCGAAAACGTCTGGTCCTTCAATTGGAGGCAATAAACTGGCGTCTTTTAAAAGTTCAAGAACACGCTCTACCCCAATGGCCCAGCCAACGGCTGGAGCGGGCTTTCCGCCCATTTGAGAGATCAAATAATCGTACCTCCCCCCTCCGCAAATGGTGCCTTGTGAGCCCAACTGATCTGTAACGAATTCAAATACTGTCAGGTTGTAGTAATCCATTCCTCTGACAAGTCTCGGATTTATCGAATAAGTCACCCCGTTTAGGTCTAGTATTTTGCAGACCTGAGTTAAATGGGCGCTAGACGTCTCGCCTAAAAAATCCATCAACTTAGGTGCTTTTTCAACAAGTCCCTGCATCGCAGGATTTTTGGTATCTAAAATCCTCAATGGATTAGAGTGCAAACGTCTTTTTGCATCCTCATCCAACACCTCAATATTGGACTCAAAATATTTAATTAGCGCTTCTCTATGCAGACTTCGCTCCGCTGGTTCCCCCAAGGAGTTGAGTTCTAATTTGATATTTTTCAAACCAAGCTCATTCCAAAGGCTATGCGCCATGAGTATGAGTTCTGCATCTACCTCAGGCAAAGAAAAACCCAGTGCTTCTGCGCCAATTTGGTGAAACTGGCGATACCTCCCCCTTTGGGGACGCTCATGTCGAAACATGGGACCCATGTAATAAAGTCTCTTACCACCATCATATAAGAGGTTGTGCTCGATAGCTGCCCTGACCACCCCTGCAGTTGCCTCGGGTCTGAGGGTCAGTTGTTCATGATTAAGGCGATCCTCAAATGAGTACATTTCTTTTTCAACGATATCAGTTACCTCACCCAAGCCCCTTATAAACAAAGCGGTGGGCTCAACAATAGGGGTACGAATATTTGAATAAGCGTAGCGGTTCATAATGCCACGCACTACACCTTCCAACCAAACCCAAGAGTGTGACTCAGGTGGAAGCAGATCGTTCATGCCTTTTACGGCAGTTAATTTTTGACTCATGGAAACTTTAAAGATTTTGTAGATTTTTTTAATGAATTAAATCAAACTCATTTGTTGGCTAGACGGCCTCTTTTTTTGCAAAACGCTTTTGCACATATTGATCTACGATTTTGTGAAACTCTTGGGCTATGGAGTCTCCGCGCAGAGTTAAGACCTTTTCGCCGTCGATAAAAACTGGCGCTGCAGGAGCCTCCCCCGTGCCTGGTAAGCTTATTCCAATATCGGCATGCTTACTCTCTCCTGGACCATTCACAATGCATCCCATGACCGCAACCTTTAAATGCTCCACCCCTGGATACTCCTTTCGCCAAACCAGCATTTGAGCCCTTAAGTACTCGTCTATTTCTTGAGCCAACACTTGAAAGGTAGTACTTGTTGTTCTTCCACATCCAGGGCAAGCGGTCACACTAGGTACAAATGTCCTCAGTCCAAGGGACTGGAGAATTTCATTGGCTATAACCACCTCTTGAGTCCTGGATTCATTGGGCTGAGGAGTCAAGGAAACACGGATCGTGTCACCAATGCCCTCTTGTAACAATATGCCCAGCGAGACGCTTGAAGCAACTGTACCTTTAGTACCCATCCCTGCCTCAGTAAGGCCCAGATGAAGAGCGTAATTGCACCTGTCGGCTAATGCTCTGTAGACAGCAATTAAATCTTGTACCCCGCTTACCTTACAACTGAGAATGATCTGCTCGCCCCTTAGTCCTATGGATTCGGCTAACTGAGCGGATTCAATAGCTGATGTGATCAACGCTTCGTACATGACTTGCTTTGCATCCCAGGGATTTGAGCGAGTAGAGTTGATATCCATCAACTTGGCCAATAATTCTTGATCTAGACTACCCCAATTCACACCGATCCGGATTGCTTTATCAAAACGTATAGCAGCCTCAACCATCTGAGCAAACTGTTTATCGTGTTTATCTCCTTTTCCAACATTTCCCGGATTGATCCGGTACTTTGATAAAGCTTTGGCGCACTCAGGGTAATCGGTGAGTAAACGGTGCCCGTTGTAGTGAAAGTCCCCGATTAGAGGAACATGAATATCCATGCGGTCTAATTGTTCTCGGATATGAGGAACCGCCGCCGCAGCCTCAGGGGTGTTCACCGTAATGCGCACCATCTCAGAGCCCGCCAAGGCGAGTTCCTTAATTTGAATGGCTGTGCCAATAGCGTCCTCTGTATCTGTGTTGGTCATGGACTGAACACGAACCGGTGCACCACCTCCAACCGTTACGATCTGGTCGCCCCAGGTAATACAAGCCTGATGGGTTTTTCTAGCAAATGGTTTTGAGAATGCGATGGGGGAGCGCTCTTCTTCTAATTTCGTATTGGCCATAGTTTTGTTTATAAAGATGTTTTATAAATAAGATGATCAGAGTTTAAACATAAAAATAGAATTTAACATACCCAATTAAAGACTCTCTAAAGGCTCTCGACAGCCTTTAGGGGGATAGTTTTTTGCTTAATCATTCTAGAGCTGACATCCGTTCTATCCAAGACTTCGCCGGCAAGTTGGCCGCAGGCCGCGTCAATGTCATCGCCTCTTGTTTTACGTATGGTAACGACTAGGCCTGCATTGTGAAGGATTTGAGAGAATGCCTTAACTCTTTGAGGGGGGCTACAAACCAGACCCGATGCAGGAAATGGGTTAAAAGGAATTAAGTTTATTTTGGCAGACAGATGCTTCTGCCCTCTCGGCCTTAACCAATCAAGTATTTGAACTGCATTTTCATCTGAGTCATTTACACCCTCTAACATACAGTATTCAAAAGTAATGAAGTCCCTTGGAGCAACTTCAAGGTAATCCTGACAAGCCGTTCTTAGCTCATTCAAAGGATACTTTTTATTGAGCGGTACCAATCTGTCACGCAGTTCATCATTTGCCGCATGCAAAGACACTGCCAAAGCAACTGGTGCATCTTTGCCCATCCGCTCTATCATGGGAACGACACCAGAAGTCGATACCGTTAAACGTCTCCTGGAGATACCGTACCCGTGGTCGCTCAGCATTGTCTTAAGGGCGGGTATGAGAGCAGAATAATTTTGCAAAGGCTCTCCCATACCCATCATGACGACGTTTGAGATAACTCGCTCCTGTGTCCCTCTCTCGGCTCTTAGGGTGTGCTCTGCAAACCAGAGTTGAGCAATGATTTCAGAAGTATTGAGATTTCTGCTAAAGCCTTGGTGTCCGGTTGAACAAAAAACACAGCCAACGGCGCATCCAGCTTGCGAGGAAACGCACAAGGTACCCCTATCTTCTTCGGGAATAAATACGGTTTCTACGGCGTTACCGTCACCGACATCAAACAGCCATTTGATGGTCCCGTCTTTGGAGTTTTGTCTGCTGATGACTTTAAGAGGGGAGACAGTGCATCTGGACTCAAGCGAAAGTCTTAAAGACTTCGCTAAATCCGTCATTTCATCAAAAGTTTTTGCACCACGCTGGTGTATCCAGCGAAACAGTTGAGTTGCTCGAAAACGCTTTTCCCCTAAACTTTCGCAGTATTCGCTTAAGTGTTCAAGGTCAAAGTCTAATAAATTAACGAGCATTTAGAAATGATTAACTCCCCCTTGCATAACAAGGGGGAGCTATAGGTTTAATGTCCGTAGACTTCTAATCCAGCAAAGAAAAAGGCAATTTCTTGTGCCGCTGTTTCAGCCCCGTCTGAGCCGTGAACTGCATTGGCGTCAATGCTATCTGCAAAGTCAGCACGAATAGTTCCAGCTGCTGCTTTCTTAGGATCTGTAGCACCCATCAAATCCCGGTTCTTGAGGATTGCATTTTCTCCCTGAAGAACCTGAATCATGACGGGACCCGAGATCATGAATGAGACGAGATCTTTAAAAAATGGACGCTCTTTGTGTACGCCGTAAAAAGCCTCAGCTTCTTCTTTTGAGAGGTGTTTCATGCGGGCAGCAATAACTTTCAAGCCTGCAGCTTCAAAGCGCGAGTAAATCTGACCGATCACGTTTTTAGCAACTGCGTCTGGTTTGATAATGGAAAGTGTGCGCTCTTGTGACATGGTTTAGATTTTCCTGAAATTTGTGTTGAAAATGGTGGTCAGATTGACCCTTGCCTGCTATTTTAGCTTGAACCACCAAAGCAAAGAAAGGTCTGTGGTTTATAGATGCTAACCTTTTCGAGTGCCTGGCTTTTTAGATCCAGGTTTTGATACAAATCCATCTGCTCCCTTGCCCGCTCCTGTAAATCCTCCTGAATTGACATTTGCCCTCCTACGACCTTTTGCCTCCTGTCTCAGTTTTGAGTAACTATCTGCCCCAATGGTTACTTTTTTAACGATTTTGCCGGCACTTGCGGGATTTTGAGGGTTTTTGTCATTATTTGAGGGGATTTCGGATGGATTGATGTAACTAGATGGACCTCTTCTTGACCTTGACGACAACTTAGCCTGTTTGATCATTGCAGCTTGCGGAGATTTAGCTCTTGGTCCAGACTTGGGTGAGCTGATTCTTCTACCGCGTTTTACGGGTTGTTGATGAGTCTCAAAACCTACAAGCTGAGTCAAAGCCTGAACATCTTGTTCCCCAAGTTCCATCCAATGCCCGCGCTGTAGCCCTTTAGGTAGAGCCATTGCTCCGTAGCGGATTCGAATCAAACGACTCACAGCATGGCCAACAGCCTCAAACATACGCCTAACTTCTCTGTTACGACCTTCATTGATGGTGACCCTGTACCAGCAGTTCGCCCCCTCTCCGCCTCCGTCCTCTATGGATCCAAAACTTGCAACCCCGTCTTCTAATTTGACACCTTCAAGTAAACGCTCTTTTTCCTCTTTTTTAAGCGCGCCTAAAACCCTCACAGCATACTCCCGCTCCAACCCAAACCTAGGATGCATTAATTTGTTCGCAAGCTCGCCCGAATTGGTAAAGAGCAACAATCCCTCTGTGTTGATATCAAGGCGACCCACAGACTGCCATTTCCCTGTAAAGAGTCTGGGCAATTTGCGGAACACAGTTGGTCTATTTTGTGGGTCGTCATTCGTCACAATTTCACCAACAGGCTTGTGATAGGCAATCACTTTTGCAATTGGCGCTGAGACCCTCCAGTGAACCAAATGACCATTCACTTTGATTTGGTCGCCCACTTGAATTCTTTGACCCACGTGAGCAGGCTGATTATTTACAGTAACACGGCCCTCTGAGATCAATGCCTCCATCTCAAGACGCGATCCCAGGCCAGATTGAGCCAGTACTTTATGTAACTTTGGTGATTCTGACTGGGGCAGTAAAACACGTTTCGTAGCTTCATTTGGGGAAGCGCTTTGAATATTAGATGTTTCAGAGGCTGAATCTTCTAAATCATCATCCCAATGATCATCCGCGTCTAAATCTTCTAGATTTGATAAAGCTGTATTGTCTGCCTTGGATTTTGTATTATCAGAATTTAGATCGGTTTGAACATCCGCAGTTTCATCAAATATTCCAGAGGTCACATCTTCAAAGATACTCTCAGCCTGAGCAGCAGGATCAGAATTCTTTTTGAGGCTTTTACGTGCTGGCTTGGACAGTGTATCTAGAGGGCCATCCGATGAAGCTTTATTACTTTTTTTAATGTTCATCTTGAGTATTATTTTTGAAAAAAATGTGAAATTGAAAGTATTGTGTTAACCGGTGTTGTCGTCCGTAGAGTTAGTGTCACCCACACGATCCTCGCCAACTAAGTTGTTGATTTCAGAAGGATTTTCTAGCTTCTCTTTAGCGTCAATTGCTACTTGATGATTTACGTCCGAGTCCGAGTCTGAGTCTGAGTTTGACCCTACTACCTCCAAAGCTTGGGTATTTAGGTGCGATTCAGAATCATCACGCATTACGCTTGTTACCTGTACACCCTCAATACCCTCTGAAACGCTTAAACCAGCCAGGTCTATTTCCAACTGTGAATCATCGACCAAATGCTCCAATCTTTGGATACTTGCACCGAGTTCATTCTCGTTATTCAAACTTGGCAATTGATCGAGAGAGCTTATTCCCAAATCATCCAAGAATTGCTTTGTCGTTGCAAACAATCCGGGTCGACCCACGGTCTCTCGGTGACCAATAACCTCAACCCAACCTCTATCTTCGAGTTGCTTGATGACCATAGAATTAATCGCAACGCCGCGAATATCCTCCATGTCACCGCGTGTACAAGGTTGACGATAAGCAATGATGGCCAACGTCTCCATGACAGCTCTTGAGTATTTCGGTGGTTTCTCAGGATGTAACCGATCAAGATATGTCCTCATTTCGGGACGACTCTGAAAACGCCAACCCGTTGCCACTTGCAACAATTCAACCCCTTTTTGCTGCCAATCCTGTTGGATTGAGCTTAAAAGGTTTTTGATAGCGTCTGCTGAGATTTCATCGCTGAACAACAAAACCATCTCACGCATAGTGAGTGGTTGTGCTGAACAAATCAGTGCAGTCTCGAGGACACGCTTGGCATCCGCGGTATTCATAACATT
>DAITOS010000043.1:0-26476 GCA_036834025.1 Limnohabitans sp.
CCCGGTACTCACCGTGAAAGGGTGATGTCCTAGGCCTCTAGACGATAGGGTCAAAACCTAGACAAATGACACAAAGTGACACTCGATGACACTTTTGGTGGAGGTAAGCGGGATCGAACCGCTGACCTCTTGCATGCCATGCAAGCGCTCTCCCAGCTGAGCTATACCCCCAACTTGTGTCGAGCCAACAATTATAGCTTGTTTTCTTGCTTAACGCTTGTCTATTGTAATAAGCCAACTCAAGTTTTACTTTTTCTTTAGCCGTGTAACTACAGTTTTAGGGTCAAAAATCGAAATTACTGCGTCCAAAGAAGGTGTTTGAGCGGTTCCCATCAGCAAAACCCGAACCGGCATGGCTAGTTGAGGCATTTTCAATCCAGTTTGGGTCAGCACCTCTTTTAAAACAGCAGCAATTGATTCTTTATTCCATGAGGAGTCTCCCAGCTCTTCAAGTTTATTGCCCAGCAAATCTAATGCACCAAAAACAGATTGAACGAGGTGTTTTTCACGTTCCTCATCAGGAATGAGCACATCTGCATAGAAACATTTGGCCCAATTAGCCAGGGAGATCAGGGTATCGCATCGATCTTTAAATAAACCACAAATTAGGGGCAGGCGATCATCCGTTTTAATTCCATCATTCTCAATAAATGCCTTCACACGTGTTGCAAGCTCTTGCTCGCTCAGTACCTTTAAATGTTGCGCATTGACCCACTTCAACTTAGCCTCATCAAACTGAGCGGCACTGCGTCCTAGATGGTCTAAATTAAACCACTGAAGGAACTGCTCACGACTGAATATCTCATCATCTCCGTGACTCCATCCAAGTCTAGCTAAATAATTAACCATTGCATCGGGCAAATACCCCTCGTCCCGATAAGCTGTTACGGCCTTGGCTCCGTTTCGCTTGCTCATTTTCTCCCCCATCTCGTTGAGCACAGTGGGTAGGTGAGCATAGACAGGGGGTGTTGCTCCAAGGGCATTAAAAATATTGATCTGCCGAGGGGTATTGTTGACATGATCATCACCCCTGATCACGTGTGTAATTTGCATGTCAATGTCATCTACGACCACACAAAAATTGTAGGTGGGTGTTCCGTCTGGCCTCGCGATCACAAGGTCATCGAGCTCATGATTACTGATCTCAATCAGACCTTTTACTTTATCTTCCCAACTCACCACACCATCGATCGGGTTTTTGAATCGGAGCACGGGTTTGACGCCCTCTGGAATTGTCGGTAAAACTTTACCAGGCTCTGGTCTCCATGTGCCGTCGTAACGCGGCTTTTCTTTGGCACTCATCTGTTTTTCACGTAAAGCGTCCAACTCCTCTACGCTCATATAACAAGGATAGACGTGTCCACTCTCTTTAAGCTTTGCAAGGACCTCACGGTAGCGGTCCATGCGTTGCATTTGGTAAAAAGGTCCTTCATCTGGATCCATTCCCAACCACTTCATACCCTCCAAAATCACATCAACTGATGCCTGCGTTGAACGGTCAAGATCAGTATCTTCGATACGCAGAATAAAAACACCGTTTGTAGCTCTTGCATAGGCCCATGGGTATAAAGCAGAGCGGATATTTCCTAAATGAATAAATCCTGTGGGTGAAGGAGCAAACCTAGTGCGAACAGTGGTCATGACAAATTTCTACAAAATCTTCTAAAAAGTGGGCTGCAATAATACAGGGTGAAAAACTAAATTGCATCTAGTCCGAGGGATAAATCACGTTTGAGGTCTTCCAAATGCTCCAAGCCGACAGCTATTCGGATCAAGTTTTGCAAAATTCCAGCCTTGTGTCTTTGCTCCTCTGTAAGTCTGCCGTGAGATGTGCTTGGGGGATGCGTGATGATGGTCTTTACATCCCCTAAGTTGGCCGTCACGCTCATGAGTTGAGTCTTATCGATAACCGTAAATGCTTTGCGCCGCGCCTCTTCGGGAGTGCTTGCTTTGACATCAAAAGATAGGACCGCTCCACCAAGACCAGATTGCTGAGCCATGGCAAGGTCATGTTGGGGGTGACTTTTAAGTCCGGGGTAATAAACCCTTGAGACTTTTGGATGTGACTCCAACCAAGTCGCAAAGGACAGTGCCTGCGCTGACTGAGCTTGCATCCTGATGCCAAGGGTCTCCATTCCCTTTAGTACCACCCAAGCATTAAAGGGTGAGAGACTCATCCCTGCGCTTCTCATGACTGGAATGAATTTCTCACGGACCATTTGTTCAGGGGCACATAAGGCCCCGGCTACGACACGGCCTTGGCCATCAAGGTATTTTGTACCTGAGTGAACGACAACATCTGCGCCCAACAATATGGGTCTTTGCAGTGCGGGGGTACAAAAACAATTATCCACCGCAAGCACTGCTGCACAACCTTTTGCCAAATCACTTAGGGCTTTGATATCACAAACCTCGGTCAAAGGATTGGTGGGAGTTTCTGCAAAAAAGAGCTTTGTAGTCGGCTTTATAGCAGCCTCCCATTCGGAGATGTCCGTTTGAGAGACAAATGTAGTTTCAACACCGAACTTAGCGAATTCCGAGCCGAGGAGTTTAATAGTCGAGCCAAAAACGGATCTAGAACAAATCACGTGATCGCCACTTTTAAGCAAACCCATGCATAGGAGCAGTACTGCCGACATCCCACTAGAGGTTCCAATACAGGCCTGCGCCCCCTCAAGCAGAGCAAGGCGTTGCTCCATACTTGCTACGGTAGGATTTGTGAAGCGAGAGTAAATGTATCCGTCCTCCTCACCTGAAAAACGTCTTGCAGCGGTCTGTGAATCGGGCTGCGTAAAACTAGAAGTTAAATAAAGAGCCTCTGAGTTCTCACCGTACTGTGATTTATCCACAGCCGCTCGAACAGCGAGCGTATCGATGTGCAGTCCTGCATAAGGTTTTTTTGAATTAGATTCAGAATTGGAACTCATATGAAAGGTACAAGAAAATTACTATTAAAAAACTGACTTTAAAAATCTTCGAAGTTTCGGACTTTATTTTTGTCCATTACAAAGCGGATCAATCCATCACGTTAGGCAAAGCCAAGCGAGATGCATCATCTGCCTCAGTCGATTGGTGAACACGCTGTGCGTTGAGTCCAGCAATTACCTCTGCAGAGATATCCCCAGTCACGTACTCACCGTTAAAGCAAGAGGCATCAAATCCGTCAATCTTTGGATACCCTTTGGGGAGTGCTTTCTTGATCGCTTCAATCATCGCGTCCACCTCTTGGTAAATGAGCGCGTCACAGCCGATGACCTCTCTCACCTGCTCGACCGTTCTGTCATAAGCGACCAACTCTTGAAGTGTCGGCATATCTATGCCGTAAACATTAGGGAAACGAACTGGGGGGGCTGCACTTGCTAAATAAACTCTTCTGGCTCCAGCATCTCTAGCCATTTGCACTATCTCACGACTGGTCGTACCACGCACAATTGAATCATCGACCAGTAAAACGTTCCTGCCCTTGAACTCACTGGCAATGACGTTTAGTTTTTGACGAACAGATTTTTTGCGTACCGACTGACCCGGCATGATAAAGGTGCGTCCCACATACCTATTCTTTACAAACCCCTCTCTGTAAGGTATGCCTAAAAGATGTGCAAGTTGAGTTGCACTTGGCCTACTGGACTCAGGAATTGGAATCACCACATCAATCTCAGAAGGCGGCAATACCGAGACGACCCTCTTAGCCAAACTCTCACCTAAATTAAGCCTTGCCTGATAGACTGAAATACCGTCAAGAGTGGAGTCAGGCCTTGCCAAGTAAACATACTCGAAGATACAGGGATTGAGTTTATTGTTTGAAGCGCACTGCTGATTCAACAGTACGCCGTCTAGACCAATAAATACGGCTTCACCGGGCGCAATATCTCTAACAAAGGTGTGTCCCGTACCTTCAAGTGCCACCGACTCACTTGCAATCATTAAAGCCCCATCTGCACCCTTACCAATGCACAAGGGCCTGATCCCAAAGGGATCCCTAAACGCTAACAATCCATGCCCCGCAATCATGGCTATCACAGCGTAAGAACCTTTGATTCTTTGATGAACTCCCTTTACAGCCTGAAATACATCGGCGGGAGAGAGGGTCACGCCTCTTGTGCAAGTCTCAAGTTCATGGGCTAAGACGTTGATTAAAACCTCAGAGTCACTCTCTGTATTGATGTGACGGTGATCGTTTTTGTACAAATCAATTTTTAAGGACTGTGCATTTGTCAAGTTTCCGTTGTGAACCAAAACGATTCCGTAAGGTGCATTGACGTAAAAAGGTTGCGCCTCTTCCTCACTTTGGGCGTTACCTGCAGTTGGGTAACGCACTTGACCAAGTCCAGAATTTCCGGGCAGCGCACGCATATTTCGAGTACGAAAGATGTCTCGCACCATGCCTTTGGCTTTGTGCATAAAGAACTTGCGCTCGTGCTGAGTCGCTATGCCCGCCGCGTCTTGCCCTCTGTGTTGTAACAACAGCAATGCATCATAAATAAGTTGATTAACAACTCCTCGTCCAACGACGCCAATAATTCCACACATTAGATATTTAACCTCTCAAAACTTGACGGCAAAAAAGAAATCACATGGTGCAAAAGATCTAAAAGCACCGGGGCGAAATTTGAATGTGTCCATTCAATACTTGTCTTAAATGGACTTAAATTTACACAGATGGTGAACAATAATAAAACGACAACTGACCCAAGCATACCAAAGATCGCTCCAACCAAACTGTCTAATATGCCAAGGCCTAACGTTGAGAGTAGTTTTCTAAGCGAATTACCTAAAAAAGTGGATGCAATCAAAACACCGACAAAAACGATCGTGTAGCCCGCTCCTAGTCTTACACTCTGTGACATATCTTGAATGGGTATCAGTGAGCCTGCTGTTGCTCCCCAAAGAGGTGCAAAAATAAAGGCAAAGAACCATGATGCAATTGACATCAATTCACGGACAAATCCCTTTGAGAAGCCCCAAAAAAATCCTAACGTCAATAGCCCTACTGCAAACCAATCAATATTTGTAAACGAGTGAGTGAAAATATCAGTCAAAGATTTCTCTCTAGTGGGCTACTCTGTCAAAAGTAGCTTTAGGGGGCAGGAATGATGTTGAGTTGAGCCCCAGGGATCTTAAGCTCTCTTACCTTGTCCTGCATTTTTTGGGCTTCCTCATAGTTCTTAAAAGGCCCCACTCTTAACCTAATTCTCTTTGTTCCGTCTTTCATTGTCACAAAAGGAGTAGTGGTCTTAAAACCTGCCTTCTCTAGGCGTGCACGGTATTCCTTAATCTTTGCAGGGTCTGTGTAAACGCCAACCTGCAAGATTTGTTTGACCTGCTTTGTGTCCTTAGCGTTGGCATCCTTGGTCTCTTTGGTCTCCTTTGCGTCTTTTGTATCCTTTTTAGGCTCTTTATCAATCTCCTTTTCAGGCTTTGTATTTTTAACAGCACCAGAGGAGTTGGAAGGGTTTGTGGCGGGTTGGCTGTTGTTGCTTGAATTGCTTGAATTGCTTGAATTGCTTGAATTACTTGAGTTGTTGCTATTTGAACTGTTGGCATTGTTCGTTGCTGCCCCCGTTGCGGACAAAGCAGAGGCCACTTTACTCTCGGGAGCTTTAGTGGAGATGACGACCTCTTTTGGCTCCGAAGATGAGGATGCAGATGATGGGGCAGATGATGTAACTGGGGTTGCAGGTTTGCTTGTTTGGTTTAGAGCATTGCCTGAAGGTGAATTAGCCGATGCAGGTGAATTTGAAGATGAATTCTTAGCGGAATTTGTAGTCGAGGTTTCGCCTGGCTGGGCTGGGGTAGTCAGAGCACTCATGCTGCCTGAAAATTTATTACTTAAAGCGCCAACTATAGTGCCCGCAGCAACACCGGTTGCCACTCCTGCAGCAACTCCAGAGCTTGCAGAGTTGTTGGAATCTAATTGAGATTTGTCTTTAAATTTATCATCAGCCACATCATTCTTAGAGTTTTTCGACTCCTCAGAGGCGTTGGCTTTTGTTGAGGACGGTGACTTAATTGGCGCCGGCGGATCCGAAGGCTTTACACGTTCATGATCTGCGATCTCTATTTGGATATCGGTTTTAACCGGTCTGGGTTGAGTATCAAAGATAAGTGGAAATCCAATAACTGATACCAACACCAGCACCGTGGCACCAATCAATCTATGACGTGCACTCTTTCTCAGACTATCAATACTTTGGGCTTGAGTGGTGCTTGAGTTCGCCTCTTCGCCAGCGTTGCGTTTGGATCTGTGCTTGAAAAAAGACATAAATAAGGGCGTTAATTAAAGCGTAAAGCGAAAAGCGTTGAATGAAATGTTTAATTCAAATTGAAACCAATGGTGCATTTGATTGAAAGTGCCCAGTTCAGTATCAGTTTTTGGCAAGAATTTGTCAAAAATACAGCTTCACCTCTTATCCCAGACTCTGCAATCCAACCTGGATTGTTGGCGGCGAAGCCGGACTTTGAAGATGAGGCGCACTTAAGCGAGGTATCCCGTGCTCTAGCACCCCCCCTACCGTGTAAAACGATCCGAACACCACGATTCTATCAGCGGGGTTGGCATTTGCTATGGCATCATTAAGCGCCTGAACAGGACCAGGGAAAGTTTGGGTTTTAACCGCGGTAATGATTGAACTATTGGATCTCTCGGTGCTTGAGCTGCAATTGAGCCACATATTTTGTAAATCCAAAGCCTTTATGGCCCTATCGGTTGGTAAATCACAAAAATACCAATGCGTAACAATCGGAGCCATTTTTTTCAATATTGCTTCAATATCCTTATCAGCCATCGCTCCAAACACAGCGTGGGTGCACGGGAAAAAACCCATCGCATCCAGGTTTTCAAAAAGGGCGGATACTGCGTGAGGATTATGTGCGACATCTAGAATCAGCGTTGGTTGCCCTGCAAAGATCTGGAATCTGCCCGGCAAACTAACCAAGGAGAATCCGTTTCGAATGCCCTGCGCTGTGACGGCCAGTCTGTCTCTCATGGACTCCAAAGCGGCGAGAACTGCGCATGCATTAAAGAGCTGATTTGCTCCCCTCAAAGCGGGATAGGCAAGGCCTGCACGGCGCTTTCCCTTTGCCACAAAACTCCACTGTTGCTTGTCTCCCATGAAGTTAAAGTCTCGACCAATAAACCACGGATCAGCGCCAACCTTTTGCGCACTCTCCAAAAGCGAATTAGGTGGAACTGGGTCGCTGATGATGACGGGCCTGCCGGCCCTCATAATTCCTGCCTTCTCCCTTGCAATGGTTTCCCTATCATTGCCCAAGTACTCTGTATGATCTATGTCAATGCTGGTGATGATGGCGCAGTCGGTATCAATAATATTCACAGCGTCAAGTCGCCCACCGAGACCCACCTCCAAAATAGCGACATCTAACTCACTCGAGGCCATTAAATCCAGAATCACCAAGGTCGTAAATTCAAAGTAGGTCAGGGAGATCTCCCCCCTTGCAACTTCAACTCGCTCAAAATGTCTAACAAACTGCTCCTCACTCGCAATGACCCGACCAATACGACAACGCTCACGAAAATCAAATAGATGGGGCGAGGTATAGACACCTGTTTTATAACCAGATTCCTCTAAAATAGACTCAAGCATCGCACAGGTTGAACCCTTGCCATTGGTACCTGCAACAGTAAAAACGGGGCAATTAAATTTCAACTCCAACTGCTGTGCAACCAAACGCACCCGAGCAAGTCCCATGTCAATATTTTTTGCGTGCAATGACTCACAATGAGTCAACCATTGTTCTAACTTCATCTTTTCTTTAATATTTTTAATTCAATTTTCAATGGAAACTTCCAAAATACAACTCTTCGGCATCCCCAATTGTGACAGTGTTAAAAAAGCACGCACCTGGCTCGACCAAAAAGGATGCGAATATGATTTTCAAGACTTCAAAAAAATCAAAATTAATGAGGAACAAATTAAATTTTGGTGCAGTATCGTTGATTGGGTGAGTTTGGTAAACAAAAAAAGTACGACTTGGCGTGGATTAAGTAAAATCGAACAAGATTCTGTGATCGATCAGAAAAGTGCGTGTGAAATACTTTTAAAAAATCCAAGCCTCGTCAAAAGACCAGTTATTTGGCAAAAAAAACCAGCCAACGTCGTGGTTGGTGTCCAACCCGCACTTTGGGAAGAGCTTTTCGACCAGTAAGCCAACAGAAAAGTTAGTCCTTTGATTTAAAATAGCGGATTATTCAAAGATATTACGATCACATCAGGGATTTTTTAAAAATCCTTCTTAAATAAACCCAAGACAACTAAAACTATATTTATGTCTACTTCAAAAAAAGTCAAAGTCTCCCCTAAAGCACCCATCCCTAAAGCACCCATCAAACAGTCCCTACAAGACACCAAAACATCGGGCCCAAAGCGTGTTGTGCTAGCTTACTCTGGGGGACTTGATACCTCAATTATTCTTAAATGGCTACAAGACGAATACCACTGTGAGGTCGTCACCTTTACTGCCGACATTGGTCAAGGAGAGGAGATCGAGCCAGCTCGCGCCAAAGCGATCAAGATGGGCATTAAGCCAGAGAATATCTTCATTGAAGATCTTCGTGAAGAATTTGTACGTGATTTTGTGTTCCCCATGTTCAGGGCCAACGCACTGTACGAGGGTGAATATTTACTGGGTACCTCGATTGCAAGGCCCTTGATCGCTAAACGACTGATTGATATCGCAAGAAAGACCAATGCCGATGCAATCAGTCACGGTGCAACGGGCAAGGGCAATGACCAAGTTCGCTTCGAACTTGGTGCTTATGCACTCATGCCAAACGTGCACGTGATTGCTCCTTGGCGCGAGTGGGATCTTCTATCTAGGGAAAAACTTCTCGCCTACGCTGACAAACACGGCATACCCGTTGACTTTAAAAAACGAAAGGGCGGTGCGCCCTACTCTATGGATGCAAACTTGTTGCACATCAGTTACGAGGGCGGGATTTTAGAGGACCCTAACTTTGCGCCAGAGGAGTCTATGTGGCGCTTAACCCGCAGTCCAGAGAAAGCCCCTTCAAAGGCTCAAATCATTGAGCTCACCTACGTTAAAGGTGATGTGGTAGCGATAGACGGGGTGAAGATGAGCCCTGCAACCGTTCTCACTAAGCTCAATGAATTGGGCGGCTTGCACGGCATTGGACGCCTTGACAAAGTTGAGAACAGATACGTCGGAATGAAGAGTAGAGGATGCTACGAGACCCCGGGGGGCACGATTCTTCTTGCCGGGCACCGAGCCATTGAGTCGATCACGATGGACAGAGAAGTTTTGGCACTCAAAGACGATCTGATGCCGCGTTATGCAAGGATGATTTACAACGGTTACTGGTTCAGCCCAGAGCGCGAACTTCTGCAGGGCCTGATAGATGCATCTCAAGCAACAGTCAATGGACTTGTTCGCCTTAAGTTGTATAAAGGTACCATCATGTGCGTTGGAAGAGAGAGCCAGCACAACAGTTTATTTGATACCCGTATCTCAACATTTGATGATGACGGCGGTGCCTACAACCAAGCAGACGCAGGTGGATTCATCAAACTCAACGCTCTTAGACTTCGAATTGCTGCAAATTTAAAGAGCAAAAACGCTCCTAAGCACAAAACTCCTGGCAGTGCATCAAAGAAGAAAGCTATTCACTCCAAATCCTCTAAATCTAAAAAGTAAAGTTATAAAATGATTCAAGAAACGATCAACAATGTTGCCGTAAAGACCAAAGCCAATGTTTTCTTTGATGGTAAATGTATCAGTCACGCAATTACATTTGCCGACGGAACCAAGAAAAGTGTGGGCGTGGTCCTGAAAGCGAGTTTGACCTTTAACACAGACGCTGCTGAGATCATGGAGTGCGTGTCCGGCGAATGCACTTATAAATTAGCGGGTTCAAATGAGTGGCTAAAGTCGGTAGCCGGTGAGCGTTTTAGTGTTCCTGCGAAGTCCTCATTTGATATCAAAGTGGACAACGAATACCACTATATTTGCCACTTCGGATGACATCGTTCATTCAATATACTTGAACTAAATTGTTCGGGAACAAACTACAAGAGCCTTGCTCTAGCCTCTAGATATTCACGCTTGAGGCGCTCCACAAGTTCTTGAGCCGGGACTATCCCGTGCACTGCGCCAATGCCTTGCCCGGCGCCCCAAATATCTCTCCAAGCTTTGGTGCTGCTAGAGCCAAAATCCATTGAGCTAGAGTCCTTTTGAGGAAGGTTCTCAGGGTCAAGTCCTGCATTGATGATGGAGGGCACAAGGTAGTTCCCGTTGACACCGGTAAAAGCGTTGGTGTAGACAATGTCGTCTGAGTTGGAGTTGACGATACACTCTTTATATTCTTGACTCGCTCTTGCCTCTTGCGTCGCAATGAAGGCTGAGCCGATATACGCAAAATCCGCCCCCATAGCCTGCGCCGCTAAAATGGCGCCTCCATTGGCTATGGAGCCACTCAAAGCGATGGGGCCATTAAACCACTCGCGCAGCTCTTGAATAAATGCGAATGGGCTCTTTACGCCCGCGTGTCCTCCCGCACCAGCTGCCACGGCGATTAATCCATCAGCACCTTTTTCGATTGCTTTTTGAGCAAATTTATTATTGATCACGTCATGCATCACAACACCGCCGTAACTATGAGCAGCTTCATTGATCTCAGGCCTAGCGCCAAGAGAGGTGATGATGATTGGAACTCGGTAGCGAACGCATACCTGCATATCGCTTTCAAGCCGATCGTTACTTTTGTGAACAATCTGATTAACGGCAAAAGGAGCAGCGGGACGATCTGGGTTGGCTTTATTGTGTGCGTCAAGGGTCTCAGTTATCTGAGCAAGCCAATCACTCAATTGAGAGCTTGGGCGCGCGTTTAGTGCTGGCATTGAGCCAACAACACCAGCGATACACTGGGCAATCAACAATTGCGGATTGCTGATGAGGAATAACGGGGAGGCGATAACAGGGAACTTAAGCTTTGCAAGCGCTCCAGGAAGTGCAGAGCGTGGTCTTAAGTAATTTAGATCGCTCATTAAGCAATATAGGAAATAAAGTTTTAAAAAATCAGAGCAACTTAACCCACTCAGGGACTGCTTCAAAAAGATCTGCTTCAAGTCCGTAATCAGCCACACTAAAAATTGGGGCCTCTGCGTCTTTGTTGATGGCAACAATCACTTTGCTGTCTTTCATACCAGCCAAATGTTGAATAGCTCCGCTGATACCGCAGGCCACATAAAGCTCAGGGGCGACGATCTTCCCTGTTTGTCCAACCTGCCAATCATTGGGTGCGTAGCCTGCGTCAACGGCTGCGCGGCTTGCACCAAGAGCCGCTCCCAATTTATCGGCCAAAGGAGTCAGTACCTCATTGAACTTTTCGCTGCTACCAAGGGCTCTGCCGCCTGAGACAATCACTTTAGCAGCAGTCAGCTCAGGGCGATCACTGACTGCGACCTCTTGACCTAAGAACGTGCTCTGCCCAGAATCTGCACTGGCATTCAAACTTTTGATTTCACAGCCCTGTGCCCCTTTGTTGATACTCGCCGCGTCAAATCCTGTTGTTCTGACGGTGATTACTTTCACCGGATCTGAGGACTGAACCGTTGCAATTGCGTTACCCGCATAGATAGGACGATCAAAGGTATCACTAGAAACCACTTTTATGATGTCTGAGATTTGCGCAGTATCCAAGAGCGCTGCAACCCTTGGAGCAATGTTCTTCCCGCTTGCAGTAGAGGCAAATAGGACGTGGGTATAAGAGCCAGCGGATTTGATCAATTCAATCACCTGAGCCGCAATCACTTCAGCAAGAGGATGAGCGAGTTGAGGAGCGTCGGCGTGAAGGACTGTTGAGACCCCCTCGATTTGAGCCGCTTGTTCAGCGACAGTTTTTGAGCCACTTCCAGCCACAAGTACATGAACAATGCTCGAGCAGGCCTGCGCAGCAGTCACCGCGTTTAGTGTGGCGGGTTTAAGGTGTTGATTATCGTGTTCGGCAATTACCAGTGCAGTCATGATCAAAAAATCTCTTTCAAATTTTAAAAAAGTTTAAATACCCTGAAGATATCGCTCAAATAACCTTAGCTTCATTTTTCAACTTATCCATTAAAGCTGAAATATCAGCGACCTTTGTTCCCGCACTACGCGTTGGAGGGTCACAAACTTTGAGCATTTTTATTCTTGGAGTTACATCAACACCCAGCGACTCAGGTGTGAGGGTATCAAGCGTTTTCTTCTTGGCTTTCATAATATTGGGTAGCGTCACAAACCTGGGCTCATTAAGCCTTAAGTCGGTGGTAACGACCGCGGGTAGTTTTAGATTGAGGGTCTCAAGCCCGCCGTCAACCTCACGAATGACTTTAACGTGATCACTGGTCAATTCAACTTTTGATGCAAAAGTTGCCTGTGCACAAGACGCGAGTGCAGCAAGCATTTGGCCTGTTTGATTGCAATCATCATCGATTGCTTGTTTGCCAAGAATAACTAAACCGGGTTGCTCTTTATCCATCAAGGCTTTTAAGATTTTGGCAACGCCAAGGGGCTCGAGTTCTGTGCTGGTTTCAACCAAAATACCCCTATCAGCTCCGATGGCCAAAGCGGTACGAAGGGTTTCTTGGCACTGTGTTGGACCACAAGAAACGGCGATCACTTCAGTGGCAAGACCTTTTTCCTTTAAACGAACCGCCTCTTCAAGTGCGATTTCATCAAAGGGATTCATGCTCATTTTGAGATTGGCAATGTCAACACCAGACTGGTCTGATTTGACCCTGATTTTGACGTTGTAATCAACTACTCTTTTAACAGCAACCAAAATTTTCATTTTTTATATCTCCACCAATCCCCCTATTCTAGTGGAAGAGAAATGTGGAGGAAAAAGACGAGAAATTAATACTAAAAAGACAAAAAAAGCCTCACTTAGCCTTTAAACATTGGAAAGTTTGTCTAAAGTCTCCCTAAGCGGTGCCTCCCTAAGCGGTGGCAAGGAACCTTCCATAATTCGGATCAGTTTAGGCGCACTGGGAAGTGCAATCCCTTCCTTGCGAAGTGTCTCCCAAACCTGGACGTTCACCTCGGATTTAACACTGACAAGGGCATTTTCGCGCTCATCCACCCAAAAAGCAATGGTCAAATCTGCCCCCTCATGGCCCAAGTTAATCACCAACACCTTGGGCTCGGGAGTAGCTAGAACACGCTCTACCCTGGAGCACGCGGCAGTCAAAACCTCTTGCACATGCTCAATGGAGCTTGAGTAATCAATGGATACGTTTACGTTTAGCAAAACTCTGCCAAAGGCTCTTGAGAGATTTTCAACACGGTCCGAGACCATCATCTCATTTGGAATCACAATCTCTCGCCCCGCCGCATCTTGGATGAGTGTGTACCGGGTTTTAATGTCTGTGATTCTTCCCTCGACCCCAGGGATTCGAACCTGATCCCCAATTCGTATAGATCTCTCTAACAAGAGAACAAAACCGCTTACATAGTTAGCTGCCAGCTTTTGGAGCCCCAAACCGAGCCCTACTCCCAAGCCACCACTTAAGACCGACAAAGCCGTGAGATCAACGCCCACCGCCGAGAGTGCAATAAGCAAACCTATAAAGGACAAAAGCACCCTGAGTACGTTGGTCGCGACTTTGCGTATCGATAAATCAATCACTGCTTTGGCCAAAACCTCCCGCTCAAGTGCAGAGGACACCCACAAAGTTAAAACCAACACCAAACCGCTGGAAAGCACTCCCTCAATCAACGTTCTTAGATCAATTCGAGTGTGTCCAAAATTAAGATGGATGGACTCCAACTCTTGAACCACCAAAGGAAGTAGTCCTGAAATCCATAAACCTGCAACCAACCAAACCATGTAGGAGACCAACCGCTCCAACATTAAAATGGCTGGCGATTCAGGGAAGACGGAGCTGAGCACGCGCGCCATCAGGCGAATGATCACAACAGCCATTAAGATCGGCACGGCGATCTTAAGGATTGCTTCATTTTGCGTATGGATCCACACCTCCTTAGATGCAAAGGTCAATACCAACGCCAATAGCGGGAACATGAGTCCATCAAAAAACCTAGGACCAAACCATACAGAAGTTTTGACGGTTTGGGGGTCAGCACCTTTGAATAAAACTTTCGTAATTCCCAGTGCAATGATCAGACAAACGATCAACACCAACGCCTCAAGGGGGGTCGAGTCTGAGCCAAGATCGTTAATAAGATGCGTAAATTCGTTCATAAGAAAATCACGTTATTTGTATTGGCATCCCCAAGGTAGCCAAATGAATAAAAACCATTTATAACCTCAAACTATGACAAATCTGCAAGCACCCTAATGTGTGCCTCCACGCTCTTTGCTAGAGATTGAAGGTGATACCCTCCCTCCAAACAAGAAACAATTCGCCCCTTTGAGTACAACTTTGCAATATTTTTAATTTCCTTGGTAATCCACGCGTAGTCAGCCTCTAACATGGAGAGTTGGCCCATGTCATCCTCTCGGTGAGCGTCAAACCCAGCACTGATAAAAATCAATTCAGGCTGGTGCCGGTGAAGCGCTTCAAACCAATGCTGTGTAATCAACTCCCTAATTGCAGGACCTTTGGTGTAGGCAGGGATTGGAACATTGACCATATTTTTTGTGATCTCGCCAGCCCCGCCCTCAGGGTAATAAGGGTGTTGATAAATACTCACCATTAAGACACGCTCATCTGACTTTAGGATGTCTTGAGTACCGTTGCCGTGATGAACGTCAAAATCGACAACAGCAACTCTTTTAAGTCCGTGGCGCTCCAATGCGTGTTTTGCTGCGACAGCAACATTGTTGACAAAACAAAAGCCCATCGCACTTGAGTGACAGGCATGATGACCTGGTGGTCTGACTGAGCAAAAAGCATTCGTTAATTCGCCGGCAATCACTGCATCTGTCGCAGCGATTGCCGCGCCGCTGGCCTTCAAAATCGCATCCCAACTGTGAACGTTCATAGAAGTATCTGGGTCAACTTGAGCGTGCGTTGGGCCCCCAGCAGCGGCGTCATCACGAAGCTGGTCCCCGAGTCCCCTGAGGGCAGCAATGTACATCCGGTCATGAGCCAGCTCTAAATCAGTAATCGATGCCGCCTGTGCTTCGATCATTTTTAGTCCAACATCTAAGCCAGTCATCAAAATTCTGTCGTTGATTGCGTGCAGGCGCTCAGGGCACTCAGGATGACCGGAGCCCATTTCATGCAATAAACAATCAGGATGTGTATAAAACCCAGTTTTGCCCATTCAATAGTCCCAATCTATTCATTAAATCTGCACAAATGAAACTTTTAAATTTAATCCAGTTCGCCCAAAAAAAATCAAAATTAAGATAATCAATATTACCATTCTTATCTTGAGCAATAATCATGAATTTACAGTTCATCTTTGATGGCTTTCTAATTTACTGAACCGATTTCCTTGGTTTGGAACTTTGACTACACAAATGATTAAATTTTTAGGGTATTCCTTACTGCTTACTTTCCTTGGGTATGGGCAACCTACATTTGCTGAAACATCATCTCAAGATCAATCCTCCAAGCCAGGGAGCAGTGCTGTCGCCACTCCTTCTCTATCTGAGATTCAATCCAATATTCAAATCAACACTCCCGCAAGTAAAACCAATACAAAGGAATCAAAAGTAGAGTTGGGCGGACAAACTAACAATTTAAACAGTCAACTAAATAATCAATTAATTAGTCATAAACACAAAAGAACGAGACCCACTTTGCTCACCAACCGAAATGCGGTTAAATTCTCAGCCCCATTCGGAGAAAGCGAGGACGTTAAAGTTTTGGCCACGCAAATCGCGATCTCACAGGCCCTTCCAGAGAAATGGGTTTTAGAGCAAGTCGCCCGGGCCAGGTCAATTCCTAGCGTCATTCAGCAAATGATGCCTGCGCCTGCACCAGTACAAAAGAACTGGCAAGCTTACCGGGCTCGTTTTATTGAGCCTAAAAGGATCGGACTAGGTGTTCAGTTTTGGCAAAAATATGCTTCCACACTTAGACAAGCAGAACGCGATTACGGAGTACCCCCTGAGATCATTGTTGGGATTCTTGGGATCGAAACGCTTTACGGTCAACATATGGGAGCTTACCCAGTACTAGACTCCCTGGCCACGCTGAGTCTGCAGTTTCCAAAAGAGCACCCAAGAGCAGCTGAGCGGCAGGCGTTTTTCCAAAACGAGCTTGGAGAGTTTTTAAAGGTCCAATACTCACGCCCTAACTCCCCTAACAAAGAGGTACTCGGAAGCTACGCCGGCGCTATAGGTGCAGCTCAGTTCATGCCCTCAAGTATTACAAAGTTCGCTGTTGATTACGACAAAGACGGTGTAATTGATCTTATACATAGTCCCTATGATGCCATCGGCTCCATTGCAAATTATTTCAAAATGTACGGATGGCAAACCGCTCAACCCACGAGATTCAGCATCACACTCAACTCAAACCCTGCCCAATTAGAGGAACTATTGGTTCCAGACATTGTGCCTACTTTTAATGCAAGCACCCTCGAATCTAAAGGAGTGATCTTGAGCAATGAAGGTAAGGTCTATCCCGGTCTTCTTGCGCTGATTGAGCTACAAAACGGACCTGAGCCAAAATCCTACCTGGCGGGTACTGAAAACTTTTACGTTGTGACCCGGTACAACTGGAGTAGCTACTACGCGATGGCGGTTTTGGATCTCGGTTTAGCCGTAAGAGAGGCTTACGCAGGCTCGTTACTAAAAGACAATCACTGAGAAGGTATTTTGTAAAAAGTTTAGAGACTTTTGCTTAATCTCTAAACTTATAAGCGACTATTTAGACGACGCCCTCACTCTTTAGCTTATCAATATCTGACTTTGACTTCATTAAGAACTGAGTCAAGATTTCATCTGTGTGTTGCCCCAAAGCGGGAGGCGGCATCTCGTGTTTAATGGGGGTCTCAGAGAATTTCATGGGTGAACCCACGAGAGTTACTTTACCTGCCACTGAATGGGGCAACTCAATTTGCATTCCTCTAGCCTGAACTTGGGGCTCTCGGAAGACTTCTTCAATCTTGTTGATGGGGCCGTTGGCAACACCTGCATCATCAAGTAACTTGACCCACTCTTTGGTCGTGTGTTTGAGGAAAATTAAATTGAGCAACCGAGTCAACTCCTCTCTGTTTTTTACTCTTACTGCGTTGGTTGAATACTGTGGGTCTTCGGCCAAATGTGTGCAGTCTGCGATCTCACAAAATTTCTTGAAAAGGTTATCGTTGCCACATGCCAAGATGATTGCGCCGTCAGCAGTTTTAAAAGTTTGATAAGGCACGATATTGGGATGTGCGTTACCCAATGAACTTGGGGACTCGCCGGTCGCAAAATAGTTCATGGCTTGGTTGGCAAGCAACGCTACACATGAATCAAGTAGAGATACATCGATCCACTGGCCCTGACCTGTGACGGCTCTGTGGGCAATAGCAGCACAAATGGCAACGCTTGCATACATACCCGTACTCATATCGATAATCGGTACGCCTACCCTTTGAGGCCCACCGCCTGGGAGATCCTCTCGTTCACCCGTGATACTCATCAAGCCGCCCATACCCTGAGCCATAAAGTCATATCCAGGTCTGTCTTTGTAGGGGCCTGTTTGCCCAAACCCAGTGACTGAGCAATAAATGATTCCAGGGTTGATGGCCTTTATATCCTCATATCCCAACCCGTATCTAGCGAGGTCCCCAACCTTGTAATTTTCAACGATCACATCTACTCCCCTAGCCAACTCGAGCACTAATTTTTGCCCCTCGGGGTGAGAAAGGTTAACGGTAATGGATTTCTTGCCTCTGTTGGCTGCGCAGTAATAAGCAGATTCTTTAGTTGTGTTTCCCTGTTCGTCCTTTAAAAAAGGAGGAGCAAAGGCACGGGAATCATCGCCCTTGAGGGGACGCTCTACTTTAATCACCTCCGCGCCTAAATCTGCTAGATTTTGAGCCGCCCATGGGCCCGCTAAAACACGGGAGAGATCGAGCACTTTAATATGCGAGAGTGGACCGGACATACTTTTCCTTCAATAGAGACCGTAAATTAGTAGACCCCAATTCTATACACCAAGGACAGACATATTAGATTGGCTTAAATTAGTGCCCAAAAACGGGCAGGAGATGTGAGGGAAGTCGACTACCAAAATAGTTGCGAATAAAAGCTGCAGGGACAAACATTACATCAACCCGCCCTGCAGCAAAAGCTTGCACGGCGTGAGTCCAATTCATAAACGGTACTGCCACTAGACTCAATCCTAAATTTTCGGATAGCTTTTGACTGGCCATTTGATGCGTGGGGTCTGAGACCACATAAGCATAGCTGTAAGCATACGAACCAGGATTGTTTTTGACTTGATGGGTCAAGGTTTGCAGTTGGCTATTTAAGTGCTTTGAGTTGACCCAAAAACTTAAATTATTTTGTTCAACATTAAGAGTCTTTGGACCTTCTTTGTTTGCGAGAGCGAAATTTAACGGCGCAGGACAAGTGCCTAAACTTCCAACAAAAAATACAACTTTAAGTGTGCCCCTGCGTGCTTTGAAACCTATTGGCGCTGATTGATCTGTCATCGTGTTCGCTCATTTCTTGGATTTCAAAATCAGTTCCTGTATCTCAGGCGAACTTGGGATCTCACCTTCATTGAGTGCTTTTCGGTGTTTATCTAAGCGCTTTAGGTCGTATAAATAATTCACCATCAAGCTGAAAGACTGTTTAACACCCTTGTTGGATGGGTCGGCTCCCCAGTTCAATCTCTCTATACGGGCGCCGTTGGTTAGGTGAAAGCGCGCAACCGCGTCAAAAGGACTTGTACCCGCTTTGGTAGCGCCAAGGTAAGTTGCAGCGCAGCGAGTCAAGAACTGCCTAAGTTCGGATTTTTCGTCCCATGCTGTTACGTCATCACATGCTGTCAAGAACTCTTGCGCAGTTGGCTTGCTCTTGAGTCCCATCGCCTTACCGAGAGAGGAGCATTCTTTTTCGTCCAACTTTGAGATAAGCTCTTCCATATTTTTAGTTGCCCAAGACCTAAAACCAGGAATAGGTGAGAGCGTTGCGAAAGTTCGTAGTTTTGGAAACTCATCCCTTAAGACCTGAACAACCCTTTTGATGAGTGAATCTCCAAAGCTCACTCCCTTCAAACCTGTTTGTGTATTGCTGATGGAATAAAAAATAGCTACCGTAGATTTTTTGATATCTTGGGGGGCTGCAGCCTCATCCAAAAGCGGCGTGATGCTGTCTGCAATCTCGTTAAGAAGTGCTACCTCAACAAATATGAGTGGCTCGTTTGGCAAGCTCGGATGAAAAAAACCGTAGCATCTCCTGTCTGAGTCAAGCCTGTTTTTTAAATCCCCCCAACTGCGAATATCGTGAACCGCTTCGTACTGGATGAGTTTTTCGACGAGTGAGGCTGGCGAGTCCCAACTCAGCCGTCTAAGCTCAAGAAAAGCAACATCAAACCAAGTAGAGAAGAGTTGCTCGAGCTCTGCATCCAAAGCGACCAGACGTTTATTGGATTTGAGGTGAGGAAGAATTTGGGCCCGAAGATCAACCAAAAATCTCATTCCACCGGAGTACGCAGCAAACCGTTGCATCAGCCTAGTTCTTGGGGAGATGAGAGAGCGGCGAAGTCGAATCTCGGCTGTTCCCTCCTCTGCTGTGCCCAGTGCTTCCTCATAAGCCAGACGTGCCCCACTGACCTCACTTACATCAGGTCCAAAATATTCAGAGATAAGCATCCATATCTCTTCTTTTTGGACTTGGGGGATCCCAGCGTACCAAATACTAAAGCTCTCAGCTCGGCGCCCGCCCTCTACCTCGCTGACCTTGGGGTCTACGATCGACTGAAGTTGAAGCAGTGGTTTTCTTAAAGCTCTTGGAGGGGGGGGCAAGGTTCTGGGTGAGGCACTAGCAACCACTGCTTTAGTAGTGGACACATCAGAGCCCTGCTGAGGCTTGATTGCAGTACCTAATGCGTTACCTATTAAACGCTGAACACTGTTTTGTAACCATGCTCCTGGCCTCATAAATAGGCCTTTAAAGAAATTGCTTTAAGCATCGGTGTGAGAAGGTATTGGAATTAGACAAATAAATTATTTGTTCTGATAATAAACTTGAATGGGATGTTGTACAGAACTAAATGATCCTTGTTGCTTGGAACACACAAGATCAATGGTCTAAAGCTGACCTAAGCATTTAAATAACCCAACTAAAAACAAACACCAAGGGTGGGTTAGTCTAAGAAACGCTTTCTTTGTTGACTCCAAATCAGCATCAGGACGCCAACCGCAACCATAGGGACACAAAGCCATTGCCCCATGCTAAGCCCCCCCCCAAGGAGGCCCAAAAAGGAATCGGGCTCCCTAAAGTATTCTGCAGTAAATCTGAGAGCTCCGTATCCCATCAGGAATACAGCAGAGACTGCCCCGATCGGTCTTTGTTTTTTAGCAAAGAACCAAAGGACAACAAAGAGGAATAGTCCCTCCAGTAAAAATTGATAAATCTGTGAGGGATGTCTCGGTATAAAGGACCCACTTTGCGGAAAGACCATAGCCCAGGGCAAAGAGGGATCGGCAACCCTGCCCCAAAGCTCTCCATTTATAAAGTTACCAATCCGACCCGAGGCCAACCCCGTTGGCACGCAAGGGGCAATAAAGTCAGTGACCCACAACCAAGGCATTTTCTTATGATGCGCAAACAATGCCATTGCAGCAATCACTCCCAGCATGCCACCATGAAAACTCATGCCACCATGCCAAACGGCAAAAATCTCAAAAGGATCGCTTAAATACTCAAATGGCTTGTAAAAAAGGCAGTATCCAACTCTTCCCCCCAGCACTACGCCGATGGCCCCGTAAAACAAAAGATCTTCAACGCTCTGTGCATTCCACCGATTTGATTCCACAACTCTTTGGTACTGGGGTTGAATGAGCCTTAGTTTTGCCAAGTAAACAAACAAGCCAAAAGCTACAAGATAAGTGATTCCGTACCAGTGAATTGCCAAGGGACCAAGCTGTAAGGCAACAGGATTAAATTGGGGATGTACTAACATTTGTGATTAAAAAAATAAGTCAAGGAAACTTCTACGGGATTATGCACTTTTTGAAACTAAGGCCCCAAGTCTTGTTAAACTCTGTTACGTCAATTTAAAATCCTTCAAACTTTGAATCGACAACCTTGGACATAATTTTTACCAAGTTCTGGAACTTGGATTTAATATTGATCTACTGTTTTCTATACTGGATGGCTAATTAGCATTAAATTAAATGGCAACTAATCTCTCAAAAATCAACCGCCGCTCTGCCAACATCACTGAGGGCAAATCACGTGCACCTAACCGCTCCATGTACTATGCAATGGGATACACGGAGGGCGACTTTACTAAACCGATGATTGGTGTCGCAAATGGTCACTCAACAATAACTCCCTGTAACAGTGGTTTACAAAAACTCGCGGACGCAGCGATTGCAGGGATTGAGGAGGGCGGAGGCAAAGCCCAGGTTTTTGGAACCCCGACCATATCTGACGGTATGGCAATGGGCACAGAGGGCATGAAGTACTCACTCGTCTCAAGAGAGGTTATCTCTGACTGTATTGAAACCTGTGTTCAAGGTCAGTGGCTAGACGGCGTTTTAGTTGTGGGGGGATGTGATAAAAATATGCCAGGCGGCATGATGGGCATCTTGCGTGCCAATGTGCCAGCTATTTATGTTTACGGGGGTACCATACTCCCGGGTCGCTTTCAGGGCAAAGATCTGAACATCGTTAGTGTGTTTGAAGCTGTGGGGCAAAACTCAGCGGGCAACTTAAGCGACGCTGATTTGCTCGAGATTGAGAAAAGAGCGATCCCCGGCACCGGCTCTTGTGGAGGAATGTACACAGCAAACACAATGTCCAGTGCATTTGAAGCCCTTGGCATGTCACTCCCCTACTCCTCCACCATGGCCAACCCCCATGATGAGAAAGAAAATTCCGCTAAAGAATCCGCAAAAGTTTTAATCGAGGCCATCAAAAAAGACATCAAGCCTCGGGACATTGTGAACCGTAAATCTTTAGAGAACGCAGTTGCGGTCATTATGGCAACGGGCGGTTCTACAAATGCAGTTTTACATTTTCTTGCTATCGCTCACGCTGCAGAGGTTGAGTGGACAATTGACGATTTTGAGCGCATGCGCCGAAAAGTCCCCGTAATCTGTGACCTAAAACCGAGTGGTCAGTACTTGGCAGTGGACCTTCACCGTGCAGGCGGTATCCCACAGGTGATGAAAGTTTTACTCAATGCTGGTTTATTACACGGCGAGTGCATAACCATCACTGGCAAAACAATTGCCGAAACACTCAAAGACATTCCAGACACCCCACCTGCAGATCAAACCGTGATCAGGACCATTGATAAGGCGTTGTACAAAGAAGGACATTTAGCTATCCTTAAAGGCAACCTGTCCCCAGAGGGTGCTGTTGCCAAAATCACTGGACTAAAAAATCCAGTGATTACTGGACCTGCAAGAGTCTTTGATGACGAACAATCTGCTTTAAAAGCCATTTTGGACGGCAAAATTGTGGCCGGCGACGTCATGGTCCTTCGCTATTTGGGCCCTAAAGGTGGTCCCGGTATGCCAGAGATGCTCGCACCTACGGGTGCTTTGATCGGTGCTGGGCTTGGTGAGAGTGTTGGACTGATCACCGATGGTCGCTTCTCTGGCGGAACTTGGGGTATGGTTGTGGGTCACGTGGCGCCTGAAGCACAGGCCGGGGGGAACATTGCATTTGTAAGAGAAGGTGACTCAATCACGATCGATGCACACCAACTCTTGCTCCAAGTTAACATCTCTGATCAAGAGCTCGCAGAGCGTAAAAAAGGATGGACCCCTCCAGCACCAAGATATTTACGCGGTGTCCAAGCTAAATTCGCCTTTAACGCATCCAGTGCTAGTTTAGGGGCGGTGCTGGACAAATACAGCGCCTCAGATTTCTGACCTCAAATCTGAATTTTTCATGAAGAAATTAATTGTCGTTAAATTCTTATCTGCTTTCTTCTTTGGTGCGTGTTGGCTGGGACAGGCCTTCGCAAGCCTTGAACTTGCTACTGCAAAGAACTGTATGGCGTGCCATGCAATTGATCGCAAAGTGGTCGGCCCCGGGTACCAAGATGTAGCGAAGAAATACGCAGGGGATACAACTGCTAAGGCGCGATTGGCAACGAAAATATTGAAAGGGGGCGCGGGCGTGTGGGGCCCTGTACCGATGCCGGCCAACTCCCAAGTCAGTGAAGCCGAGGCCAATCAACTCGCCGCTTGGGTCCTCTCAATGAAGTCATCTCAAAACAATTAAGCCCCGTTGGTTCTAGGTAGAGTGACTTTAGCCAACTGGGGTTTTTGCTTTGCTCTTTTTAATTAACTTCGGTCAACTGAGTCAAGATCGCGGGGTTCTCAAGCGTTGAGGTGTCCTGTGTAATCGTCTCACCCTTGGCAACCGAGCGAAGCAGGCGTCGCATAATTTTTCCGGATCGAGTCTTGGGCAAGTTCTCACCAAAACGAATATCTTTGGGCTTTGCAATAGGACCAATTTCTTTACCCACGTGATCGCGCAGTATTTTGGCAATGCGCTTGGCCTCATCCCCTGTTGGTCTTGGGTGCTTGAGCACCACAAAGGCACAAATGGCCTCACCCGTTGTGTCATCGGGTCTTCCTACGACAGCCGCCTCAGCGACCCATTCCGTGCAACTCACCAAAGCTGACTCAATCTCCATCGTGCCCATCCTGTGGCCAGATACGTTAAGCACATCGTCAATGCGTCCCGTAATGGTGAAGTATCCAGTTTGCGCATCCCTTATGGCTCCATCACCAGCTAAGTAATACTCGCCCTTAAAGTCCTCTGGGTAATAGCTCTTAACGAAACGCTCTGGATCGCCCCAAATTGTTCTAATCATTGAGGGCCAAGGTTTTTTGACTACCAATATACCGCCCTGCCCCCAAGGCACTTCCTTTCCGGTCTCATCCACTACAGCTGCGTGTATGCCTGGGAAAGGCAATGTGCACGATCCAGGCACCATGGGAGTAGCACCTGGCAGGGGGGTAATCATGTGTCCGCCCGTCTCAGTTTGCCAAAATGTGTCCACAATAGGGCAATTGGAACCACCAATATTTTTGTAATACCACTCCCAGGCTGCTGGGTTTATTGGCTCGCCTACTGAGCCTAGTAATCTGAGTGACTTTAAATTAAATTGGCTTGGATGGATAGCTGTATCCGACTCAGCAGCCTTAATCAAAGAGCGTATCGCAGTTGGTGCGGTGTAAAAGATTGTGACCTTGTGCTTTTCTATCATTCGCCAAAATCTTGCTGCATCGGGATAGGTCGGGACGCCCTCGAAAACAACCTGTGTACCGCCTAAAGCCAGAGGTCCATAGGTGATGTAGGTGTGACCTGTCACCCATCCAATGTCCGCTGTACACCAAAAGACATCCGTTGCTTTTAAATCGAAAGTCCACTGGGTGGTCAGCGCTGCGTGGAGCAAATATCCACCCGTGCTGTGTTGTACCCCTTTGGGCTTGCCAGTAGAGCCTGATGTATAAAGTAGGAAAAGCGGATGTTCAGCGCCTACCCACTCTGGTTCACATGTGGTGGGCTGCTTTTCCGCCAGATCTTTCAGCCAAAGGTCTCTGCCCTCTTTAAGATGTATGTCACCTCCAGTGCGTTTGACCACCAACACGTGTTTCACACTCTCGCAACCGCCAAGTCCAAGCGCTTCATCAACGATCGCCTTCAAAGGCAGGTGCTTACCGCCTCTGACTTGCTGATCTGCAGTGATCACAGCCACGGCCCCCGTATCAGCGATACGGTCTTTAAGTGATTGGGCAGAAAAACCCCCAAAGACCACAGAGTGGGTCGCACCTATGCGAGCGCAGGCTTGCATTGCGGCTACACCCTCAATAGACATTGAAATATAGATAATGACTCTGTCACCTACTTTAATTCCTAAAGATTTAAGTGCATTTGCATATTGACAGGTTTTAGCCAGTAACTCTGCGTAATTGACGTGAACAACCTGACCATCGTCTGCTTCAAAAATAATCGCTGTTTTGGAGCCAAGCCCACGCTCGATATTGCGGTCCAAACAGTTGTATGAGGCGTTAAGTGTTCCGTCTTCAAACCACTTGAAGAATGGGGAGTTGGAGGAGTCCAAGACCTTCGTAAAAGGCTTCTTCCAAGACAACATTAGCTTGGCTTGCTCGGCCCAAAAGCCTTCGTAATCGTCCTCAGCCTTTTTGCATAAAGCCTTGTAAGCGCTCATCCCAGAGACGGCAGCATTTTTGACAAAATCAGCGCTGGGTTGGTAAGTGGCGTGGCTAGATCCAGTTTGTGTTGTCATGATATTTGTCTCCTTACTCTTGAAATCTTAAAGTTATAACTTTATTTATCCTAACACTTTAAGACTATAAAGAGTCTCAGTAGCTCTACTTAGAAATTGACTTATGTCAAATAGAGGTCTCGAATTACAAGATATTTTGGTGCATGTTTGGTGCATGGATTGAAATAAATCCATTTTGAGTTTCTTTTAGCAAGTCTTTTTAGCTATTTAAGCCAATGAAAGCGCACTGATCCTTGCTAAACTAGACCCCCTTGAAAAGACACTAGGAATGTAGCAAAAAATGACTTCTATAAAACAAAATGACCTCATTGAGTCCGTTGCCGCTGCTTTGCAATACATCAGCTACTACCACCCTGCAGACTACATCTCCCACCTAGCCCGCGCCTACGAGCATGAGGCCTCTCCCGCAGCAAAAGACGCTATTGCTCAAATTCTCACCAACAGCAAAATGAGCGCAACCGGTCACCGCCCTATGTGCCAAGACACTGGTATCGTCAACGTGTTCTTAAAAGTTGGTATGAATGTGCGTTTTGAAGGGTTCACAGCGGGACTTGAAGACGCAATCAATCAAGGTGTTAGGCAAGGTTACAACCAAGCTGACAATATGCTCAGAGCCAGTGTGGTAGCAGACCCTCAGTTTGCTCGGATCAACACCAAGGACAATACACCTGCTGTGATATTTACTCAAATCGTCCCAGGCGACACGGTAGAGGTAACGGTTGCCGCCAAAGGCGGAGGCTCAGAGAACAAATCAAAACTCATCATGCTCAACCCAAGCGACAGTGTGGTGGACTGGGTTTTAAAGACGGTGCCAACTATGGGTGCAGGCTGGTGCCCACCCGGAATGCTTGGCATTGGAATTGGCGGTACTGCTGAGAAGGCGGTACTTCTTGCCAAGGAGAGTTTGATGGACAGTCTTGACATGTATGAGCTTCAACTCAAGTCCTCATCAGGTGCAAAACTAGACCCAGTAGAGGAGCTCAGGCTCGAACTTTACGAGAAAGTTAATGCACTTGGAATTGGAGCCCAGGGGCTGGGTGGGCTCACTACTGTTTTAGATGTAAAAATTAAAATGTATCCCACACACGCAGCGAGCAAGCCCGTTG
>DAITOS010000044.1:0-1852 GCA_036834025.1 Limnohabitans sp.
ATTTGAGAATTGCTTTGGTATCTCACCGGTTAGAGATCCTAGAAAAGCAACGATTGATTCCACTTCATCTGGCGATAATGTTTTCCCAAGTTGTAGCTTGCCCATAATCTGAACGGCATCTTCTAATTTTTGAACAGACCCATCGTGAAAATAGGGTGGAGTGACAGCAACATTTCTTAATTGAGGAACTTTAAAGATGAACTGATCTTCATCTTTTTTAGTATCCATGAAGCGACCTTTATCTCTACCTTTGAAGATCTCTAACTCTTCACTACCGGTCTCGGTCCAGTAGTCTGCGGTAATGCCAAATTTTTGGAATGATTGACCGCCTACCGTCACCCCATTGTGGCATCCAGCGCAGCCACTATTGATAAACGTATCAAGCCCTTTTTTTTGCGCTAATGAAATTGCCTTCAGCTCCCCTTTTAGGAACCGATCAAAAGGAGCTGGCGTTAATAAGGTACGCTCAAAAGCGCCAATTGCTACTGCCCAATTATCTACATTCAAAGGTTTACCTTGACCTGGAAACGCTTTTTCAAATTTCGGCAAATAACCTAATTTAGTCATCCTATCTTCAGCCTCTTGATAAGTTTTATTGCCATATGCCAGAGCACTTATTAGAGCTTGCTTTGCCTGATCTTCGACTGAGACTCGATTACCTCCAAAATGCTGGGCGATCAATAGAGGGGTGTTAAATACTGTTGGGGCATTACGGGGGAGTTTTTTACCAGATACACCTTGTGAGAATGATAAAAAATCAGCACCATAGAAGGCAGGATTATGACAGGTGCCACACCCTAGTCGTCCATCTGAGGATACTCTAGTCTCAAAGAAAAGTTCTCGACCTAATTCAATTTGTAGTTTGCTGGGTGCTTTTTGATCAATCCATGCAGTTTCAGGTAAGGGCTTAAATAGCGCTTTGGCTTTGATTAATAAATCCTTATCTGTAATCTCGGCATGACTGAAAGAGTTTAAAAAAATGCCAATTAAAGAAGTCCTGAGAAGGCATTGAAATATCGACTTAAGCATGGATATCCCCTAAATTGTTTTATTCCACGGTATTTTTTCTCAATATAACACCGACCAAACTAAGTCTGTTACATCATCGATCAGTAATTACCCGATGACGATATTAATAAGTGCAATGAGTAGGTGTAAAAGCAGGTTTACCTAGAGTCTTGATCCTAGTTCGATTCCCACCCTCACCAAGAAACACCAGTCCACTTGTTGGACTATTTTCTTTAGGGAATGCCAGGACTGGGCGCCATAAGAGCCTGATATTCCCATCAAGAAAAGACGCTTTAATAGAGGCGCGTCAGGAAGTTTATACTGATCAAGATTAAATTTAATTTTTTTCGGAAACTACTCTTTTATAGACCCGTTTGTTTTTGCTAATTGGATCAGAATAAATCATGCCATCCTCGGAGAACAGCCAGAATCTTTCACCGTTAATGGCTTTAATATCTTTACCTATATTAATAAGATCAAATATTCGCATTTTTGGCAAGATCATATCTGTAGATCCAGCCTCTTGAAGCTTCACATCAGAAACACCATTAGTCCTGCTCGCAACTGCGTAGGTGCTATAGCCATATGAGAAGGTTGCAGAGGTGACCTTATAAGCCCCAATACCTGAAAAACTTATTTGATCACCTCCTACTGATTTATTGGCAATCCAAGTAACTATTCCATCCTTGATGATGAACCTTCCCGAGACTGTAGGTGGGGACAACTCTGTACCCCGTCAACCCATTCCACAAGGTTGTAAGAGCCTTCAATAAGTGATTTGATTTTTTGTATGTCGGGCGTGGATTGAGCAAAAGTTAGCGATGCTATTAAAGTCAATGCCGAG
>DAITOS010000044.1:1952-10097 GCA_036834025.1 Limnohabitans sp.
TTACCATAACAAATGAGATGGCAAGGTTCTTAGCATTTCAATTCAATTTCAAGATTTTTGATAGTCGTATGCGCCCTTTATAAGGACACTTTGTGGGTAGGGTGTCCAGGCAATTACAATGGGTATTCATCCTTTGTACCAATCATATCCCCATCACGCCATCAAAATCACCATACATCTTTGCTTGAGTCAGAACAAATTAATCAAATCAATCTCAGAAAAAAACAAAAAATATTTTATGAACTAAGTTTCTTGATGGTTGAGTGAATCTTTTTAAGAAAATAGTGATGTCGAGTCTACAAAGGGGTTAATGATCTTGATATCGATCATTCATTTTCATCCAGGGCAGCAAACAGAGATACTCTAGATGATTCAACGACTCAAGTAATTGAGGATGTCGATTCGAATAAAAAACTACAGAGACCATAATTAATTGAGTTTGTGAGTGAAAAATATTTTAGGAATAAGTGAAATGAAAAATTTAATAAAAGTAGCTTTTCATATCGTCACCACCGTATGTATTAGCCAGTCGTTTGCAACAGATATATGGCCCAGTCATTCAATTAAATTTATCGTCGGATTTGGACCTGGCGGCGCCAATGATCTGGTTGCAAGGGTTGCAGCAGAAGCAGCATCCATTCAACTAGGCCAACCCATTATTGTTGAAAATAAACCAGGTGCTGGCTCGGTGTTGGGGGCAGACTATGTTGCCAAAAGTCCTCCCGATGGTTATACGTTTTTTGTTAGTGCAGGTGGAATTATTACCAATCCCATGATAAAAACGTCAATGCCATATAAGGAAGGTGATTTAGTCCCAGTTGGGTTACTGGCGGTAAGTCCCTCAATTATTGTTGTACCGGCAAACTCTAAAATCAACAACCTTAAAGACTTATTTGCTTTATCAAATGATCCTAAAGGTTTAAATTTCTCTACCGCTGGTACTGGAAGTACTCCACATTTTGTTGCTGAGATGCTTAAAATTACATCGGGTGGGAAATATGAAGTTATTCCCTACAAAAGTGGATCCGAGGGTATTGTTGCTGTTATTTCAAATCAAGTTGATGCTACATCAGAGGCCAGTGTCGTTGTGATTCCTCAAATTCAGGGTGGGAAATTGAAAGCTATTGCCTCCACTTGGAATAAGAGGATCGCCTCCTTACCTAATGTCCCAACCACAAAAGAACAAGGATATTCAGAAGTATTCATTGGCCACTGGGCTGGAGTTTTTGCGCCCAAAGGAACACCTGATTGGGTATTAGAGAGAATGAATCAGGCCATTAATGCTGGACTAAAAACTACTGTTGTACAGGATCGTTTAACACCCCAAGGTATTGAACCAACTCCAGGAAGCAGAGCTTCTTTTATAAAATTTCTAGCCGATGAGAAAGCAAGGCTAGAGCCTATTGTCAAAAGAGCCAACATGAAAGAGGATTGAAAATCAGTTTTTCAACTTTTCATTATTTCATCCACTCGCGGATTTGCTATCGTAATTTTTTGTTTAAAGAAGCCTTGGGAGCAGACTAACTGAGTAAGATCATAAATTTGCGATAGACTGATACATTCAAACCCAGTTAGTTTAGATTTAACTTTCATTGATAATTTTTAAATTCACACCCTTTCATGGTTAAAAAATATGCTTTTCATCAATTAGATGTTTTTTCGAATGAGCCCCTTTTCGGAAATCCTTTGGCAGTAGTTCACGAAGCAAACGACTTATCCGAGTCACAGATGATTCAATTTGCAAATTGGACAAATCTATCTGAATCGACTTTTCTTTTAAATCCAACGAACGAATTAGCCGATTACAAGCTCAGGATATTTACACCTAGCTCTGAACTTGCCTTTGCAGGTCATCCCACACTGGGGAGTTGCTATGCATGGTTGAATAAAGGTGGAGTCCCAAAGAATAAAGACATAATTATTCAAGAATGCGGAGTAGGTCTGATCAAGATTCGAAGAAACGGCGAACGACTTAGTTTTTTAGCGCCTAAGCTCCTTAAAACGGGTCCACTCGATCAAACAACACTCAATACAATTTCAAAGGGTATCGGCATTTCTGTTGAAGATATTGCTCATCATCAATGGGTCGATAATGGTGCAGGCTGGTGTGCAGTAATGCTTAAAACTGCTTCGCAAGTTTTGGCAATTAAGCCTAACGTCGAATATTTAAAAACACTAAAGCTCGGTGTGATCGGCCCCCACCCAACTGATCATGAACATGATTTTGAGGTGAGAGCTTTTGTAATTCCTTTTGGTATCCATGAGGATCCTGTCACAGGTAGTTTAAATGCAGGAATTGCCACTTGGTTAATTAACTCAGGATTGTCAAAGGATTCTTACTCAGTTTCTCAAGGTACCGCGCTTGGTAGGAAAGGTAAAATCTATATTGAAGCAATTAACAATGAAATCTGGGTTGGAGGTGAGGTTGTAAACTGCATAGAAGGCGAGGTACGTCTTTAGTATTTTGCTTTGAATTTTCAATTTTTGAAATAAAAATTCCTTGTCACATTTGATTAACAAATGTGCACACGCTCCAATATTTTTGTATTATGGTTTTTTTCAAAAATAGTTTTAACTATTGTCAGACAATTTTTATCTTGCTCTATTAAATAGCCGGATTGAGCCTTTTTCTTTTTCTTTTTCTATTTCTATTTGTACTTAAAAATTCTTTATGAACAAACTATTGGTTTTGTTTTTATGTGCTTTGTTTGCACAAATATGCTCTTCATCTGTGCCTTTAAAACAGAGCTCCATTAAGAAGTTGAACTCATCAGATGAAAAGGTGCGTTTAGTTTCGGAAAAAACCAACTTCAAAGAGACAGGTAAATACTCCGAAGTGAAGGATTTTTGCCGTAAGTTTGCACTCAAATATCCACGTCAAATTGCTTGTAAAGTCATGGGTTTAACGCCGGAGCAAAGAGAGATCTATTATTTGATCAGCTCCAACAAGGATGCGCTCACCCCCGAGATTAATGTCCGAAAGAAATTACCAGTTGTGTTCATTATTGCCGGCACACATGCAGGAGAAATAGACGGCAAAGACGCGAGTCTTATGAAACTCAGGGAATTTCTGGAAAATAAAAGCTCAGACAATCCCCTCAACAAAATGACACTGGTGTGGATACCAGTTTTCAATGTTGATGGACATGAGCACAGAGGACGTTTTCAAAGACCCAATCAAGAGGGTCCATTCGAACAGGGTGAGAGAACAACGGCCAGGCGAATTAACTTAAATAGAGACTGGATGCTGGCTCAAACACCAGAAATGAAGTCTATGCTTAACTTAATCAATCAGTGGAATCCAGCGGTTACGATAGATCTTCACGTGACGGATGGACTTAGATTTCGTCATGATGTATCCCTCACTGTGGCCCCTGAATTTGGAGGGGAAACCGAGCTAACCCTATCTGCAAAGGCCCTGCTGAATCAAACACTCACCTCACTTGAAGAGATGGGGCATCACCCTTTAGGTTTTTATCCTAGACTCTTAGACAAAGAGGATCCTAAAGCGGGTTTAATTTTAGATATTGATACGCCTCGTAATTCTCACACTTATGCAGCAATGCGTAACCGAATAGGCATATTGGTAGAAGACTATGCCTGGGAGAGCTATCCATTAAGGGTTAAAACGTGCTTTGACACGCTTGATGTGTTACTCAACACCATATCAGCTCAATCGGAGAACATTTTAAGAGCGGAAAGAAATGCAGATGAGTTAACTAAATCTAAAGGTGGTAGTTTATATTCCCTTGATTTTGAGGTAGACATTCCCCAAACTAAATCACTCACAAAGATAGTTGATATTTTGGGCTATAAATACGAGATCCTCAATCCTGCTCCGATTGTTGGAGGGCGCCAAATCAGTTATAACTTAAAGGAAGCAGAGATTTGGCACACTCCCTTTTATGATGATGTGAGGCCGAATAAACAAAGTGTTATTACGCTCCCAAGTTCAGGTTACTTAGTGCCTCTCGCCTGGGTAGACGTTGTAAAGCCTTATCTTGATATGCACGGACTCAGTTATAAGGTTTTAAAAAACAATAACTTCAACATGAATGTCCAAGCCATTCGTGTTCAGCCCGAGGATGTAATTTTTGAGTCATCTAGTTTTCAGGGAAGACAAATGACTTATATATCGGGAGAATGGATTCCACATAAAACTGCCATTCAAAAAGGATCCATCTTTATCCCTATCAATCAAACCAAGTCCAGTTTAGTAGCTCATCTGCTTGAACCCAAGGGACCCGACTCCATGTCAGCTTGGGGACTATTCAACACCGCCTATGAGATCAGTGATTACGTGGCGAATCACAGAGCATTCGAACTTGTTAGATGGATGAACGAGGACGAAAATAAGATAAAGGAGCTTTACGGAGAGGAGTTATTTAATCAAATACCTCAATTAAAAAATGAGTACGCGCGGAAAATGCAAATCGATGAATCCTTCAAAATTGACCCGCAAGCTCGCTTGAATTTTTGGATCTCTGTCTTGCCGCAACAAGATCCGTCTCTTAATTTATATCCAATTTTTAGAATACAAAACAACGCATTCAAATAAGTCGAGATCACCCCATCTGAATACCTTAAGTAAATTGTGGGGACAGCTTGGTAGACCATAAAGCATCTCCCTTCATATCTCTCAAGTTAACGATTAATTCTGCAGTCTTGCCATCGATTTGAACATCGCCAAAGAATTGATATCCTTCAGCGGGGCCCAAGTTTACTCTACCTTGAGGGGGAGACTTTTGAAATTTAACATCAATCCCGAATGTATTGTCGAGTGTATTGGGTCCAAAAGTTCCCGCGTTGAGTGGGCCTGAGACGAACTCCCAAAAGGGTTCAAAATCTGTAAATTTTGCTTTTGAGGGATGGTAATAGTGCGCTGCAGTGTAATGAACATCGGCCGTTAGCCATACAGTATTTCTGATTTTTTGATGCTTCATGTATGAAAGAATGTTGGCTATTTCTAGCTCTCTACCGAGGGCTGGGCCGTCTCCGTTGGCAACTGCTTCATATTTCATCCTGCCTTGTGAGTCCAACCCATCTTCCACAGTAATACCAATAGGCATATCAGATGCAATGATTTTCCAGATTGCTTTTGATCGTTTAAGCTCACTCTTTAGCCAGGCTATTTGGGACTTACCCAAATAGGTGGATTCAGCATTGATTACTTCTTGTCTGTTGTAGGAGTTCCCGCCTCTGTAACTTCTCATATCAAGTACGAAAATATCTAACAAAGGTCCATGCTCCAGCTTTCTGTAAATTCTTTGTTCTTCTGATTGATCATGCCATTTCATTGGGGCGTTTTCTAAAAATGCTCTGGTTGCTCTAGCAACCATTAGTGGCACACTTTTTTCTGTATATCTTGAATCATTAACAATATCTTTATTTGGAGAGTAATTGTTCATGACTTCATGATCGTCCCATGCCCAAATTTGTGCAACCTCAGAATTAAATTTACGAACATTTTCATCAAGCATGTTGTATCTGTAATTACCTCTGAATTCTTTTAATGTTTCGGCGACCTTGGATTTTTCTTCAGTCACTACATTCTTGTAAATCATTCCTTTCAATGGTCCATCCGTAATAACCACCTCTTCTTTAATCGGATTATCAGCATAAATGTTATCTCCGCTGTGAATAAAGAAGTCAGGGTTGAGTTTTCTCATGCTCTCATATATGCTCATCCCGCCTATTTCAGGATTTATACCCCACCCCTGTCCAGCGGTATCACCAGACCATAGAAAGCGAATAGATTTCTTTTGGGTAGGAGCTGTTTTGAAATGTCCAACTCTTTCTTCGCTAAAGACTCCCGTTTTTAAATCCTCAAAACATATCTTGTAAAAGATATCTTCTGCTGCAGGTAGTTTCTCTAGAATCACTCTTGAAGTGAAATCAGATGACTCTAAAGCATAAGGCCCAACAAGTTTTCTTGGATTTGTAAATTTATCACTCGTATCCCACTGAATCCACATTTTCGATTCTCGATCGGCGCGAGACCATATCAATCCCGAATGTGCTGATACATCCCCGCTTTGAATTGCCGAGGGGAACTGCGGTCTAAGTTTTTCGCTTGTGATTATTGAAGGTGATTGAGCACTGGCAAGAATTGATTGAAGACCAGTTGAGGTAAATACGGCAGAGCCGATAGTTGATTTAATAAGCGAGCGACGATTGATATTTGAACCAAATAGCATATAACCCATCCAAGCCAGTTTGTAGAGTCATGACTTTAAATTTCGATTGTTTCAACCAAGTGACATTTGAAAAAATTAAAAATTTACAATCAAAATAAGGTATTTGTAGTGGTCAAAAATCATAACGAGCTCCTATTTTTATAACCTTTTTTGTATCAAACTTGTAAACATCTTCCGTCTTCGAGGCAAAGTTAGCCATGAATGTAAATAGTTGACCCCTGCCCATGGACAGGTTATTGATTTGAAAGCCAAATAAAACATCACCAGATAAGAAAAATATGGAGTCGTCCCCAACGCATTGAATACCATGTTGATTGTGCAAAATATCTAAAATATGGTCGATCACGGGAGTCTCTTTAAATCCGTAAACTGCACGTATCAAAAAATGATTGTTTCCGAGATTCTTTATATTAATGCGACTTTCATCTGCAACGCGTGGAATGTCTACACCATTGATTTTTAAAAATATCACTCGGTCATGCAATACTTTATTGTGTTTAATATTTTCATATAAGGAATTAGGTACGAGATCAATATGAGGCGAGAGAAAGATTGCAGTTCCCTTTACTCTTGGTAATAAATTGACTCTCAGGGGAAATGATCTCATATAGTCAGATACGTCTATCCCGTCTGCAATTGTCTTTTTTCTCAACAACTCTCTTCCCTGATACCAAGTCATCATTAAAACAAAGGTGACTAAGCCAATCAAAAGAGGAAGCCAACCTCCTTGGAATATTTTGGTTAAGTTAGAGACGAAAAATAAAACGTCAATTGTCAATAAAGTACCGATTACACCAAAAACAATCCATATTTTCCATCGCCAAATCGCTTTCATTACTACGGCCATCAACAAGGTTGTCATCAACATCGTGGTTGATACTGCGACTCCATAAGCTGAGGCTAAGTTTTCTGACTTTTGAAATACCAAGACAACTAGGATCACGAGAAAACAAAGTGACCAATTGACAAATGGAATGTAAATTTGACCTATTTCCTTATCCGATGTAAATTTTATTTTCATGCTTGGTAAAAAACCAAGCTGAATGGCTTGGCTTGTCATTGAATAGGCTCCCGAGATACACGCTTGAGAAGCAATTACTGTAGCAATAGTGGACAGAACAACGAGATAAGGATATAAATAATCGGGCACCATTTTGAAAAATGGATTTGATATAGATTGTGGATCTGCAATCAGGAGTGCACCTTGACCCAAATAATTTAATAGTAAACACGGCATGACCCATCCAAACCAAGAAAGCCTAATGGGATCGATACCGAAATGCCCCATATCCGCATAAAGGGCTTCAGCTCCTGTTAAAACGAGAAAAATCGCACTTGTTATCGTAAAGGCTACAGCGGTATTGCTGCGAATGAAGTTGAGTGCGTAAAGGGGGTTTAGAGCTAGCAAAATTTGAGGGTAATTCATTATTTGGTAAATTCCCATCAGTCCCATCACAGCAAACCACAAGACCATAACTGGCCCAAAAAGCGCTCCTACTGTTGCTGTACCCAGTTTTTCGAATGAAAATAGTGCGACCAATGTAACTACAGTGAGAGGCAACACATAAGATGCAAGTCCCTTTGAAATAACCTGCAATCCCTCTAAAGAAGAAAGGATTGAAATTGCTGGTGTAATTACTGCATCCCCGTAGAACAAACAAGATCCGAATATGCCTATGAATATAAGCGCCATTTTTTGTTTATTTCCGCCCTTGGACCCTTGTATAGTGAGCGCCATCAAAGCCAAAATACCCCCCTCTCCGTGATTGTTAGCACGCATCACAAAGAAAACATATTTCAAGGAAACGACAAAAACCAACGCCCAAAAAATGATTGAAACAACTCCGAAAATAGAGTCTTGAGTCAGTGAACTATCGTTTAAAGTGTTAAAGCAGGCCTTTAATGCATATAAAGGACTGGTACCGATGTCTCCAAAAACAACCCCCAT
>DAITOS010000044.1:10197-25868 GCA_036834025.1 Limnohabitans sp.
AATTGCAATCTTTCCAACCCAATCATGGAACTTGGGATATATTTCATATCATTGGTATTTATACTATCTAGAGACTCTTTGTATCTTTTAGTCACATAGATCTCTTTTCTTTTCATTTGCATATTCACAGTCTTGGATCACTTCCAACATGGATCAAAATATCAACGGTCATAAGTCTTTGGGATTTATGACGATTTTCTTTCTATTTCTACGTTTGGGACTAACCTCCTTTGGTGGGCCTGTTGCTCACCTTGGGTTCTTTAGGGCAGAGTTTGTAGTTAATCGCAAATGGCTTAGTGAACAAAGCTATTTGGATATCGTCTCACTTTGTCAGTTTTTACCTGGTCCCGCAAGTAGCCAAGTGGGAATGGTTCTGGGTTATTCTCAAAAGGGTTATTCTGGCGCATTGGCCGCTTGGCTTGGTTTTACATTGCCTTCTGCTATGGCCCTTACTATATTGGCCTACGCTATTACAAGCCATAACAGATGGATTTCGCCCGATGTCATTCATGGTTTGAAGGTTGTGTCTGTGGCAGTTGTTGCCCAGGCGGTCTGGGGAATGGCAAAGGCTTTGTGCACAGACTTTGCTCGAATCACGATCATGACTTTTGCTACTTGTTTGATGCTTTTGTTTAACTCTTATTCATTGGTGCAGATTGGCATGATTGCAGCAGCAGGTCTAATAGGTGTTTTTTATTTCTCACCCAAGCAAGTAAGTGTTCATGAAAAGCTACCAATTCATATCACCCATAAAGCGGGTGCGATTTGGATCGGAATGTTTTTTCTGCTTCTCTTTGTCCTTCCTCTTTTACACGAGCAATTTTCAAACGAATCATTGGCAGTGTTCAGTGCTTTTTACCGCACTGGATCTTTGGTATTTGGCGGAGGGCATGTCGTATTGCCCCTATTGCAAGCAGAGGTTGTTCCCAATGGTTGGGTAAACAGTGAAACATTCCTTGCCGGTTACGGCGCGACCCAAGCGATGCCAGGACCGTTGTTTACGTTTGCAGCTTTTTTAGGTGCATCCATGACTGGGGTCCCTTCCGGATGGGTTGGCGCGTTAATTTGTTTATTGGCCATATTTTTACCCTCTTTTTTATTGGTGCTAGGGGCACTTCCGTTTTGGGAGACGCTTAGAAGAAATGTTCGGGTACAGGCAGCATTAATAGGAATTAATGCCAGTGTTGTAGGCATACTTTTAGCTGCACTGTATCAACCCATTTGGACCAGTTCAGTTCATTCAGCGCAAGATTTCGGTATTGCCCTAGTTGCGTTTGTTGCCTTGATGTATTGGAGAACACCGCCTTGGCTGGTCGTCATCTTTTCTGGTTTGCTTTATTGGTTTATTTCTTTTTGTCTTGGTACTTGAACATGGTTCGGTTTTTTTCTACTCTAGATAATTTCAGTTATGAATAATAATAAGACTATGCAGGGGAAAGAAAAACCAATCCATGCAACCATCGTCCATCCTCCATATGAATAGGCGGCACTGGCAACTGCTGAGCCCAATGCGCCACCCGCAAAAAAGATAGTCATATATAAAGCGTTCAAACGACTGCGTATTTCTGGCTTTAAAGCGTAAATCGCTCGCTGCCCTAAGACCAGGTTGCAGTGAACACCCATGTCCAACAAAATGCCCGCGAAGACGAGCAAGGTCAAGGAGTCTGCACCAAACTGGGCCAACAAAAACGCAATTGCAACCGAACACATTGCTAATGCAGTGGTGATCTTTGTAAGTCCTTTGTCAGCTAATCTACCCGCAATGGGCGCAGCAACCACGCCAAGGGCCCCTGCTAATGCAAATAAAGCTATTCCCTGCTGTGAGAGTTGAAAAGTGGGGCTTAAGAGTAATATGGGGATGGCGGTCCAAAACAGTGTGAATGATGCAAACAGTCCAGCGTGATAGATTGCACGGCGCCGAAGAACGGGTGTCTCTACCAAGACTGACCACAAAGATATGATCAAAGAGAAATAATGTTGTCGTACCTGTGGTCTGCGTATGGGTAAATTAAATCTAAGTATCAAAGCAAGAAAGGTTAAAACAATACAAGAGATAGCAAATACAGCGCGCCACCCAAGCGAATGCGCAATTAAACTTGAAGCGGGTCTGGAAAGCATAATACCCAGCAATAAACCACTTGTGACATTCCCTACTATTCTTCCCCTGATGGCCTCTGGGGCGAAGTGTGCAGCGTAAGGAATGAGCATTTGCACAGAGACTGAAGAAAATCCAATTAAAAGCGAAGCAAAAAGAAACCAATTCGCATTTGGAGCAATTACAGCTAAGAATAGAGCTAATACGGCCCCACAAAGCGTAATTACTACGAGCCCCCTGTTCTCCAGTAAGTCCCCTAAAGGGACGAGTAAGATGAGCCCAAAGCAGTAACCTATTTGAGTCAACGTCACAATAAAGCTAGCCCAAGAGTCACTCAACCCAATATCAGGAGCGATTAAAGAGATCAGGGGTTGCGCGTAGTAAAGGTTGCCAACGATCAAGCCACAAGCACAAGCAAACAAAAAAACCATTTTGCGTGAAATGATATAGGAGGAGGCATCTTGGTCAGAAGATTTCATTTAGTTGTGTGATGGTTAAAACTTTAAAGCAATCTAAATTTTCAGGCATTATTTCAGGCTTTAGTTTATTTCGTATTTTTTATTACTAATATTAAGTTTGAAGTGGGTTCTGGGTTGGAAGAGTGACAAGATAGCTAATTTATTTCAGCTTTTCTACCCATAGATCCCACGGACGATTGATGGTTTTTTCGATCGTTTCTTTGGCTTTCCAAGACTCCTCTGGAGTTAAATAAATAGGATTACCCATTTTCATGGCCTCAGATTGAATGAGTGCATTTTGAACAGCATAGACGGATCTAAACACGACCTTGCGAACTGAATCCGCAGTTGTAGCGTAACCATGACCTCTCAAGATCACAAAATCTTCTTTACCCAGTGCGCTCGCAAGCCCCTCGCCTAAATCAACATTACTAACAAACATATCCGTATCTGGATCTGGTTTGGCGTATTTTCTGATTTCAAATATGGGAGCTCCAGCTCCCAAAAACGAGCTCATGTGGTAAACGGGTCGAAGCCGAGTATCCGTTAAGCCAAACGGTAATACTGCACCAGCGTGCCCATGGACAACGGACTTCACATCAGCTCTGAGCTTGTAAATCCCGCTGTGGATAAACCTCTCACCGTAGGGTGTGCGTGAGTCATTGTTAAGGGCTTTTCCGTCAAAATCAAACTCAATAATATCCTCTACTTTAACCATTGACGGGGCAAGACTACGGGATAAAAAAAATGTCTTTGGATTAGATGGGTTTCTAACACTGATATGACCATATCCATCAACAACACCTTGATCATACAAAATATGATTGGCAAGTACTAATTCCTCGATTGCAGTTTTTACTGTTGGATCTGTAGCCATTTGCTCCTTTACGGATAGGGCATGAGCTTGAAGATTAAAAAATATCAAAAGCTTAAAAGAAAATATCGCCAGCAAATGGATCTTATCTTTTTTCATTGAAATCTCCTGTTCCATTAGTTATCTAAACGACCTATTGCAGTTTCACGTTTACCTCTAACCTCTTGCAGAAAACCTGCCTTTCCTAATCCGAACGCAGGCATGTTAGAGTAAATGTTTTCATACTTACCTGCGCCTATAGAGTAAGTTTCATGCCAAATTCCAACTGCGCCACTTTCTGATACCCTTTTGTTAAAGTTTCTCCAGGCCGGCAAATGTACTGAATCCTTGCTCTTGGCATAATCTAGCAACTGATCCATAGATCGCCAATACTGAACGATGATAACGGTCCGGGCAAGGCCTCCACCTTCATGGTGAATGAGTCCTAAGTTTGGATTTGTATAGAGCTCTTTCAGCATCTTGCCCATTGCAATAACGACTGGAAGCCACTTGTGAATCTTCCAAAGATTGTTGATTCGCATTCCAATCAGGAAAACCACAAAATCACCCTCTAAATGAGCGGTCATTCTTTCTTTGATTATCATAAATTTATATTCGGTTTAATAAAAATGGTGGTTCAATTAATAAACACTACTCAAATGCTAGTGTCTCTGACTGAAGAGCTCAACATTAATAAATCCTATATTTTCGACTCTTGATTAAGAGGCAATTAGCGTTTTACTTGCCAAAAAATAAATGGGTTGTGCTTTAATTTTAATTTAATTAAAATTTCTCTGATAAGCAAACTACTTTCTTAATTATGAATTCCTTTAAAAATCCAGTTGTTTGGTTTGACATTTACACACAGGATCTACAAAGAGCAAAGTCTTTTTATGAAAAAGTGTTTCTCTTCAACCTAATTGAAGAGCCCACTGATGGAAGCTTTCAAGCTTACCGCTTCCCGGGGGGCATGCCTGGCTTTGGATCTATGGGGGCTTTGATGTATCACCCAATGAGAAAACCCTCCTCTGAGGGAACAATTGTCTACTTTGAATGCGAAGATTGTGAGCAACAATCCAATTTAGCCCTTTTGCACGGAGGGCAAGTCTTCAAATCCAAATGGAGTATTGGAGATGAGGGGTTTGTAGCTATTATTGGAGACACGGAAGGTAACGCAATCGGACTACACTCATTTAAGTAGAACTTAAATTTTTAAATCAAATTTTAGCTAAATTTAGAAATCAAGTCCCGGTTTACTCTTCCCAATACTGAGCGCCAATCTCCAATCTCACTTTGACGGTAAAGTCTAAGGTTTGTGTACCAAGGCGAATCATCACGCCCTATCATCCATCGCCAGTCAGGACTGAGGGGGATCAATAACCAAACTTCTTTGCCCATCGCTGCTGCGAGATGAGCCACACTCGTGTCTACACAGATGATCAAATCTAAAGCTGTACAAAGTACGGCAGTATCTAAAAAATCGTCTATCAAAGGGTTTGCGTCCTTGACATTTTTTTCTTGACTTAAAAGCTCGAGCTCCTCATTTGTTATGTCTTTTTGAAGACTTATAAACTCTGCCACTGGGGCTAAACAAGACTTAAATGTCTCAAGCGCAATACTTCTGTATTTATCGTTGGCATGAAAATGACTCCCACGCCAAACTAGTCCTACTCGAGGGGTGTGACTTTTGTGAAATGATTCCAAGACTCTGATGCTCTTACCCGGTTCAAAGGTGAGATAAGGGTCGGGTCTAAACAAGTCTGAATTATTAAGAGACAACGCGAGTCCTAAACTCATCAAGGGGCATGCAAAATCGCAGTCCACAAGACTCTCGGCGAGACTTAAGACTTTTACGGTCTGAGAAAGATCGATGAATAGTTTTGAGTTTTCAAATAATTTCACAAGTGAGGGCTGGACAGCGACATAAACAAAGGCGCAAACACGCGCTAAATCAGGTACAAACCTGGCGAATTGAATACTATCTCCCAATCCTTGTTCAGCGTAAATCAGCAATCGTTTATCGCTTAAGTCTTGCTCGCCCCGCCACTGTTCAATATTTGCAATATCCGGTAATTTTGATAAATAGGGATTCAGTTTCCCAGCGTTATCTGGGGACCACCGGGCTTCATAATTTTTCCAACCCTCACTGAAATCTCCCCTCAATAGACTTTGCAAAGACTGATTCCAAAGTGCTCTAGGGTTTTGAGGCTCCAAAGTAAGGGCCATTTTGTAAACTTCATTTGCTTGCTCAAAGTAAGCCAAATCCTTTAGTAAATTTGCTTTATTGATATAGGCATCCACGTAACTTTGATCTAATTTAATGCAAGTTTCATAGTCAGCTAATGCGTCTCTCCATCGTTCGAGTCCTTTATGTATATTTCCTCGGTTGTTGTATGCTTTTATGCAATGAGGGTTAATTTGTAACACTCTATTTAGTATTTGAAGCGACGGTATCCAGTACTTATTACTCTCAAGCACTACTGCAAGGTTAAGTAGCGCCTCCCAGTAATCTGGCTTAATTTCAATTGCGTTTTGATAGTCACATACTGATTGATCCCACAATCCCAGATCTTTGTAGACATTGCCCCTGTTGTAATAAGCTGCAGCGAATTGGGGTTGAAGCTTTAATGCACAGTTGTATCGGCCAATTGCACCCTCGTAATCTGCAGTTGCGTGCTCTGCTAAGCCTAGATTAACCAAGCAAGCAACACTTTTGGGATTGACTCCTAAAGCTTGACGCATTAACTTAACACCAAGTGGATAATTTTTGGTTTGATAGGCAATAAGACCTGACAAGTGAAGCGCTTCAAAATTTTTAGGCTCAGATGCAAGAACGCAGTTGTAAATTTCCAGTGCCTGCGCCAATGCGCCTCTTTGATGTAAATCAACTGCACTTTTCAATAAATTCTGTACCCTAGGGTCTGTAATTTTCCCTCGACCACTTTGAGAACCATAAGATTTATTGTAGGTATTTCTCATGAATTATTTGACTTGACTTTAAAGTGTTGCTTCGCCTAGATCTTAACTTATCTTTAATTCGTGTTTTTTCTGTAAACTACACGTATGGACTCAAATTCACTAACTAAAGGTTTTAAAAAATGAGCATTCAAACTGTTGGAATAATTGGAGCAGGCACAATGGGTAACGGCATTGCGCAAGCATGTGCTGTCTGCGGAATTGATGTCGTGATGGTGGATGTGAAGCAGGAGGCTTTAGACAGGGGAGTTGCTACTTTGTCCTCAAGTTTAGACAGGCTTATTAAAAAAGACTTGTTAACTACGGAGCAAAAGGCGGCGGCGCTATCTAAAATCAAAACATCAACTGACTACGCTGCCCTTGTCAAATCGCAGTTGGTGATTGAGGCGGCTACTGAGAATTATGATTTGAAGGTCAAGATATTAAAGCAACTTGACGCAACTCTCCCGCCTGAGGTGATCATTGCTTCCAATACTTCATCAATTTCTATTACCCAACTTGCTGCCAATACGACAAGAGCAGACAAGTTTGTTGGTATGCACTTCTTTAATCCAGTGCCTATGATGGCTCTGGTAGAAATAATTAATGGACTTGAAACAAGTTCAGATACACACTCCAAAGTTGAAGACCTTGCTAAACGACTAGGAAAATCACCCATTACCGTAAAAAACGCACCAGGTTTCGTAGTTAACCGAATCTTGGTGCCTATGATCAATGAAGCCTTTTACGTTTTAGCTGAGGGTTTAGCAACACCAGAGGATATTGATCAGGGGATGAAACTCGGATGCAATCATCCTATAGGACCCTTAGCACTGGCAGATTTGATTGGGCTAGATGTGTGCCTTGCAGTGATGCAGGTCTACCTTAATGAATACGGGGACAGTAAATATCGCCCTTGTCCACTCTTAAAAGAAATGGTCGCAGCAGGCAGACTGGGCCGTAAAACAAAACGCGGTGTTTATGACTATAGCAAGTAAAAACCTAGGGTTTAAAACTGACGATCAGGCATTCTGACTCTCATCCCGTCTAGAGCTTGTGTAATCTTAATTTGACAAGCTAGACGGGAATTATCTTCCCTAGGGGTGACTACAAAATCTAGCATCTGGTCCTCCTCAGATGAGGGTTCCTCTAAAGCGCCTTCTGCAACGAATTCAATGTAACAATGACAGGTACCGCATGCGCAGTTGCCTCCGCACTCTGCGACTAAGCCGTCAAGTCCCCCAATTTGAACAGCCTCAAGCAAAGTCGCACCATCTTCGCAACTAAGTTCCTCTTCCGCACCGTTAGGTTGGGTAATAAATATTTGTATAGACACTGAGGATACTCCTTGGTAATTGTGCTTTGAATTGAATGAATTGAATTGTCACTATTTTAATTAGCAAATTGTGGCCCACACTCTTTTCTTACACAATCAACGAACTGAGTGGTTTAGAGTGGATAATTCCATTGTTAGGTTAATTATGTCTACGTTTTGAGCTTTATGTCTGCCCCACAAATTCCCTCTACACCCCTTACCTCTCGCTTGAACAAACGCATGGCGGCCCTAGGTCTATGCTCGAGGAGGGAGGCTGATGAATGGATTACAAAGGGATGGGTGCGGGTTAACGGCTATGTTGCTGAACTTGGATTGCAGGTGTCTGAGTCGGACAAAATTGAGGTTGATCGAGGCGCACTTCACCAACAGGGCCAACAAGTGACTGTGATCCTTCACAAGCCAGTGGGTTATGTGAGTGGCCAAGCTGAGGACGGACATACGCCTGCTATCAAGCTCATCACTCAAGAGAACCACTGGCAAGGGGATTTAAGCACTCTAAGATTTTCCCCCACTCAGCTTAGAAGCTTAGCCCCTGCTGGGCGTCTAGACATAGACTCCGTTGGTTTACTTGTAATGACTCAAGACGGGCGCATTGCCAGGCAATTGATCGGAGAGGACCACTCCATGGAAAAAGAATATTTGGTCCGTGTCGAGTTCCAAGGCATCACCGACAACGTGTCCGCACATTTCCCAAACGACAAGCTAGGCCTTCTCAGACATGGACTTTCACTGGATGGACAGGCTTTATTGCCCGCTACAGTGGAATGGCAAAATCCGGAGCAGCTTAGGTTTATTCTCACTGAGGGCAAGAAAAGACAAATCCGAAGGATGTGTGAGCAAGTTGGACTTCACGTTATCGGTCTCAAACGCATCAGAATTGGAAATATAGTGCTTGGCCGCTTGCCTCAAGGAGAATGGCGATATTTAAGCCCATCTGAACGGTTTTGATCGCAGTTTTTTTGTAATTGAACAGTTTTTAAGCTTTTATTACTTATTTTTCATCGTATTTGGGGGTTGAAAAATCAATCTGTAGCCCCATTTATTTTGGATTATTGTTTTTAACTGTCAATTCCTAAAATGAGCAAACAAACACATGCCTTTCAAGCCGAAGTAGCACAATTACTGCATTTGGTAACCCATTCTTTGTACTCTAACAAAGAGATTTTCTTACGTGAACTCGTCTCTAACGCCTCAGACGCGTGTGACAAACTCAGATATGAAGCTTTAAATAATGCCGCATTATTTGAAGATCAACCTAATTTAGATATTCGCATCTCTTTTGACAAGAAAGCAAAAACCATTACGATCGCGGATAGCGGTATTGGCATGAGTGAACAAGAGGCGATAGATCATTTAGGAACTATTGCAAAGAGTGGTACAAAAGATTTTGTCAACAAACTAAATACGGATCAGCAAAACCTCGCTAAAGATAACGGCTCACTGATTGGTCAGTTTGGTGTTGGCTTTTACTCTGGTTACATCGTTGCTGAGACCATCTCAGTTGAGACCAGACGCGCAGGATTAAGTGCCGAGGAAGGTGTTCGCTGGACGAGTGCAGGTACGGGCGAGTTTGAGGTAGAAAAAATCACAAAACCTGAGCGCGGTACAAAGGTGATTTTGCATTTGCGTGATGATGCAGATGAGTATTTGAGCAACTGGAAAATCAAATCTGTTGTTTCTAAATACTCAGATCACATCTCTTTACCTATCCTCATGCTCAAAGAGGAATGGAAAGAAGGCAAAGATGATCAACCAGGTGAAATGGTTGTAACGGATGAATGGGAAACCGTTAACAAGGCTAATGCGCTTTGGTCGAGGGCAAAAAAAGACATTACCAGTGAGGAGTACTCAGATTTTTATAAAGCCATCAGCCATGACTTTGAGGCGCCCCTTAACTGGAGTCACAACAAAGTTGAAGGTTCGACAGAGTACACACAACTTCTTTATATCCCTGCTAAAGCTCCCTTTGATTTGTGGAACAGAGACAAGAAAGCGGGTATCAAGTTGTATGTCAAGCGAGTCTTTATTATGGACGATGCTGACTCGCTGATGCCCTCTTACTTGAGGTTCATCAAAGGTATCGTTGACTCAGCAGATCTACCCCTTAACGTCAGTCGTGAGTTGCTCCAAGAGAGCAAGGACGTCAAAGCCATTAGGGAAGGTAATACCAGACGCGTTCTCTCCATGCTTGAGGATCTTGCCAAGCATGATGTCGCTGCTGAAGGAGCAAGCGATGAAGATAAAGACGGTGTTGGAAAGTACACCAAATTTTACGCCGAGTTCGGTGCGGTTCTCAAAGAAGGCTTAGGCGAGGACTTTGCCAACAAAGATAAGATCGCTAATTTGTTAAGATTTGCAAGCTCAACAACTGATACTGTTTCAGTCTCATTTGCTGATTACAAAGCGCGTATGAAGCCTGAACAGGAAGCGATTTATTACATTACTGCGGACAGTATGGCTGCTGCCAAAAACAGCCCACAACTTGAAGTATTCCGCAAAAAGGGCATTGAGGTTCTACTCATGACGGATAGAGTAGACGAGTGGGCATTAGGATTTTTAAATGAATTTGATTCCACTCCCCTTCAAAGTGTTGCAAAAGGTGCGGTGGATTTAGGTAAGCTGCAAAACGAAGAGGAGAAAAAAGCGACTGAAGCTGCAGCTGAGACTTTTAAACCTGTTTTGGCTAAGTTAAAAGAGGCACTGAAAGACAAGGTTGAAGAGGTTCGCGTGACTTCAAGGCTTGTGGACTCACCGGCTTGTTTGGTCGTGAAAGATCAAGGCATGTCGCTACAGATGTCTCGTATGCTAAAACAAGCCGGCCAAGCCGCTCCTGAGGTCAAGCCTATTTTAGAGGTTAATCCTGAGCATCGATTAGTCCAAAAACTCAGCGCAGACGACGCCGGTGTTCACTTCCATGATTTGGCACACATTCTCTTTGATCAAGCGTTATTGGCTGAAGGTGGCTTGCCTGAGGACCCTGCAGCCTACGTAAGACGCGTCAATGCAATGCTGGTTTAATCATTGAACTAAAGCTCTCGTCCTCACTAAAGCCTAGGCAAACGATAATTTGCTTAGGCTTTTTTCATTCAAGTTTACCTATACGCTTGACGAGTTCAGACATTTTCTTCGCGTCTTGTTGCACGTAGCGTTCGAACTCAGGCATGTCAAGGTACTGAATAGGACTTCCTGCGCTGTAAATGTTTTCTTTAACCCGCGTCTCATTGGCAACCACTTTTGCAGCGCTCCTAATTTTTTGAACGATTGTCTCTGGAGTACCGTTTGGGGTAAACAAACCTGCCCATTGTGCATATTGAACGTTTAAACCTTCCTCTTTAAGATAGGGAACATCGGGCAAAAGCTCAAGTCTTTGAGGACCCCACTGCACAAGTGCTCTTAACTTACCAGCCCGTATGTTTTGTAAAACTGTAGCAGGACCGGATGCAACCGCATCAATTTGCCCGCTGAGCAGAGCTACCAAAGCGGGGCCAGCTCCGGTGAACGGTACATGTGTCATTGACACCCCTGAACTTTGCTCAAGCATGACCATTGGTATATGCATAGTTCCGTAATTGCCTGAGGATCCGTAGTTCATTGCTTTGGGTCTTTTCTTTGCGTCCTCTAGAAACTCTTTTAAATTTTTCCATGGTGCGTCCGCGCGCACGACAAGCACGGTTGGATCGGCAGTGAAACGCGCAACAGGTCGCAAATCATTTAACGCAAACATAGGGGCTCGTCCAATAACTGCGTCAGCTTCTGGTATCACGGTAAGAGAGGATAGTGCTAATAAAAGGGTGTATCCATCTGGCTTTGCTTTTGCGACCAATCCCATTCCGATACCCCCGCCTGCGCCTGCTCTGTTCTCAACCAATACAGGTTGACCTAACTCTCGCCCAAGAGCTTCGGCAACGGGACGGGCTACTATATCGGCAACTCCTCCGGGAGGGAAGGGTACGATCAGGGTGATTGGCTTATTCGGAAAATTATTTAAAGAATTGTTTTGCTGCGCAATCACGCTCGTGCAGACACAAAATAGCACGACCCAAAAGCTTTTTAAATCACTGAAATGTCGTTTAAAGATCCAATGAAACATTTGATTACGCTCCTGTGATTTCGATTTTTATTTTAATAAATTAGCGGGGGTTCTTGCATTGCCTCTATTTGCTCGTTCAAAGTATCTATTTGAGTCTGCCAATAGTCTGCACTCCAAAACCAAGGAAAATTAATGACAAATGAAGGGTCATCGGATCTTCGCGCTAGCCATGCACTGTAATGAATCATCCTAAGTGTTCTCAGTGGCTCAATGAGCTCGAGTTCTTTGGACGTAAAAGGTCTAAGACTTGTATACCCATCTAGCAAATAACAGAGTTGTAGATTTCTCTCTGCCCTGTCGCCGCTTTGAAGCATCCAAAGATCTTGCACTGCAGGTCCCATTCGCGCGTCATCTAAGTCCACGAAATGAGGTCCGCCGCCGGCTAATTCTATGGGTGTCCACAATATATTGCCACTATGACAATCCCCATGTATTCGCAAGTAATCATGCTTATTTTGAAACGCAAGTTCAACTATTTTTAAAGCCTCCTCGCACCTCGCGCACCACACATCTTTATATTGATCTGGTATTGCATCTAGGGAGATCAAAGAGTGGATCGAATCTGTTCCGAGTGTGTGCACATTTAGTATTTCTCTGTGCTTGAAATCTTCCTTTTGACCGACGTTATGTATTCTGGCCATATAACGCCCTATCCACTCTAGTATTTCAGGATCATCCAAATTGGGTGAGCGCCCTCCTCTTTTGGGAGATACACTGAATAAAAAATCGCAATCTACATCTAACCCAATCTCTTTCGTACTAAAGAGCGATTCCCCGTTCATGATGAAAGGAGCCACCAATGTGACTTCTGCATCGGCAAGAGCAAATGCAAAAGAGTGCTCCTCTAGAATTTGTTCACGACTCCAGCGATTAGGTCGATAAAACTTTGCAACTACCCCCTCGCCTGAGTCGAGCATAGCTAGGTAAACTCTATTCTCATAGGAACTTAGTGCGGACAGTCTCCCGTCAACTGCAAAGCCTAAAGCTTCTAGTGCATCAGTTATTATGTTTGGTGTAAGTTTCTCATACGCATGCAAAACCTAAACTCCCCAAACAATCACATGATTTGATTTTTGACATTCTTGAAGCATCTTAATGAAGGGGATCACTCGTTGGTGAAGTGTGACAGGATCTAATTCTTTATCTGTAGAGTGCTCGGCTGAGCTTTGTTGCACCTTGGTTGGACCATCCGTGTTGTTTTGAATTGCTAATTCAAGTGAATTTATGGCCGCCTCCATTTCCTCCACTTCAATAATTCCCTTGGATTGCCCCTTTTTGCCAACGAGAGCTAACACGGTTTCAGCTCCCTCACCCAGCATAATCAAATCAGCAGTCGCTTTAGATTTAAATTTATACAGCATTACGAACGCTCCAGTTTTATATTTTTGAAAATTTTTTCTACACAGTTGTTGAACTCTGTCGCTGCTTCGTACTGTACCCAGTGCCCAGCACTTGGAATTACATCGAAACTCTCCAATTGACAATTTTCTAAACTTGCCTTTGTCTGCTTTAAACGTCCTACATATAATGCGTCCAACTCGCCCCAGATTGCGTGTACTGGACATCTCCAATCTTTTTGCAGTTTTAGCAAAGCGTCGCCTCTTGCGATCCTTCTCCTTTTGAGTCTGTCTCTTTCGACATTGTGCTTTTGTAACTCCAAAGTCCCCTCATCTATGCTGTTCGGATCTGCAAGCATCATTACTTCTAAGTTGTGGCGGTAAACACTCTTAACCTCCAACTCTGTCATCTCTGGTCTAATTCCTCTCAGACTTAGCGGAGTCCCAGTTAAACCAAGCGCAGGTACACCAACCAATATTAATCTACTAATTAAGTCTGGGGCTTGAGCTGCGACAAATCCAGCCAATAAACCTCCAAATGAAAAACCCATTACGTTGAGTTTTAATCCGTCTCCCACCTCTTTTAAACCCTCCACCACGTAAGGCACTAAGTCATCCACATCAATAGCCTGTGGAGGCAAGTCTGAGTCTCCAAAACCAGGTATATCCAAGGCCCATACCTCAAAATCATTGCTGAGGTCTCTAATATTTCGTACCCAATGGGTCCAACTTCCACTGCCCCCATGTAGCAATATCAGTTTTTGGTCAGCACCAATATTCCATACATGCCAGATCTGTTTAGAGCCAAGGGAAGTGATCTCTATACGATGTGCTGCACCTTCTAGCTCACGAATTAAATGCCTATCGTCCATAGTATTTTGCCAGTCTAAAACAAAAACGCCCACTTGTTCAAAGTGGGCGTATGTGTTGGTTGCGCGAGCAAGATTTGAACTTGCGACCTTTGGGTTATGAGCCCAACGAGCTACCAGGCTGCTCCATCGCGCGTCAGATCTAGTATTCTAACTGTTATTTCAATTTTCTGCTTCAGTATCTAACGCTTCTGTCGTTATATCGGGACGATCAACCAATTCAACCAAAGCCATAGGTGCATTGTCACCGACACGGAAACCCATTTTCAAAATTCTTGTGTACCCACCTGGGCGTGTTTGATAGCGTGGACCGAGCTCTGCAAAGAGCTTAACGACATTATCACGGTTACGTAGACGATTGAAGGCCAAACGTTTATTTGCAAGTGTAGGCTCTTTAGCCAAAGTGATCATTGGCTCTACAACCCTGCGAAGCTCTTTAGCCTTTGGAACAGTTGTTTTGATAGCCTCGTGCTCAATGAGTGAGTTCATCATGTTGCGAAGCATCGCAAGTCTGTGTTCGCTGGTTCTATTGAGTTTTCTTAGTCCGTGTCCGTGACGCATGATTATTCCTTTTTTTTAATTTCCGCTCGCCGTTTTAGGTACGAGCGGTGGACTGATTTATTTTTAACGCCTCAGTGCTCTTCGCGTTGAATAGGCTAAGCAGATTAACGCTTATCCAAACCTGCTGGTGGCCAATTTTCTAATTTCATGCCAAGGGTCAGCCCTCTAGAGGCAAGGACTTCCTTGATCTCGTTCAAAGATTTTCTACCCAAATTAGGTGTTTTAAGTAGTTCATTTTCCGTACGTTGTATCAGATCACCAATGTAGAAAATGTTTTCTGCTTTGAGGCAATTCGCTGATCTTACAGTCAACTCTAACTCGTCTACTGGACGCAATAAAATTGGGTCGAACTGTTGTGCATTACGTGGAGAAGGTGAATCAAACGCAGCAAGTTCGCTACCCTCAAGTTGTGCAAATACTGCGAGTTGCTCAACCAAAATCTTTGCGGAAGCACGCACAGCATCTTCTGCAGTGATTGCTCCGTTCGTTTCGATTTCAATAACTAAGCGATCCAAATCGGTTCTTTGCTCCACACGGGCGTTTTCTACACTGTAGCTTACACGCTTTACAGGTGAGAAAGAAGCATCCAATACGATGCGTCCAATTGATTTATTTGGCTCATCCCCATAGCGACGAACTGTGCCAGGAACATATCCGCGACCTTGTTCAACTTTTAGTTGAATATCGATTTTTCCGCCATGTGACAAATTAGCAATCACATGCTCTGGATTGACGATTTCAACATCGTGGGGTGTCTGAATATCTGATGCAACAACAGGTCCTTCGCCTTCTTTGCGAAGACTCAGTGTTACTTCATCCCTATTGTGCAATTTAAAAACCACACCTTTGAGATTTAATAAAATGTTTACAACATCCTCTTGCACTCCGTCAATGGATGAGTACTCATGTAGCACTCCCGCGATCGTCACTTCAGTAACTGCATATCCAACCATTGAGGATAGCAATACACGGCGTATTGCATTACCCAATGTATGGCCATAACCACGCTCAAATGGCTCTAAAGTAACCAGGGCTTTATTGTGTCCGAGTTGCTCAACATTTATAGTTTTTGGTTTCAACAAGTTTGTTTGCATTCTTTGTTTCCTCTCAATACCCC
>DAITOS010000045.1:0-5138 GCA_036834025.1 Limnohabitans sp.
TCACAGATAAGTCCTCTATATTTGCAGATTTTTTGCACTGCAATAAGCCCATTATTTTTGTAAAAAATAAGACAATTAATGAAACTGACCAAGAAAACATATTCCTGAAACAACTCCCCGGGATAGAGACCGAGCTTGCCTCAATAGAGCAAGCCGTAGAGAGTGTTCTAAGTGGAGATAAATTTGCTGAGATCAGAGCCCAGCAGCGAGATCAGGCTTTTGAGACAAACCCAGGCGAGGCTTGTAAGGAGATAAACTCTTACTTTGCCTCACTGGTGCCTGAACTTTTAATTTAGTTTCATTTTCAACTGCCATCATTAAAGGACTTTAAGACTTGAATTACGCTGTTTTACTTGCCTCTGGTGAGGGGAGTCGTTTTGGGGGGGAGAAACTTAAACAGCTCACCCGTGTATCAGGTAAGACGATCCTAGAGCATACCCTTCGCGTCTTTGACAAAAGTCCACTGATAGATCAAATCGTCATTGTGAGTAACCCACAGGTGATGCTTTTGGAGGCGGAGTTTAAAGAAAGATACCCCAAATGCCGCTTCATGGTGCTAGGAGGCAGTAGTCGTGCAGAGTCGACATGGATGGGGTTGAGGGCAATTAAGGAGGTTGCAAAACCATCCGATAAAGTTTTGATACACGACGGAGTTCGACCTTTTTTAAGTCATAAGATCATTGAGGACTTAATCAATGCACTAGACACTTACGACGCGGTTAATACGATCATTGATGCAACAGACACCATGCTCTATGTGGAAAATGAGCGAGTCGTCTCTATTCCCGACCGAACAAAAATCAAACGTGGTCAAACTCCTCAAGGATTTAAGTACGCAAGTATCGTTGAAGCTTTTACTGATTTTTTACCTAAACAGGCCGAATTAAAAGTCACTGATGACTGCGCTATTTACTTAAACTACTGGGGGGAGCGTTCAAGGATTTATACGGTTAGGGGTAGCGAGGAAAATATAAAAATCACCTTTCCCTTTGATTTAATCACTGCGGAGGAGGTATTTCGTTCAGGCAGACACAATGAATCTGTTGACTTATCAGTAAACTTTGAAATCAACAAGAAAGTAGCCGTTGTGTTTGGAGGCTCACAGGGTATTGGTAAAGCAATTGTTGAAAAACTTCAATCTTCTGATTTGACCGTATATTCTCTTTCTCGCTCCAGTGGTTGCGATGTCAGCAATGCAGACCAAGTCAAAAGCTCTTTAATGGGTATTGCAAATAAGCACAATGGAGGAATCGATTTCATCATCAACTCAGCCGGTGTTCTCTTTGCAGGCCCACTTATAAATACCAGTGAGGACAAAGTTGAGGAGATGATCAATACCAACTTACTTGGTTCAATTCATATTGCAAAACACTCTTACACGTACCTCAAGCAAGCCAAAGGAATGCTGGTTTTCTTCTCCTCCTCATCTTATTTGAAGGGGCGCTCCAATATCGCTGCCTACTCGGCAACCAAATCTGCAGTTAGCAATCTGAGCCAAGGACTTGCCGAGGAGTGGCAAAATGACGGTATTCGTGTCAACTGTATCGCCCCGTCTAGAACTGATACGCCAATGAGAGCGAAAAACTTTACCCAGAGTGATGATTTATCCGATTTGCTTGACCCGGATTGGGTCGCAAGCAAGGTCGAGGAGCTCATAAAGAGTGATATAACTGGTGTTGTGGTTAGAGTTTATTAATTTCATGGACATCGTTGAGAACGTTAACAAATTTCTAATTTTTTGTGCCTAATTTAAAAAAATCTCATCCCCAATTGAAGAGTTCAAATCCGGGTGAGAGAAAAAAGTTAATCCGAAAAGTGGGTCAAATCACGGCTCGCAAAATGAGTCGACGGCTCTCAGGTAAAGTCGGTCGAGGCTTTGGCCGCGTGACCAGCAAAGGGCGTGCTCTTCCACCCGTTTGGAAAGGAATGTTGTGGGTTGCGTTGAGTGGAATTCTCTTTACCTGTTTGAACACAGTGATCAGGAGTATTACCCTCACCCTAGATGGCTTAGAGTCCCAATTTTTGAGGTATTTTGCGGGTTTTATCGTCATGATCCCTTTACTTATGCGTGAGGGTTGGAGAACGTATATTCCCGTTGATATCAAGGGGCAATTTTGGCGGGGCGGTGTTCACTCCATAGGTCTTTGGTTATGGTTTGCAGCACTGCCTAAAATCTCGCTGGCCGATATGACCGCAATTGGCTTTTCAGGACCCATATTTATCATGCTTGGCGCGTCTTGGTTTTTGGGGGAACCGATGCGAAGAGACCGCTGGATCGCAGCCCTGATGGGGCTCTTGGGAGTGGTTATCATCGTTGCCCCCAAGTTAACGGGAACAGGTGGATGGTATACGTTACTGATGTTCTCATCTGCGCCTGTATTTGCAGCCTCATTTTTAATCACTAAATCACTTACCAAATACGAGACGCCAGGGGTGATTGTGTTTTGGCAAGCCATAACGGTTAGTATTTTTAGCTTGCCTTTTGCTTGTATGGTTTGGCAAACCCCCACGCTTATGCAGTGGGTTGGATTTGCAGCCGCGGGTGTATTAGGCTCTACAGGCCATTACTGCTTAACAAGAGGTTTTAAAGCGGCCGATATTTCAGCTACCCAATCTCTTCGCTTTTTAGATTTAATTTGGTCCTCGCTAGCAGGCTTTTTGGTATTTTCAGATATTCCAAGTCACTTTACGATTTTAGGAGCCTGCGTGATACTTTGCTCTACGATTTGGATTGCAAGGCGAGAGGGACGTAAAGTTGAGATGGTCTCAGAAGTCATTCATCCCGTAGATTTAAATCATAAATAGTCAATTTAAACTTTAATATTCTCAATTAGAGATCGGTGTAGACCGATTTCCATCCTCTGAATTCCTTAATTTGTATTCCTTAATATGTATTCATTAATCTGGATTCGTAATACCTTGCGCCACGTGACCAGCAGGAACATGAAGGGATGCAGACTCAATGTGCCCTGTTTGATCATCAAAGAAGAAATCAGGCTCGAATTCAAGTAAGAATTCCCCTTTTGATAATCCTCCTAAAAACATAGCTTCGTCCACCTGAACATTCCAGTTCATCAGTGTTCTGATCGCTCTTTCATGAGCAGGGGCACTTCTCGCAGTCACCAACGCAGTTCGGATACGCATATTAGGCGTTCCCTCTTGCTGGAGTCTGTGCAGCGCGGAGAGTAAAGGCTTAAAGGGCCCGGCCGACAAGGGCTTGCTGGCCATCTCTTTTTCGTGTTTTTGAAAGGCGCTCAACCCTTGTGATTGAAAGACCTGCTCAGCCTCGTCGGAGAAAAGAACTGCGTCTCCGTCAAACGCGATTCGTACCTCACTGGGATGTGCCAAAGAGGCGTGCGCAGAGTGTGGGTAGACTTGAGCTGCTGGGACGCCTGCATTGAGGGCCGCACGCACATCGCTTAGGTGTGTTGATAAGAACAGATTTGCATTTAATGGCTTTAAGTATCTCCAAGGGGGTTGACCCCTTGTAAAACTTCCCCTTTGTATTTGTAGTCCGTAGTGCTGAGCAGATCTAAATACCCTCATGCCGCTGACTGGGTCGTTGCGAGACAAGATCACCACCTCGACACGCTGTGCGTCAGGCTCGTTAAAAGCCAATAACTTTTTAACAAGTGAGAACGCTACACCCGGTTTCGCAGGCGTCTCTAAGCGCTCCAACTGAAGGGCCATGTAGGCCCTATCATCGTGTTCTTCAAAAACACTGTTTTCTTCCTCAAAATCAAAAAGCGCACGAGATGAGATTGCAACCACCAGTTGGCCGTCTAATGTTATGGGCATGTGTGCGCTCCGCCTGTATCTTGCATCAGTGCACCCACTGATTTAGTTGGATGATTGGAAGCATCACCGCTAAAACAATCAAAAGCACGACAACGCCCATAATCACAATTAAGAGAGGCTCCAAAATAGTTGCCAAATTCATTGCCCGTCGCTCAACCTCTGAGCCCAGGTGGTGAGCGGCTTTCTCAAGCATCTGTGGGAGCTGCCCGGTTTGCTCGCCCAACCTTGCGAACATAGATAGCATGCCCGGCATACGGGAGTTTTGAGCAAGTGCGCTTGCAAGCGGCGCTCCCTCCCTCACCAACACCAAGGCCTCAAGAGCATGAACTTTCAGTGAGGAGTTTGAAAGCGTTTGAGCAGCAGTTTCAAGGGACTTCAAAATCGGCACCCCAGCAGCGCTTAAGAGCGCTAAAGTGCTTGCAAATCTTGCACTGTTATATCCAAGACTTAATTTGCCAAGCAGGGGGAGTTTTAACCAAGCGGCGTCAAAGCGCTCTTTGAAAGCTGCATTCCTTAATGCGTAATTCAGTCCACTCAATAAAATCAAAATCAGCAGCAAAACTACCCACCCAAAGTCTTGAACAAATTTAGAAATCCCTAACATCACAACCGTTAAAAGGGGAAGTGCATGATGGGAACTGGTAAAGACCGTTGCAACTTGAGGGACCACATAGGATAGTAAAAATATCACAATCGCTAAAGCCACCAAACTCACAATAGCGGGGTAAAGCGAGGCAGCGAGTAATTTGCTTTTGAGTGACTGAGCACGCTCTAAATCGTTTGCCAAACGCTCTAAAACCTCTCCCAATCGACCCGTTTGCTCACCCGAGGTGATTACGGCAATGTAGAGCTCAGGGAACTCATTTGGATGGCTACCAAGTGCACTTCCAAACGCATTACCCGCGTTAACCTCTGCTCTCAAGGAGGCTACTAAATCACGTTCTTTTGGCGTTGATGCCTCATCTACCAAAGAGGTCAGGGCGCGCTCAAGGGGTAAGCCCGCGCTGACCAAACTTGCCAATTGGCGAGTCCAGATCATCAAAGCGCTAGAGCTGAAAATTTTTCTACGCCAAAGCTCTATAGCTCCAAAAGATGGGTTGCGTTGCCCAACAAGCTCTACGCTTAGGGGGATCCAGTTTTGAGATCTGAGGATGTTTCTAGCCGCTCTTGCTGACTCAGCGTCCATTACCCCTTTGCGAGTTTCACCCTCAATGTTGATGGCTTCATAAGAGAATGCTGGCATGGGAGTGGATTAAATTAAATGAGGTAAGGTAAGGTAAGTTAAGGTTCAGTGGTGTGGGGTAGGGTAAGTTAAGATGAGCTAGGCAGGGTAATGTTTC
>DAITOS010000045.1:5238-9330 GCA_036834025.1 Limnohabitans sp.
GGTTCAGTGGTGTGGGGTAGGGTAAGTTAAGATGAGCTAGGCAGGGTAATGTTTCGTCTTTAATCAATCCCTTGTCACTCGGATCAACTCCTCGCGCGACGTGATCCCCAGGCCAACCAAGCGCTCTCCGTCCTCTCTCATCAATTTCATACCCTGAGAGATAGCGGTGTTTCTTAGCTGAGCCTCAGACGCATGCGAGTGAATCTGTTCTTTGATGCTATCGCTCACACTAAGGAGTTCATAAATACCTGTGCGTCCGCTGTAACCGGTGTTGGCACAATGTTGGCATCCTTTGCCTGCACAGTACGTACAAAGTTTCCTAACCAAACGTTGCGCTAAAACACCAAGTAATGAGGAGCTTAGGAGGAAAGGCTCGACTCCCATATCGGTTAAGCGCGTGACTGCACTAGCCGCGTCATTGGTATGAAGGGTCGCCAGTACCAAATGTCCGGTAAGTGAGGCCTGTATTGCAATTTGAGCCGTCTCTTGGTCCCTGATCTCACCAATCATGATGACATCTGGGTCTTGTCTGAGAATGGCTCTCAAAGCTTTTGCGAAAGTAAGATCAATTCTTACATTGACCTGAGTTTGACCAACTCCTGCTAATTCATACTCTATTGGGTCCTCAACCGTCATGATGTTGGAGCGCGAGGCATCTAGCCCTTGCAGCGCTGCGTACAAGGTGGTCGTTTTCCCAGAGCCGGTTGGACCCGTCACCAACACAATACCGTTGGGTTGTTGGGTCATTTGAACCAAACGCTCTAATGTATCCCCCTGCATACCAAGAGACTCAAGTGTGAGTCGAGACTCGCTTTTATCAAGTAGCCTAAGTACCGCCCGCTCCCCGTGTGCGCCTGGCAAAGTAGAGACACGAACATCTAAAGCGCGTTGCCCCATGCGAAGCGAAATTCTGCCGTCTTGGGGTAGTCTTTTTTCGGCTATATCTAACTCAGCCATAATTTTCAGGCGAGAGATGAGCGCTGCGTGTAATGCGCGGTGGGGTTGCACCACCTCTCTTAGCGTGCCGTCAACACGAAACCTCACACTAGAGTGCCGCTCATAGGGCTCGATGTGTATATCACTTGCTCCGTCCCTTGCAGCTTGGGTTAGGAGCGCGTTAAGCATCCTAATGATCGGTGCATCGTTAGAGGATTCTAGTAAGTCTTCTACGGCCGGTAAATCTTGCATCATTTTTGCAAGGTCTGCGTCGCTCTCAACTTCGTTGATCACAGTCGCAGCACTAGACTCGGCACCTGCATACACGGAACTGATTTTTTGGGTCAGCTCAGCACTTCCCAAATATTCAAACTCATTGACCTCGTATTTTCTCAGCACTTCTCCCCAGGCCGCTGGGTTAGGATGGTCCGTGTGCCACAAGCGCAGATGATCGCCCTGTATTTCAAGGAGAAGTTTGTGAGCACGCGCGAATGCGTAAGGTAAGGGGTGACGCATATACTTTTTTACTTGCTCAGATTGGTGCCTTGAGTTGTGGGCGCAGAAGAGCTAGGGGTCAAAGAGTTAGGTGCTAGAGATGCAGGGGCTTGAGGTGCTTGAGGTGTAAGCAACGACGGCTTACCGGCACCAGATCCAGAGCTTAGCCCCTTGGGCTCGGGCAGAGTTGGACCATCATTGGCAGGCAAAACAAATGATGCCTCATTTAAGGGCTTCGTATCCAGTGACTTTTGCTCATTCATCATACCTAAGTAGCGTCCACTAGAGAGTATCTCAGTGCTCTTTGCATCTCTTAGAACCACCGGTCTTAGAAACACCATTAAATTAGTTTTAGTTCTGTTCCTAGATTCATTTTTAAAGAAGTTGCCAATAAATGGAACATCAGCCAGTCCCGGTACTTGGCCTCTGGTGTTTGAGTAAGTATCTGAGAGCAGTCCACCCAGTACCACGATAGAGCCGTCCTCTACGATAACACTTGACTCAATGGATCTTTTATTGGTCACCAACCCAGCCGCCGAAGTGGTTGCATCAATACTTGAAACTTCTTGGAATATGACAAGTTTCACCGAGCCTGTCTCACTAATTTGTGGCTTCACCCGAAGCGTAATACCCACATCTTTGCGATCAAAGGTCGTAAAGGGCGTGACCGATCCATTGGCTGTGTTGCTATTCGTGTATTGCCCGGTCGCAAAGGGGACGTTTTGGCCAACCACTATTTTCGCTTCCTCATTATCAAGTGTCAGCAGTGTTGGTGTTGACAATACATTGGTTAAGCCGTCTTGTTGCAGGAAGTTGGCCAGTGAGCTTAGTACATACTTACCGTTGATATCCCTTGCAGTTGCCAAATTCATTCCAACACCCGGCAAAGGCAGTCCGGATGTGGCTGTAGCCGGATTGGCAGCGGATGTTGAGAGTGACAAAAGATTAGATCCACCAGAACCAAAATTGGTTCCAATGACCCCAACGTTGCCTCCCGCTTGTCCCATGACGTTTTGCCATTGGATACCGAACTGCGCTATTTTGCTGGTATCAATCTCAGCAATCAAACTCTCCACCATGACCTGTGCCCGGCGTGAATCTAATTTATCAATAACCTCTTTCAACTGTCTGAACTGAGGTTCAGGGGCCGTAATGATCAAAGAATTGGTGGATGTATCGGCCTGTATTTGTCCCCCCGTTATAGATGCGTTACTTGTGTTAAAACCGCCCAACGAGGGTGCTGCAGCCGTTGAACCTGTTCCCATTGCAGAGCCGTAAGGATTGGAGGGATTAGAGGGCGGTGCAGAAGGGGCCTGTGCTACTTGTGCTGCACCCGCACCGGATGTTGAGCTCCTAACATCAGCTGCGAGCGCTGCCCTTAGAGTTACTGCTAGTTTGGAAGCATCTGCATTTTTAAGATACACAACATGTATGTTGCCGGCCGCAAGTTCGCTGCTAGGTCGGTCTAGCTTTTCAATTAAAAGCCTGGCCTGTAACAACCTCGCAGAGTTGGCAGCGCGAAGGATGAGTGAATTACTTCTGGGCTCAGCTAAGATAGTGGTCTTATAGGCTGAGTCACCCGTTTGAGCTTGTCCGTTGTTGACTCCTGCACTTGAGGGGGTCACATCAATCAACTTAGCCACCAATACCGCAAGGTCAGATGCGATTGCATGGTTGAGTTGAATGATCTCCACATCGCTGGCGTTAGAGACATCTAAGGTTTGGATAATTTTGCCAATTCTTTGCAAATTCTCTGTGTAATCCGTGACAACCAAGGAATTGGTACCCGGACTCACATTGATTGTGTTGTTGGGGCTGATCAAGGGTCTGAGTACAGTCACCAAATTATTAGCGTTCTCGTGCTGGATATTGAAGATCTGGGTCATGACTTGACCGCTACTAGGGGCACCAGAATTAGACAAACTTGAGGAGGGCACAACCGTACTCACACCCCCCTGGAGTTTGGCCTCTGCCTCGGGCACTATTTTGTAAAGCCCACTTGACTCAATGACACTGAAACTTTGTAGTCTAAGAGCTGATAGGAACTGATTCCAAGCAGCGCTTGCAGTGACAGGCTTTTCTGCGCTCAGTGAGATGGTTCCCTTAACTCTTGGATCTACCACCAAATTGCGTCCACTCAAAGTGGAGAGGGTTCTTGCAACGGCTTCAATATCTGCATTAACGAAATTAAGAGTGATGAGTTCCTCACTGCTTTTTGATACATTGCTCGGGCCTTTAGTTTGAGGTTTTGAACCTGGGTTGGCGTCAAGAGCATACGAGCTTTGAGCTAGCAAAGTAAAACCCAAAAAGGCAATACCAAGAGCACAAGAAATCCTTGAGAGTTTTAAGTTGCTCCTTACCATCCTCAAGTCCTTAATACTTGGATTGAAATAGGGGTCTAAGACCTCAAAGTGCAATTGGGCGGGTAGATTCATTTTGCTAACCAATTTGAAGAGTTGCCGTATTATCGTGCCTGGGGCCTAAGACCCCAAGTAAATTTGCCAAAGCCGCCTCGAATCCTGCTTGTGCTTTAGCTAAGCCGTTGAAATATAAGTGTTTATTCTTCCACTCCCCCTCTCCACTCAGCTCAAGGCGACCCTCTAATGTCTGCAAACTAAGGTGCAAAGAAGGGCTTATCAAGGTGTTCGACTGAGTGGGAGT
>DAITOS010000045.1:9430-15095 GCA_036834025.1 Limnohabitans sp.
GTCACCCTGTAGGTACCAAGGGGGGCGAGGGTGGACAGTTGAGAAGATAAATCTTTGATTGTCAGTTCCGCAACCCCGCGAAAGACTTTTCCTTTTTCTGAAAATGGGTAACTTGTAAATCTTGCATTTTGTGTTTGTAAATACATGAGTCCCTTAGGATCCACTGTGTTCCAAGGCGCACCCAAAGCCGTTAACCACTGGGCAGGTAGGTTGATATTTGAGTCTTCAATTTGAAAGCTAAATCCCAGACTGCTGATATCAGACCATGAGGGACGGTAGTGCAACACAAGTGCAGACTGAAGACAACAAATATTTTCAATCGATAAGGAAATTAGGGAGACAGAATTTAAGTAATCTAGTGTCGTCGCAGAGCCCCTTTGGGAACTCCCCCAAAACCAGCCCATCTGCCAATGAAAGGGAGAAGAAATATACAAATCTGGGCTTTGGGGGATGGCTCTCGTGATCGCTAGGGATCTTTGGTCTGCCTCACCATTTGCCTTAAACCTTGAGGGCTCAAAACTACCTCCACCGCCTTTGATCAAGAGTACACCAGAGCCTTGCCAAAGCGTGCCTTTCGCTTGGATGAGTGTCAACTTATGATTGCTTAATATCTCAACTCCTGCACTCATCCATGCCGCGGGTGCGAAAAAAAGTACCCCAGTCAAAACTCCCACTAGGCTGCCAAACTTAGCAACCCGAGCAATGGCTACTAAAGCACCTGAAGCACCTGAAGAACCTGAAGCATCCAAAGAGGAGATTTTTTGCTTGGTTCCCTTAGAGGTGTGAAGAGCCTTACTCAAAAACCAATTCTTCATAAAATTAAAATGAAATTGACATTGACATGGAGTTAATGATTAGAGGCTGCACTTGGGAGCGAAACAGTAATCGATCCTTCCCATAACTTAGTTTGCGAATCAAGTCTTAAATTGGTCGCTAAAACCTGTGCCTGAGCAACTTTGCGTAACTCTGGTAAAAATTCACCCAACGACTCGGGACTAACCCCCTTCAGTTGCAGTCGGGCGCTTGTGTCTTGAAGCGTAATTTTATTGAGTGGTCCGAGTTGCGTGGTCAAAGTTTGAAGTTTTTCGCTCGCCTGCACTGCGTCCATCACAGGCAGAGATTTGATAGATTTAAGCTCAGACTGCATCCCAAGCAGCTCACCCCATTGTCGATCTAGTACCTGCGCTTTAGCTGCACTCTTATGAAGTGAGTCAAGGGCAGGGGCAATTGCAAAGAAGAAAATAACGTACAAACTGATTAAAAAAAGTGAAGCTTTGATGAGCAGTTGCTCTCGCACACTGCGCCCAGAGATCCAGTCTTGGATGGGCTTCAGCACTGGGTTGAGCAAGTGACCCAAGGACGTTGAAGCTTTATCACTTTTGGATAACTCGCCTTTACGGGGCTTGCTTTCGTTTTGAAAAGGTGTGTTCATAAACTAATCAGTATGTGTTTTTCTTAGTTCTTCACACCATCGGTGTAAGTTAGGATTAAAACGGGTACGCTTTGACCACCCAAGAGTGAGGATTCTCCTCTCACGGTATAACCTCTTTTTTCTAATAGAAGTTTATTTGTGGGAGAGATCAAGTCAGCAGATACCGCGTTTAATCTGAGCTCATTGGGCGAATAATCTAATGACTGAAGTTTGTAATTAGGGGGCAGGTTAGACGCAGCAACACTCAGCATGGACTCTAAATCTCCCTCAGCGCTTTGTCCCCGTGCGTGTCTTAGTTTCTTCATTTCACGCTGCATTTGAAGACTGGGGTCAACAACCAAGCCAATCGACGGGAAAGACTCTTTGACTAATTGAGAAAGAGAGCTCTCTCTTTGTTTGAGCGATGCGCGCTCTATCCAAGCCCAAGCATTCAAGCCAATAAGGTTTACCACCAAACTTAAGATCAACGTTCGTCTAGACCAAGACCAATGTGGAGCATGAACAAAATCTAAGTAAGCTTTTTGAAGTCGTCTGGCCAGTCTGAGTGATCCAGACTGCGCCCATTCACCTGTTGCGGCGTCCCAGTTGCTTTGAACTGCCTGCATCATGCGTTGAGCGGTCGTGAACAAGGTAGGCTCTCGTCCAACCATCTCGCCTGTGCTCTTGGCCCATTGCGGTTCGGCAAGAATTCTTAATCCTGGATCCCTTAGCTCTTTGAATGCTGACCACTGAGGGCTCTTGATAGGTAGCATTTGAACCGCTGAACTAGAACATAGCACGGCACTGAGCGACTGATCAGACGCGTCTCCTAAAAAGTAGAGCGCTGGTGGTGTGGAAGGGGTTGGGGTGAGCTCACAAACGATTCGTTGAATGGTTAAGCCAACCGCCTGAAGCGGTAAAAGTGCAGCTCTTAGCCAAGCTTTATTACATGCGCCGACGATCACTTCAGTTTCATTTTGTATGAGCGAGTCTATATTGCTGGGTAAGATGAGGTGAGTTGCACTGATCTCGTCCAGTAACTGATCTTCCAAGAGTCCGTGAAGGAGCGCGTTGACCTGGGAGGCGGCTTTTTTCGGGAGTTGTACTTTATGCCAAGATACGGATTGCCAATTAAGAACAGCAACAACTTCGCCTGAGTTGTTTGCACTCAGCTGGGCCAGCTCAGTTTGCAGAGCCACCCCGCTTTTTGAGACACTTTGACCGTTCTCGCTCAGCCAGTAGGGGTAGCGAGCACTAGGGGAGGGCTGAGGGGACGGTTGTTGTGTAGATTGTTGGGACGGATGTTGAGACGGATGTTGCGACGACAGCCTACCCGATGGCTTGGCTGATAGTCTGGCCACTTCAGTGTCCTCGGTCCTGTGGGGCAATGCGATGATTAACATGGTGGCTCTATTGTAGAAAAACAACCAGGCTCAGCCCCTGACGCTCTTTTCTCGCGCCAAAGGATAGTGGTTTGTTGATTGTTTCTTTGTAAAACACTTCGCTCAGTAAAAATCATTGAGTCATACCGGATTCTTCCGATCACAAGAAAGTAGTTTGAGTTTAATGCGAATTGGGTGCTATTGATATTAACAATGGGTGAAGTTCCACCAGAACCTGTACTTTGCAAGTTCGAGTTGATCGCGCTTGTTGCTGCGTCAAGAGAACTCCAAGGCTGTGCGTCCCGACTTTGTACCATCTTTTCTGCTGCACTGAGTGTAAGCCCTGGAAAGCAGGCCGCCAACACCTGTGCAGAAGCAGTGTTCAAATTGAGTTGTGTTCTAACGGGTAGCCAGGTAACGTAGGGTGACAAAATTGAAATAGTTTGAGGGGTAACCCCCAGCCAAGCCAACTGTTCAATGCGTTGCGGAGAGGCATATAGATAAGAGGCATTGAGAATTGGACCTGAGTTAGAAAAGTTTGTCGATCCAAGTGAGACACTTTCTGGACTATTCCTACCCGTCATACCTTGAACTAACAACTGCAGCTCGCGCTCGGGTAGTCCAAGTAAAGCAAATAGCTGAGTGAGTGCACTCAGATCAGGGGTGGATACTTGGCCTGCATTGACTAGATTGAAGAGATTTAACTTGGACTGTAAATCGGTGATTCGACCAGAGAGGTAAACATGTTGAGCTTGTTCGTCAGATCCTACCTCTTTATTGACTGAGCCGTTACCACTTGACGATAAAAATGATGAGAGTTGTGTTTCTTGTAAAGGAATGGACCAAGGCTCTGCCCGGTGATCTGTAGTGCTCGTCTTGGAATCTTCGGTCAAAATTATTCTCGCCCAGTCCAGGGCTGCACCCAAAAGAAGACCGGATTGTTGTTCAAATCGGCTCGTCGCCTCTTCCTCCTGCGTGCGCCACTGCTGCCAAAGTACCCCGGCTGCAAGGGTCGCAACCAACGCTAAAGTCATCATCGCCATTAAAATGGCCATGCCCTTTTGTTTATTTAGGCTGGTGTGCGTCTTGCAATTCATGGAGTTCAACGGTCTTTTTAAAATGGACAAGCTAGGATCTGTTAACGCTGAAAGCGGGTCGAATCCAGTCCTTAACCAAACTCCCACCAAGCGCAGTGGGCAGCTGAATTTCTAGACGAATCGCATCCGGTAGGTAGGTTCCAGCAATACCAGAGCTCGGTGCATTTGTAGGGCTAAGAGCGTTGCTGGAGTTAGTGGGGTTCGTCAGGCTAGATGCATTTTGGTTGGATGCGTTTTGGCTTGATGGATTTAAGCCCGAACTTGAGAGCGCATTACTCCAAGCGTTTTCCCTGTAGTAATATATTTGCCAACCCGCTGTTCTCATGAGGGGTGTTTCATATTGTTTTGCCTCTGAGCTGGGATTTTGAGCCCAAAGGGTAGCCTGAGTCCATGCGTTAACCAAGTCCGAGGTACGGGTAAGGTCGGGGGATTGCCAGCGCAACCAGACATTGTCTCGAATAGTCCAACCCACTACGTTTAAGCCTGCATCTAGACCTCCAGCGGCGGGGGTACTTGAGCGCCTTAGAAGACGCAGCACTCGACCGTCCCAATCAATGCTCATTACTTGGGAGGTGTTTGAGTTTTGAACCGAAGAAATGGCTGATGCGTTTGAACCTAATGTTGAAGTTGCCGCATTTGCTGCATTCGCTGAATTCGCAGCCGAGGAGGGCGTAGCATTAAAGGGGGCTGAGAGGGTTTGATTAAAGGAAGGAGTTAGAGTATTTGCAGAGTTAAGTATCACAACAGGGCCGCCATTGACTGCAACAGGTTGCACAGCATTCAAATCAGCGTCCCACTGCCTTATCACGTTTTGAAGTGCTGCAATATCGTCCACTCTGGTTTGTGTGAGCTCACTTGACCTTAGCATAACGTCCAGTCCTCTCCAACTCAGACCCGTCATGATCACCATGATGACAAGCGCAACAAGCAGTTCAACCAAAGTGAAACCGGCTTGATTTATTTTGCTTTTACAGGTCTTATTCACCGCTGCGTCCCTCATATTCTTCCAATCACCGTGGTGACTTTGATTTGAGGTGAATTATTCTCAAAGACCTGAGCGTCTACTCGCCTAAAAACAGAATTTGGAGTGGTGTTGATGCTTAGTTTTACGGTAAATGTTTTTGTTGCTTGTGTGCACTCAATAGATTGCTCGCCGACGGGGGGAAACTGTGAAGATAGTTTGAGGGCGTTTAGAGCATTGTTGGCGCACTGTTCGGCCAAAAAAATACTCCACTGCCTTTGTGCATTTTGGGTCATAGCACCCATAGCCTGCAAGCCCGCAATCAAAGTGATGGCTACTATTCCTAAAGCAACAAGGACCTCAACAAGAGTGAAGCCAAACTCTGTGCGAGATGGGTTGGGCTTACGCAATACCGGACGATCTTGGAGCTTCATCATTTTTTGTTTCAATCCTGATTACCCGTCTTCGTAACAATCAATTTATATGGACCCAATCCATTGGTTTTAATTTGGAGTGCATTACCTGAGTCCGAACCCAAGGCTTGAGTGCTTACATTTGCGTTGTCAACACCTGGTTTGGCGTAAACGTAAATGCTTTGAGGACGTGTAATGGGTTCTGGTCCAATGATCCCCTCTTTGGGGTCGCACATAGAGCCTGGGTTTTGCCAGTTATAGTGCTTTGTTTGAAGTGTGTAGGGCAATGCCCCTTGCACCGTGATCCCTGAGTCATCACACTGCCAAGTGATGGGTGAAGATTGAGCTCTGGCAAGACCGCGAGCAGAGTCAAGTATCGCAGCGAGTTGCTCTGCGTTCTC
>DAITOS010000045.1:15195-23308 GCA_036834025.1 Limnohabitans sp.
CTCTTTATTAGCCCTGTTTGAACCAAACGATGCGGATGAGCTCATTTAGATGAAGCCTAGGGGTAAATGTTATTCAACAAGAATGAGGTTTGTCTTATTGCCAGCTTCCAATATCTGCGTTCTTGCCCTCGCCGCCCAATTGTCCATCTGCACCGAAGGACATCACATCCACCTCGGCCTTGATGCCAGGCGATAGGTACTGGTATGCATTTCCCCAAGGGTCGTTGGGTAATTTATCCAGATAAGGCTTCCAGTTGATGGTTGCGGGTCCTGTTGTCGGTTTAACCACCAAAGCGTTAAGGCCTTGGTCAGCTGTTGGGTAACGCTGGTTGTCCAATCGGTAGAGTTTCAGAGCTTGCATTAAATTGTTGACATCTGTTTTGGCAGCGCTGACCCTTGCATCATCTGCACGGTCTAGGACATTGGGAACAATCAGTGCTGCAAGTACGCCAATGATCACCAATACAACCATCAACTCTATTAGAGTAAAGCCGCGTTGAAGTTTTGAGCTTTCAACCAAAGATGAGGGATTGCTGCATTTTTCGCTAAATTTGTTTAATACTTTATTCATGATCCAAGCATAGCCTAGTATGGGGTAGAACAATAAGGGGGGAGAAAGTTAGATTTTGCCTTGATTTCTCATATTGAAATATTATTTTTCGCTACAAATAGAGTCGGAGATTGAAGGTCGAGTGAAGGTTGAGAGAACGTAAAGAGAACGCAGAGTGTAAGCAGAGTGTAAGCACAGTTAGAGCCGACTGTACGAAAACTAACTTTGGCTCTTAAATCTACAGCCCATTGGATGATAAACTTAACCAACCAAATTAGAGATAAAAAATTAGACATTCAAATCTTATTTCTCAAACCCAGCAACATCCCCTTGTTAAATTGACGTGTAAATTATAAAAATGACCAATTCAGGCACTAATTTACTACCTCAAAGGATCACCACGTTTGTGCTCTCCGTTTGTGCCGCTTTGAGTGTTGTGGGTTGGGGTTTAAAGCTTTGGCCATACTCTGAGTCCTCTCAGCCCAGTGCTTCTGCCGTTGCGATGCCACAGTTTGGGGCTAGTCCCAATTCCAGCATCAGTGGCAGTGCTGGATCATCGAGCCTACAAGTTTCCCAAGTAGCAAGCTTTTTGGGTGCTCAGCCCAAAGTACAACAAAAAGCGCCCGATATGGCCTTATCTCGTTTATCTTTGTCTGGTTTGATTCATGTGGGTGAGTCAGACGGGGTGGCTCTCATCTCTATTGATGCCCAGCCCCCCAAACCCTATAGGGTGGGCGCTAAGGTTGGAGATACCTTGGTACTCTCTGGTGTAAACGACAGAGGTGTGAGCCTAAGGCTTTATGGGGCAAGTAACGAGGGTGAGTTTCGCCTTGAACTCCCCAAGCCCATGGAAAGACCTGTGCTCACCAATAGGGAAGCGGTTAGGGATGCAACAGGTAAAAACAATCTGCAGGCGCAGGTGCTCAACCAAATTCAAAACCAGGCCCAAAATCGTCCTCAAAACCAGCTACCCAACCAGCCTCAGATTTCTACACCTAGTGCAGGATTGAATCCTCCTAAACCCTAAAGCCTTATCAGAGACCTAAATAAAGATTTTGAAGGAAAAATTATTCTCTTGTTAAGAATAATTTAAAAGCCGGGTTATCAGTTTCATCCACAAACGTATATCCCAGTTTGTTTAAAAAGTTCCCCAAAGCTTTTCTATCTTTAGGTGGCACTTGTAAGCCAATCAAAATACGGCCGTAATCTGCTCCCTGGTTTCTGTAGTGAAAGAGACTGATGTTCCAGTCCGAGGGAAGGGCTGATAAAAATTTTAACAAGGCCCCTGGTCTTTCGGGGAAAACAAATCTGAGCAGTCTCTCATCTTTAGCCAAATCGCTTGGTCCACCCACCATGTGCCTGACGTGCTCTTTTGCCAGCTCATCATGGGTTAGATCAATCGCTTTGAATCCGCTCTTGATAAAGGACTTTGCTATTTTGACACTCTCGCCCATGCTTGACGTACTTAGGCCAACAAACACATGGGCAGCAGTCTTATCGTTCATTCGGTAGTTAAATTCTGTCACTTGTCTTGGCGCTTTTGATCCTCCATACGAGGGCAAATCTCCAATCAATGCACAAAACCTTCTAAAGCTTCCCCGCTCCTCAGGGATGGTGACCGCAAATAATGCCTCTCGCTCCTCTCCCACATCTGCCCGCTCAGCTACAAAGCGGAGTCTGTCAAAGTTCATGTTTGCACCGCACAAAATGGCGGCGTAAGTCTCACCCTTCGTTTTATGCTCCGCGATGTATTTCTTTATTGCGGCTACTGCCATAGCTCCTGCAGGCTCAACAATACTTCTCGTATCTATGAATACATCTTTGATTGCTGCGCAAACACTATCCGTATCAACACATATATAGTCGTCCACCAATTCTTTGGCAATTTTGTAGGTCTCCGATCCCACCTGCTTAACAGCCGTACCGTCTGAGAAAAGACCCACATCACTGAGAATAACCCTCCTGCCTTGCTCAACCGATTGGAGCATCGCTGAGGAATCGTTCATTTGTACGCCAATCACTTTGACCTCGGGCCTGACCGCTTTGATGTAGCTGGCAACACCCGCAATCAAACCACCGCCCCCAATGGCTACAAACACTGCGTCAAGGGGGCCTTGGTGTTGTCTTAGCATTTCAGCTGCGATCGTTCCCTGGCCAGCTATGACGTCTGGGTCATCAAAGGGATGAACAAAGGTAAGGCCCTTGGACTTTGATAGCCCCAGTGCGTGAAGGTAAGCGTCTGAGTAACTGTCACCAAAGAGGACCACTTCCCCTCCTAACGCTTTAACTGCCTCAACTTTGAGAGAGGGCGTAGTCACAGGCATGACGATGATCGCTTTTGATTTGAGCTTACTCGCACTGAGCGCAACTCCTTGCGCATGGTTGCCAGCGGAGGCGCAGATCACCCCTTTTTTGAGCTCAGACACACTTAGGTGTGCCATTTTGTTGTAGGCTCCTCGCAACTTAAAGCTAAAAACGGATTGTTGATCCTCTCTCTTAAGAAGAACAGTATTTTGAAGACGTGTGCTCAGAGTTTTAGCCTCATCAAGAGATGACTCCTTAGCAACGTCATAGACCACAGCGTTCAAGATCTTTTGTAAATAATCAATCTTTCCTGTAGTTGTTTTTTTTACCCTTGATGTTTTTGCGGTTGTAAGCTTCTTTTGCATAATTTGTAGCCTTTAGCATGGTTGAGCTAACAAAAACCCTGACCAAGTTTGACATTAAGTGAATATAAGTAGTTATTTATGAGTATAGTGCTCAGATTCTTGCAATAATCTCGTGCTTGGGTACTGAAGAATCATTCAGTCAAGTCCAAGTCACAATAAAGTCAAAAAGGGATAGAAGAATAAATTCTTTAAATCTTTTGCTTTAAAAAAGTGATTTTAAGTCGATTAGGTTATTTGAAACAATTCTAAATTTTTCTTTCGCAATTTCCCTTTAGTATGTCTCAATCCCCTCCCGGACCCTTAAACGATCCCTTGCATTTTGTGCAAGTGGGTGCGGATCCTATGAGTCATCAAGGGGTTGAGGGGGGGGAGGTAGAGGAAATCGTTGACTCTAAGCAACTAACACAGACTTCCTCTATCAAAGCAGATGAAATGCTGGTGGTTTTGTTGCACGGATTGTGCAGCTCCTCTCAAGAACTTTTGCCAGTGGATGATGTTCTTAAAAAGGCAGGTTTTCATACTAAGTCCCTCATCATTCCCGGATACTCATTTGAGTTAAAAAAGACCAAACAAGTCGCCAAATCATTTGAAGGATGGTTAGCATTTGTAGAAAATGAAGTAACAAAGCTTAAAAGCACCTATAAGAAGGTGATTTTGGTTGGGATTTCTGCAGGGGCTAATGTTGCGCTCGGTGTCGCAGTTAAAAACTCTTCCATTGTGGATGGACTCGTTTTGATGTCTACCCCGCTTATTTTGGACGGTTGGAACATACCTTTTTACCATTTCCTTTTCCCTATCGCGCTATACACGCCAATTGGAAGGCTATGGAGTTATGAAGAGAAACCCCCCTACGGATTAAAAAATGAGCGAATAAGGGCTTGGGTTGCTAAAGATCTCAAGGCGAGAAGGCTGTCAAGCGCTGGTGCAAGTGTTCTTGAGGTGACCCATCTCAGGGAGCACGACAGACTGCAAAAATATCTGCTGAGAGAAATGGGAAACACGGCCGCTCCCCCAACTTTAGTTCTACATGCGAATGAAGATGAAGTCGCAAGCTTAGAAAATGTAAGGTTTATTCAGATGAATTGGAAAACTTCATTACTCCACTGCCATGTTCTTGAAAATAGCTATCACATGATCAGTTGGGACAACGATAGAGCGGAGGTTTGTCAAAAAGTTGTTGATTTTCTTGAGGAATTAACCTGATTTTATTTTTGAGCAAGAGAACTTGATAGCTTACCAAAGTTCTAATTTATTGGCATTTAAACCATTATGTAGCTTATATGTCATGAACTAAGTTTACAATATAGACACAAATTTTATTGATGCATGACACAAACCAATTCCAATACTGAGTCGAGTGGTACTTTCCAAAAGATATCAGAAATACTGACCTCTAAGTTCCAAGTGGACCCCGGGGTGATTTCGCCTCAAACTTTGCTTACCGAATTAGGAATTGATTCTTTGTCTTTAATGGAGTTCGTCTTTGCCGTTGAGGATGCCTTTAATCTACGCATACCTGAGGACCGCCTAGATCCTCGTGAGGCAGGAATAGATCTGCAAAAACTCTCAAACGTTATAGATGAGTTTATACTGAGCTCTAGTAAGTAAACAAAACGGGCCACGCGTCAATTTTGTAATCAACTGGGTTTTGCTTTAAGCCTTGATAGGTCATAGAAGAGGTACTTATTGCACAAGAAAGTACGCATTAAAAAATGTTCTGCAGGGATGTTAGCGTCTGCATTGATCCACTCACATTCAATTTCAAGATTTCCCCTATAAATTTTTAAATGCTAATATCTGCGAATGTTTGATCCTGTTTTGATTTCTGGTTATGGATGGGTTTCCCCTCTTGGATCGGTAGAGTCCGAGTTCGATGCTCAATTGTTTGGAGGTCACTGCGCAGTGCGAGCGCAGGAAATTAGACTCCCTGGACAAGACGTTTTTTATGCACCGGTGTCCTCTTGCGATTTGGACGTCACGACTGTCACCTCTCCCTCAAAAGTTCCCCTGGACCGGGGCTCTGCTTTTGCGCTCAAAGCAGCACGCAGCGCATTAGTGAATGCTGGATTTGCAGAGCAAAACGGGGATGATCAAAAAACTTTTCAACTCAACTTAAACGGAGTTGACTCAACCCGCGTAGGGGTTTTTTGGGGTTGCGGTATGGGGGGCGCCTACAGCTTTGATCAATCAGCAATTCAGATTTATCAACACAGCAAACGTCCTCGCCCAACCTCAGTCATCACGACGATGCCCAATTCAGCCGCTGCTGAGCTTGCACTCATGGTTAAAGCGCAAGGGGCAAGTATGACCTATTCGTGCGCTTGTGCATCCTCCTCAATCGCAATTGGTGAGGCCATGAGAGCGCTAAGATTGGGGTGGTTAGATATCGCATTGGTTGGGGGGAGCGAAGCTATGCTCTCGCCCGGTGTACTTGCATGTTGGAACGCCCTGAGGGTACTTCCACCCCTTAAACCCGACACTCAAGAGAACTTAAGCACAAGCCGAATTTGTCGCCCATTCAGCAAAGATAGAGGCGGTTTTGCAATGGGCGAGGGTGCAGCAGCTTTTGTATTAGAGCGCGCAGATCATGCAAACCAAAGGGGAGTAAAGACTAAGTTTCATCTCTCAGGTTATGCAACGAACTGTGATGCAACCCACATGACGCACCCCGATGCAACAGGTCAAGTCAGAGTCATGCAAGCAGCCCTCAAAGATGCGGGCTTAAAAGCGGCAGACATCGATTACATTAATGCCCATGCAACCGCAACGACTGCGGGTGACGTAGCTGAGGTGAGCTCTGTCACCCAAGTCTTTGGTGAGCAAGTTCCGATTAGTTCCACAAAAGCGCAGTTTGGGCATATGCTAGGTGCAGCAGGCGCGCTTGAGTTAGTGGCTTGTCTGAGGGCGCTGGAGCACAATGCTTTGCCGCCAAATGCCAATTTAAGTCATGCTGATACAGAATTTAATTTAAATTTCGTTGCTCAAAAAAACCCTTTGTCAGAACCTCATAACCATACATTCAAAGGTTTCTCTGATAAATCAAACGCAAGTGATGCAATAAAGCATGCGCTCTCCAACTCATTTGCCTTTGGTGGCACGAATGCGGTCCTGATCGCAAGCAAAGTTTGATTGAGATCTCTAAGAGTCTTGAGCCCTTGAGAATCTAAAAACATCTGAAGACGTAAAAAAACCCCGAGTATTGCTACTCGGGGTTGAAATCCACCTTTTCAAAGGGTGGAGGAGACAATCGGTGTGCTGTACTTAAAAGAGATAGAGCTTTAACAAAAGACAATGTCTGGTACAACACGCAACTTGAGTTTAATATTAAAAATGTTGCAATGCAACATAATTTAATCAGTGATACACAATATGGTGGTTAAAAGAGACTGATGAATAATGGATGCAAGTCCTGATTGATGAATTAGTTGTAATTTTTAGTAATATTAGTGAGAAAAACTATGGAATGCACAGTAAGCTGGACTGGGAACGCAGGGACCAATTCAAAAATGGGATTTGTTGCAGAAACGGGCAGTGGCCATGTTTTGATGATGGACGGCGCCCCCGATGAAGCCAAGCCAGATAACGGGGGTCGAAACCTTGCTCCTCGTCCCATGGAGACCGTTCTCGCCGGGACAGGGGGGTGTACAGCTTATGACGTGGTTTTGATTTTAAAGAGAGGGCGTCAAGATGTTCAGGGCTGTAGCGTAAAGTTAACCAGCACCAGGGCTGAGAGCGATCCCAAGGTGTTTACCAAAATACACATGCACTTCACTGTAACGGGAAAGGCTATCTCTCCCCAAGTCGTAGAGAGAGCGATTGCGCTGAGTCATGAAAAGTATTGCTCTGCAAGTATCATGATGGGAAAAACCGCTGACATCACCACAAGTTTTGACGTGGTGGAGGTCTAAAAACCTCTTTTAAATTGTCAATCGAAGACATTCTAGACAAAGAGCTATAAAAAGCGTCTTAAACGTAATGCGCCGTTGTGGTCATCAACTTGGCTGCGACTCTCATTAACTGTTTAACTGGAGGGGGTAGCTCTTTAGCGCCACTTGACACAGCTTTTTTTGCGTGAGCTTCTTCGTCAAGCTTCATTTGTTTAACAATATCTCTAGAGGCAAGATCAGAGGGGGGAAGTTTTTGCAGGTGACTTCCCAAGTGCTCGCTTACCTGGCGCTCGGTCTCCGCCACAAAACCTAGGCTCATTTGCTCCCCCCCGATCTTGGCAACCAAGTAACCAATCCCAAAGGCACCCGCATACCAAAGCGGATTCAGGTAGCTTTTGTGTGTGCCGAGTTCCTCAATTCGCTCTGCTGTCCAAGCCAGGTGGTCGAATTCGTCGATGCTTGCATCTTTAAAGTAGGTTTTTAGAGATTTGTTTTGAGTTGCGAGGCTTTGAGAGGTATACAAAGCCTGTGCGCAAATCTCTCCTACATGGTTCACACGCATGAGTGCCCCAGATAGGTTTTGCTCATCTGGGCTTAACTGTGATTGTGATTTGCTGGAATTGCTCAAATCGCTAAAAGGCTTGTTCGAGGTGGAGAGCGAGTTTTCATGAACACTGCGACTTGCAATTGGCTTTGCAAGCAAAGTTCTGAGCGCATTGTCAATAGAGATGAGTAAGTAGTCCATGGTTGGAATTTCACCACATGAGACCTCACGGTAGTTGATTTGTTGCAGTTGAACAACGCAAAAGCCACAAATTAGGAGCTTGGAGTCGAATAATTGCTGTAGCTCTGGTCAAATACACACAACTTACCTCAATAGAGGTGGTTGGCCCGGGGAGCCGGTGGTTCGGCTCGAGTCCTGGATTTGAGTGCAAGCCACTTACCGGAGCCCTTTGTTTAACCTTGGAGATTAATAAATGAAAAAAACGCTAATCGCGCTCGCTTCT
>DAITOS010000046.1:0-23055 GCA_036834025.1 Limnohabitans sp.
CCTTACCACCAGGCAACTGGCCACCTTCGCCTGGCTTAGCACCTTGTGCCATTTTGATCTGAATTTGATCAGCAGAGGACAAATATTCAGCCGTCACGCCAAACCTTCCCGACGCAACTTGCTTGATTTTAGAGCGCAAACTGTCACCGGCGTTCAGCGGTAAGTCAACCTCAATCTGAGCTTCACCGACCACGCTCTTTAGCGTATCGCCCTTCTTTATGGGGATGCCTTTTAGCTCGTTTCTGTACCTTGCTGGATCCTCCCCCCCTTCGCCGGTGTTGCTCTTGCCACCTATTCTGTTCATCGCAATTGCAAGAGTTGAGTGCGCTTCAGTTGAAATTGAACCCAGACTCATTGCGCCCGTTGCAAACCTCTTGACGATCTCACTGGCAGGCTCTACTTTGTCAATAGAGATTGCTTTTGATGGATCGATTTTGAATTCAAATAGCCCGCGCAGTGTGAGATGCCTACGACTTTGATCATTTATGATTTGAGCATACTCTTTGTATGTGCTCCAGTTGTTGGACCGCGTACTGTGTTGAAGTTTTGCAATTGCATCTGGTGTCCACATGTGCTCCTCACCCCTGACGCGCCATGCATACTCCCCCCCGACATCAAGCATATTAGATAGCACTGGGTCCTTGCTGTATGCAGATTTGTGCAAATGGATAGCTTCTTGTGCTATTTCAAAAATACCGATCCCCTGTACTCGACTAGCCGTGCCGGTAAAGTATTTCTCTACAGTTTCTGTATTGATTCCGATGGCTTCAAACAACTGGGAACCGCAGTAACTCATGTAAGTTGATACGCCCATTTTGGACATAATCTTTGATATGCCCTTCCCAATTGCCTTGATGTAGTTATAAACTGCTTTCTCTGGTGAGAGATCTGCGGGAAGTTTTGAATGCAAGTGTTCAATTGTTTGTATTGCAAGGTAGGGGTGAATCGCTTCAGCACCGTAACCCGCTAGCACTGCAAAATGATGTACCTCGCGGGCACTGCCTGTTTCCACCACCAAGCCTGCAGAGGTTCTTAGACCTTCTTTGACCAAATGCTGATGAATTGCTGACAAAGCGAGAAGTGCCGGAATGGCTACCTGCGAACTGTTTGTTGCGCGGTCAGACAAAATAAGAATATTTTTATCACTTCTGATCGCATCAACTGCCTCTGCACATAAAGAGGCTAGCTTGGCCTCTACGCCTTCACTTCCCCAGCTAACTGGGTAAGTGATATCTAGTATGGCGCTCTTGAACTTGCCCTTCGTCACGCTATCGATATTTCGAAGTTTGGCCATATCTTGTGAGTCCAAGATGGGCTGTGTGACCTCTAAGCGCATGGGGGGATTGATTTGATTGATATCTAACAAATTTGGCTTAGGGCCTATGAAAGATACCAATGACATCACGATCGCTTCTCGGATTGGATCAATCGGAGGGTTTGTCACCTGTGCAAAGAGTTGCTTGAAGTAACTGTATAGTTGTTTGTTCTTATCAGAGAGCACAGCCAGTGGGCTGTCATTGCCCATTGATCCAATACCTTCTTCGCCGTTTATGGCCATCGGAGCCAACAAAAACTTAATATCTTCTTGAGAATAACCAAATGATTGTTGGTAATCCAATAGCGATGACTCGGTTGTCAAATCATTCTTTGTACCTGCTTGCAGGCTTTCTTTGGATTCCTTATCATTTGAAGAAGTACCAACATCATCAAGCTTGATTCGTACATTTTCAATCCACTGTTTGTAGGGCTTTGAGTTGGCCAAAGAGGCCTTTAACTCCTCGTCATCAATCATGCGACCTTGCTCTAAATCAATCAAGAACATTTTGCCCGGCTGCAGTCGCCATTTGCGCACAATCTTATTTTCAGGAATAGGCAAAACACCGGACTCAGAGGCCATGATGACTAAGTCATCATTTGTGATGCAATACCTAGAAGGCCTAAGCCCGTTTCTGTCAAGAGTTGCCCCGATTTGCCTGCCGTCTGTAAATACGATGGATGCGGGTCCATCCCAGGGCTCCATCATCGCTGCGTGATATTCGTAAAACGCACGCCTGCGTTGATCCATCTTTGAGTGCTGCTCCCATGGCTCAGGGATCATCATCATCATAGCTTGGCTAATTGGGTAGCCCGCCATAGTGAGCAATTCTAAGCAATTATCAAAAGTTGCAGTGTCTGATTGCCCTGCAAAGCTGATAGGGTATAACTTCTTCAGATCTGGTCCAAGCACTGGCGAAGTCATTACGCCCTCTCGAGCTTTCATCCAGTTGTAATTACCTTTTACTGTGTTGATCTCTCCATTGTGCGCTACATATCGATAGGGGTGTGCTAGCGGCCATTCGGGGAAGGTGTTTGTTGAGAAGCGTTGATGCACTAACCCCAGTGCTGATACGCATCTAACGTCTTGAAGATCGATGTAATAACTGCCGACTTGATCTGCCAAAAGTAACCCTTTGTATATCACGGTTCGACTTGACATACTCGCCACGTAGTACTCTTTGCCGTGTTTTAGGTTCAAATTTTGTATAGCTGCACTTGCAGTTTTTCTAATAACGTAGAGCTTTCTCTCCAGTGCATCTTGAACAATCACATCTTGTCCACGACCTATGAATACTTGTCTTATCAGCGGCTCTTTTTCTTTCACAGTTGGAGACATAGGCATGTCTAGATTGATTGGCACATCTCGCCAACCCAACACAACTTGTCCCTCTGCTTTGATAGCGCGTTCAAGCTCTTGAACGCAGGCAAGCAATGATGCATTTTCTTTGGGCAGAAATACCATTCCAACCCCGTACTCACCCACTGGTGGAAGTGTTACTCCTTTAAGGGCCATTTCCTCTCTGTAAAGAGTGTCTGGCAGTTGGATCAAAATCCCAGCTCCATCACCCATCAATTTATCCGCACCAACCGCTCCCCGGTGGTCCAGGTTCTCTAATATTTTCAGGGCCTGTTTGACAATCGAATGACTCTTATCGCCTTTGATATGCGCTACAAAGCCAACCCCGCAACTGTCGTGCTCCTGGGTTGGGTCATATAAACCACTCGTAAATGTGGATGGTGTTGAGCTCTCTGTAGTTTGGTCGCTGAGAGTTGTAGTGGTCACCTGATCCATGGCGTGTTCCTGTAAGTTTTATAGGGAAAACGAGTGTAATGGAGTGTGAGCAGTTTGCCAATAAATTTAAATAGGGTCAGACACTAATTTTATAAAAACACATCGAATCATTAATTAAATAAGGGACATATCAAAATAATACCAATTCATTAATAAATTACTTTTGATTTGGAAAACCGCTCAAAACTGTTGCTCTATGGTGCAACACGAACCAAAGGAGGTCTCCCGGGTTTTGCTTTTGCGACTCTTCGGTGCGTTTGGGCTTGGATTTCTGCAATAAAGGAGGCATCCCCCAGTGCCCACCCTCCTTGAATTGCTGTTGTAATTTGGTTTATCACTCCTGAGTCCAGGCCCGCTTTGGCCAATTGTGCATACTGCTCCTCTCGAGCAAAGGGCGTGTTACCCAAATTCCAAACGTCCGCATGGGGCGTAATATGTCCATTGACTCGCAGCCCTACAAAATGGGTGTGGCTTGTCCATTCATAGTCACCAGCAAAACTGACCACTTCACCCGTTGGCCCCTTACTTAATGCCAAAACAGGAAGAAAATCAAAGTAGATCAGACAGTTTTTAACCCATCCCGCAGGTTGAACAACCGTAGATTTATATCTTCCAGACCAAAGTGTTCCTGATCTGGCGTAGCACTGGTTAAAGTACCTCACGTAACTGCGGCCCAACCCTTGCATTACACGGGATAAATTCATCTCAGTGTTGGGCGTCAAAAGCAAATGAACCTGTGTATCTAGTAGGGCATATCCGTGCAGCAGGACGCCTTCACGAACGCACTGCTCGTAAATGAATTTGAGCATTACCTCATAATCAGCGTTTTGATTAAAGAGTAATGCTCCGTCATTTGCGCTCAACATAACATAATGCGCTTGAAGAGGAACAACAAGTCTTGAAAGCCTTGCCACTTTAAGCCCCCAGCAATCCAACAAACACTTTTGGGAAACGAGTTGCGGCAACACTATCGAGTCCAAACTCCGCGACCAAATCCCGCAAACGCTCAGCAGCGCTTTTCTTTTTCTGTCCCGTGTACCGAGCAAGAATAAGTTCGTTTTTCATGCTGTGCTCCCAACCCACCAACTCAGTCACTGTCAAACTGTAACCCTGCGACTCCAAATAAAGACACCTAAGTACGTTTGTGATTTGACTACCAAATTCACGTGTATGTAAAGGGTGCCGCCATAGCTCAGCCAAAGGTGTGCGTGCCAACGCCAACGCCTTGCCTCCTCTTAACGCACCTGCCACCTCGGCTTGACAACAGGGGACCAGGGCAATGAAATGTGCCGCTTTCTCAAGTCCAAAACCAATAGCATCGTCCGTTGCGCTATCACATGCATGAAGCGCAGTCACAACATCAATCTTGTCTGGTAATACATCATGGCCACGAGCCTCATGAGCGGTTATATTTAAAAATGTCATTCCATTAAAATTTAACCGCGCAGCCAAAGCCTGAGACGAACGCACCAACTCTGCACGGGTCTCAATGCCGTAAATATGAGCCTTTATAGATCCTTCTGTAAGATCCCATTTATCCTTTATGAACATGTCATACAACATAAATCCCAGGTAGGCTTTCCCTGCACCGTGATCTGCTAAGGTTAGAGTTTGATTGAGGGCGCCTTTTTCTATGTTGATCAACTTTTGATCAACAATTTCTTTCAGATGAGTCTCAATAAACTGGGTCAAATGGTTGACCTGTTTTAACTTGCGTCTGGAGTCCTGATTAATTCTTCCTTCTCTGGTCAATATATGCAGTTCCTTTAATAGCTCCAAAGATTGTCCCGGTCTTAGACCTAATTGCGCTGAGACGCTCTCAGGCTTAGCACCGGTCTCGCTAGGTAGCTTATAGGTCTTTAATTTTTTATTCATCAGGCCCTTTGTAAGTTACTCTTTATCTAGTATTTTTCGAACACCTTGGCTCCCCAACTCATTCAACAAAGCTAGGTTTCGCTTAACTATAAGTTCAGCACTCATCCCGCTTTGCCTTGCTCGTTCCACACTCACCTCCCTCAATAGATGAAGCATCGGGTATGGAGATTGATTGGTAGCATTAGAGATATCTTCACGCCTCGCATCTGCGAATTCATACTCTGGGTGGAAATCTGCAATTTGGATAATTCCAATTAAATCCAATGCTTTGATTCTTTTTTTGCATGCCTCAACCAAAAAGTGAAAATCAAGAAAATCTCCACATAGATTAGGCAATATAAAAAGAGTTGTCTCTACTATTTCAGGATCAATAGCCCTCAACTTAAGCAACTCTTGATCCAATGTGTCCGTTATCAAGCCTTGCTCAGTTTCTTCACAAACCACGTATCGTATTAGTCCTTTACTCAGCACTGGCTTAGCAAATGGACACAAATTGAGTCCAACCACAAATTTTTGAACCCACGCTTGTGTATCCTCAATGATGCGCATTTACTTGATTCCAAGTTCTTTCGCCGCAGATGAGCACAATCTAGCAAACTCCGAGACTGCAAACCGATCCGTCATGCCTGCAATATAGTCAGATACCGCGCGGTGGACACTTCCCCTGGTCTTATAAAACTTGGGCATTTCATGTGGACTTTCTACATAGGCCTTAAAAAGATGCGTCACCACCTCCTTTGCCCAGTCAGTGGTCTCAATGACCTTGGGATGGCGGTATAGGTTTTGAAACAAAAAACGCTTTAACTCTAATGCCTGCGTTCTCATTTTTGGGCTGAAACAAACTAAAGGGGGGGCGTGAGTTACGTCATTTCTTGATTGCACAGCATGCGATTTAATAGCGGCTTGCGTCGCACCAATAATGTCATACACCTGATCACTAAGCATCCTTCGAATACTCTCGTATGCAATTTTTCTAGGTGATAAATTGGGGAACTCTATGAGCACCTCTTGCTTAAACTCTTCAAACAAGGAAATAGTGCTGAGCTGCTCAAAGTCTATCAAGCCCGAGCGTATTCCGTCGTCTATATCGTGTGCGTTGTATGCCACCTCATCTGCAAGGTTACACAACTGAGCCTCTAAACTGGGTTGTAGGTTGTGGATAAACCGGGAACCAATACTCACGAAACTTTCATCGAGAACTGAATCACCAGCATGCAGTGACTGATCTGCATGTTGGCTGATTTCTTTATCGTGAAGGTATTTTGCATTTTTATTAGAACAGTGCTTAAGGACACCTTCTCTGGTTTCAAATGTTAAATTCAAACCTTCAAACTTAGGGTACCTGGACTCTAACGAATCTACCACGCGCAGACTTTGAAAATTATGTTCAAACCCGCCTTCGTCCTTCATGCATAAATTAAGCGCATCTTGCCCCGCATGACCAAAAGGGGTATGGCCTAAATCATGAGCCAAGGCAATAGCTTCAACCAAATCTTCATTCAGTCTAAGCACTCGAGAAATGGATCTCGCAAGTTGCGCCACCTCTAGGGAGTGCGTCATCCTGGTTCTAAACAAATCTCCCTCGTGATTAAGAAATACCTGTGTTTTATAAACCAGCCGCCTAAACGCGGTTGAGTGAACTATCCTGTCCCTGTCTCTTTGGTAATCATTTCGGGTTGGGGCTGAAGTTTCTTTGAACCTCCGCCCTCGCGTGTTTACGGGGTCACATGCGTAGGGAGCCAACGAACTGGCATGCATATTTTGTAAATCGAATTGAATTAAATTAGCTGACATGAATTATGCGCAGCACTGATCAATGACTTGTGCAACTAAAGTGTCCTCAGCCCCCATGACTTGTGCTTGACCGGGAGCATTGATGAGTACAAATCTTATTTGTCCAGCCTGTGCTTTTTTATCAACACGCATGTGCTCTATATACTCCTGCGCACCGAGTTTAGGCCCCTTAACCGGTAAGCCCGCCCGCTCTATCAAAGATGTGAGTCTTTTCACAAAGGTCTCGTCTACCAATCCAAGCTTATGAGATAAATTAGCCGCCATGACCATGCCGCACCCGACAGCTTCGCCGTGTAACCAAACACCAAAGCCCAAACCCGCTTCGATAGCATGACCAAATGTATGTCCGAAATTTAATATGGCTCTTAAACCACCCTCTTTTTCGTCTACACCCACCACTGAGGCTTTGATCTCGCAACTTCTTTGAACCGCATACGCAAGTGCCCCAACATCTTTGGAGATTAGCAACTCCAAATTGTCTTCAATCCACTGCATAAAAGTCATATCTGCGATAGGACCGTATTTGATGATCTCTGCCAAACCAGCGCTCAACTCTCTTGAAGGCAGTGTCTGCAAAGTGTCTAAATCACACACCACCAACTCGGGTTGATAAAAAGCGCCAATCATGTTTTTACCCAAAGGATGATTGATCGCAGTTTTTCCGCCAACTGAGGAGTCCACCTGAGCCAGTAAAGTAGTTGGCACCTGAACAAACGGGACACCCCTCATAAAGCAAGCCGCAGCAAAACCTGTCATATCCCCGATTACACCCCCTCCCAATGCAAAGAGAATGGTCTTTCGATCTGCGCCAGAGCCCAATAATTGGTCAAAAATGAGATTGAGCGTCTCGAAGGTTTTAAATGTCTCCCCGTCCGGCAAACACAGTAGCTCAACTCGAGAATATTTTTGTTTTAAAGCATCTCTCAATTGCTCACCGTAAAGAGGCGCAACGCTTACATTTGTCACGATCAATGCCATCGGCGCATTGGGCAATTTTTCCCAAGTAGAGGAGCGCCCAAGCAAGCCCTCCCCAATGTGGATCGAATAGCTTCTGTCACCCAACTGGATTGGAACGAGAGTTGGATTAATGGGGTTCATAACTTACTTTGAATTATCCGAATCTAAATCTGCGTACTGGTCTTGTTCTAACTGTGCAATGATGTTGTGAACCATGTTGCTAATTTTTGGTCTTCCTGTTTCAACCACGTGGTGAGCGGTTTCTCGATACAAGGGATCACGAATGCTGTAAATGTCTTTAAGTCTAGTCAGTGGGTCAGCCACTTGCAATAAGGGCCTGTTTTGATCGTGTTTTAAGCGTCTGAAAACCTCTTCTGGAGAAGCCCTTAGGTAGAAGACTTTTGCTTTGCTATGCAACTCCTGTCGGTTCAAAGGCCTAAGAACCGAGCCCCCGCCTGTTGAGATTACCCCATACTTTTCTTGTAAAAGTTTTTGAATAACTTGGGTTTCAATATCTCTAAAGCGCTCTTCTCCCTCAACCTCAAAGAACTCACGAATCGAGCACCCAAGTCGCTCTTCGATTGCGTGATCGGAGTCGATAAAAGTTAAATTCAATCTTCTAGCCAATTGTCTACCGACTGTAGATTTTCCACTTCCTGGTAGACCCACCAATGCCAACACTTTTTGTCTCTTTCATAGATTTTGTTCACCTTGAACAATTTTGCTTTTATACAGGCCAAGGGCGCAAAATAAGTTCATGTAAGTATCGCCCTAAAAACAAATTTCATTCAAACTCAATTGCTTTACCTTTAAGAGCTTTACAGGGATATTTTAGTTTGCTTCTGTCCCCACCTGAATCAAAGCTAAATAGCACACGAATTAATTACTTTTATTGCCAATTAGTTCAGAAAATAGCCCTCCCAGTCTGCCCCAAATACAGCCTACAGGTTAAACTACAACTCACAAAAGACACGAAACTGTACGACTTTTAAAGCTTAAAGCTATCCATGCCTCTGTTTTCTTTTAAATCCAAAAAAACCCAGCCCCAAGCCGAGCAAGAGGCCTCGCCTAAAGAAAAACCCCCAGAATCCACACTGGGCAGATTACTGATCACGTTTTTTAGTTGGTCAATTGGGCTATGTGTTGCGGGCTTTCTCTCAATTGGTATGTTGGTTTGTATGGCATTGGCCATTGCCTATCCGCAACTGCCCGATATCTCAGATCTTGCAGATTACAGACCAAAACTCTCTATGAGGGTGTACTCTGTTGAGGGTAAAGTCATTGGTGAGTTCGGCGAGGAGCGCAGAACGCTCACTGCATTTAAAGATATCCCTCAAGTCATGAAGGACGCGGTTCTCTCGATTGAGGATGCGCGCTTTTATCAACACGGCGGGGTGGATTATGTTGGACTGTTACGTGCCAGTATTGCCAACTTAGGACATGCAAAAAGCCAAGGTGCTTCCACAATCACCATGCAAGTTGCACGTAATGTTTACCTCTCATCGGAGAAAACATTCACCCGAAAAATATACGAAATACTTCTGACCTTAAAACTTGAGCACATGCTCAGCAAAGATCAGATCTTTGAAATCTATTTAAATCAGATTTTCTTAGGAAACAGGGCGTATGGTTTTGCGGCCGCCTCTCAGGCCTATTTTGGCAAACCACTTCAGCAAATCTCAATCGCAGAAGCAGCGATGCTGGCGGGCCTACCCAAAGCCCCTTCCGCTTACAACCCCATCAGCAACCCCAAACGCGCACGCACTAGACAACAATACATCATTGAGCGGATGCTTGAAAATGGTTTCATAACTAAAGAGCAAGCTCAAACCGCCAAAGAGGAGGAGCTGCACATTCGCACAGGGGCAGTTGTGACTCAAACTCACGCAGAATATGTCGCTGAAATGGTTCGTCAGCTGATGTTTGCGCAGTACGGTCCCGACATCTATACCCGAGGCCTAAACGTTTTCACAACTATCAAAGCCGAAGATCAAGAGGTTGCATATCAAGCTCTCAGACGTGGCATCATGGACTATGAACTACGCCAAGTTTATAGAGGTCCTGAGAGATTTATCACACTCCCAACTGAGACCTCTGAGCTCGCAGATGCAATTGACGATGCACTAGTTGATCAAGGCGACAAAGGGGATCTTTTGTCAGCAGTTGTTCTTGAAGCTAGCCCAAAGTTGGTCAGAGTCATGCGGTTAAACAGTGAGCTCATTGAGATTACAGGGGACGGCTTAAAACCTGTCCAGTCTGGACTGAGTGAGAAAGCTCCACCCAATATCAAAATTCGACCAGGAGCGTTAATTAGAATTGTGAAAGATGCAGCTAAAAACAGTTGGTCTATCACCCAACTACCAGAGGTAGAGGGCGCATTTGTAGCAATAGATCCGAGAGACGGTGCTATTCGCTCACTAGTAGGTGGTTTTGATTTTGAGAAAAATAAATTTAACCACGTCACCCAGGCCTGGAGACAACCGGGGTCTGGCTTTAAACCCTTCATTTACTCTGCAGCTCTAGAAAAAGGCTTCACCCCTACGACAATTATCAATGACGCACCGCTATTTTTTGACGCCAGTGAAACTGGTGGACAAGCATGGGAGCCTAAAAATTATGAAGGAACTTTTGATGGTCCGCTACCACTGAAAACCGGTTTAGCAAAATCAAAGAACATGATTTCTATCAGAATTTTGAACTCCATCGGTACCCACTACGCACAGAAATGGATCACTAGATTTGGGTTTGATCCTGAAAAACATCCTCCTTACTTAACCATGGCTCTCGGCGCTGGCTCAGCAACCCCCATGCAACTTGCGGTGGGCTACTCTGTTTTTGCAAACGGGGGATTCTTAATGAATCCCTACCTCATCACTAAAGTAGTGGATCCCCTTGGCAAAGTCTTAACGGAGTACACACCCGCTGAGCAAGAGGATTCAGCAAGAGTTATAGACCAACGCAATGCATTTATTATGTCTACCCTATTGCAAGAGGTTGCCAGGGTGGGTACTGCAGCAAAGGCTCAAGCTGTCCTTAAACGCCCTGATATTTACGGTAAAACGGGAACTACGAATGACTCTTTAGATGCCTGGTTCTCTGGTTTTCAACCTACGCTCACTGCGATCACTTGGATTGGGTATGACACACCCCGCAAGCTAGGTGATCATGAAACAGGTGGCGGACTTAGTCTTCCCGTCTGGATCCGATATATGCAACAAGCGCTTAAAAATGTGCCTGTTACTGAGGTACCCCCACCACCCACTGGGGTAGTAAAAGATGGGGCTGATTGGTACTACACCGAGTACACCCGAGGTAACGGTGTAAGCAGTGTTGGTATAGACGGTGGAACTAACAACTCAGAGACCAATAGCGCTAATGATGAGCGTAAAAAGATATTGGATATCTTCAAGAATTAAATGGACGCGTTGAATTCCAACATTAATCCACTTTGAGCGCGAGCATCTTGGGTAAGTTGCCACCAAAACTCGCCCTCCCCTTTGGTGTTAGCCCAAATATGTCCTTCATATCGGTAGTGATAACCACCTGATCGAGTCGCCAACCAAACCTCTTGAAGTGGTTTTTGAAGGTTGATGATAATCTGAGTTTTATTGGTAAATGTCAGCGTAATCATAGAGCCTACTCGCTGGTTGTCTATGTCTGCATCAGACTCATCGTTGATTCGATCACAATGCAGCTCGACCGTTTTAAGTAACGTTTCAGCAAGCTCTAAATACTCAGTATCAGTCATAGGTTTTAAGCTTTAAAGTTTTCGCAAAGAGACAAGATACCCAATGTATCGGTACAATTTGCAAATGGCAAAAGTTATTTTAAACATACAGAGTATCCAACATAAGGCGAAGGGTTAAAGTGTGAGCAAAAATAGCGCCCATCCCTTATTACTTTTATTGATTCTCTCTTTATCCATCGGCGCGGCAGGTTGTGGGCAACGCTCAGGCCTATATATGCCCAGTGAAGATGAGGCTAGAAACAGAGCCTCATTGCCACAAATTATGAACCCTGTTCCACCTAGCTCAAAAGCGACAAATAATTCAAAAGAAACTACGCCGATCGAGAATCCAACTATTAGTAACAGCCCAAGAAAGCTTAACTCAACAGATACGGCTCCAAAATAGATTTTTATGACTACAACGCACTTACCCGGCTCACCCTTTGTTCATTACAAGAACGGTTCCCTCATGATGGAGGAGGTAGCGCTTTCTCAATTGATTGCAGAATACGGAACCCCACTCTTTGCATACTCCAAGGCTGCAATGATTCATGCGCTTGATGCATACGAGCGGGCATTTAAGGGTCGCCGAGCAAGAATTCACTATGCTATGAAGGCCAATTCATCTCTGGGCGTACTTCGCGTTTTTGCACAAAGAGGGTGTGGATTTGATATTGTCTCAGGCGGGGAGTTGGCCCGCGTTTTAGCTGCAGGCGGAAAGGCCGATCACATTATCTTCTCAGGTGTTGGCAAAACCAGAACCGAGATTAAAGCAGCGCTTGAGGCCGGAATATGCTGCTTCAACGTTGAGAGCGAGGCCGAATTAGATGTGATCAATGAAGTAGCTCTGGATAGCCAAAAAATAGCCCCCATCAGTTTGAGAGTTAATCCCAATGTAGACGCGAAAACTCACCCCTACATCTCCACAGGTCTAAAAGACAACAAATTTGGGATTGCTCATGAAAGAGCACTGGAGACCTACAAACGGGCATCCGCCCTCAAAGGTTTAATGATCAAAGGTATTGATTGTCATATTGGATCTCAAATCACTGAGATCTCTCCCTATGAAGACGCTGTCTCGCGTGTACTTGATTTGGTGGACGAGATTGAGAAATCTGGCATCCGGATTGAGCACTTGGATTTTGGGGGCGGACTTGGTATTGATTACGCTGGAGAGACTCCACCTCCTGCTGATAAATTATGGTCAAAGCTATTTGAGTTACTAGACTCACGGGGCTACGCGGACAGGATGATTTTTGTAGAGCCTGGTAGATCTTTGATCGGCAATGCGGGGGTTTGTTTAACAAAGATTGAGTATCTAAAGACTGGTGAGCACAAAAACTTTTGTATCGTTGATGCTGCAATGAACGACCTCCCTCGCCCTGCAATGTATGAAGCATTTCACGGTATCGTCCCAGTTCAAATTAATTCAAACAGCTCTTCTGGATTGGTCTACGATGTGGTTGGACCAGTTTGTGAGAGCGGGGATTGGTTGGGCAGAGATAGAAGCTTGAGCGTTGAGGTTGGCGACGGATTAGCTATTCTCTCAGCGGGCGCTTACTGCATGAGCATGTCAAGCAACTACAACTCAAGAGGGCGGGCTGCTGAGGTACTTGTTGATCTGAACAAATCCTCTTTAATCAGACGGCGTGAGACGATTGAGGATTTAATTCGTCAAGAAACCTAAGGATACAGTTGGGTTATCTTCAAACTATTTCAAATTCATCTTAGTTTGAAGTTTTCTGCCTATTCGCCACAACAAAAGCGCACCCAATATCGCTCCGTAAATAATGACCTCAGTAAAGTTGTGCTTGGCAGACTTCATCCAGTAAAAATGAATGACCGCTAAAAAGGCAATCACGTAGACCAACATGTGAAGAGTTTGCCAGTTTTTTGTTCCCATTTTTTTTATAGCTAAATTGTTAGAGGTCAAAGCCAGCGCCCCTAAACATATCCATCCCACAAAGCCCACCAATATGAAGGGACGCTTGAAGATATCATTAGCTATGTCGTCCCAATCAAACCCCATATCAAAGCCAGCGTAACAAAATAGGTGCAAGCTTGCGTATGCAAAAACACTCACACCAATCATTCTTCTAAAACGCAGTAAGGCAGGTGTTTTACTCATCACCCGTAAAGGAGTGATGAACAAAACAACGCAGAGTACTCTAATCGTCCAATCTCCAGTACTGCGAATGAGGGCCTCAGCAGGGTTTGCACCAAGTTGATCATTCAAAGTTTTACTAAGCAGCCAAACAAAAGGGAGCGCGCAAAAAATCAAGCAAAGCTTCTTCGCATGTGAATTCAAAAACCAGGCTCGGATGTTCAATTTCTTTATGCCCTAAAAAGGTGGGGAAAGTTTAAAAATTCTTTTGTAAATCCATACCGGCGTATAACTGCCCGACCTGTGGCTCGTAGCCATTGAACATCAACGTTTTTCTTTTCTTTGCAAAAAGACCGTCCTCACCTATCCTGCGCTCAGTGGCTTGACTCCAACGAGGATGATCAACATTGGGATTCACATTTGAATAAAAGCCGTACTCGTTTGCTGCAGCCTTGTTCCAAGCTGTAGCAGGCATTTTCTCAACGAACCTGATTTTCACAATACTTTTGGCGCTCTTAAAGCCGTATTTCCATGGTACGACCAACCTAACAGGAGCGCCACTTTGATTGGGAAGTACTTCGCCGTACATGCCAAAAGAAAGCAGGGTTAAAGGGTTCATAGCTTCATCCATCCTAAGACCCTCTGTGTAGGGCCAGTCTAAAATACCAGAGCCAACAAATGGCATCGTTTTAGGGTCAGCTAAGCTCACGAACTCTACAAACTTTGCATTCCCAAGTGGCTCCACTTTGTTGATCAACTCAGACATAGAGTACCCAACCCAAGGAATCACCATAGACCAACCTTCAACACAACGCATACGATAGATGCGCTCCTCCATTGGATGCACTTTTAACAAATCTTCAAGGGTGATCTTCATTGGTTTTTTAACAAGACCCTCTACCTGAATACTCCAAGGAGACGTTTTTAAAGTGTGCGCATTTTTAACCGGATCCCCTTTATCTGTTCCGAATTCGTAATAGTTGTTATAAGAGGATGCATCGGCGTAGCTGGTCACCTTCTCCATAACATAAGCGCCTGAGGCGTTTGAATGTGAGCCAGGGAGTGGAGCTAATTTCCCTCCCCCTGTCGTAGTAGCGGTCCCGCTGGGTACGGTTGTATTAGATTGCGCTCTGGCATTCAACACCGAACCAGTTGCACCCATGATCATGCCAGCACTACTCAGCTGCTTTAATAAACTTCTTCGCCCCTCAAAGTGCTCTCTAGGCGTTATCTCTTTGGTTAAAACATCTTGTATTCGCTGCTCTGAAGATTTAATCCACATTGTCTTCCCCTAAAAAATATAAATACTGCACTAATACAACAATAAGCTCATCTTACGCCAATGCTAGCCAACCAAGGATTGATTGCAATAATATATCGCTGTTTCCCTAATCTCAATAGGTCTTTACTGATTTGATTAATGTTTTGGAGCAATACACCCGGAACACCAAAATGCATCAAATGAAATTTTTAATTTGGCGCAGTTCTTCTGATTGCGCTACTTTATACAAAAAAATTTAAAGCAATAAAAAAGCCGCTCATTTAAAAAGCGGCTCATTAAGATTAGCACATGAGATATTTTCAGTGCAGTCCAGCAATATAGTCTGATACAGCTTGAATCTCTTTGTCGTTAAGCTTGGCTGCAACCATTGTCATTTGCACGCTATTGTTTCGAACACCTGCTCTAAAGTTTTGTAATTGAGTTACTGTGTAATCTTGGTGTTGGCCACTCAGGCGTGGGTACTGTGAAGGTATGCCGGCTCCGGTTGGGCTGTGACAGCCTGCACAAGCAGCGATTTGACGATCAGCAATCCCGCCCTTGTAAATCTTCTCACCAAGAGCAACCAACTCTTTGTCTTTAGCAAAACCGCGCTTGGGCTCTTTAGTTGTCAGCCAAGCCGCAATGTTTTTCATGTCATCTTCGCTGAGCGTTGCTGCCATTCCAGACATAACCGCATTAGCCCGCTTACCGGATTTAAATTCTTGGAGCTGTTTAACTAAATACTCAGGGTGTTGGTGCGCAAGTTTTGGATTGGTCGTTATTGCGGAGTTACCATCTGCTCCGTGACAAGCCGCACATGCAGCAAAGCTAGCTTCGCCTTTAGCGAGATCAGGTTTTGCAGGCGCAGCTGTCTTGGCCTCTTCTGCAGCAAAGGAAGTGGACAGCGTAGTTAATGCAACTACACCGGATAAAATTAAAGATGAAATAAGCTTCATGGTGTTCTATTTTTGGATCAGGGGAAACCCCAAACTTTAGATTCTACAATGTACGGTGCCCTCAACCATACATCTGTGGGTTAAATTCCTTAGAAAATTATGCCCCAAACGCCAAAGTCGAATACTCAACCACGAAAAATCTCCCCAAAAAGGAGTACCCCCGGCGTGCAAACTCAAGCCCGTGTAAGCCTATCAGACGCCGAAAGCGCAGCTTGCGAGGCGGCAAAAGAAGCAATAGGCTGGCTTCATACGGCGCGCTTTTTAACCACCGCAGCTCAAATGCACCACTTACCCGCATATGACTTGCCTGAAATTGCTTTTGTTGGACGCTCCAATGCGGGCAAATCTACCTCGATCAATGTTCTAACTCAACAAAAAAAACTGGCCTTTGCGTCTAAAACTCCTGGGAGAACTCAGCACATTAATTTGTTCGCACTAGGCAGACAAGGCCAATCAGATGCAGTTTTGGCTGATTTGCCCGGTTACGGGTATGCAGCAGTGCCCAAAAGCGACAAAATTCGTTGGCAGCAAGTCATGGCAAACTATTTGATCACGCGTCCAAACTTGAAAGGCGTCGTTTTGCTTTGCGATCCTAGGCATGGGCTGACTGAACTAGATGACATACTTTTAGATATATTGAGACCTAGGGTTGAAGAAGGGCTGAAGTTTTTGGTACTTTTAACCAAAGCAGATAAACTGAATAAAGCTGAAGCGGCAAAGGCTTTGTCCATCGCAAAACTTCAATCTTCAGGAGGAATTGTTCAATTATTTTCTGCGCTTAAAAAACAAGGTGTAGCCCAGGCAAGCCAAATTCTTTGGGACTGGGTGCACACAGCAGACGACCCCCTTCACCAAGCAGCTGAATCTGCGATTTTGGATGTAGACAAAGATGACCCCAAAGACACGGAGGATGTGTTACCACCACATTAATGGGGACTGGAACTTTCTCAGTAAAGGGAAGCCTCTCCCTTGGGTCGGGTTTTAAAGCGTCTGTGTACCCAGTAATACTGATCTGGCATCTGGGCAATAAGTTTCTCTAATTCCAGGTTCATTCGAGCCGTATCGGCCTCTAAGTCATGAGATGGGAAATTATCCCAAACGCCGCCCACTTTGATCTCGTAACCCATGTCGCACATTTGGGTTGTAACCGTAACCACCTTTGCTTTACCAATCTTGGCAAACCGGGACAAAGAGGTTACGGTCGCCGCCTTTTGAGTGTAAAAGGGCACAAATACAGTGTCTTTATCTCCAAAATCCATATCTGGTAGAAGGTAAAGAACAGATCCAGAGCTCAGCGCGCGAACAATCTCAGATACACCTTGCACTTTTCTAAATAATTTCACATCCCCAAATCGCTTTCTGCCAGCATAGACCCAATCATCGGCGTCTTTACTCGACTGCTGAGTAAAAATAGTGGTTAGACGGCGTGGGCTTTCAAGAGCAAGTGCGGTCCAGCCTGCATCTAGTCCAACGAAATGAGGAGCAAAAATCACAAGTCCTTCGGATTTATTTTCAAGATCAGTATTAGTCCCTAGCTCAGGAAAATGACTCTGTTCAGATGCTGAACTCTTAAAGGAGAAGCAATGCAATTTAAGCATTTCCAAGGCCTGTGGGTCACCGGTTAGTTTAAGTCTAGCTCGAACTTTACCCTCGCCCGCGTGCCAAAGCCAACTCCTGTCTAATAGTGCTTGAATAACCCTTACAAAATTGTCTTTGGCTAAACGCTCTCTTTGCCCCAAGTCTAGGCCGGGAAAACACAACTTTAAATTTGTTCTAACAATGTGTCTGCGCCTAGATGCTATCAACCAAAGCAGGGATCCCAACAATGTCCCCAAACCTCTTAGAAGAGGTAGTGGTATGAACCTCAAGCACCCTACCAATGTTAACAACAGTTTACGCATCCTTGTTTGCGCCCACGACCGAGGACTTGGTGTGAACGGTCTCCCGGGGTTGCTTACCCCTGTTGTAACCCCAAAGATATTGGTCAGGCTCTTTGAGGATCAACTCCTCTAGTGCTTTGTTCATTCTTGCTGCAGCCTCCTCCATTGAAATAGACTTATCGTCTATGCCGTAGTGACTCAAATCACTAAAGTAACATTTATATCTTGCACCTGGCAAGCGCTTGCACCAAGCTAAAACGATTAATGATCCAGTTTGTTGGGCAATCTTAGGAAGGAGTGTCATGGTGTACACATCCCGTCCAAAAAATGGGGCCCATACTCCCAGTCCTTTGGGTGGCACTTGATCGGGCAAAATAGCTGTATATCCTCCTGCCTTGAGGTGTTTAAGAATTGTTCTTACACCGGATAGGGTTGTTGGAACAAATTTTAAATACCTACGTGACCTAAAACGGGTGAGCAAATTCTCTAGCCATTCTTTACGCGCTGGTCTGTAAAGCGCAATCATATCCCCGTATTTAGGTCCAAATACCTCGCCCAGTAGTTGCGCCCCCATCTCCCAACAGCCAAGATGGGGCGCCAAAAAAATCACGCCTCGCCCCTGGTCTAAAGCTTCCTCAATAAAACCAATTTCGTCAATTTCAGATCTTTGAAGGGCCATGATGTTTTCCCCCCTTGCCCACAGCCATGGTATTTCGCCGACCAATTTACCAGCGGAGGAGACCGCCCCCTTAGTTTGCTTCCAGCTGAGCCCAGCATGCCCCGTATTGACTAAAAACTGAGCCCTGTAACTAGCTGAGGACCACCAAACAATCCACCCCACGAGCGCACCCATGCCAAGCATCAACTGCAAGGGAACAAATGAAAGAAGTCTAAAGAAACGATACATTTTTTAAGAAAATTGTTCTATTTTCAATTTTGGTTATAATTTAGATTGTCGCTGAGTTAATGAAGCAACTTGCAGGGCGACACATACAGGGCAACCTGTGTATGAAATCTGGGTCAAACTGGGTCTCATTTCTGCTAAAGCGTTCGCCGAAGCTCGCATTTTGAGTTGGCAACGCCCAAGCGTTTTTCAACTAAATGGAGCTTTTTTTACATGTCTAAAGACTATCTCTTTACCTCTGAATCGGTCTCTGAGGGCCATCCCGACAAAGTAGCCGATCAAATATCTGATGCCATTTTAGATGCGATCTTTAAACAAGATCCAAGATCTAGGGTTGCCGCTGAGACACTAACCAACACTGGCCTCGTAGTACTCGCAGGTGAGATCACAACTAACGCACACGTAGACTATATCCAAGTTGCAAGGGATACGATCAAACGCATTGGCTACGATAACACTGAATACGGTATCGACTATAAAGGTTGTGCAGTTATGGTTTGCTATGACAAGCAGTCCAATGACATTGCACAAGGTGTGGACCACGCATCGGATGATCATTTAAATACCGGCGCAGGTGACCAAGGTTTAATGTTCGGCTATGCATGTAGCGAAACCCCGGTTTTGATGCCTGCACCAATTTACTACGCCCACCGTTTGGTTGAGAGACAAGCAGAACTCAGGCGCGATGGACGTTTGCCTTTCCTTCGCCCAGACGCAAAGAGTCAGGTGACAATGCGCTATGTTGACGGCAAGCCACACAGCATTGATACTGTTGTTTTGTCAACGCAGCACAGCCCCGAGCAAAGCGATGGCGCAAAAATGAAACAAAGCTTCGTTGATGCAATCATAGAAGAGATCATCAAACCTGTTTTACCTAAAGAGTGGTTAAAAGACACTAAGTATTTGGTTAACCCTACAGGCCGATTTGTAGTTGGCGGCCCACAAGGTGACTGCGGCCTTACAGGTCGTAAGATCATTGTGGACACATACGGAGGTGCTTGCCCACACGGAGGTGGAGCGTTCTCTGGTAAAGATCCAACCAAGGTAGACCGCTCAGCCGCTTACGCTGCTCGTTATGTTGCAAAAAACATCGTAGCTGCAGGACTGGCGACGCAGTGTCAAATCCAAGTTGCTTACGCAATTGGTGTTGCTAAACCAATGAACATCACAGTAAATACCCACGGTACAGGCGTTATTTCAGATGAGAAGATTTCAGCATTGGTTAACGATCACTTTGATTTGCGTCCAAAAGGTATCATTCAAATGTTAAATTTACTGCAACCCATATATGAAAAATCAGCCGCGTACGGACACTTTGGTCGTGAAGAGCCAGAGTTCACATGGGAAAAGACCGATAAAGCAGCAGCTTTAAAAGCGGCAGCGGGTATCAAATAATTGTCTAAATAATCCACAGAGATTTACTTTCCTAAATGTCCAGTTTTGCGTTTTGCAGCGCTGAACTGGACTTTTTTTTGCTTCATTGTTTCTACCAATGGTTATTTTTACTTAATTGGTTAACATCACAAGTTAGTTAAACTGACCTTTATTTTTGGCCAAGCATATTGGCGCGCTTTGCCTCATTTTGTTTGGACGAATCATTATTTTTTAAATTGACTCAATGAATATTCCTAAAAGTGCACTGGCCCTTGAAAGACTTTACGCATTGGCAAGTGAGTTCCCAAATGATATTTGCATGACCCAACCCATGGGTGACGGGATCATCCAAAACTACACGTGGAGGGAGGTGCTAGATCAAACAAGCAAAATGGCGGCCCATTTAAGTTCTTTGAAGCTAGAAAAAAATTCAAAGATCGCGATCCTCTCTAAGAATACGGCTCATTGGTTAATGGCCGATTGGGCCATATGGATGGCAGGATTTATCTCAGTTCCACTTTATCCGACCTTGTCAAGTGCATCGCTGAAACAAATTTTGGAACACAGCGATACCCAACTCCTCTTCGTCGGCAAATTAGACACTTGGGATCTCATCAAAGACTCTATCCCAGGGCAGATTGCCTGCATCGACTTACCCCTAGCACCTAGCACCGATCACATCTCCTGGGACTCTATCGTTGCATTTACTCCCCCGCTTGCCCACCAAGTGAGCAGAGACGGGGATGAGATTTGTACGATCATTTACACCTCCGGCACAACCGGCGTTGCAAAGGGTGTCATGCACAGTTTTAATACATTCGCTTTTACTGTTGAACAAGGCTTAAACCGGGTCCCCTTGAACAAACAAACGCGAATGCTCTCTTACCTGCCGCTTTCTCACATTGCTGAGCGAGTGATGGTCGAGCACGTAATTTTAAAAACGGGCATGCATATATTTTTTGCAGAATCGCTAGATACATTCGCACTTGATTTGCAACGTGCAAGACCCACTTTTTTCTTCTCTGTCCCTCGTTTGTGGATTAAATTCAAAGAAAATATCTTACTAAAAGTTCCTGCAAAAAAACTATCCCTTTTACTAAAATTACCAATCGTCGGCACATTGGTTAGAAGAAAAATACTCAAAGCTCTTGGACTGGATCAGTGCGAAATTGTGGCAAGCGGAGCAGCGCCTATGCCTACCCAGTTGATAGCTTGGTACCAAGAGCTTGGGCTAGAGATTGTTGAACTTTACGGAATGACGGAGAACTGTGGGCTCTCTCACTCAACTATGCCTGGGGACATTAAGGCAGGTACAGTTGGCATCACGCATACCGGTGTTGAGTCAAGAATTGACCCCGCTAGTGCTGAGATTCAAATGCGCGGAAATTGTTTGATGGTTGGCTATTACAAAGACCCCATTCAAACGAAAGAATCTTTTACATCCGATGGATGGCTTCGCACAGGTGACCAAGGAGTAGTGGACAGTTTGGGTAATTTAACGATCACGGGTCGGCTCAAAGATCTTTTTAAAACCAGCAAGGGCAAGTACGTTGTACCCTCCCCCATTGAGGACAAGTTGGCTATGATCGCAGGCGTTGAGGCCTGTTGCGTTGTAGGCGCACACTTGAACAGTCCAATTGGGCTGCTGATGCTCTCACAAGAGACCGTCCTCAAATCAACCTCTAGCCATGATCGCCAGAAACTAGAGCATACGATCTCACTCCATTTGGACCAAATAAATCAACACTTAGAATTGCACGAACGCTTGAGTTGCGTGGTTTGTATAAACGAAATTTGGAGCATTGAGGGCGGGTTCTTAACGCCGACCTTAAAGGTTAAAAGAAATCATATCGACCTTGTCTACTCTGGTTTTTATGAGACATGGTCCAATCAACGCAAAAAAGTTATTTGGCTAAACAATTAAATTAAATACTTCAAATAAATAACCATGAATACAAGTTCACAATTTACACAATCCAGTTATAAACTCTCGATTCAATCAATGCTTGTACAGCGGGAGGCAAGAAATCCAATAACAATAGGTTTAAAACAAATCTTAAGCATATTTTGCAGTGCATATGTTGCATTTGCCTGCGCCCAAACATATCCTGATCATCCAATAACCCTTGTGGTTCCTAATCCTCCTGGGGGATTTGTAGACACCTCTGCAAGATTACTGAGTGAGCCTCTAGCAAGAGTCATTAATCAGCCTGTTGTCATTGACAATAGACCAGGGGCAAGCGGTAACACCGCATATCAATTTGTAGCAAGGGCAAAGCCTGATGGCTACACACTTTTGATTTCTTACTCCGGCTATCACTTAGGCAATCCGTCCTTGATGGACAAACTTCCGTGGGATCCAATTAAGGATTTCAAGCCCGTGGCGCTGCTCACAACATCCACAAACGTCGTCGCCGTTCACCCTTCTGTACCCGCAAACACATTAAAAGATTTCATCACGTACGCAAAAACCAATCCTGGCAAGCTTAACTACGCATCCCAAGGAAATGGTTCTGTCTCTCATATTGGCACTGAAATCTTTAAACAAATCGCAAACATTGATCTTGTTCACGTCCCCTACAAAGGATCAGGCGCCGCAATTCAAGACGTATTAACTGGTCAAGTGCAGGTTTTTATAACAACCCCGCCCTCTGTCATGCAACACATTCAAGTGGATAAATTAAAAGCACTTGCGGTTACAGGTAAGACCAGACATCCAATGCTTCCAAACGTACCCACAACCGCAGAGGCAGGAGTTCCCTCATTTCAGCTTGAGTCCTGGGTTGCTCTTTATGCGCCAGCCAATACTCCATCTGCAGTCATTACCAAATTAACAGAATCAGTAAAGAAAAGTTTGGAGCTCTCAGAGGTCAAACAACGTGCTGATACGGCCGGAGTGGAGATCACCTATCTCAACCCCAATGATCTGGATGCCTTGGTTAAGAAAGAACTCCCGTACTGGAACAAAATTATCAAGTCTGCCAATATTCATCTTGATTGATGCTCTTTAAAATCAACCTTAGGCGTTATTTATTTTCAGGTCACAACGCAAAGAAACTGGGCGCGCTCAGAAAGTAAGTGCAACTTTTTTTAAAGGAAAATGTTGCATGACTA
>DAITOS010000047.1:0-22917 GCA_036834025.1 Limnohabitans sp.
CTCCCCTCTCTACTTTTAAATCCACAGGCAAAAGTGCTTTTACACCTCCTGCATAAGTCTTGGCCGCCGATAAAACCTCAATAGCATTTGATTTGGCTTCTGTAATTGGAGATGTACTGGATGCCATAAATCAGAAATTAGTTGAGTTCAGTTTGACCTTGTTTATATCGTCTTGATCAGGGAAGCACTTTTAGATCTTTTACAAATTCAGTTGTATACGTATCACTTACCTTAACTTTTGTTGGATCTATGATTTTGTTGGAGACCATCATATCAAAACTAATTTTGGCTCTTTTGTCTGTAATTATGCCGATTCCCAGAGTCGCAGCGTCCCCACCAGAGATGATATTTTTTTCCTTAAGCTTAAGTATGCTGTATGCCAATTGATCATCTCCCATATCTGGGTTTTCTCGTTTTATGAGTGCATTGCCCTCGCCAGGATTGTTTAGATAGCTTTTCCAACCCTCTACAGATGCTTTAACAAAGGATGCGACAGCTTGTTTCCTAGATTTGATTGTTTTATCCAAACAAGTAATCGTTGTTGAATAGGCAGGATAACCAAAGTCACTCAGCAAAAATACATTAGCTTTTACACCTGCTTTTTGAATTGAATAAGGCTCAGAAGTTAGATAACCCTGCTGGGCAACATTTTTGTCAGCGATGAAAGGCTGTATATTGAAAGTGTAGGGTCTGGCCTGTTCGTCGGTTAAACCGAAAGTGTTCTTCATCCAAGGCCAAAATCCCTGCCTTGCAAATGGAACCACCAGTATGCTTTTTGTTTTGAGTTGGGAAAGGTTTGTCACATCTTCATGGGTAATGATTACTTGTGGATCCTTTTGAAAAATTGCAGCCACATTAACAACAGGTACTCCGGCTTGACGAACTTCCATCATTTGAAGGTCGCTACCGCCCATGACGCAGTCAGCCTGACCCGCAGCCATTAATTGAATGACGTTAACACTAGGGCCTCCCATTTTGATGGAGACATCTAAACCATATTTTTTGTAAAGTCCAGTAGCCAAGGCCTGGTAAAAGCCCCCGTGTTCAGCCTCTGGAAACCAATTGGTCATGAAAATAAATTTTTCAGGAGCAGGCTTGTCTTGAGCATTAGCTATTGAGGCAAGCAAAGTTGAACATAACAAGGTCAAAGTAATGTATCGGCCAATTAAATTAAAGCTCAATTTAGGCGTAAACACAGAAGAAAGCATGGGGGAAAACTCCAAAAAATACGGATAAAAGACGCTTAAAATAGAATTGCGTTAGCGTTTAGTAATAAATACCTATTTCAATTATAAATGGCGTCTCTTAACCTAACTTAATTCATGACAAATTTTATGAGTTTCACCAGAGCCAAGTTAATTTTGTCAGTAATCGCTTTTTCAGTCTTGGTGTCGGTGTCGTGTGCCAAAAAAGAGCCTGAGCCATTAGTTGAGTCATTTGTTAGCTACCTTAACATTAACCAGTTAATGAACTGGGTTATTGACCCCGCGGCCGATGCAGTATGGGACTCCGTTGCTTGGTACAGCACAACCAGCGGGGAAAAAATGATTGCCCCGAAAACGGAAGAACAATGGTCAAATCTTAGAAACAGTGCTGCAACCCTAATGGAGGCATCGAATTTGTTGTTGATAAACGAGCGAGCGAAGGGGGATGAAAAATGGATCAAATTTGCAAAAAACCTTGGTCTATCAGCTCAAAAAGCTTTAGTTGCAATAGATGCTAAAAATCCCCAAGCGGTCTTTGATACAGGAACTCTAATTGATGGTGCCTGTGAGGACTGTCACAAGGTGTTTGCCTATCCCAATAGAAAATAGATTAAAAATCAACCACAATTGGTCTTATCCATGAAATCTAAGAATATATTAATTTTTTGCTCAACAGTTTTATTATTTTTTTTGACTCTTGAGAAGGACGCTTACTCACATGAAGAGAGCCCTGTAGAGCAAAACAAATCTCTAAGCTCTATTGCCGAGCTCAAAGAGAATACAAAACCCGAACATGAAGAAGCAAAGAAATTAGGCTCTGAGAGCTCCAAAGGTGAAGCATTACCGCCTTGCAAAGGAGGATATAGCAAAGTGGCTTGGAGTGAGTGCCGGGGTGTTAAGAAAAAATACAACGGACCACATTTCGTGGGTGAGAGCTATGAGGGTGACTTTAAGGAGGGGCGACCACACGGACAGGGCGCAATCAAATATATAGACGGTTCACGCTTTGTTGGCTCCTTTGAGATGGGGGTGCGTGAGGGACCAGGAAAGGAGTTTGCTAAAGATGGCTCACTAACCCTAGACGGTTATTGGCGTGCAGGCGTGCTAGTGAAGGTATTCCAAGGCTCTCCCAAAAGTGCTTCAATGTCAAAAGAGGGGCGTGAGCTAAAAGAAGGTGCCATTAAATACTACCCTTGATTTTGAGTTTCTTTCGGCAATAACTCCAAATGTTTAAATTCAAAAGCATTGATTGCTTAAGATTTTTTGGGGCTTTTCTTTTCGTCTCGTCCTGCCTTGGTCAAGACATAGACCGTATGTATCAAAATACCGATAGAGACCGTCAAAGGTATGATTCAATACAGCAAGATAACAAAGACGCTATGCAGCGCATATTAAATCAAGCACTAACAAAAGGCCGACTTTGGAAGTGTCCCTTGAATACCTACCTTTTCTATGACGGCTGGGTGTTTGTTGGGACGAAGGAGGATGCCAGTGACATTGGTCGAGTACCCTACAACATAGTGGGTAGTTATTATTCCTATAACGAGTTTGTAAAGTTTACTTTTCAAGGGCTTTCATATGAAAATGTCTTTGAGCTCAATACTAAGACTAGCCAGTTGTTTTCCTATAAACACACTCTCAATAAGTTGGAGAGAGTGAGTTGTAAATTCATTCACTGAAATCCCTAGAATATTCTGACTCCTAAGTATTTACAACTAGGAACGTTTGATTAGAATTTAATTTACCTGAATGCTTCTCTGATATCCTATGATTTGCCTAGGAGTTGGGTATTGGTTCAGAATTACAAAAGATAAATGATGATAAAAACTAATAATCACCACTTCTTCTCTATTTTTAAGCGCTTCTTTGTTTTGCTTTTTTTGTTTGTATTTTCCTTTCATGGATGGACACAAGTGATTGATTCAAGGATTCTTCAGCAACTTGCACCAAAAGGTGTTTTAAATGCGGCCATTTACACCGGTAATTTTTTGCTCGTTACAGGAAAAACGGCAGACAACACCCCCGAGGGAGTGTCCCCTGACATGGCTAAAGCTATAGCTGAAAAACTCGGTGTTCCCTTGGTACTTAAACCTTTCAGCACTCAAAATGAGGTAGTCCAAGCTGTGGCTTCTGGAGATTGCGGGATTGTTTTGGTTGGCTCGGACCCGGCACGTGCAGAAAAGATTGATTTTGTCCCAGCGTATGTCGAAATAGAGGCAACTTATTTTGTACCTGAGGGCTCAAAACTCAAATCTATAAGCGATGTCGATCAACCTGGTATTCGTATTGCTGTATTTGGGGCCAGTGCCTTTGGCCTTTGGATGGATAGGAATATCCATCATGCTGAACTCGTAAAAACGGATGGGTTAGAGGCATCATTGCAACTGTTTATTGATCAAAAATTGGATGCTCTAGCGGGACTTAGGCCAGGATTGATTACGGATCAAAAGAGATATCCAAAATACAAAATACTGGATGGTCACTTTATGACTGTTCAACAGTCGATTGCCACTCGTAAAGGAAGCCCTGAAGCGTTTGAATTCATAAAGAATTTTGTAAACGAAGCCAAAGTCTCTGGGTTTGTAGAACAACTCATTGTCAAGCACGGGGTGCAAGGGCGGTTATCCGTTGCTCCGTAATTTTTAAAATAGGAATGTATATGACTTTTTATAAACTATCGAAATTTTTAATTTGTTTTTTGGTAACGTGGCTAAGTTTTAGTGAATTAGTTAGTGCACAAAATGATGTACCCATCAGACTAAGAGGAACAATTTTGGAGGTTGCTGAAAATTCTCTAGTCTTCAAGGAAAGAAGCGGGGAAGTGATTTCTTTGGTTTATGACAGCAATCTGAGCCTTCAAGAGGTTTATTCCATTGAGATGGCCAAGATTGAGAAGAATTCCTATATTGGTACTGCTGCTATGACAGACTCTAAGGGTCGCTTAGTTGCACTGGAGGTTCATGTCTTTCCAGAGTCAATGAGGGGAACGGGGGAAGGGCATCGTCCCTGGGATAGTGTTCCTGGAAGTACGATGACAAATGCAAACGTTGATGAACTTGTGAGTATTGGAAACTCAAGGGAGTTGCATCTTAAATATAAAGACGGGGAGAAAATTGTTTTTGTTCCCGATAATGTGCCAATCGTTGCTTACAGGCCAACTACAAAAATCTTACTTGTAAAAGGTGCTAACGCTATCATTACCGCCGCTCAAAAAGACGGTAAGCCAACCGCCTCTCGAATCGTAGTTGGAAGAGACGGATTCAAGCCACCTATGTAGTTGAATCCTATATTAGTGGCAATTATTTGCCACTTAACGGCATAAACTCAAAAAGGAGACAGGAAACTTTGCTTAGATAGCTAGGGCATGTTTTATGCATGTCATTAGCTTAAAAGTAGGGTTTTCTTCATCCTAACGGAGTGATTCATGTCTATTAGTTCTCTTAACTCTAATTTATTAGCTCAAAACCAGCTTTTAAATCAGTCTACAAACAACAATGCAAATCTGCAATCTCTTGGTGCTGCCCTTCATGGAGGGGATATTTCAGGAGCAAAATCAATTTTTGCTGCGATCAGTCAATCTAACGCCCTTAACTCTTCCAATAACTCAACGAACGACCCCACTTCTCAAACGAGCACCACAATTATGGGCCAATTAGGGGAAGCGCTTCAATCTGGAAACCTCTCCCAAGCTCAGCAATTAACTTCTGCTTTACAAACTCTTCAATCTAGCATCATTACATCAAGTCCTTTGCTGAGTGATACGAGTGCAGAGTCCACGTCCTCTGGCCTTAACGATTCTTTATTTAATGCATTGTCTTTGAACGGGGTTGGGGCAGGAAGTGCTTCCTCAATTTCAGGGGTATCTTCTCCCGCCGCTTCAGCAATGGTGAGTCCTCAGCAAGTGATTGCTGCGAATATGGATACCTTTTTACATAACTTACTCAGCACATTAAAGGCACATAACTCCAGTTCAAACGGTTCAAGCGCAACAACGTCTTCTAATTCAAAGCAAAATCCTTATGGTGTCTCCGCTGGAACAAACCAGTTTTCTAGTGGACTTCAGTCTTTGATTCAACAATTGGCTAAATCTCCTAGTGCACTAAGTGATCTTAATGGGACTTCTAGTCAAACAACTTCAACCAACAATGCAAGCTCACATGCCGCTCAAGTTTCAGAACTTCAATCTAGCTACGATCAGTTATTGACATCACAAGGGGGGAGTGGAGGCACGTCGTCTTTAATTGGATTTCTTGAAAATTTTGAATCTAATGTAAAAAATATGCAGTCTACCGGTGGACTATTAAATATCAATGCCTGAAAATTCAAATCATGACTCAATTTTTTGAGTCATCTTAAAACTATTAGAATCTTATCTATTGTTTGATTTTTAAAGATTTAAATGTACAAAAAGTATTTGAGTTTGATGATGATTCTTTTCTTGGGAATCCCTTGCTTGCGGGCACTTGCTGAGACCCAGCCGCTATTTGATTCCCCCCTACTTATTGCTCAATCGGCTAACGTGGGCGGGGAAATTAAAACAAACTTACAACCTGATTTGTACAGTAATGCCCCAGCGCTTGACCTGACTCTTAGTCAGCTCGAATACCCATACAGAGTCAAGTATTTCGAGAATAAAGTTCAAGGTTTAGACGTTAAAACAGCTTATATGGACGTTGCCGCACAAGGTAATGAGCGCGGGGTGGTGTTGTTGTTCCACGGTAAAAACTTCTCCAGCGATTATTGGGGAACAACCATTGCCGATCTTACTCGCGCAGGTTACAGAGTGATTGCACCTGATCAAATAGGATTTGGAAAATCTTCTAAGCCTCGCATCAAATTCCATTTTGACGAGCTCTGCGAGAACACCTTTCAACTCCTCGAGCATTTAAGAGTTAGACAAGTCAACGTCATCGCCAACTCTATGGGCGGTATGGTTGGCGTGCGGTTTACGGTTCTATATCCACGTAGTGTTAGAAAATTAATCCTAGAAAATCCCATCGGCTTGGAAGATTACAGTAAAAATATACCACCGCAGACTAATGAAACTCTGCTTAAGTTGGAGATGGCTCAAACAGAGGCGAGCTATAGAAAATTTATGCAATCTTATTTTCCAAATTGGAGGCCTGAGTTTGACCGTTTTGTAGAGAATTATGTTCGAATCAAAAATGGTCCAGATTACGAGGAATTTTCAATGACCTCGGCTAGGACCTATCAAATGATTGCAGATCAGCCTGTAGTAGGCGATTTTGAGAAAATTAATCAACCCACATTACTGATCATTGGACAACTTGACCATACAGTTTTTGGTAAACGCTTTGCCCCACCTGAGGCAGTTAAGACGATGGGGGATTTCACGAAACTAGGCAAAGAGGCTGCCTCGATGCTAAAGAATTCTAAATTAATTGAAATCCCCAATGCAGGGCATGTCCCTCACCTGGAGGTGCATGATCAATTCATGAGGGATGTAATAAACTTCTTGGATTAGTTTTTTAAATTACTGTACCTAAGAGGTGTAGGGCGGTTTTCGCAATATGAGCCGCATCGACTTGGAAAAAATCTCTAAGTGCTGCCCTGGTATCACTTCTGCCGAATCCATCGGTCCCAAGAGTCATGAATTTTCTGCCCTCTGGCACAAAGGCTCTTACGCTCTCGGGTACTGTTCTTACATAGTCGCTTGCAGCAATGATGGGGCCTGCACTTTTTTCAAGCTGAGATTGTAAAAACGCTTTTACTTTCTTACCTTTGCTATCGATGGATTGTTTCTCAATTTCTAGACCATCTCTTGCTAGCTCACTCCAACTTGTGACGCTAAAGATATCGGATTCAACACCGTGTTCCTTCAATAAGATTTGAGCTTTTACGACTTCAGTCAAGATTGCTCCCGATCCCATCAAAGTGACCCTGTGAGTTTTTTTGGACTTAGAAGTCACTTTGCTGAGGTGGTAGCAGCCCTTGATTATTTCTGCAGGATCAACATCACCAAGACTGGGTTGGCTATAGTTTTCATTCATCAGAGTCACATAATAAAAGACGTCCTTTTGTTGTTCCAACATTTCTTTCATACCGTGATTAATGATGACAGCCATCTCAAACGCATACCCTGGATCGTAGGCTTTACAGTTTGGAATGGTTGCGGCTATCAGGTGGCTAGATCCGTCTTGGTGTTGAAGCCCCTCACCGCCAAGGGTCGTGCGCCCTGAGGTTGCTCCAAGCAAAAACCCTCTCGAGCGTTGATCCGCCGCAGCCCAAATTGCATCTCCAACCCTTTGGAATCCAAACATGGAGTAGTAGATATAAAAGGGCAACATAGGTAACCCATGAACACTGTAACTCGTTGCAGCCGCAGTCCAACTCGCAATTGCTCCTGCCTCACTGATTCCTTCCTCTAAAATTTGACCATCCAAAGCTTCCCTGTAACTTAAAACCGATCCAATGTCTTCTGGCTCGTACTTTTGCCCCACACTTGAATAAATTCCAACTTGTTTAAAGAGGTTAGCCATTCCAAAAGTCCTGGCCTCGTCGGCGACGATTGGTACGATTCTTGGACCCAGATCAGTTGTTTTTAACAAGTTACCCAATAGCCTGACGAATGCCATGGTGGTGGACATTTCTTTGCCCTCAGATTCAATAGCAAATGCAGCGTATGAACTTAAAGTTGGAACTGAAATTTTTTCTGCAACCGACTCTCTTTTGGGTAAGTAACCCCCCAGGGACTCTCGTCTTGAGTGGAGATATTTCATCTCGGGTGAGTCTTCAAGGGGTTTAAAGAACTCCAAACCAGTGACTTGCTTATCTGTCATGGGAAGATTAAACCTATTTCTGAACTCTATCAATGCAGTTTCATCAAGTTTTTTCTGGCTATGCGTAGTCATCTTGCCTTGACCAGCGGTTCCCATTCCGTAACCTTTTTTGGTATGGGCTAGGATCACAATGGGTTGCCCCACATGCTTTGCAGCCTCTGCATAAGCGGCGTAGATCTTTACTAAGTCGTGGCCACCCCGTTTGAGTCTATCTATTTGCTCGTCCGTCATGCCCTGAGCTAATTGAGCAAGCTCTGGATTTTGACCAAAGAAATGGTCTCTATTAAAACGACCATCTTTCGCAGCAAAGGTTTGCATTTGACCGTCTACTGTGTTGGAGAAAACGCGAATAAGTGCTGCGTTTACATCTCTTGCAAAAAGACCGTCCCAATCACTGCCCCAAATCAGTTTTATGACCTTCCAACCCGCTCCAACAAAGAGTTGCTCTAATTCGTCAATGATCCGTCCATTGCCTCTCACAGGGCCATCTAGCCTTTGTAAATTACAGTTCACTACCCAAATTAAATTATCAAGACGTTCTCTTGAGGCAAGGGTCAGTGCGCTCATGCTCTCAGGCTCGTCCATTTCTCCGTCACCAAATACCCCCCAAACTTTTCTACCGGTGCAGTTCAGTAGATTTCTATGGGTCAAATAACGCATAAACCTGGCGTGATAAATTGAACTAATGGGACCTATCCCCATGGAACCCGTTGGGAATTGCCAAAAGTCTGGCATCAACCAAGGATGTGGATATGAGCTAAGTCCCTTGGCTCCTTTGCTTGGTGCTGTTATCTCTTGCCTGTAATGAGCAAGATCTTCCTCAGTGAGTCGGCCCTCTAAGAATGCTCGTGCGTAAACTCCAGGAGCGCTATGGGGTTGATAAAAAACCAAATCACCGCCTTGGTTTTCATTTCTTGCTTTGAAAAAATGGTTGAATCCAACTTCAAATAGATCTGCTGCACTTGCATAGCTTGAGATGTGACTAAGTCCCTTGGCTCCTTTGCTTGGTGCTGTTATCTCTTGCCTGTAATGAGCAAGATCTTCCTCAGTGAGTCGGCCCTCTAAGAATGCTCGTGCGTAAACTCCAGGAGCGCTATGGGGTTGATAAAAAACCAAATCACCGCCTTGGTTTTCATTTCTTGCTTTGAAAAAATGGTTGAATCCAACTTCAAATAGATCTGCTGCACTTGCATAGCTTGAGATGTGACCGCCTAAGTCTCCGTAGGCAGCGTTAGCCCTTGCCACCATAGCTAAAGCATTCCACCTCATGAGAGAGGCTAATCTCTCCTCTATTGCTAGGTCGCCAGGAAATGGGGGCTGATCCTCCACTGCAATGGTGTTGATGTAATGCGTCACTAGGTTTGGACTCCACCTTACTCCCATTTTGGAGGATTGAGTGTGAAGTGTGTCTAAAATGAAATGCGCCCGTTCTCTACCTTGACTTTGAACTAGGGCTGCGAATGCCTCTGCCCACTCCATCGTTTCATTGGGATCTGCATCATCAATTGGGTGGTTGTTGGGGTTGGAATTCATCAATTTTTTTGAAAGATAGTTCATACTTCTACTTTATAATAATTTCAACAGAATATTATTCTCTTTATTTCGAGTGGCGTTTTAAAGAAAGCATAATATGCTAATAAATAACGTAAATTTAGTATTTTATGAATATAGATTCAGTTGATTTGAAAATTCTTGAACAACTTCAAGAAGATAGCTCACTTACCAATGTTGAGCTAGCTAAGAGAGTGCATCTATCACCATCTCCCTGTCTTATGAGAGTAAAAGCTTTAGAGAAGGCGGGGGTGATTAAGCAGTATGTTGCTTTATCTGACCCAAAATTACTAGGTCTTGGTTTAAATGTATTTATTTCGATCAGTTTGAAAGAGCAATCTAAGAACGCTCTTTCAGATTTCGAGGAAAGTATCATCAAGCATGATGAGGTCATGGAGTGTTATTTGATGACTGGAGATAGTGACTATTTAATACGAGTTGTTGTGGCTGACATAGCTGCCTTAGAACGTTTTATTTTGGAGCGTTTGACTCCGATTACAGGAATTGAGAAGATTAGATCGAGTTTTGCATTAAAACAGGTTCGCTACAAGACCGCATTACCACTTCAATCAATAAGCGGTAGAATTTGAGCGACTTTATATATTATTTAATTGACATGTTGCGTATGTTAGAAATTAAATCTGGAGACTTCAATGTTAGAAAAATTTTTTAAAAGTTTTTCTAAAGACATTGCTATTGATTTAGGGACTGCCAACACTTTGATATATGTCTCTGGTCAAGGGGTTATTTTGGATGAGCCCTCAGTCGTGGTTTTAAAAAACGAAGGTGGCTTTCGCGCAAAAAGAACTGTCCTAGCTGTGGGTGATGAGGCCAAAGCAATGATTGGACGTGTACCAAGCGGGCTGGAAGCAATTAGACCGATGAAAGACGGTGTCATTGCAGACTTCACCGTAACGGAGTTGATGATTAAATTCTTCATTAAGAAGATTTACAGCAATTCTCTTTTTAGACCCAGTCCTAGAATTGTTATTTGTGTGCCCTGTGGTTCTACACAAGTCGAGAGACGTGCAATCCGGGAGTCTGCTTTGGGAGCCGGCGCGTCTCATGTTTTTTTACTTGAAGAACCCCTGGCCGCAGCAATTGGTGCAGGAATCAATATCTCTGAGGCGGTTGGCTCAATGGTTGTCGATATTGGCGGTGGAACGACGGAGATTGGCGTAATTTCTCTTGGAGGGATGGTTTATAAAGCAGGAGTTCGAGTTGGAGGTGATAAATTTGATGAAGCAATTGTCACCTATGTTAGGCGAAATTACGGCATTCTTATTGGTGAGCAAACTGCTGAGTCTTTGAAAATCAAAATTGGTATGGCCTATCCCTCCCTTGAAGTTTTGGAGATGGAAGTGAACGGGAGACATCTAAACCACGGGATTCCCCAGTCATTTACGATTTCCTCCAATGAGATATTCGAGGCATTGACAGATGCTGTCAATGAATTGATAAGCGCTATTAAGCTCGCCCTTGAGAATACGCCACCCGAGATAGGCGCCGATATCTCTGAGAGGGGAATCATGTTGACAGGGGGAGGTGCACTACTTCGTGGTTTAGATAGGCTGATTCAAGAGGAAACTGGATTGCCCGTCATCATTGCCGAACAGCCTCTGAAGTGTGTAGCCAGAGGTTGCGGAATCGTTCTTGACTCGTTAGATACTACGATCAATATTTTTACTAACGATTGAATTAGCTTCATTAGCTACATTAGCTCCATTAGCTATGATTCTTGTAGGTCAAACTCCACCTGCACCGCCGTAAAACGAGTTGAATCCTTCGCGCCACCGAGGGTGAGCACCGTACATTTCACAATGCTTTGAATTAGTGCAAAAAAAGTTTCACTCGCATTGATGTGGTGCATTTAAGCTGTTGAATTATGAATATTTTACAAAATATTCATAATATGAAATAAATGGCTCAAATTCAGGGCTAAATAAATAATATTACTGGCATAAAGTCTGCAACTGAGTTCTTGTACTGTTCCGTCTTTTTGAACCGTTCAAAATTACTCTACGCTTTAAAACTAACACTTTTTAGAACATTAGGATTTAACATGAAGTTTATTACTGCAATTATTAAGCCCTTCAAACTTGATGAGGTTAGAGAGGCATTGTCCACCATAGGTGTTCAAGGTATCACAGTGACTGAGGTAAAGGGTTTTGGAAGGCAAAAAGGTCATACTGAGTTGTACCGCGGAGCAGAATATGCTGTAGATTTTCTTCCTAAAGTAAAAATCGAGGCTGCAGTTTCTTCCGATCTTGTTGAGCGAGTTATTGAGGCGATCGAGAAGGCAGCAAGAACTCAAAAAATTGGTGACGGGAAAATATTTGTGTTTGATCTAGAACAAGTTGTTCGTATTCGCACGGGTGAGACAGGTGTTGAAGCACTTTGATACGAAATTCAATTAATTTATTACACAATTAGAAAGAAAACATCATGAAAAAAATGTTTGCCTCAATCATCATAGGCTTAGGATTGATGTTTGGAGTACTGGCGACTTCAACTTCCTTTGCTGATACAGCCCCTAACAGCTCGACGACCTCGTCAACTGCTGCACCTGCGAAACCGTCTGTATCGACCACGGCTACAGCTGCCTCGGTCGTTGCCGCTGCTCCTGCAGCTGCACCGGCCCCTGTTCCCAACAAAGGTGACACCGCTTGGATGACTGTCTCTACGTTGCTCGTGTTAATGATGACCGTCCCTGGTTTGGCGCTTTTTTATGGTGGCCTTGTTCGCTCTAAAAACATGCTATCTATATTAATGCAGGTTTTTGTAGTGACGTGCGTGATTTACATCTTGTGGGCAATATATGGCTACTCGCTTGCGTTCACAGCAGGAAATCCATTCTTCGGGTCCTTTGATAAATTATTTTTCAAAGGGATGACTGCGGACTCCGTTGCCGCTACGTTTAGTAAAGGAGTGGTCATTCCAGACCTTACTTATGCCGCGTTTCAAGCAACATTTGCGGCAATCACTTGTACCTTGATCATTGGCTCATTTGCCGAGCGTGTTAAGTTCTCTGCCGTAGTGCTATTTTGTGCTCTGTGGTTCACGTTCAGCTATTTACCCATAGCCCATATGGTTTGGTATTGGGACGGACCAGATGCAATATCGGATGCTGCTTCACTAGATACAGTTACTGCTAACGCGGGATGGTTATGGGCCAAAGGAGCGCTTGATTTTGCTGGCGGAACAGTGGTACACATCAATGCTGCAATTGCAGGCTTAGTTGGTGCATTCGTAATCGGCAAAAGAATTGGATATGGTCGTGAGTCGATGGCTCCCCACAGCTTAACACTTACCATGGTTGGTGCATCTCTTTTATGGGTGGGATGGTTTGGATTTAATGCCGGATCCAATTTGGAAGCAAATGGCACAACGGCTTTGGCTTTCATGAACACACTTCTCGCCACCGCAGCAGCTGCTCTGAGCTGGACTGGGGCGGAGGGACTACTCAAAGGTAAAGCCTCGATGCTTGGTGCTGCATCGGGCGCGGTTGCAGGATTGGTTGCAATTACTCCTGCATGTGGATATGTTGGGCCGATGGGCTCTATCGTCATCGGCTTGATTGCAGGTGTAGGGTGTTTATGGGGCGTAACGGGTCTTAAGACCATGTTAGGTGCAGACGATTCCTTAGATGTATTTGGGGTCCACGGTGTCGGTGGAATTTTAGGAGCGCTTTTGACTGGAGTCTTCGCGGCTCCTTCCCTAGGGGGAGTTGGAATTTATGACTATGTGGCTAATGCCACCGCACCCGAGTATTCTATTTCTGGCCAAGTATGGATACAGCTACAAGCAGTTTTAACAACATTAGTATGGTCTGGTGTTGTGTCCTACCTGTGCTACAAGATCGTAGACCTAGTTATAGGTTTACGTGTGACAGAGGAAGAGGAGCGCGAGGGCTTAGATATCAGTTCTCATGGTGAGAGTGCCTATAGCCGCTAAGTTGATGATTTTTAAAAACCCCCACCCAATTGAAAACTGGGTGGGTTATTAAATTACTTAATAGAAAAGAAAGAAAATTGGAATTTTTAGGAATCCCAAATTGCAGTTGCGATTAAACACTTTTTTTAAGCTCAGTGATGAGAGCCTGTTCCAAGATACGCGGCTTGTACTGCAGGATCATTTTTAAGTTTGTCTGCGGCCCCGTGAACTGAAATAGATCCGTTCTCTAGCACATATGCATAATCCGCTACATTAAGTGCGGCTGCTGCGAACTGCTCCACCAAAAGCATAGTGACCCCTTCGCTCTTGAGTCTTAATATAATTTTAAAAACTTCTTCTACCAAAATAGGTGCAAGCCCCATTGACGGTTCATCAAGGAGGATAACTTCTGGGTTAAGCATGACTGCTCTTGCCATTGCCAGCATTTGCTGTTCACCGCCAGATAACGTTCCGGCTAATTGTTGACGTCTTTCCTGCAGTCTTGGGAACAACTCCATTGCTCTTTCCAAGTCGCCTTTAACATCTCCCTTTGGACGACTACCGGTCAATCTGGGAAAAGCTCCCAAGAGTAAATTGTCTGTAACTGTCATTGTTGAGAAAACCCTGCGTCCTTCTGGTGAGTGTGCCAAACCAAGTTTTGCGATTTGATTTGACTCCATACCATGTATGCTTTTCCCATTAAGCGTGATGGTGCCAGAAATCGGTTTAATCATTCCGGAAATAGCTCTCATAGTTGTGGTCTTACCAGCACCATTAGAACCAATTAAAGTAATTACTTTGCCTTTTGGAACATCAATAGAAATTCCGTTTAAAACGTGTACTTTCCCATAGCCGGCTTGTAAATTTTCTATTTTTAGCATGATACGCGTACCTTAAGCGATGATTATTGATGGATGAAGTGGAATTATGGTCAAGCACATGTCCATTTACGCAACAGCTCCACCAAGGTAAGCTTCTATCACCTTCGGATCCGCTTGAACATCCTGAGGTTTGCCTTCAGCAATTTTTTGTCCAAAGTCCAAAACACTCACACGGTCACAAATACTCATAACCACATCCATGTGGTGTTCAATTAATATCACTGTAATTCCGTGTTCTTTAATTTTATGAATAATTGCAACGAGCTCTTTAATGTCAGGGGCCGTAAGTCCAGCAGCTGGTTCATCAAGTAAGAGCAACTGAGGATCTAAGGCTAAGGCTCTTGCGATCTCTAGAAGTCTTTGTCGGCCGTAGGGAAGATTTCTTGCCTCTTCATGGGCACTCTCAGCTAAGCCTACAAATTGCAGTAATCCAAATGCCTTTTGTGTGGCTGTATTCTCCTCTGATTGATAACGGCTGGTATCAAGCGCAATATCAACTAGATTACTTTCATAGGTATGGTGCAAACCAACTAATACGTTTTGTAAGGCAGTCATCTCCCCGAAGAGTTGAACGTTTTGGAACGTTCTAGCAATGCCGGACAAGGCAATTTGTGAAGAAGTTCTACCGATGACAGTTTTACCCTGGAAATCTATTTCTCCCGCTGTTGGTTGATAAATACCTGTCAGAACGTTCATCATAGTGCTCTTGCCAGAGCCATTAGGTCCAATAAGTCCATGGATCGTACCGCGCTCTACCTGAAGAGAAACATGGTTAATGGCCTTGAGCCCACCAAACTGCATCAGGATGTCGCTGGCTTTTAAGATTAGGTTTCCATTTTCGGAAGCGTTACTGCTGCTTGGGTGTACCAATCTACTCATCGCTTCAATCGAACTTGATAATTCAATAGCCTCAACCTTCGTTGAGTTCTTAAACATTTTCCTAAAGAAACCAATAATTCCGTCTTGTAAATAATAGACGACGAACAAAATCATAAGTCCAAAAATGCTTAGACGCCAATCGGTAATATTGGTCAACCAAAAAGAAAAGGCTGAAAGGGCGCATGTTCCAACTACTGGAACAATGGTGGATCTGATGGTGGTTAGTTTTCTTTGGATTCCTATTAAGGCACCAATGAGAATGATGACTGCAAAAACTGATGAAACGATTTGAAAGGTTTCTAAATCGTCCAAAAGTTTCGGCAATAAAACAATAATGGATGCTCCAAGTAAAGCACCAGAACGAGTTTTTCTTCCGCCCATAATCGTCGCCAGCAAGAAGAGCACCGTTAACTCGAAGTTGTATGTGTTAGGTGATATGTACTGCTCTGAGTATGCATACAAACTACCGGCCAAACCTGCAAAGCCCGCGCTGATGACAAATGCATATACCTTGTATTTATATACGGATACACCCATACAATCGGAGGCAATTGGACTCCCCCTTAAAGCCTCAAATGCGCGACCTAAGTTGGATTTTAAAATTCTGTTGACGACTACAAGTGATAAAGCCAGCAAACAACACACCAACCAGTAATAAGACTGGACATCTAATTTGAAACCTGCCAGTAGGGGTTTTGATATCTTGATACCCATTGGCCCCTCGGTCATGAAAGTCATTTCATTTATTAAAATTTGAATGATGGTACCAAATGCCAAAGTTACCATTGCTAAATAAGGTCCTGACACTCTTAGTGCTGGTAGGGCTAAAACTGCTCCAAACAAAGCGGTTACTAAAATTGAGGCCGGCAATATTATCCAAAATGGAGCCGAAAATTTTAAAAATAGCACCCCAACCGTATACGCTCCAATACCAAAGAGTCCCGAGTGTCCAAGTGATACTTGGCCTGTATAGCCAACGACGATATCCAATCCAAAGAGAAGGATTGAGTAAATCATGATCGTCTCAATCAAATGAATGTAGTAAGGATTTGGCGTAATTAAAGGGACAACTAAAAGCGCCAAAAATCCAAGAAATGCTAATACCCAATTGTTTTTTTGAAGCATGATCAAACCTTCTTAATTGCTGATTTTCCAAATAGGCCGGCAGGTTTAACCGCCAAGACCAGCAATAACAAAACTAACCCAGGTACGTCCTTGTAGCCAGTTGAAATATAGAACCCTGTAGTTGTCTCAGCAACGCCCAAAATGATACCGCCTATGATGATTCCCATGCCACTTGTCAGGCCTCCGATAATTGCCACAGCAAAGGCTTTAAGGCCAAGTACTGATCCCATCGTAGCTCCTGTAAGAGTTAAAGGAGCAATGAGCACTCCCGCAAATGCTGCACTCATTGATGAGAGTGCGTATGAAAAAGTAATGACCAGTCCGGTGTTGATTCCCATTAATTTTGCAGCATCACGGTCGTTAAAAGTAGCAACTACTGCCTTTCCGTAAATTGTTTTTCTGTTGAAAAACTCTACTGCAAGCATCATCAGTACGGCACCAACTATTACTAGTATTTCCATCGGTAATACATTGGCTCCAAAGACCTTCATAGGCGCTTCAGGGAGCGGGGAGGGGAACCTCAAATCATCGCGACCCCAGACATTTTCTGCAACGTTTTTGAAAATAATTCCAAGTGCAATAGTTGACATAATCCAACCAAATTCACTTTTAATTTTGATTGCGGGTCTGACTCCTATAGCCTCAACAAAGGCACCTTGGAGTAATCCAAAAATCCCAACAATTGGGAGCGCAATCCAGTAATTGATTTGAAGCACATCAACTAAGGTAAGCCCAACTAAGGCACCTAACATAAGCGCATCGCCTTGACCAAAATTTAGTGTGTCTGAGGTGGCGAATGTGAGTTGATAGCCGAAAGCTATAACCGCATAGATCATACCTAAAGCAATTCCGCTATAAATGAGTTGCAGCAGTATCTCCATGTTTATATTTCTCTGTTTATATTTGAAAAAAAGCTGTGCTCTTTTACAAGCACAGCACTCAATTTTAGTTGTTGGAAATTACCCGTCAACTCTCATCTGTTGATGAGTTTAAAAAATTATTTCTTAGTTTGCTTTGTCCGAATATCAGAGCCTTTTTTCTGATCTTCCTCATAAGCATAAACCACGCGACCACCTTTAACCTCACCAATTACGGGAATGTTAGGGGTTATCGCCTCATGGTCATCCTTGTTGAATGGTTTGTTGTAAACAGTTACAACACCCTCGACTTTGTCTTTCAAGTTCTCGAGTGCATCTTTAATTTGTTTACCGTCTGTTGACCCAGCTTGTTTGATCGCGGCAGCAAGTAAGAACACAGAGTCATAAGCTTGAGCAGCAGAAACGGGTGAGTCGATTCGGTTGTTTTTTGGCTTGAATTCTTTCAAATATGCATCAATGAAAGCTTTTCTCTTTTGAGTGTTTGGATCCTGAATAAATGTCTCAGGCATACGTGCCCCCTCTCCACCGGCGCCTGCGTTATCAACGAAGCTTGCCATTGAGAGTGTCCAGCTACCGATCATCGGAACTTTCCAGCCAAGCTTTGTCATTCCATTGGCAATTTGGGCCAGTTCTGGTCCAATTCCATAAGTCAAAATGACTTCGGCGCCAGCTTCTTTTGCTTTAAGCAGCTGTGGGGTCATGTCAACATCTTTGATGTTGAATTTTTCTACAGCAACTGGAGTAATATTTTTATCTGCCAAGGCTTTAGTGAGGTCATCCTTACCTAGTTGTCCGTAATTAGTTGAATCAGCCAGTATGGCAACTTTTGAGAATTTACGGCGAACGATCGCTTCCTCAACAATCATAGGGGCTTGGATACCGTCATGCGCGGCATTTCTGAATATGTAATTGTCTGGAAATTCTGGGGGTAAAAATTGTTTTGTCAAAATTGAACCAGTTGCAACGTTATTCATGACTGGAATTTTTGCCTCTTCGTAAAACCTCTCGGAAGCTAACGCCACTCCTGTGTTGATAAAGCCAACTGTTGCTACAACTTTTTCTTTGTTAATGAGCTCTTGTGCGATTTGAACCCCGCGCTCATTTTTGGCCTCATCATCTCGTTCAACTGCAACAAGTTTACGACCAAGTACGCCGCCTTTTTTGTTAATCTCATCGATGGCAAGTCTAACGCCGTCCCTCATACTCACACCCATTGAGGAGGAGCCTCCAGTAAAAGGCCCGCTAACTCCAATTTTTATGTCTTCAGCTGCATAAGTAAGACCTGCAGTAAGCATTGCAGCAGCGAGTGCAAATTTTGTGTAACGTGATACCATCTTTTTCTCCTTGGTTGAATCCATTTTTAGAAATGCTTAGAATACTTATGTATTTCTTTTAAGCACATGATATTATCCAAAAACTGTCCTTTCTTACTAAATACTTACCCTAATACGCCCTAATAGTGGCTATGATTAAAGAGTTGTAAGAAAAGTCAGATTTTTTCTTGTACAGCATACAGTTTATTTAATTATTTTATTCGGATTATCTATGACAACAACATTAACAAACGTGACCATCCCACAATTCGTAAATATTCTTGGCAACTTGCACCATTTAATTGCTAAGGGAATTTCTGATGCCAAGGCTAGAAATTACGAAAGTAAGGTTTTGTTTGACTTCAGACTTGCTCCTGACATGCTCCCTTTGAAGGTTCAGGTCTTGATTGCCTGTGACGCTGCTAAATTCTGTGTTTCTCGAATTAGTGGGCTTGAAGCCCCCAAATTTGATGACAAAGAGGCGAGTTTAGAAGAACTTGCTGAGAGAATACAAAAGACCGTTGACTGGATTAAAACTGTTCCATCTAACGCACTAGACGGCCTTGAGGAAAAAGATATAACTTTTCCTGTGGGAAAGGATGCAACAAAAACGATGAAGGCCCTGGATTATTTGAATACATGGGCTATACCTAATGTTTATTTTCACGTCACAACTACCTACAACATACTTCGTCACAACGGAGTTCAACTCGGCAAACGTGACTACCTCTTAGGTGCTGCAAACGTAGGCTAATCATTTCATCTTTGGACAATGACTTTTTAAAGCAATTGAGCTCTCTGTTTTTACACGTACTCTCTTGATGAATTCTCATGTTTGTACGTGTTATCCCTTGATTGGGTCAAAGAGATTTGCTTAATTGGATACACTTTGGCTTTAAATTATTCATTTGTAGAAAATGAAGACTATTTTTTGCCGATTTAGGAGCGTAGGTTGACGAAAGATATTTTGCTTGATATCCAAGGTTTAACTAAGGAATTCAAAGGTTTTGTTGCAGTAAGCGACGTTAGTTTGAATGTCTTAAGGGGATCTATTCATGCGTTGATAGGCCCAAACGGGGCTGGAAAAACTACGCTTTTTAATTTATTAACACATTTCCTAGTACCGACTAGCGGCAACGTATTTTTCAAAGGACAGAATATCACCCATGAAAGGCCTTCTCAGATAGCTAGAAAAGGCATCGTTCGCTCTTTTCAGATCTCGGCCGTTTTTCCTCACATGAGTGTTCTAGAAAATGTGAGAGTCGCACTGCAGCAAAAACAAAATGTTTCATTTCAGTTTTGGCGTCCTGAAAAATCCCTTCACCACCTTCATGAAAAAGCCCTTGAGTTACTTGATTCAGTTGATTTATCAAGTTATGCAGAAGAATTAGCAGTAAATTTGCCTTATGGACGAAAGAGAGCCTTGGAGTTGGCAACAACTTTGGCTCTTGAGCCTGAGTTAATGTTACTTGATGAGCCAACTCAAGGGATGGGTCATGAAGATGTTGACCGAGTTACTCAACTTATTAAGAAGGTCTCTGTAGGACGCACCGTTCTAATGGTCGAGCACAACATGAACGTAGTATCCTCAATTGCGGACAGGATTACTGTTTTGCAAAGAGGCACTGTCATTGCCGATGGAAGCTACAGGGAGGTTTCCAATAATCCCTTGGTTATTGAAGCTTATATGGGGGCTAACAATCAAACCATTGTCGGCGCTCATTAATAATTCAAATGACATCTTTACTCGCTAATAAGATTTTGTACATTTTATGAATATGCCCTCAACTACACAGCTCATTAATATTGAAAACCTACAAGCTTGGTACGGGGAATCTCACATCCTGCATGGGGTCAATTTGACTGTCAATAAGGGAGAGGTCGTTACGCTTCTTGGGAGAAATGGATCTGGGAGAACGACAACTCTAAGAGCCATTATGGGGCTTACAGGCTCTAGAACCGGATCGATTAAAGTGAACGGTGTTGAGAGCATCTCATTAGCACCGCACCAAATCGCTAGATTGGGACTCGGTTACTGCCCAGAGGAGAGAGGCATATTCTCCTCACTATCTGCGTACGAAAATTTAATACTTCCTCCCAAGATAAAGGGAACGGATGGTGGCATGTCCATTAATGAGATCTACGCTATGTTCAGCAACCTCAAGGAAAGAGCTGATAGCCCAGGCACTCGGTTATCAGGTGGAGAGCAACAAATGTTGGCTGTGGCAAGGATACTCAGAACAGGTGCAAAGGTTCTCTTACTTGATGAAATCTCTGAAGGACTCGCACCAGTAATCGTTCAAAAGTTAGCAATAATGATTGCTACCCTCAAACAGGCTGGATTCACTATTATTTTGGTAGAGCAAAACTTTAGATTTGCAGCTCCGCTTGCAGATCGTTTTTATGTGATGGAGCATGGCCAAATAGTACAAGAGTTTAACCATGCTGAATTGCCATCAAAAATGAAGATGCTTCATGAGTTTTTGGGTGTTTAATTATTAGGTCAAATGGAGTTTTTATGAAGTTCAAAAACACACACTTGCCCTTTGATAACTACAAGACGGTAAAAAAGATTAAGGTTGAGGTTGCCTTTGACCACCGATCTGTTTGCACTTGCCCCTTTTGTTGAGAAGAGATAATATGTCAGATTTTTTTGGTATCCCCGTTCAAGTCCTTTTAGGGCAGTTGTTACTTGGATTGGTCAATGGATCTTTCTATGCGATGCTGAGCCTAGGACTTGCTGTGATTTTTGGATTACTCGGTGTTGTGAATTTTGCCCATGGTGCCTTTTACATGCTAGGTGCCTACGCTACTTGGATTATTTTGGATGTCTTTGAGCTTGGATACTGGTGGGCTTTAGTTCTAGCACCTATTTCAGTCGGGCTGATTGGAATGTTATTAGAGAGACTGTTTCTTCAGTTTTTATACAAAATTGATCCGCTTTACGGCTTGCTACTGACTTTCGGTTTGTCCCTGATCGCAGAGGGTGTTCTTAGAGAAGTATTTGGTTCCTCTGGTCAAACTTATCCAGTCCCAGAGCTGCTTCAAGGGGCTGTGGATGTGGGCTTTATGAATTTGCCGATTTATAGGGTGTGGGTCATTATCGCGTCATTGAGTATTTGTTTCATCACCTGGTACGTCATAGAGCGAACCCGTTTGGGATCTACGTTAAGAGCGGCCACAGAGAATCCAAAACTTGTTCAGGCCTTTGGTATCAATGTGCCAGTCATGGTGATGTTTACTTATGCTGGAGGGGTTGCATTGGCAGCCTTGGCTGGAGTATTGTCAGCACCCGTGATACAGGTATCTCCATTAATGGGCTCTTCCCTGGTGATTGTCGTGTTTGCTGTCGTTGTGATCGGAGGAATGGGTTCCATTATGGGATCGATTCTCAGCGGAGTAGGTCTTGGCGTAATAGAGGGATTTACAAAAGTGCTTTATCCCGAGGCTTCAAATATTGTGGTCTTTCTAATCATGGCAATCGTGTTGTGTTGGCGTCCTGCCGGTTTATTTGGTAAAGAGTAAATGATGCAGATCTCTAGAATCACAATTTTTTATACATTATTACTTTTAGGTGCAATCCTCGCACCTTTGTTGGGTTTGTATCCAATTTTTTTGATGACCCTAATTTGCTACGCACTTTTTGCATGTGCATTTAACCTAATGCTCGGATACAGTGGCATGCTCTCCTTTGGCCACGCCGCATATTTTGGTAGCTCTGCCTACATAACCTCATGGCTGATTACGACTAACGGTTGGACAACGATCAGTGCTCTAATTGTTGGAATGTTGGTGTCTACAGTCTTAGGTTTAGTTATTGGCCTTATTGCAATTAGACGTTCTGGGATTTACTTCGCCATGATTACATTGGCACTTGCCCAACTGGTATATTTTGTATGTCTGCAGGCCCCTTTCACTGGAGGTGAAAACGGTATTCAGGGTGTTCCAAGAGGGGACGTTTTAGGATTATTCTCGTTGGCAGACGATACAGTGATGTACTATTTTGTGCTGTTCATCTTTGTATTTGTTTATCTTTTCATACAAAGAGTAGTTCACTCGCCGTTTGGACAAGTATTAAAAGCAATACGAGAAAACGAGCCAAGAGCCTCATCACTTGGATATTACGCTGAGCACCACAAACTCTTGGTATTTGTTTTGTCAAGTACTTTGGCTGGCTTGGCCGGATCGTTAAAGGCTCTTGTGTTGGGATTTGCAACGCTTTCGGATGTACTTCAATCAACCTCGGGAGAGGTTATTTTGATGACCATGCTTGGAGGTGCCGGAACCTTCTTTGGACCAGTCCTAGGTTCGGCGATCGTGATTGCATTGCAAAATCTATTATCTGATAGAGT
>DAITOS010000048.1:0-15136 GCA_036834025.1 Limnohabitans sp.
TTGAAAATTGTATTCATTTTTTTATTACCACAGTCACAACCAAATCGGTTGATAGACCATTTAAGCATGATTGGGATTGTCTTTTGTATACATAAACCGTATCGTTTGAACTACGCAAATTTAGTTACACGTTTCGTGACTTAAATCACTTGAATTGATAGCCCGTTTTTTAATTAACTCTCACACGGTATTGTGTTTTTTTATGTCTCAAAAATTATGATAATTGCCCGGTTCACCATATTCTTAATCACGTATGACGAATTATTTAATTAATAAAAGTAATTAATCAAAGTTGAGTTTTAGCTTAAATCTAGTTGTTTTTCTTTTGATCTAGTAGTTAGTACTGTTATGAAATCAGAACAAAAACATTAGAATAACCTCATTTATCTCTTAAGGAAGACGGATGGATCTCACTAAAAGACACATGATGACAAAGGCGGGCATAGTTGGCGCAAGTGCTATGGTTGCATACACCCAGGCATCTGGGGCTGAAGAAGTTGCAAAGACTCCTTTTAATGTTCCCCTAACAACAATACCGATTGTTGGGTCTAGGGAAGTATTCCCAGTTCGCCGAATTTACTGTATTGGTCGTAATTACGAAGCACATGCAAGAGAAATGGGCTCAGATCCAACCCGGGAGCCTCCATTTTTCTTTCAAAAACCGACCGACGCTATTCAATATGTTCCACCTGGTCAGACTATCAATCACACTTATCCGACTTTGACCAAGAATTACCATCATGAAATTGAGCTGGTAGCTGTTCTTTCTAAGGGAGGGCGTGATATTCCAGTTGAGAAGGCACTTGACTATGTATATGGATATGCAGTTGGTCTTGATATGACCCGTCGTGATCTACAGCGCGGAATGGGAAACCAAAAAAAGCCATGGGAAATTGGTAAAAGTTTTGATCACTCAGCTCCAATCGGTCCTATCCACACTTTAGATAAAGTTGGACATATCAAGGAGGGTGCAATATGGTTAAAAGTCAATGGTGTTATCAAGCAAGAGGCAAACCTTTCTCAGATGATTTGGTCAGTTGCTGAGCAGATCAGTCAGCTGTCGTTCGCATTTGAGATGATGCCCGGTGATATTATTTATTCAGGTACCCCTGAGAATGTAGGCCCCGTGGTTGCAGGGGACACGATGGAGGGACATATTGATGGACTTCCAAACATCTCATTGAAAGTCATTTAATTTTTAAAACCTGAACGGGGTTTTTCATCAAAAAGGGGGATTTTCTCAGTCCCTCTTTATTTTTTGAAAGATTGGCTTATCAATGATTAAGCCATGTTTTTTAAAAAACTCTAATGAGACCTATCAGTTTGCCATATCGAATAAGCACTAAAGTACCTATTAAACTTGCCAGTAAAGAATTCATCTTCACTGGCTTTTTTGTGTACAAATCGTTATTAGAATAGATTACATATTAATGACAATTTAGTTAGGCTTGAATAATGATCAATTCAAAATCACACAAGGTTTTCACTAAAAATCTAATCATCCGATTGGGACTAGCTGGCTTTGTTACTTGCACCTCTGTTTCTTTTTCGCTTGCGCAGGGGCTCAACTTAAAATCTGGGATTGACACTCAACTCCTTGATCAGACTATTCGCCCCGTTGATGATTTTTATGCTCATGTTAGCTCAAAGTGGATTCAGCAAACTGAAATGCCAGCTGAGAAAAGTCGCTACGGTACCTTTAATATAGTTGCAGACTCCAATGAGAAAAACCTAAAGAAGTTAATTGATTCATTGCTAGACGTCCCCTCGGCAGAACAAAAGGACGCAGAGAAAAGGAAAATTTCAAATCTTTATAGCAGCTTTATGGACGAGTCGACAGTTGAGGCAAAAGGAGTTACCCCTCTTGCGCCGTACTTGAGAAAAATCGACTCAGTTAAGCAAAATTCTGATCTATCTAGTTTGATGGGCGAGTTTACCCCACTGGGCTTTGGAATGCCCTTTAATGCCGGTGTCCGTCAAGATGCTAAAAATCCTGATTTAACCGTATTTAATATGGGTCAAAGTGGCTTGGGCTTACCAGACAGAGACTACTATTTACAAAACGATCCAAAGCTTGAGAAAATACGAGCTAGTTACCTGCTCTACATTGAAAAACAGTTCAGGTTGATGGGGGATAAAAGTGCTGCTCAACATGCCCAAGAGGTTTTAAATCTAGAAACTGAATTGGCGAAAATTCAGTGGACTAAGGTAGAGAACCGGGACCCAGTTAAGACTTACAACAAAGTCTCACTCAAAGAGCTTAAGGACCTAATGCCAGGATTTGATTGGCAAAATTATTTCAAATCAGCGGGGGCAAACAAAGCAACTGAAGTACTAGCGGTAAATCAACCCAGTTATTTTCAAGCTTTATCTTTACTGCTAGCCAACCAACCCGTAGAGATTTGGAAGTCTTACTTTAAGTTTCACCTTGTCAAGGACATGTCTCCCTACCTATCAAAAGATTTTGTAGATACGCGTTTTTCTTTTTACGGAACTGAGCTTAGTGGTATCCCAAGTCAAAAACCAAGGTGGAAGAGAGGCTTAATGTTAGTCGAGCAGTGTATGGGGGAAGCACTTGGTAAGCAGTATGTGGCAGAGTACTTTCCAGCCGAGGCAAAGTCTCGTATGGACAAATTGGTTAAAAATTTACTCGTTGCCTATAAACAGGACATTGAAAATCTGAGTTGGATGACCCCACAGACCAAAGCAAAGGCTTTAGAGAAACTTGCCACTTTTAAGACCAAGATTGGATACCCCGATAAATGGCGCGACTACTCGTCTCTAAATTTTGAGCGCACTGATTTAGTGGGTAACGTCATAGCTGCAAATCAGTTTGATTACCGCAGGGATTTAGAAAAGATTGGTAAACCAATAGACCGATCTGAGTGGCATATGTCACCGCAAACGGTGAATGCATATTACAGTCCCCAGTGGAATGAAATTGTATTTCCAGCAGGCATACTTCAATTTCCGTTCTTTAACCTTGAGGCCGACGATGCAGTGAACTATGGCTCGATTGGCGCTGTTATTGGCCATGAGATCAGCCATGGATTTGATGACAAAGGTAGCCAATACGATGGAAGCGGTCGACTGCTAGGGCAGCCAGGATGGTTCACGAATGAGGATATGAAAAACTTCAAAACGCGAACCCAGGGTTATGTTTTGCAATACTCAGCTTATTCTCCCGTCCCAGGCTTTCCCGTCAACGGAGAGTTAACGCTTGGGGAAAACATTGCAGATAACTCTGGATTAGAAATAGCATTTAAAGCCTACGAAATTTCCTTAAACGGAAAACCTTCTACTGTGATAGACGGACTAACTGGTGAGCAAAGATTTTTTTACGGCTATGCACAGGTCTGGAGAGAAAAAATTCGAGATGAAGAGGCAATTATGCGAATCAAATCTGATCCTCATTCACCCGGAAAATTCAGGGGGCGTTTGCCTTTGATGAACTCTGATGCTTTTTATAAAGCATTTGGGGTACGTGAAGGAGATAAGATGTATTTACCTCCCGCGCAAAGAATTACCCTTTGGTAGCCTGAGAAACCTAGTAGTTATAAGGCTGTCATTTAATCATTGACAAACTCAGTCATACTTCACACTTAGAGAATAAAACACGGACTGAGTTTTAAGTGAAAATGAATTAACATTAATTTTAAGGTACCTTTTGGATGAGAAATTTTTTTTTACTTGATGCATTGGTTTTATGTTTGATTGCATCGCAGTTTTGTGTTGCTCAAGTAAAGCCTATTCCAGTTAAGTTACCACCTGCAATTGCTGAGGCAACTGCCTCTGAGTACCCTGGTGTTATTAAATTAGAAGTAGATGCCTCTGAGAATCTACTCCATATTTTTAGGGTAAAGGAGTCGATTCCTGTTAAGGCCTCGGGCAAGATGACATTGCTCTTCCCTAAATGGCTTCCAGGCGAACACGCGCCCGATGGACCAATATCCAGGTTTGCTGGACTCGTTATCAAAGCAAATGGAAAACGTATTGCATGGGAGCGCGATACACTTGAGATGACTGCGTTTCATTTGGATGTGCCCGTCGGCGCGACTGAACTAAACATTGAAATTACTCTACAGGCCGGCTCACAGACCTCGTTTAGCGGGACAACCGCTACTAGCGACATATTGATTGTGAAGTGGCACACTTTGGCACTTTACCCTGCGGGCTACAGAGTCAGTGGAATAAAAATACAGCCAAGTGTCAAATTACCATTGGGTTGGGGCAGGGCCTCGGCACTCGACGGCGCGTCTGAATCTGCGGGAGTGACCACTTTTAAGGAGACGACTTTTGAAACTCTGGTTGACTCGCCTTTGTTTGCTGGTAAACACTTTAAGTCTTTTGATCTAGATCCTGGCTCCTCAGCCCCCGTTCGTTTGAATGTTTTTGCTGATGTGCTTTCTAGTTTAGAGGCAAAGCCTGAGCAAATTGATGCCCATAAAAAATTGGTTCAACAAGCCACCAAAGTCTTTGGTTCACATCACTATGATCATTATGATTTTTTATTAACTCTTAGTGAACCAATTGGATTTGTGGGCATTGAACACCACCGATCAAGTGAAAATGGATACCTACCAAAATATTTCACTGATTGGGACGCTATGGCCCCACACAGAGATCTTTTAGCTCATGAATTTACCCACTCATGGAACGGGAAGTTTCGTAGACCCGCTGATTTATGGACGCCTGACTTCAATAGACCCATGCAAAACAGTTTGCTATGGGTTTATGAAGGGCAAACTCAATTTTGGGGCAAAGTGCTTGCAGCGAGAAGTGGTCTCATGACTCAGCAGCAGACCCTTGATAGCATTGCAGTGCTTGCAGCACGTCTGGATAATATGCCTGGTCGAGCCTGGAGAAATCTTCAGGATACAACCAATGATGAGATCTTAGGCGCAAGGTCTAATAGGGGGGAGAGTAGTTGGCTTCGAGGTTTAGATTATTATGATGAGGGGTTACTGATTTGGCTTGATGTAGATACCCTCATTAGGGAGAAGACTGCTGGAAAAAAATCTTTGGATGATTTTGCAAGATTGTTTTTTGGAGTAGAAAATGGTTCATATGTACCACTTACCTACACGTTTCAAGACGTTGTAAAGACTCTAAACGATGTCCTTGTCTACGATTGGACCAGTTTTTTGAGAAAAAGACTTAATAGCAATGATCTTCGAGCACCTCTTGATGGGTTGACCAGAGCGGGCTATAAACTTGCCTACACCGATACACCCTCAGACTATATTAAGGGTAACGACTCAATTCGAAAACAAACCACTTTAACCTATTCAATTGGATTAACCCTTGGCGAATCAAATAAGGTAAAGGAAGTTCAATGGGAAGGTCCAGCGTTCAAGGCTGGTCTAACAATTGATGCTGTGATCGTTGCGGTTAACGGCATTCCATGCAGTCCAGAAGTTCTCAGGCAGGCCATTGTTGAGGCCACTAAAACATCTGAGCCTATCAGCTTAATCATTAAAGCGGATGATCGTTACAGAACTATCAGTGTAAATTATCATGATGGACTTAAGTATCCAAAGCTAGAGAGATTGGGTACTGGGCCTAATATGCTGGAAAAGCTTTTAACGCCCTTGCAGTAGTAAACATTTTTTAAATTGGAGAGTTGGTATGAAGAAAACTGCTAATTTTTACTACGACATACTTTCCCCATTCTCCTATTTGTTTCTAAAACAAAGGCAGTCTCTTGTGGATCGACTCGAGCTAGTTCCGGTCCCCATATTTTTACCAGGTATTTTGAAAATCCAAAATAATATGGGTCCTGCTGAAGTACCCGCTAAAAGAAATCACACCTATGAGTTCTGCGTCTGGCAGGCAAGCCTGATGGGAGTTAAATTTAAAATGCCCAGGAAGCATCCATTCTCTAGTTCTGCAGTACAAAGGCTACTTCTAAAGCACTCTGCCGACTTTCCCATGTTAGATAAGGCTTTCGATTTCGTTTGGGCGCAGGGCGGTGATGTTGATGTTGGGTGGTCAGAATTTTGCCAATGTATAGGTCTTAGTGCAGACACACCCAAACCAACAGATGAGCCTGTTAAGACCCAGTTGGTCAAAAATACAAATGAGGCAGCGCAAAGTGGCGTATTTGGAGTACCCACAGTTAGTATTGATAACCGAATCTTCTTTGGTTGCGATTCCATAGATTGGATCCATCAGTATTTGGACGATCCAAATCTGTTCAATAACCCTGAGTATCTTGATGTACTTGATATTGAAAATCCGCTTGTTAAATAATAAGACTGTTCTTTAATAGACAATATACTTTTTTTACAGTTTCTTACATTTAGATTAGATTCAAAATATCTTCAAATCCTGATGCAATATAGTCTGGTTTTGACTCCTCTAGGGGAACTCCCTGGTTGTAACCATACGGCATAAGCCAAACTTTAATGCCTCCATTTTTCGCAGTTTGAGCGTCGGTTGATGAATCCCCAACAAAAAGACTCTCAATAGCTTTAACCTGATATTTTTTTAAGCACATTTCAATACAACTAGGATCAGGTTTCTTTGTGTCAAGGGTGTCACCCGAGATAACCATTTCGAATATATTCTCCAGTTGATGTGCCTTAAGAATTCTTTCTGTGAATTTAGACTCTTTGTTCGTGATGATTGTGAGGAGTAATCCGGCAATCTTTAATTTATCAATAACCTCTCGAACCCCTGGGTATAGAGTGCTTTGTGTGCCGCATCTTAGCAAGTAGTGCTTGTCAAACGTGGTTTGAATCATTGCACGTTCGTCCCAATTTCGAATTTCTTGTGTAGATTTTTTAAAAGCATGAGCCAGTGCACGGATCAACAACTCTTGAGTACCGTGACCAATCCAGTCTATGACTTGTGACAGGCTAACTGGGGTTTTACCCAGTTCGCTAAGGGTATCATTGGTTGCAAGAGCAATTTCAGGCGCGGTATTGATTAAAGTACCATCTAAGTCAAACATGACCAGTTTTAATTTTGGAATCATTATTAAAGTCCGTGTGCTTGGTTTATTATTAATTTATATTCGGACATTACGATCATTATTTACAACATACAAGATTAATCATAAATAATTAGTACTTTAGAAATATTAAATTTCTGAGGTGAAAAATAAATAGCTTCCCGGATTTAAATAACTTGAAATTTGTAGTAAATTTCAATTATTGTTACATTTAGTTCGCTTAATTGAATTAAAAGTTAGTAATTTATTAATTTTTAATCCCTTAGCGATGCTTTTTGTCACTATTTCTTCAAACTTTAGATTTATAGAGGTTCTATCTTGATAGCTCTTTCCAGAATGCATTCTTTTCGTTCGTTTTTGGTGGGAACATCAATTTCTTTGATATTTGGTTTTTTTCAAATGGCATATGCGCAAAACCCTGCGGAAGGGCAAAGCGGTGCAAACGTAAACGCAGAGTTGGTAACCAATCCATACGGTATTGGGGCGTTGTGGGACGGATCAGACAGTATTACAAAGTTTGTTCTCTTGTTGCTCCTGATTATGAGTGTGGGGAGTTGGTACATTATTGTTTCCAAAATACTTGTGAACCGTAAAATGGCGGAGCAATCTGCCCAAGCAGATGCTCATTTCTGGGGTGAACCCTCCGTGACCCAAGGGGCATCTAAGTTAGAGGAGAAGAGTCCCTACCGCTTTATCGCCGAGTCAGGCGCAGGGGCCATCAAAACGCACACAGGACTGAAGAAGAACATTCCTCAAAACGATTGGTTGCAGATGAACATCCAAAGTGCAGTTGATACAGTACAAAACAAGTCTCAAAGTGGTTTGTCTTTCCTTGCAACCGTTGGATCGACCTCTCCCTTTGTGGGCCTTTTCGGAACGGTCTGGGGGATCTACCATGCACTCACGGCCATCGGTATTTCTGGGCAAGCTTCAATTGATAAAGTTGCTGGTCCTGTGGGGGAGGCTTTGATCATGACCGCTATTGGTTTGGCTGTTGCTATTCCTGCAGTGCTTGGATATAACTACTTGGCCAAGAAAAACAAGGAAGTAATGGACGATGTGAAAGAGTTCAGCGAGGAGCTTAACGGCGTATTGACTGGATCTGAAGGGCGTGCTGCTTAAACGCCGAGTTTGAATGCCAAGTAATAAACGCAATTTTCTTCACAAACTCCTCCGCTAAATACTCCCTTAGACTGCAAATCAGGACTCCCCCATGGCAATGAATGTTGGCTCAAGCGATAGTGAGATCATCTCCGCTATCAACACCACTCCCTTGGTGGATGTGATGTTGGTGCTCTTGATCATCTTTTTGATCACAGTTCCGGTAGTGAATACATCCATCCCAGTTGCTCTGCCCAAGGAGCGGGTAGAGATCCGGGAAACAAAGCCAGAGAATGTGATTATTTCGGTTGACAAAGTTGGGGCGATATATCTTTACGAGTCCAAGATGCCCAACGTAGATACATTGGTTGAAAAACTGAAGACCAAATCCAAACTGAGGCCTCAACCTGAGATCCAAATCAGGGGCGATATGGACGGTAACTACGAGGGCGTGGGCAAAATACTCTTGGCATGTCAAAGGGCAGGGATTAGCAAAGTTGCGTTTATCACCGAGCCCCCCGCTCGCTCTTTGTAAGTCTTGTCTGATCTAGATTTGAATCGATACTCCTTTATAAATGAATTTACGGTATGGCAATAAAAGAATCTAAACTGAGGCGAAAAATCCAATCCATGGAAGTCATGATGGATATGAACACGACACCCTTGATTGACGTGATGTTGGTGCTCTTGGTGATGCTGATCATCACGATTCCAATTCAACTGCATGCCATCAACTTGGATATGCCGGTGGGCGTACCGCCGAGCAATTTGGACAAGCCACAAATTATTAAAATTGATATCGACCAAAACAATGTAGTCTACTGGCAGGGCTCCTCCGTCACCCCAGAGGTTCTCGCCAAGGACATGGCCGAGATTGCCCAACAAAGCTTCCAACCGGAGGTGCATTTGCGTCCCAACAAGAACTGCAAATACTCTGTATTTGCAAACGTGTTAGCAACATCAAAGCGCATGGGTTTGACCAAGATCGCGGTGATCGGCAGCGAGCAATTTATCCAATGAGCGCGCGCAGTTCCGTTCACCAATATGAGCAATCCAAGAAAAGCGGCTTGGGTTGGGGAATCGTTGTGGGTATACACGTCTTGGTGCTTTATTTGTTGATCACTGGGATGGCGCAAAAGGGATTGAAAATCATCAGTAAGCCTCTCACTGCAACGGTGATTCAAGAGGTGATCATTCCGCCCCCGCCCCCTCCGCCCAAGAAGATAGAAAAGCCCCAACCGGACATGCCTAAAACCATGCCGATGCCTTTCGTACCTCCTCCTGAGGTGCAGGCACCTACCCAGCAAGCCCCGACAATCACTGCAGTAACTGCTCCTCCCCCCCCTGGGCCGGCCGTCATAGCGCCTCCCGCTCCTAAAGGACTGACAGGCAAGCAAGACATCGGAATTGTTTGTCCCAAACAAGTCAGGCCTGAAATGCCAGTCAAGGCCATAAGGGACAACGTGGAAGGCGTCGTCAGGGCTCAAATCTTGGTGCAAAACGGGGATGTCAAGGAAGTCACTATATTATCGGGACCCAGAGTGTTTCATGCTGCGGTCAAGGAAGCGATGATGCAGTACAAATGCAAGACAGAAACAGATGCGGTCACTGCGACGCAGGAATTCACATTTAGGTTGGAATAAAGGCGTTTTTCAGGTTTAACACATCCTCTTTTTCTAGATTTATAAAGGTTTAATAGATATATGAGTACCCCACAAACATCTAGTTTTACTCAAACGGATCAAGAACCCCAAGAATCAAAAAATGATTCTCGTCAACCCCCTGGGTTAAGAGTCATTTTCTTTACTGAAATGTGGGAACGCTTTAGTTACTACGGAATGCGTTCTCTTTTGGTGCTGTACCTCATTAATTCGCTTTCTTACACACGAGAAAACGCTCTTGCCCTTTACGGAATTTACACGGGTCTTGTTTACCTTACTCCTATATACGGTGGAGCGATTGCTGATAAATATTTAGGCAAAAGAAGAGCCCTTTTGATTGGTGCCATGTTAATGGTATTGGGGCATTTTTGCATGGCTTTTGAATCCCTACTCTATGTAGCTCTGGGGTTGCTGATCGTTGGTAATGGATTTTTCAAGCCCAATACATCATCTCTCGTGGGGGATCTTTATGGTCCAGGTGAGGAGAGTAAGAGGGCCGGTGGGTATTCTATTTTTTATATGGGGATTAATTTAGGAGCCTTTTTGGCGCCTTTAGTTGCCGGCACTTTGGGTGAGAAAGTTGGATGGCACTATGGGTTTGCCTGCGCTGGGGTGGGAATGACTCTTGGCGTCATGCAATTGCTTTTGGGGCAGGCCAAGCTTGGTCGAGCAGGATTAAAAGAACATCAAAATCCTGTGGATTTTTCAGATGCGAAGTTACTCCTCACTTGGGTTGGGGCTTTGGTTGCTTTTGTATGTGCAGTCATTTATGGTTTTGAGTTTTTTAGCCCATGGTTAGATCAACTCACTAAAACACAAAAGCTTATTCTTGAGTTGATAGGACTTGGCGGCGTACTAACTTACCTACTCAATTCAAAGTCAAATTCTGCAGGCACGCTAAGCGCCAGTCACTCAGATTCAAACGGCCCAATGACCGCTTCCGACTGGGCAAGAGTTATTTCTGTCTTTATTGTGATGCTTTTTGTGATAGTTTTTTGGACTGGCTTTGAGCAAGCAGGCGGCACTTTGACTTTATTTGCCGATAAAAATACAGATCGAGAGGTATTTGGCTTTTTGATTCCAGCGTCTTCTTTCCAGGCCATTAATCCAGCACTCATTGTTTTATTGGCACCCCTATTTTCTATGGGCTGGACGAAATTAGATAGCAGCAAATATGCCTTAAGCGATGTCGGTAAGCAATCCCTTGGGATGATCGTGCTTGGACTTGGATTCGTAGTGATGTCTTATGCACAGAATCTATCAGATACTATTGGGCGTGTAGGACCTCAGTGGCTGTTTATGGTTTATGCCATACACACCCTAGGTGAATTAATGCTCTCACCTATAGGTCTTGCAATGGTATCTAGGGTGGCACCAGCAAAACTCAGCGCATTGTTAATGGGAGTTTGGTTGTTATCAAGCGCAATTGCTGGTTATATGGCTGGAGCGCTTGAAGCAATACTTAAAAATAGTGACTTCTCACTGTATCCTTTTCTTGCAACGATCAGCATATCAGCCGGTGTAATACTCTTTATCATCAGTCCATTTTTGACCCGCATGATGAATAGTGGTACCAAAAACCAAATAAAAATATGAGTAAATTTAATGGGTTGAATAAAAATTCAATCGTTGCACTCGGGCTCTTAATTGTTGGTGTTTTCTGTGTTCAGGCTGAAGAGGGGATGTGGACAATTGATAATCCCCCCTTGAAAAAAATGCAGAGTGATATAGGTTGGCAACCTAATTCAGAGTGGATCGGTAAAGCGATGAGGGGCTCCGCGAGAATTGCAGGGGGGTGCTCTGCGTCATTTATCTCCAAGGACGGGCTTGTCCTGACCAACCATCACTGCATATCACTTTGCGCGCAGGAGTTATCCACTCCGCAAAAGAACTATTTGGAGCAAGGATTCTTAGCCGAATCAAGGGACAAAGAGAGAGTTTGTCCAGCCATGGAGATCAATAGACTTGAACAAATTAGTGATGTAACTGAGAAGATTAAAGTAGCTACTCAAAATTTATCAGGAGCCGCCTTTAAACTCGCTCAAAACGCAACCAAGGCAAAGCTCACCTCTGAATGCGCTGAAAAAGACCGTGAGAGGGTGCGTTGTGATGTAGTCAGTCTGTATCAGGGTGGACAATACAAGCTTTATAAATATAGAAGATTTCAAGATGTTCGGCTAGTTTTTGCTCCTGAGTTATCAATCGCCTTTTTTGGAGGCGATCCGGATAATTTTAATTTCCCGCGTTTTGATTTTGATATGTCATTGATTAGAGTTTACGAGAACGATAAACCGCTTCAATTAACGCAGGACGATTACTTTAAAGTTAGCTTAACAGGGCCCTTTGAGAATGATCCAGTTTTCATATTAGGGAATCCTGGTTCCACGCAAAGGGGTTTGACCGTTGCACAGTTGCTGAGCGTAAGAGAAAATTTAGCAGTCAATGTTTTGCCTATGCTCTCAGAGTACCGTGGACTATTGACACACTACCAAAGCAGCGGAGCTGAGCCTAAAAGGGTGAGTACAAGAGCGCTTTTTAGAGTTGAAAATTCTTATAAAGTCATTCACGGTCAACTCCAGGCGTTGTTGGATGGCTCACTTATCAAGCAAAAAGAGATCGAGGAAAATAGGCTTAGAAAATATGTTTCTTCTAGCCCCACCTTAATCAAAGAGGTTGGTTCTGCTTGGCAAGATATTGAGAAAGCGCAACTTAAATCAGATGCTATGGCTGTACGACTGAGTCAAGTTGAGAGATCCCAGGCATTTGAATCTGAATATTACAAGATTGCCCGTATATTAGTGCGCGGGGCTTATGAGCTTTCCAAGCCCAATCCTGAGAGATTACCGGAATACAACGATTCTGCACTTCCTCAATTGGAGGCTCAGCTTTTCAGTCAAGCTCCCATTTACCCCGACTTTGAAAAATTGAAACTTAATTTCTCGCTCACGAAAATGAGAGAGCTTCTAGGGGCAGATGACCTATTTGTGACTTTGGTTCTGGGTAAATCGTCTCCCAAAGAGCTTGCTACAACATGGATTGACAACACAAAACTTGATCAGATCGTTGAGCGCAAACGCTTATGGAGCGGTGGGGTTGCTGCTATTTTGGAGAGTCAAGACCCGTTTATCCAACTTGCATTAAAAGTTGACCCTGTTGCGAGATCGTTGCGCCTAAAATACGAAGGCGAAATTGAGTCGGTAATTACGAAAGCTACTGAGAAAATTGCTAAAGCAAAATTCCAGATGAATGGCGATCGACTTTATCCTGACGCGACTTTCACCTTTCGAATGTCTTACGGTCTTGTTAAAGGCTGGAAGGAAGGAGATAGGGCGGTATCTCCGTTCACAAAATTAGGAGGTGCTTATGAAAGAGCTACAGGATTTGAACCTTTCAAGCTACCACCATCTTGGTTGAATGCCAAAGAAAAGCTGAGTTTAGACAAGAAATTTAATTTCTCCAGTACCAACGACATCATTGGTGGAAACTCAGGCAGTCCAGTTTTAAACACCAAAGCCGAGTTAGTGGGACTTGTTTTTGATGGCAATATCCACTCTTTAGGAGGAAGTTTTTGGTTCAACGAGAAATTGAATCGCGCAATTTCTGTTGACAGCAGTGCTTTTGTCGAGGTGCTTGACAAAGTTTACGGAGCCGAGCACCTAGTTAAAGAAATTACTGCAAAGTGAGGATCAACTTTTATTATTTGAAAAAGTTGTCAGCGTATTAATATCTGTGGGTTGATTGGTTATATTATTGCTTGTCAATGTGGGACCTGAACCCATTTGATTTGAGCCAGCGATCTGTGCGCTTTGGTTGTACTGAGCAAGTGCAGAGGCCATTAAGTTTGCCGAACTCATCTGTGTATGATTTGAGGCTGAGTTCTGTTGTGATACCAAAGCATTTGATGTCTTAGTATTTTCATTGGGCTGAGAGTCTGCAACCCCTTGCCCAGTTAGGTTTGTGTTAGAACCTGTAGATGAATATTGATTTAATAAATTAGCCAACTGATTAATGGTGGAGCCTGAGCTATCTGTTGAAGCAAGCCAAACGTCTGCTATTTCATGAGATTGCCCATTGGACGTTGTAAAACTGGATACAAGGCCTATTACGTTTCCGTTGTTTTCAGTCCCTGAGACGCTTGCATTTAAATTGATGGATTGAATATTTAACTGACTGAGTGAAAAAAGCTCTCCTACTGGAGTTGTACCCTTGAGTCCAGTATCAACCCAAACCTGTAATTTGCTAAATATAGGATCACTACTATCAATAGTTCCGTCATTATTGGAATCAAAAACAGACAAAGCTGCAAATCCGTTTGATGCAGATTGTCCACCAGGAATCTGTGTAGCCGTTCCAAATAATTCTGAGCCGTTGTCAATTGTTTTTACCCCCTGGGGTAGGTTTACTAGAAATCCTTCACCGGGGGTTATCCATCCTACATTTGCATTGTTGTTACCAGTGTTGGCAAGATCAAATGAAACACCAGACTCAGCAAGCGAAAGCGTTTGAATGCGACCACTTGAATGATTTGAAGCTAGTGGTGATAAATCTGAACTTGCTAAAACATTAATATCTCCCGAGAATAATTCAGTAACACCACTTAAGTCTAATACCAGTGGACTCACAAGTGTTTGATATTTTGCATAAGGCGCACTCGCTAACGCTGTTGCATCCGAAGTTGTTATCGCACTGACTTGGGCCATACTGAGACCGCTAATATCAGCAGATGTAATTTGACTTATTTGTAAAGTGTTGAGTGTGGAAATCTGTAGTGTTGAAAGTGCTCCAAAATTGCGAGAGGTCAGCGCACCAATTTGAGAACTTGTAATCCCAGTTATTTGATTGGTCAAAAGATAGCTAACTTGAGATGTACCAAGGTTAGTGAAGGCGGAGTTTGAAATAACTGAAATTTGTTGAGTCGTAAACTGTTGGAATTGTTCTGAATTTAATGCGTTTAAAGCAAAAGAAGATAGTCCCGAGATTTGGTCAGTACCTAGAGCAAGAATATCTGAGGTGCCAAGAGCGATCAGCTGAGCGCTTGTCATGCTGTTTAACTGATTGCTCCAAAGAGCTGCAATCTGATCGGTCGTGAAGGTGCTGAGCTGATCGGTCTTTAAAGCTAAGATTTGTGTGGAGCTAAGGCTCTCGAGTTGAAGACTGTTTAAAGAGACCGTTGTACTGGTTGACAGCAGAGCCAGATTTGCAGAACTGAGAGCTGAGATCTGAGCAGTGCTAAATCCTAGAATTTGAGAGGATGTGAGACTAGACGCTTGAGCGGTGCTAAGCGCTGTAATCTTAGACTTAGCAACGACTGCAATCTGCTCAGAGCTGAGTTGTTGGAACTGATCAGTTCCAAGGGAGTTCAATGCAAAAGAAGATAGTCCCGAGATTTGGTCAGTACCTAGAGCAAGAATATCTGAGG
>DAITOS010000048.1:15236-15398 GCA_036834025.1 Limnohabitans sp.
GAGCGGTGCTAAGCGCTGTAATCTTAGACTTAGCAACGACTGCAATCTGCTCAGAACTAAGTTGTTGAAACTGATCAGTTCCTAGGGTATTGAGACCGTAGGAATTCAGCCCAGCGATCTGTGCTGTTGTTAAAGCTAATATGTCATAAGTGCTTAAACTTG
>DAITOS010000048.1:15498-17118 GCA_036834025.1 Limnohabitans sp.
GATCTGCGATGTACCTAGGGCTAAGATGTCGTTTGTGCTAAGAGTTGCCAGCTGCACGGTGCTTAAAGCATTCAATTGATTTGTCAAGAGCCACGATATTTGTGAAGAGCTTAAATTGCTAAACTGGGCTGTGGACAGCGTTTGAATTTGATTGGTAAATAGAGCTTGGATTTGTGAGCTATTTAAACTGTATAAAGTGCTGCTGCTCAGAGAAATAATGTTTGCTGTATTTAATAACTCAATTTGTAAAGTCCCCACTCCAATGATTTGACTTGAAGTAAGAGCAGATGCAAGTTGAGTGCTCAGATTAGTAAAATCATTATTTGTTAAGGAAGAGATTTGTTGCGAGCTTAGTGCTTGCCAACTCGTACTTGAAAAGGAATTAATCTGCTCGGTTGTTAAGCTAGAAATTTGTGATGAAGCAATACTTAAAACTTGAGATGTGGTGAGACTATTTACTTGATTGTCAAATAATGAAAATATTTGCTGTGTGCTTAAAGCGGCAAGTGAGGAGGGAAGTAAAGTACTTACATCCGTTGTGGTGAGGGATTGAATTTGATTGCTTGTTAATCCAATAATTTGAAACGAACTCAACAGTCCAGAGTTAGTAGAAGACAATACATTTACGTCTTGGGTGCTTAAGGCCTGAAGTTGCAACGAGCTAAGAGCCTTAAATTGAGCAGAGTTGATGACGTTAGCTAACGTGGTGCTAAGGACAGAAATTCCATATGTGTTTAAATTACTAAAATCAAGTGTTGAAATTTGATTCAGCTGGTTGGTCGAAAGTGCATTAAGTTGTAAAGAATTGAAGCTATTTATCTGATTTGAAGTGAGAACGGCAACTTGTCCCGTGGTCAAGTTACTGATATTGTTTGTGGACAGGAAAGATAGCTGAGAGGAACTTAATTGTTGTATTGCGCTCGTGCTCAATCCAATAAGTCCAGATGTTGTAATTAAATTGATTTCGACCGAAGTTAATCCGTTAACCTGCGATGGGGTGAGGCTTTGATACTCACTGGTTGTAAGCGCTGAAAATTGATCTGTTCCTAGGAGGGAGATTAAACTACTTTGCAAAGCAGCAAAAGTACTCGAATTAAGGGCTGCAATATTGTTAGTGGATATTGTGGCCAGTTGGCTACTATTTAGCCCCAAAATTTGAGTAGACAGCAAACTTTGAACCTGTGATGTACTCAGCGTGTTAATGGCTGATGTGCTAAGCACATTAATTTGGTCGCTGGTAATGGATTGTTGTTGGGTTGTGTTTAATGTACTGACAAAAATCGTATTTAAAGAGGCAATTTGGTTAGTAGTTAATGCGGGTAATTGGTTGGTAGTTAACGATTGAATTTGTGGGGTAATTAGTGAGCTTATTTGAGTACTCGTTAGAGTGCTAATTTGGTTTGTAGTAAGTCCACTCACCTGAGTTGAGGTTAAACTAGAAAATTCAGAAGTACTCAGATTGATCACCTGTTGAGTCGTAAGACTCGCAATTGAGGTGCTACTAATTGCCTGCAAATTGAGCGTATTTAGGGTGTTTAATTGATAAGACGTAAGCCCCGTAATCTGATTTGATTGCAACGCTTGGTAATCTAGAGTACTTAATGCTAATAATGATTTGGT
>DAITOS010000048.1:17218-22750 GCA_036834025.1 Limnohabitans sp.
TTATATTCAAGGTGCTCAAGGCATTGAATTGACTGGAGGTTAGTGATTGTTGTTGATCACTTGTTAATGCTGCTAATGTGCTAGACGTAACTCCGTATATTTGATTTGAAGTTAGTGCAACTATTTGAGATGAACTAAGTGCCTCTAACTGGGTGCTAGCTAAGTTGTTGATTTGTAAGGTGCTAAGTGTTTTTATTTGTGTAGAGGTTAGACTCCTCATTTGCGTAGTACTGAGCTCAGCAATTGCAACTGAATTCAATCCAATAATTTGACTTGATTGCAAAGTTTGAATATTTGCTGTCGAAATCGCTTGAATATTGAGTGTGCCTAAACTGTTCAACTGTGCGCTGTTAAGCCCCAAAGCCTGAGTTGTGGTGAGTATGGATACTTGATAAGTTGAGAGTGAAGAAATTGCTGTATTGTTCAAATTCGTGATCTGATTTGAACCCAGTGCCAAAAGTTGATTGGTTGCTAAAGAATCTAATGTGCTAGAGGACATTAAAATAACTTGATCCGCAGTTAGCGCCAATATATCGTTTGTACTTAATGCAGACAATTGAGCAGTTGTTAGTTCATTGATTTGCAAATAAGTTAGAGCAGATACCTGATTTGTAGTAAGAGAGGCGATTTGCGACGTAGTGAGCGATAAAGTCGCTGTTGAGTTTAAACTTGATACCTGAGTATTTGAAAGCGTTGCAATGTTGGTGGTTGTGATGCTTGCGATTTCATCGCTGGTTAACGTGTTTAAACTCGAGGACGTTAAGCCCCTGATTTGTGAGGATGTAATTATCGCAATATCGGAAGACGTTAAGTTTAAAACATCTGAGGTGTTTAGGCCAATCAAGGCCGATGACGTAAGGCTTGTAAATTGACTTGTACTTAGTGTATTCAATATAGTTGTATTGAATCCGCTGATTTGTGATGATGTTAATGAAGCTACACCGCTTGTACTAAGGACCGCAATTTGATCTGTCGTTAGTGCATTAATTTGTGCACTACTTAAGCCTGGTAGCTGCGATGTGCTTAGTAAGTTAATACCACTCGTTGATAAGAGCACAATATTAGATGTACTGAGTCCAACTATTTGATTCGAACTAAGGGTTTTAATTTGAATGCTGCTTAGCCCAGCAAAAGTAGATGTGTAAATTCCTGCGATTTGTTGGGATGTCAGCGCTTGAATACTTGTCGTCGCAATAGCCGCAAATGTGGACGTAGCCAGTGCGTTTATCTGTGTTGTCGTTATCGATTGAATTTGTGCCGAGCTTAATGCATTTAATTGTGCAGTTGTTAAAGAGGCAAAGGTTTGTGTACCTAGACTGACTATCTGAGATGTGTTTAAAGCATTGATTCCTGCAGTGGTTAATGAACTTAAGGCACTTGTACTTAAAGAGTTCAACTGTAGTGAGCTTAACTTTTGGATTTGATTGGTAAGAAATGCATTTGCATTTTGCGTTGTAATCGCTGCAATTTCGTTCGTTGTTAACGAAGTAATTTGTTTGGTTGTAAGCGCTTGGAGTTGACTTGTTTTGAGAGTGCTAAATAAACTTGTTGACAGACTTGCAATTTGTGTTGTGCTAAGAGCTTGGATATCTGAGTTGCTAAAAGCAGCAATTGACAAACTCGTTAGGGCGTTAAGTTGTAAAGTCGTAATTGATAAAATTTGTGAAGTATCTAGTGCACTTATTTGGGTCGTGGTGAGTGCGGTTAAGTTCTGAGTGCTTAGATTAGAAATCTGCACCGAGCTAAGTGCCTTAATGTCAGATGTCGATAAAGATACAACGGACGCAGTGGAAAGCGAATTCAGTTGGAAGCTGCTCAGGGCTTGAATTTGATTTGAGCTCAATACCCTTGCATTCTGAGTCTTTAATGATGCAATTTGGTTGGTAGTTAAGGCTGCGATCTGTTTGGTAGAAAGTACTTGTTGTTGAGCCGTGGTGAGTGAGCTAAATTCATCGGTCGTTAAATTCGCGATTTGCGCAGTGCTTAGGTTGAAAATCTGAGTTGTGCTTAGGGCAACAATTTGTTGGCTGTTTAAGTTTGTTAGTGCGCTTGAGCTTATGCTATTCAACTGTTTAGATGAGAGCACTTGCAACTGGGCACTTGTTAGTGAGGAAAAAACGTTGCTTGTCAGTGAATTAATTTGAGCGGTACTCAGTGCTTGTAATGCAGATGAGTTCAGGGCTGCAACTTCAGTGCTATTGAGTGAATTAAGTTGTGTGCTGCTAAGAGCAGTGATTTGCAGGGAGCTTAGTTTTGCAACTTGGGAGGTACTTAAAACGGATACAAATGTTGTAGAAAGTGCTTGTATGTCAGCCGTGCCAAAGCTAGCTATGGCCGCTGTTGAAAGCGCCTGCATAGCTTGTGTGGTTAAGCTGTTTAAATTACTACCCATTTTTAATGATCAAACGCCTGCCAAATTACTACTAAAGTTATCTAGGGTGGCCCTCTATTTTTTCAATCTTTACAACAACTATTTAAAGCACCAATCTTAAGAGCACACTTTGTGCCATTCGTATAAAGTGATTAATATTGCTCCAAGCGCACCAAAATTGTCTTTAATGAGGCTCGTATTTGAGTTTTGGAATTCATTCTTACTTTGATTTCTAAAGTGGTGGCAATTAAAGTGTCGTCTGTATCAGTCAGAACGGAAATGCATAGCGTTAGTGGCAATAAGTTGCCACCCCAAATTGTTCCAATTCTTAGAAGGGGCAGGGGGGCCTTTAAAGTTGTTTTTTAATCCCCGGATCCCCACCCTCGTAGCTTTGTTTTAAAACAGAGGGGGGGGGAATTCATAATGTTAGAGGTATTTGTCTACCCATTGAAGACTCAGGTCCCATAATTGTTTTTGGAGCACTGAATTTTGAGCTAAAACGGATGGAGATTCAATTGCAGAATTTGCATAATAAAGGCCCGATTGCTCAAGGGGGGCAACTAAAGCGCAGTGAAGGGTTGTCTGTGCTCCTTCTTCGGGTGTTAGCATTCCTCGCAGTTTAAGTAAGGGTCTTAAAAAAACAGGTAACTCGCGCCACACCTCCGTTTGAACCACTCCAGGGTGAAGGGAGTAAGTGGCTACGCCTGTTCCGTGTAAGTGTTTTGCCAACTCTGCGCTAAATTGAATATTGGCTAATTTTGAAATAGCATATTCTGTGATGCCGGTCCAAGTCCTTGTTGGCTCCAGGGTGTGTAGCCAATTGATCTCGCCTGGAGCTCTTTTGTGTGCCCGACTAGCGACTGTAACGATCCTTGATGGAGAGCTTGATTTCAAACGATCTAGTAACAATTGGGTGAGTAAGAAATGGCCCATATGGTTAATCCCAAAGGCCATCTCAAATCCACTTTTGGTCTTGCCCTTTTTACCGGCCACGCCCGCGTTGTTGATGAGAAGATGAAGCGGCTTATTTGTATTTAAAAATTGTTCTGCGCAAGCTCGCACACTCTCAAAATTTTCTAAATCAAGTTCCAGATAAAAAGCTTTTCCAGGTCCATTGTGCGCATTGATGGAATCAATAATGGGTTGTGCTCTGAGCAGTGATTTACAGGCCAAATAAACTTCAAAGCCTGCCCTTGCAAGCTCCTTCGCAGTCACTGAACCGATACCAGTATTTGCACCGCTCACAATAGCCACTTGGGCGACTTTGGTGATGTTGTGGTCGCGATTTTCCGATGAAGAGGTGCCTTCATTTGGTGAGTTGGTCATGATTTGATTTTTCATTCCGCCATTTTTTGACAACTTTTTGACTTGCAGATGACAAAATCGATCGGGGCTATCTAAAATTAGTTATTTAGGTTTATTTTCGGTATGAATTGACATAATTCTTGAATATATACTGAGTAATATGGTCCTTTAAATTTAAAAAGTCCAATAATGGCAATATTCCATGAATCGTTATTTAAAGGCAATTAGCTCTTGGTTAATGGTTGCTGTAGCAATGGGGATGTTCAGCAGTGCAGGCTACGCCGCTGACAATGAGATTCAAGGTGCTGGTTCATCTTTGTCCAACACGCTGATGCAAAAGTTGTTGGGCGAATACGGCCCAGCTCACAGGGTTGATATCACCTACAAGGCTGTTGGCTCAGGAGAGGGAATCAAAAGCATAGCAGCTGCAACTGTAGACTTCGCTTTAACGGATGTTCCCCTCACCAAGTACGAACTTGATTTACTTGAGGTTATTCAGTTTCCCGTGTTTTTTAGCTCAATAACACCGATCGTAAATGTGCCAGGTCTGCCTGTTGGGGGGATTAAATTGAGTGGCCCTGTTTTGTCAGACATCTACGCTGGAAACATAAGAAATTGGAGTGATCCCAAAATTTTAGAATTAAATCCTGATTTGACATTCCCAAATTTGCCCATTACTGTAGTTACTCGCTCGGATGCGTCGGGCTCAAGTTATGTATTTACCCGCTATTTAAGCAAGGAAAGTAAAGAATGGGCTGATACTTTTGGAATTGGATCAAAGCTCAAATGGCCAACAGGTCTTGCAGTCAGAGGCACTGAGGGAGTCATAAAAGCTGTCAACCGAACCCCTGGAGCAATCGGTTATGTTGAATATGGGGACGCACTGCGCAACAGGGCCTCTACTGTTCAGCTCAAAGTTGGGGAAGGGTTTGTAAGCCCTAGTTTTGAGCTTTTAAAGCTCAGCAGTTCCGAGTTTCGCTGGAGAGGGGGGAGCTACTACCCTGTCAAAACGGGCGAGGGTTTACCTGAGTCCCAAACTCAGCCTCAACCTCAATGGCCTATTGTTGCTGTAACATATTCATTGATCAGGAGGGTGTGCGCTGACGATCAAGATGCAAGAGATACCCTTTTGTTCTTTGACTGGATTCTTACTCGCAAGAACCCAGTCTTTCAGGAGCTAAACATGATTACCCCCCAAAATGCGGCCTTAGTGGGAAGTATTCGCAAAAAATTAAGTGAGGTAGTAAATGCAAAGGGAGCAGTTATTCAAGTGTTCGAGCCATTAAAGGGGACCCCGTGAATCAGCGAAACATTTTGTTGTGCTCTCTTGTATCAGTGAGTCTTTTGTTTACCCAACCCTTGTATGCGGCTGGCTCGTCTGTTTCCAATAAGAGTGTCAAAATATTTAAAGAACTAATCGTGGAGGGTGAGCGTCCCGAGATAAGTTCTTGTTTGACCATCGCGATTCAGACTGTAAAGAATCATCCTGCTTACAATAAAATTAATTGGGAGCCTGAAATGTCAGTCAGTGCTGTGGTCAAGGAGTATCAAGTTTCTGGATCTATCATCAAAGAAACGACCCTCAAAGCACTCGCACTGGCCAGAGATGACAGTCTTTTTCATCTGGACACGTGGACAAAAGTGACCATCAATTGCCAGCAAATAAATGAGGGTAAACCGTCCTTGAGTTTTAAAAAGGATATTTGAAAGCGTTTACTCTATTGGGTCAACTCTAAAATTGAGCATAAGTTGATCGGTTTTTATTGATATTTAGCAAGATCTAAATGTTGAGCTATAGCTTTGGCTCTGGCTCTGGCTCTGGCTCTGGCTCTGGCTCTGGCTCTGGCTCTGGCTCT
>DAITOS010000049.1:0-21982 GCA_036834025.1 Limnohabitans sp.
TGGCAGTCTGGGCTTTGGGCCTCAATCACATTTCCGCTCCACTCGATTTGCGTGGTCGCTTTGCCTTTGCCGTTGAACATTTGGGTCCAGTCTTGTCTGGCTTGCTTAGCAAGATGCAAGACCCAACTGAAGCAGCAATTTTGTCCACCTGCAACAGAACTGAGATTTACTGTGCCTCTGACAAGCACTCGCTGCCTCAAACTTTGGATTGGTTGGCTCATTCTGGGGGGGTAAGTGTTGAGATCCTTCAGCAACACATTTATTTGCTTGAAGATGCTCAGGCTGCACGACACGCTTTTAGGGTTGCCAGCGGGCTAGATTCGATGGTTTTGGGTGAGCCCCAAATACTAGGTCAAATGAAAGAAGCTGTGCGGGCTGCCCGCGATGTAGGGGCACTTGGAACGACACTGAGTCAAATGTTTGAGCGCTCTTTCTCTGTTGCTAAGCTGGTGCGAAGCTCTACAGAGATTGGCGCACACTCAATAAGTATGGCGGCTGCGGCTGTTCGTCTGGCCTCCCAATTATTTGAAAACCTTGAAGATCAAAAGATTTTATTCGTCGGCGCTGGCGAGATGATTGAGCTTTGTGCCACTCACTTTGCAGCTAAAAATCCAACATCCATCACGATTGCCAACAGAACCATTGAGCGAGGTGAGCGCTTAGCTAGTCAATTTGGTGGCTCCACCATCGCCTTAGCTGAATTACCTGATCGTTTACATGAGTTCGATATCGTAGTGAGTTGTACCGCTAGTACGTTGCCTTTGATTGGCTTGGGCGCTGTTGAGCGCGCCTCAAAACAGCGCAAACGCCGTCCCATCTTCATGGTTGATTTGGCAGTTCCCAGAGACATTGAGCCTGAAGTGAAATCGCTCTCGGATGTCTACCTCTACACCGTTGATGATCTTTCAACGGTTGTACAAAGTGGCTTGGCCAACCGTCAAGCAGCGGTTGCTCAGGCTGAGATCATCATAGACTCAGGTGTTGAAAACTTCGTCAGCTGGTTGGAAAGGAGAAATGAAGTCCCCTTAATTCAGCAACTCAACAATCAAGCGGATATTTGGCGCGAGGCGGAGATACAAAAAGCGCGAAAACTCCTGGCGAAAGGCGAGAGTATTGATCATGTTTTAGACTCCTTAGCTAAGAGTTTGACTCAAAAAATGCTACACGGTGCGATGACAGAGCTAAGACATTCTGACCCAAACTCGCGTGAACAAGCACACCGATCTATAGAAAATTTCTTCCTGCGCAGCTCCCGCTAGCTGCACGAATCCTTACCCAATTGCTATGAAACCATTTATGCGCTCTCAACTCGAGCGTTACTCTCAACGTCTTGAGGAACTGAACTTCTTGTTGTCCAGAGAAGACATCATGAAAGATATGACTCAGTTCATGAGCCTGTCCAAAGAACACGCCGATGTCAGCGCAGTTTCTGCACCCTTTGAGAGGTGGAAACAACGCTGTGCAGACAAAGAGGAAGCTCAGTCGATCTTAGAAGAAAACTCCTCACTTAGCTCTGATACTCAAAACTCAGACTCAAATGAGATGTTTGAGATGGCCAAAGAAGAAATCGCCGCTGCAGATACTGAACTAGAGCAACTAGAGGCGCAACTCCAGCGTATGCTCCTACCCAAAGATCCTGACGACACACGCCCTGCTTATCTAGAGATCAGAGCGGGCACAGGTGGGGATGAGTCCGCACTTTTCGCCTCTGATTTGCTTCGCATGTACTCTCGCTACTCAGAGCGAATGGGTTGGCGTGTAGAGATGATGAGCGAATCTCAAAGTGAACTGGGTGGTTACAGGGAAGTCGTAATTCGTATAGAAGGTACAAACGTTTACGGCAGGCTTAAGTTTGAATCAGGTGGTCACCGTGTCCAAAGAGTACCAACAACTGAAACTCAGGGAAGAATTCACACAAGTATGTGTACCGTTGCGGTGTTACCTGAACCCGATGAAGCAGTCGCAGTGCAGATCAATCCAGCAGATTTAAGAATTGACACATTTCGGGCTAGCGGGGCAGGAGGACAGCACATTAACAAGACTGACTCAGCTGTTCGCGTTACTCATCTGCCCACAGGAATCGTTGCAGAGTGCCAAGATGACCGTTCACAACATAGAAACAAAGCGCGCGCGTTGCAAGTTTTATCAGCTCGACTTCAGGAAAAAGAGCGCTCTGAGCGCGCAGCCAAAGAAGCCGCCACTCGCAAAGGACTCATTGGTAGCGGCGACCGCAGCGAGCGAATTAGAACCTACAACTTTCCTCAAGGCCGCTTAACCGATCACCGAATCAATCTGACTTTGTACAAACTCACCTACATCATGGAGGGTGATATGGAGGAAGTGATCACTGCGCTTGAGCATGCCAGACAGGCCGAGCAACTCGAAGAACTTGAGGTGGGTGGCTTATACAAGTAAGCATACAAAAAGACTCGCCCATTTTGTAAAAGACTTTACATGCTTATTAAAGACGCTATCTCTTGGGCTAAGTCACTTGGTTTGGAGAGAAACGATATCCAAATTTTGTTATTGCACGCACTTGGTCGAAACACATTTGACAAAGCTTATTTAATTGCTCACGACCAAGACCCACTTTCTTCTAATATCTTTGAACAATTTTCTGAATTCGTAACTCGAGCCCATCACTCTGAGCCCATTGCTTATATCACTGGACATAAGGAATTTTATGGCCTCAACTTTAAAGTAACTCCAGACACTCTAATCCCTAGGCCCGACACTGAAACACTTGTTGAATGGGCTATTGAATGTTTAAAAACATCAAAAGTCCTTGGAAGACCTCCTCGAGTACTTGACCTAGGTACGGGCACAGGTTGCCTTGCCATCAGCATCAAACACCACCTCCCTAGTTGCATGGTTTGGGCTTCGGACATTAAAAAGACCACTCTAGAGGTCGCAAAACATAATTCAAAAGCACTCAAAAGTGAGATTAATTTCCTAGAAGGTTCTTGGTTCAAGGCCTTAGAAGGCCAAACATTAAAAGATAATTTCGATTTAATTATCTCAAATCCACCCTACATCAAAGCCAACGACACGCATTTGGCGTCTCTAACTTTTGAGCCTGAGCAAGCACTTATCTCAGGGGATGAGGGCTTGGACGATCTGCAAATGATTGCGTTAAATGCCCTAGAGCACCTCACTCCTGGGGGCTGGCTACTTCTGGAGCACGGTTACAACCAAGGTCTAGAGGTTCAATCACTGCTGCGCCAAAATGGCCTAAAAGACGTGCAAAGTCGCAATGACATTGCGGGAATCTGCAGGTGCACTGGTGGACAGCGCCCAAAAATGGAATAATACGACTTTTAAAACCTTTTTCAGACTGCGGAGAGTCTTCTATGAGCGATGTTCACCAACAAATCGATGACCTTATCAAAACCAACGATATCGTTCTTTTTATGAAAGGCAATGCCAGCTTCCCTATGTGCGGATTCTCTGGTCGCGCAATCCAACTGATCAAAGCCTGTGGTGTAGATACACACAAACTTAAGACTATCAATGTATTAGATGAGCCAGATATTCGTCAAGGCATCAAAGAATATAGCAATTGGCCAACCGTGCCACAACTGTATGTCAAAGGTGAGTTCATTGGAGGCTCAGACATTATGACTGAAATGTTTGAAGCGGGTGAGTTACAAAAGGTACTGGTTTCTTAATCTTTTAACTTCAATCTTATGGATGGCCAATTTTTTCAAATTGGCTAACTAAACTTAACACTAGGGGACTGATGAATCAACATCAGTCCCCTAGTGTTTTGAGCTCCAGTAAACTCTTTTTAAAAGCACTGTCTGGGCATAAGTGGTGTCTTGCGTGTTGCCGTTGTAGCGGCCTAATGCTTTAACAAGCTCCTCGTTTTCTAAATCCAAGTAATGTCTAAGAATCACACATCCAAATCTTATGTTTGTTTGCAAATGCAGCAATTTAGCGCTTGGCCCAATGAGGTCTAGCAGTGTCGCTTGCGAAGTGTTTTGAGGAGCATTATTAGCGATTTTTGACTCAACCTTAGAAACCCAAAAAGGCATCACCTGCATATACCCAACTGCACCGGCCGAGCTTATGGCGAATTTATTGAATCCACTCTCTACCTGGATAAGTGCCAATACTAAATTTGGATCTAAGCCAGACCTTTTGGATTCATACCAGACCGTTTGTAAAAATACCCGTTGAAATTCAACAGAGGACAATTCAGCATAAGTATTTTTCCCAAAACGTCCATTTAAGTGGCTCGTAAATCGCGGCAACACATCCCCAATCCAACCAATGGACTCTTGCTTGAGTTTTAAATTGTTCAGTGAGCTTGGTTCTGGAGGAGGTTCGTTGTAGAGTGCGCCACTCAATACAGCATGAAAAGAGTCTGTCAATTCCTCCTCTCTTTGAGCGCCCGCAAAAGCGGTGTTGATATTAAAGCTAAACAACCCCCATAGGCAACAAAAGCTGGCAAGCCAACAGGCTCGAGGGATGACTTTATTTGGCATCCTTGTACCTTTTATCGCTGTAGTCCCTTAATCTAATTTACTGCTGAAATATGCGCCAGTAAATAGCCGAAAACTTCATCTAAGCTCATTTTGGAGGGCTCAATTTGTATCCTATGTTGGTATTCAACTAGGTTATCTTTAAGTCCCCTGTCTGAGAGCACTACTCTGTGGGGTACGCCTATAAGCTCCCAATCGGCAAACATAGCGCCTGGCCGCTCTCCCCTGTCATCCAATATGACATCGATGCCCTTAGCGCAAAGGTCCTCATATAACTTAGTAGATGCTCTGTGGACAGCCTCACTTCGATCCATCCCAATGGGACAAATAACAACCGTAAAAGGAGCTATTGAGTCAGGCCAAATGATTCCTCGAGCATCGTGGTTTTGTTCAATCGCTGCTGCCACTACACGGGTCACGCCAATTCCGTAGCATCCCATCTCCATGAACTGGGGTTTACCAGCCTCGTCAAGAAAAGTCGCATGCATTGCCTTTGAGTATTTTGTACCCAAGTAAAAAACGTGTCCCACCTCAATTCCCCGCTCAATACTAAGCGTGCCTAACCCATCAGGAGACAGGTCCCCGTCCACTACATTTCTGATATCGGCGACCAAACTTGGCTCCTCCAAATCCCTGCCCCAATTTACGCCTTGAAAGTGATACCCCTCCTCGTTTGCGCCACAAATCCAATCACTCATTACAGCCACACACTTATCGGCAATAATTTTCAAAGGAGTCTTTAGTTGAACTGGCCCTAAAAAGCCTGGCTTACATCCAAAATGAGTTTGAATCTCTTGAGTCGTTGCAAACCTAAATCCTCCCTCAAAACCTGGAAGTTTCCCAACCTTCACCTCATTCATTTCGTGATCACCCCGGAGCAGCAAAAGCCAAACAACCGAGCTTTTGATAGCTCCATGTTCGTCTAACTCATCCGTTGCCAAAACCAAAGACTTAACTGTGGTGACAAGCCCCACTTGCAAAAGTTTTGCAACCTCCTCGCAGGTACTCTGAGTTGGGGTGTGTATACGTGTCATTCCAGTTTTGGGGTCTGCACGTTTATTTTGAGGCTCAGCCGCGTGAGCCTTCTCCATATTTGCTGCGTACTCGCTGTTTGGGCAATAAACAATCGCATCCTCACCAGTCGCTGCAATGACTTGGAACTCCTCACTGAGGTCTCCTCCAATCGCACCACTATCAGCCGCAACAGCACGGTACCTCAAACCAAAACGATCAAAGATCCTTCTATACGTTTGCGCCATCACCTGATAACTTTCTTTAGCGCTGGCCATGTCTTTGTCAAAACTGTACGCATCCTTCATGATGAATTCTCGTCCTCGCATCAACCCAAATCGAGGTCTGCGCTCATCCCTAAACTTGGTTTGTATCTGGTACAAATTTTTTGGTAACTGTTTGTAGCTCTTAAACTCTTGACGTGCAATGTCTGTGACGACTTCCTCACTGGTCGGTTGGATTACGAAATCCCGGTCATGACGGTCTTTGATTCTTAATAGTTCAGGGCCCATCTTTTGAAATCGTCCTGTCTCCTCCCACAACTCAGCGGGCTGAATGACCGGCATGGTCACCTCAATCGCTCCCGATCTGTCCATTTCTTGACGAACAATTTGCTCAACTTTGCGAATCACCCTTAGACCCATAGGCATGTAGTTGTAAATGCCAGCACCTAGTTTTTTGATCATCCCAGCTCTGGTCATCAGTTGATGGCTGACAATTTCTGCGTCTGCGGGGGAGTCTTTGAGAGTGGTAATGAGGTACTTGGAGGCTTTCATATCGTTACTATTCTTCTAATTTGATCTTATGGAAAACAAAAAATTTAATTTTTTGGGGCTAAACCCCCTTGATCACTTCAAATGCATGTGCATAATGGAATCAATTTAAAAATTTGAGGTTCGATTATGCTTGACAGAGACGGCTTTAGGCCCAATGTCGGCATCATTTTGCTAAACCAATTCGATCAGGTATTTTGGGGTAAGCGGTTAAAAACACACAGTTGGCAATTTCCGCAAGGCGGAATTGATTCGGGCGAGTCGCCCGAGCAAGCCATGTTCAGAGAGTTATTTGAAGAAGTTGGGCTTCAAGCTGAACACGTCAACATCGTGGCCCGTACGAGAGATTGGCTGCATTATGAGGTGCCAGACCGTTACATAAGACGTGATGCGCGTGGTCATTACAAAGGTCAAAAACAGATCTGGTTTTTGTTGAGGTTGGTTGTTCCTGATTGGAACTTAAACCTGAGGGCGACCTCACATCCAGAATTTGATGCATGGCGTTGGAACGATTACTGGGTCCCACTTGATATGGTTGTGGAGTTTAAGAGAGGTGTGTATGAAATGGCTCTAACTGAGTTATCTGTCCATTTGCCCCCCTCTGCTCTTAAACCTAAGAGGCTAAGAAGGCCAAGAGCACCAGCTACAAGCGAGAGCTTTGTTTCCAAAAGAGCTTCAGATCGTAATCCCCTATCTCCAGAATAATCTTGGATTTAGCGACCAATTAAAACCAGGTTATCTCTGTGAATCATCTCTGGCTCGGCACTGTAGCCCAGTAAATTCTCAAAGTCTTGGGATGGTTTGCCGCAAAGAAGTCTCGCCTCAGTGCTCGCATAGTTTGAGAGCCCTCTTGCGAACTCATTGCCCAGGTGGTCACAAATTGCAATGACATCACCTCTGGCAAACTCCCCCTTCACCTGCGTCATACCAATTGACAAAAGGCTCTTTCCCTCTTGTCTTATCTTATCAACCGCACCCGCATCAACCACAATTGAACCTCTCAGTTGGAGATGATCTGCCATCCATTGTTTTTTGGCTTGTTGCTTGGGTGTGACTGCATTCAAAAGTGTTCCAATGGCCTCGCCCCTGAAGAGTCGAACGAGTACATCTGGCTCTCGCCCCCAGGCTATTACGGTTGATGCGCCAGAACCGGCAGCCCTCTTAGCTGCAATGATCTTTGTTATCATGCCCCCCTTACCTAAGCTTGATCCCGCACCGCCCGCCATCGCCTCAAGCGTGGGATCTCCCGCCTCGCCCTCGTGTATGAAATGCGCATTGGGAGATTTTCTTGGGTCCTCGCTATACAAGCCCTTTTGATCCGTTAATATCACCAACACATCTGCCTCAACCAAATTGGCAACCAATGCACCCAATGTATCGTTATCACCAAATTTTATTTCATCTGTAACAACCGTATCGTTTTCGTTAATAACTGGAATTACTTTGTGCTCAAGCAGGGTAGAAAGCGTGGAGCGCGCATTAAGGTAGCGCTCACGGTCTGCTAAATCCGCATGAGTTAATAACACTTGTGCACTGGCAAGGCCAAGCCCACTAAGCTCTGTTTCATACATTTGAGCCAGGCCCATTTGACCTACCGCAGCGGCGGCTTGCAAGGCGTGGATTTCATGTGGGCGAGTCGTCCAACCAAGACGCTTCATACCCTCAGCTATAGCGCCGCTTGAGACCATGATCACTTCTCTAGGGATGCCCTGTACATCCCCTCTAACAAGCTCGGCCATCTGCCTACACCAATCAGCAATGGCGTTTCTATCCAGTCCTCGTCCCTCATTAGTGACGAGGCTTGAGCCAACTTTGATTACAATTTTTTTTGCTTTACCAAACGCCGTGGATGAATCAGAGATATTCATTGGGGTTGTTTTCAAACTTTAGGTTCGTGAAAGTGTTATCGCTATGAATTTGGATTTAAAGCAGTCATGGTCGGGTGTCCTTCCAGTGGATTAAAGCGAGGATCATCTTGAATGGCCTCTTGAGTTGAGATGTGCTGAGCATGCAAATATGCATAAACTTCTCTGATCAACCCCTCACACCCCTCTCTTGTTAAAGCTGATATCTCAAAAATAGGGCCCTTGTATTTAAAGCGCTTCACAAAGTCAGACACCCTTTTTTTGCGCTCCTCTTGAGGAACCATATCAAGTTTATTAAGCACCAACCAACGCGGCTTGACAAAGAGCTCCTCATCGTACTTGCGGAGTTCTTCAGTAATAGATTTGGCTTGTTTGACTGGATCGACGCTGTCATCAAACGGCGCCAAATCTACCAAATGAAGCAACAAACGTGTGCGTTGTAAATGTCTTAAAAATTGATGCCCAAGACCAGCTCCCTCAGCCGCTCCCTCAATCAACCCGGGCACATCAGCTACTACAAAACTCTGTTCTGGCCCCACTCGCACGACACCTAAATTCGGGTGAAGTGTTGTGAATGGGTAATCAGCGATTTTAGGTCTGGCGTTGGAGACTGCGGAAATAAGCGTTGATTTACCTGCATTGGGCATTCCCAGCAAGCCAACATCTGCAAGTACTTTGAGCTCTAACTTTAGATTTTTTCTGTCCCCTGGCCATCCTGGAGTTTTTTGGCGAGGAGCGCGGTTAATTGCACTTTTAAACCGCATATTTCCAAATCCGCCGTCCCCGCCCTTGGCAATCATAATCATTTCGCCAGGGATCAAAAGTTCATAAAGAACTTCACCAGTCTCTGCATCAGACATGATTGTGCCGACTGGCATTTTTAAGACAATGTCGTCGCCTGCCGCTCCAAACATATCAGAGCCCATCCCATGCTGACCTTTTTTGGCCTCATGACGCCTGGAATATCTGTAATCAACAAGTGTATTTAAACTTGCGTCAGCTACAGCGTACACATGTCCGCCGCGACCGCCGTCCCCACCGTTGGGTCCACCAAACTCTTTAAATTTCTCGTGCCGAAAAGACACACAGCCATTTCCCCCATCGCCCGCGGCAATGTCAATAAAAGCTTCATCTACAAACTTCATGGGGGACCCTTATGAAAAAAGCCCCGACCAGCGGGGCTTGTCGTGAGCCAAAATTTTCGGCTTACGCTGGAGTCACATTCACCATGTGCTTGTTGAGTGCTCCGCGGATTGCAAAAGAAACATGTCCATCAACCAGCGCAAACAAAGTATGGTCTTTACCGATACCTACGTTTGTTCCAGCATGGAACTTTGTACCACGTTGGCGAACAATGATAGAGCCGGCGCTCACTTGCTCACCACCAAACGCCTTGACACCCAACATCTTTGGTTGCGAGTCGCGTCCATTTCGTGTGGATCCACCACCTTTTTTCTGTGCCATTTATGTGCTCCTTAAACCGAAATAGAGGCAATTTCCAGTTCAGTGAACTGCTGGCGATGGCCTTGCCTTTTTTGGTAATGTTTACGACGACGCATTTTAAAAATGCGTACTTTATCGTGCTTGCCGTGCGCGACAACGGTTGCTTTAACGGATGCACCGGACACCAAGGGCGTCCCAATCTTGATTTCAGCGCCGTTTCCAACAGCTAAAACATGATCAAGTACGATTTCTTGGCCTACGTCCGCAGTGATCTGTTCTACTTTAATTTTTTCGCCGGTTGACACGCGATACTGCTTGCCACCAGTTTTTATGACTGCGTACATACTAACCTCTAGAAAATTCTTTGAAGCTCTGGGAAAGGATTTTCCGCAGAGCCTGAAATTATAGCATTTTTCCAATTATTAGTGTTAAATTTGGCTCCCACGCCACTTTATTGAGCTTATAAGCCCATTATTACAACGACTTTGTCTGGCGGTGACAATAAATTGCCTATGTTTCAGGAATTTTAGATTCAGTTAATACAGTCTAGCGTTTGACACAAATCCAACTGGTCAGCTCCTTTTATAATTCAACTAAACTAAATAAGTATTTTCCTTGACCCAACCTAAAAGCTCCCAAGTCTCGACTGCTTTGTCCCTTATTTCTGGGGATATGGCCCTTGTAGACCAATTAACTAATGAGCGTCTCAACACCAATGTCCCTTTGGTGGGGAATGTTTGTCAATATATTATCTCAGCAGGTGGAAAAAGACTCAGACCTGCTCTCTTACTTTTGATGTCTGGCGCTGTAGGTTACGCCCACATTCACAGAATACAACTTGCTGCTGTTGTCGAATTCATACATACAGCCACACTTTTGCATGACGATGTGGTTGATGAATCAACTCTCAGAAGAGGTCGTGCTACAGCAAATGCGACCTTTGGTAACCCAGCTAGCGTTTTAGTGGGTGATTTTTTATACTCTAGGGCGTTTCAAATGATGGTCGAATGCGGCGAAATGAGAATATTGTCTCTTTTAGCCGAAGCAACCAACGTGATCGCTGAAGGCGAGGTCATGCAACTCATGAATATGCATGATCCCTCCCTGGATGAGGCGGGATATTTGAGAGTTATCAGATCAAAAACAGCTAAATTATTCGAGGCTAGTTGCAAGATTCCTGCTGTCATGGCAGCACTCTCGCCTGAAATAGAACTTGCCTGTGCAAATTACGGGCAAGCTTTAGGTACTGCCTTTCAAGTGATTGATGATGTTCTTGATTACGACGGGGACTCCTCTAAGCTAGGTAAAAACTTAGGGGATGACCTGCGAGAAGGCAAAACCACACTACCGCTTATCATTGCAATGCAAAGGGGAAGTCAGTCGCAAAGGCAAATCATCCAAGACGCAATCACTCAAGGCGATGTGAATAGGCTAACAGATATCGTGACAATCGTGCGGGAAACAGGAGCAATGACTGCCACTCGGGAAGCAGCGATGGCCGAGGCTAGACGAGCACTCAAGTCGTTGGAGCCCTTAAAGGAATCTCCTTACAAAGCGGGACTATCTGAGCTTGCTGAAGAACTCTTGAGTCGAAGAACTTAGCTTTGGGGGGCGATCAGGAGCTTTGAAGGTCTGTCTTTTTGCTGCCCCATAATTAGGGCCTGAGTTTGTTTAGCGAACTGTGAAACAGCGCTAATTTTATAAACAAACTCACCAATCCCAGGGGTAATCTCTGCATTGACCAACCTGACTCTTCTTGAGGGATCGATGCTCTCAAAACTTACGTAAAACCAGGGCTCTCCCTTCTTTATAACTAAGGGTCTGCTGGTGTCATACCACTCAAAAGCCCAAGTGAGTTTTCTAGGCCACAAATTAATTGAGAACCTAGAATTCAACACCAACCCAGGTAAGACGGGCTGCATGTAGTGCATAAATGCAGAGGTTAAATTGATAAATACATCTTCGTCTGATAAAAATACGTAAGGACTTTCAAACTCTACGATAGGACGGTTAATGTGCCTCCATGAGGTTGAATTGGCCAGCTTGAAGGCAAACACATCTTTTAGCAAAGCCTCGGCAGTAGGGTCTTGAAAGGACTGTTCTAAGGTTGCTCGTCCAGTAGCAGCAAAGGACAGCCTCAAATCAATTGTTTCAGGAGCACATATGACGTAATACCTGGCATCAAAGTCAACGGCAGCAGGACAAACTTGAACAGATTTGGCAGATGTAGGTTTTGGAAGATTCCTAGAAAATGGCCTAGGGTTGTCCCAGTTAAGGCTGGTAAAGTTCTTGGATCCAAGTAAACCCCAACCCGCTTCGATTATTTTCTTCTCCGTGTAAGTAGGATCAGTTAAAGAGCGGGACAGGTCGGCTTTGTTTGCGGCTTCGTTGTCAGTTTTAGTTGAATTCCAGATCATGGCTTAATTATAGGGTGCGCAACCAATTGGATACACGCTCAAATTTAAGTCGCCAGGACGAACCCCGCACTCCCCAGTTAACCAGCTTTTTAAGGAAACTGATCTAGAGGGTGGGAAAATGCTTACACTGTAAGGAATAAACAAAATCTTTGCGTTGAACGAATCCGATTTTTATGAAAAAAAGCCCCCCAGTTCGTACCATTGGATTAACAGGTGGCATTGGTAGCGGCAAAAGCACCGTATCCTCCATACTAAGACGATCCAAAGGCTTCGGACTCATCGATGCCGACTCGATTTCAAGGAGCCTTACAGCATCTAATGGTTTGGCTATTCCTTTGATTCAAGAAGCGTTTGGTGCCTCCTTTATCTCGCCCGATCAATCCTTAGACCGAACCAAGATGCGAGAACTTGTTTTTTCAAATCCACAGGCCAAACAAACTCTAGAGTCCATAATCCACCCTAAAGTTTTGCAAGGCATAGAACTTGAATTACAAAACCTTCTAAATAGTGGGTTCAGCACCGTAATTTTAGATATCCCATTACTTGCTGAGTCACACGCGCGTTGGCAAGACAAACTCAACGCCATCTTGGTTGTAGACTGTAGCAAAGAGACACAGATTCAAAGAGTTGTACAAAGAAGCGGTTTAAAGCCAGAAATAGTTCTCAAAATCATTGAATCCCAAGCCAGCAGGGAGCTGAGAAATTCTATAGGAAACTGGGTTATCTTAAACGACGGGATAACACTTGAGGAACTGCATCACCGCGTTGCTAAAATAGATTTTGATAATTGAATCAAGATTATTTAATTTCAGTGCACAACGCGGTATCATTCGGGTTGTTGTAATTTACCCTTGCCAAGAATCTCTAAGTGATACTCTACGAGCACCCTTTTAATGAGAGAGTTCGCACATTTTTGCGATTAGAGCATTTGCTGACTCGCTTTGCCACCTTGATCAATAGAGACGATCCTATTGATCATCATTTTGCGTTTTCAACTTTATTTGAAATTGTGGAGGCTGGCGGTCGTTCAGATTTGAAGTCGGACATTTTAAAAGACCTGGATCGTTATAAACAGCAGTTTGCTGCATTTCGAGGTAACCCGTCCGTGTCTGAGGATGCACTGGAGGAAATTCTCAATCAAATTGAAGAGGCTTTCTCAGGCCTAAATACTCTTGGCAACAGAATAGGTCAATGTGTGAGTGATAACGAATGGTTAAGTGCACTAAGAAATAGATTGGCTATACCGGGCGGAACTTGTAACTTTGATCTTCCTGCTTACTATGCGTGGCAACACCGCACTCCTCAAGCAAGAAGAGAGGACATTGCAAGGTGGACTGCACCAATTGAGCCACTATTTAAATGTATCCACTTGCTCCTCAAATTGCTAAGAGACGGTGGACACCGTCAAAAGGTTATGGCAACGAACGGGCAGTTGCAACAGTCCTTACCTCAGGGCAGGTATCAATTGATGCGGGTATTTATAAATCCAGAGATGAACTTAGTTCCTGAAATTTCTGGCAACAGAATGATGGTCTGGGTCAGATTAATGAAACAAGACAACGACTGTCGGCTTACGAATAGTACAGAAGATGCCTCCTTCGAAATCGAACTCTGCTCCTGATAGTTCCTCTATAAAACCTAGAGAGGTCACATGCCCAAATTGCAGGGGCTTAAGCGTCTACTCATCAGATAATCCGTATAGACCCTTTTGTTCTCAAAGATGTAAAAATTCTGACTTTGGTGCTTGGGCCAGCGAGGAGCACCGCTTACCGGATGAATCTCCCACAGATGATCCAGATTTCGAAGCCAACTCTGCCCCGCTTCAGTGAGTTCTGAATAATTATCAGACTAAAAATGAGTGGGGCCAACAAAAGCCCTATCAACCGCTAGCCAGTCCAATACGGGTAATGCACCTGGCAAGACCGGTGAGACAGTGACTGGAAGCTGAGACCAAGTCAAAGTCTGCCCCTCTAAAGTTTGAAGCTCTCCTTTAAAACCTCTAACCAAAAAGAAATTAAGCTCAACCAAAGCGTGAGGATAATCGACCATTTGAACTCTCCACTCAGAAGTCTGATTAAGGTCGATATTTACTCCTAATTCCTCTTGCAGTTCCCGAGCTAAGGCCTCTTTACCCGTCTCCCCCTCCTCATATTTTCCACCTGGAAATTCCCAGTACCCGGCGTACGCTTTGCCCTCAGGTCGGGAGGCAAGTAAAAAGGCGTCCTCAGAGTTCAATACCACTCCAACCGCCACTTTTATCAACTTGCGCTTATCTCCCTCAGCACTTGATAAGCCCTCTCTTTTAATTTGAGGGTCTACGACCAAAGTTGTCTCAATCAATACCGAGCTCAAATTTTGTGTTGAAGCGTTAACCTTTGTCATGACGCCCGACAAAATCTCTTGCAAATTGATAGGCCACACGTCCACTTCTAGATCCGCGCTCGAGTGCCCATATTAACGCCTCTGGCCTGGCCAACTCAAAGCTCTTTGCATCCTTTAGGCCAAGCGTTGTCAACCATTGCATCACAATAGTTAGGTATTCCTCTTGGCTGAACGGGTAAAAACTGACCCACAACCCAAACCTCTCTGACAAAGAGATCTTCTCCTCTATGACCTCCCCTGGGTGTACCTCACCGTCCTCGGTGTGTGTATAACTGAGGTTCTCCTTCATATACTCAGGCAACAAATGCCGTCTATTGCTGGTGGCATAAATCAGTACATTATCTGAGGCAGCCGATACAGAGCCATCAAGAATAGATTTCAACGCTTTGTAGCCAGCCTCTCCTTCCTCAAAACTCAAGTCATCACAAAAAACAATAAAGTATTCCTTGCGATGTGCAACCAATTCGACGATGTCTGGCAAATCAACCACATCCGCCTTATCAATTTCAATGAGTCTTAGACCGCGAGGCGCAAATTCATTCAAACAAGCTTTGACCAAAGAGGATTTACCCGTGCCGCGAGACCCTGTCAGCAAGACATTGTTTGCAGGAAGACCGCTGATGAATTGTTCAGTGTTTCTAACGATTTTTTCACGCTGTGCATCAATCTCTTTGAGCTCAGATAGCTTAAGAGGCGCTACTTGCCTGACAGGCTCCATTACGCCGTGTCCGTTAGAGCGACGGCGATAACGAAATGCAATGCTTGCATCCCAATCAGGGGCACTTAAAGGTCCTGGAAGTATGGCCTCAATTCGCCCTATCAACTCCTCAGCTCTGTTGATCAACCTATCAAAAGCATCACTCATTTAATAATCCTATTACGAAATTTCTAATCTGAAAATATCTTTAGTAAGCACTTTAACTTCTATAGTCAGCATTGATGCTCACATATTCATGACTTAAATCACAGGTCCAAAAAATATCATTAGAGGAGCCTCGGCCGAGTTGTACGCTGACCTCTATTTCCTCTTGCTTCATCACGCGCTGACCGTCCTCTTCTTTGTAAGCCGGATGTCTGGAGCCTTGGGTTGCAACGTGAACATTGTCCAAATAAAGTTCAATTTTTGACTGATCTAAATCTTCAATACCCGCGTATCCAACTGCTGCCAAAATCCTTCCCAAATTAGGATCGCTTGCAAAAAAAGCGGTTTTAACAAGCGGCGAATGTGCAATTGCAAGGGCTACTTTTTTACATTCCTCAAGGGTCTGACCGCCCTGAATATTTAGAGTAATAAACTTGGTCGCGCCTTCTGCGTCTCTCACAATCGCCTGAGCTAAATTTTTCGCAACTTCTTTTAATGCACTCAAAAGCAACTTAGCGTCATCTGTATTCCAGTTTGTGATATTGGGGTGAGAAGCCTTGTGAGTAGCCATTACCAAAAATGAATCATTGGTAGACGTGTCCCCGTCCACAGTAATTCTATTAAACGAAACGTTAGCCAACTCAAGCGCCAAAGGCTTTAAGAGCTCAGGTGCAATACACGCATCAGTTGCCAAAAAGCCAAGCATCGTCGCCATGTTGGGGTGAATCATTCCAGCGCCCTTAGCAATACCTGTGATGGTGACCACTTGACCCGACAACGTTACGCGTTTGCTAAAAGCCTTAGCAACTGTATCGGTCGTCATAATGCTATAGGCTGCCTTTGCCCAAGAATCGTTGGATAAGTTCTTTAAAGCATCTGGTAAAGCCTTGATGATTTTTTCAAACGGCAAGGGCTCCATGATGACCCCCGTTGAAAAGGGCAAAATCTGATCTTCACTTACCTTCAAAAGGTCAGCTAAAGCGGCACAGACAAGCTTAGCATGTTGTAAACCCACAGCGCCAGTGCCCGCGTTTGCATTCCCCGTATTGATAACAAACGCCCTTACATTTGAATTAGTATTGGTTAATACTGATTCACAGATTTGTACAGGTGCAGCCTTGAAACGATTTTTTGTAAAAACTCCTCCAATACTTACACCCTCATCCATTAAGAATACAGTCAAATCATCCTTGCCAGGCTTCTTGACTCCCGCTTGAGCAATACCTATTTGAACACCGGGTACGGGAAAGATATCAGCAGGATTCGGGGGGGATAAGTGAACTGGCATGATGTTGATAATTTAAATTGGTGATTGAAAATTAGCACAGAGGATCTTTTAAACCGTTGAATGCATAATTTAAATTTACATTAGTTCGTTATTATATTGACTGACGCCGCATCTACACACCTGAAAAGCTTTCATTTATTAAAGGTTTGCAAAAATTGTCACTCTTCATCCAAGGCCCTGGCTAAAATATAAATATGAGTTTAAATTTTGACGAAAAATCCGTAACAACATCTCCCCAATTAAATGAAGTTAACTCCCTGATATTACAGGCTCAGGAATTACACAAAAAGGGGGATCAAGATGCTTCAGAATTTTTATATTTAAACGTACTTAAGCTCTATCCAAACCATGTAGAGGCTTTACAGGGTTTGGGTTTAATTTGTTTCAGAACAGAGCGATACACTCAGGCGTTACAGTATTTGAACCAAGCACTTGATATTGCACCAGACAATGCCTCTTTGTTTTACGACAGGGCTATTTTGTTTCAAGCTCAAGGCGAATACAAAGTTGCAATACAAAACTATAACCTAACACTGTTTCTCAACCCATACTACACAAATGCATATTTAGATAGAGGATTGTGCTTTGAAGCAGTTGGGGAATATGATTCAGCATTTAAAAGTTATGAACTAGCACTTGCAGTTGAGCCCTCTTTTGCAAGCGCTTGGTACAACAAAGGAAATCTCTTAAAAACTAAAGGCTTTTTTCAATTAGCGCATCATTGCTACACAGTTGCGATAGCCATTAACCCAGATTTTTGGGCAGCCTTTACTAATAATGGACTTGCACTTTACGCCTTAAAGCGATATGAGGAAGCGAGAGCCAACTATGACCGCGCTATAGATATTAGCCCACAGACCGCTCTTATTTATTACAACAAGGGCAATACACTTCGCAGTCTAGGTAACTTAGATCTGGCCTTTCTTTGTTACGACAAAGCGATAGAGATCAATCCGCAGTTTACTGAGGCCTTTGCGAATCGCGGGCTTATCAAAAAGGATCAGAATCAACTCACACAAGCAATTGAAGACTACACAACAGCACTGAGTCAAAACCCAAATTTACTTGAAGCGCAGTGGAACTTGTCAATTGCTCAATTAATGCTTGGTGAATGGCAAAAAGGTTGGGAGGGTTATGAACTCCGGTTTAAACACAGTGAACTTAGACAAAGCGTAGGAGCTCGGGAGTTTGAGTGTCCGCTTTGGAACGGAACACAATCTTTGAAGAATAAAAAAATCTTAATCTACTGCGAGCAAGGGCTCGGGGATGCCATTCAATTTTGCCGCTACCTTCCCTTGCTGATTAATTTGGGCGCCCAAGTAATCTTTGAAGTAAAACCAGCACTTAAAGAATTATTTAACTCTTTTAAAAACTCCATCGAAGTTGTAGAGGAAAACATGTACACCTCAAGCTTGGATTACTACTCCCCCCTCTTAAGCCTTGCAAAAGCTTTTCAAACCAATGTAAATACAGTACCCCCTTGTATCGACATCAGAATTGAGAAAGAAAAATTAGCTCTTTGGAAAGATCGTTTAAACAATAGCTCAAAGAATCGTTCAAACACATTTGTAAAACTCAAAAGAGTTGGAATTGTATGGAGTGGGAACCCCCTTCATACCAACGACCACAATCGCAGTCTTGATCTACAACTATTGATTCATCATTTACCAAAAGAATTTGAATACTACGTATTACAAAAAGATATATCCGCTCAAGACCAAATCGCTTTGAGTTTGCAGTCTCACATCATGAGTTTTACTGGTCAACTGCATAACCTGACAGACACTGCTGCTTTGTGCTTGCAACTCGATCTTATTATTAGCGTAGACACAAGCGTTGCGCATTTGAGTGCAACTCTTGGCAAACCCACCTGGATCTTGTTGCCTTTTTGCCCAGACTGGCGTTGGTTAATGGATGTGGCAGAGTCACCTTGGTACCCAAGCGCCCGTTTGATACGACAAAGGGTTAGGGGCGACTGGGACGATCCGCTCGAAGAAGTTAAAAAAGCTTTGCTCGAGTTCTAAGATAATTTATTAATTATTTTAGACTTCCGTGGCAGTGCTTGTACTTCTTTCCGCTACCGCAAGGGCAAGGCTCATTTCGTCCCGTTGGTGGAATACCTACAGCAGCAGGAGAACTGGATGATAAGCCCGCGACGACCTCAACCTCTTGCTCGCCGGTCTCTGTAGGCGAGGTATAAGTTATGTTTTTCAGATCTTCAGCGCGTTCTTCGATTTGTTGAGCTGCTTGCTCGAGTTGCTCACCCGATTGAATTTCAACGTTCATTAAAATTCTTGTAACCTCGTTTTTAACCTGGTCTAGTAATTGACCAAATAGCTCAAATGCCTCACGCTTGTACTCTTGCTTAGGTTGCTTTTGTGCGTATCCCCTGAGATGAATACCCTGGCGCAAATAGTCTAAAGCAGACAAATGCTCCCGCCAATGAGTGTCGATACTTTGAAGCAATACCATTCTCATAAAGGGCGTGAACTGCTGTGCACCAACGTCTTTTATTTTTGCATTGAATGCTTCATTAGCCAAATTTATGACCATATCTAAGACATCTTGTGCAGTTATCGAATCGGCTTCGTTAATTACCTTTTGCAAGTCAACTTGGATCTTCCAATCCTTTTGCAATGTTTCTTGCAAGCCAGCAACGTTCCATTGCTCCTCAACGGAATCTCGGGGTACGTAGTGAGTAATTAGATCTGCAAAGCATCCCTCACGCAATGAGTCAATTTGAGCAGACAAATCTTGGGTATCTAAAATATCATTACGCTGTTGGTATATGACCTTTCGCTGATCGTTTGATACATCATCGTACTCGAGCAATTGCTTTCTGATGTCAAAGTTTCTAGCCTCAACTTTTCGCTGCGCACTCTCAATGCTTCTGGTCACTATCCCCGCTTCAATTGCCTCTCCCTCAGGCATATTTAGGCGCTCCATAATAGCCTTCACTCTATCGCCAGCAAAGATGCGCATCAGCGCGTCATCTAAACTGAGATAAAAGCGTGATGAACCAGGGTCTCCTTGACGTCCTGAGCGTCCACGCAGTTGATTGTCGATGCGCCTGGACTCGTGTCTTTCAGTTGCAATAATTCTGAGCCCCCCAAGGCTCTTTACCAGGGCATGATCTGTCGCCCACTTTTCACGAACCGCCTTAATTTGCGCCTCACGAGCCCCCTGATCCAAGGCTTCATCTTGTTCTATGTCTGCTATTATTTTCTCAATATTTCCACCCAAAACAATGTCAGTTCCACGACCAGCCATGTTGGTTGCGATGGTTATAGAGCCCTGTGCTCCGGCTTGAGCGATGATGTGTGCTTCTCGGTCGTGTTGCTTAGCGTTTAATACCTGGTGGGGTAACTTCTCACGTACCAACATACCCGCAATGAGTTCTGAATTTTCAATAGACGTCGTCCCCACGAGCACGGGCTGTCCTCGCTCGTAACACTCACGGATATCATCTATTGCCGCTTTATATTTTTCCTGTGTCGTTTTATAAACGCGGTCTAACTGATCCTCTCGTTTACTGATCCTGTTGGGCGGTATAACAATGGTCTCAAGTCCATATATTTCTTGAAACTCATAAGCCTCAGTATCAGCCGTTCCTGTCATACCGGCGAGTTTTTGGTACAAGCGGAAATAATTTTGGAATGTGATGGATGCCAGTGTCTGGTTCTCTGCCTGAATCTGCACACCCTCTTTGGCTTCGACTGCTTGGTGCAGTCCATCACTCCAACGCCTGCCAGACATCAATCGTCCTGTGAACTCATCAACAATTACGATCTCACCACCTTGGTTCACATAGTGTTGATCTTTAAAGTAAAGATGGTGAGCTCGCAAGGCGGCATATAAATGATGCATCAAACCAATATTGGCAGGATCGTAAAGCGACGCTCCTTCCGGTAAGAGTCCAATTTGAGACAATAAACGCTCTGCGTTTTCGTGCCCTTGCTCGGTTAAAAAAACCTGATGCGACTTCTCATCAACTGTAAAGTCACCTGGGGTAATAATCCCCTCACCCGTTCTTAAATCTTCCTCACCCTCTTGACGAACGAGATGGGGAACCACTTGGTTGATGGCCAAATAGGTTTGTGTGTGATCTTCTGCTTGGCCGCTTATGATCAAAGGCGTTCTAGCCTCATCAATCAAGATTGAATCAACCTCATCTACGATTGCAAAGTTCAGAGGACGCTGAACCCTGTCTGCGCTTTCATACACCATGTTGTCGCGCAGATAATCGAAACCAAACTCATTATTGGTACCGTAAGTTATATCAGAGTTGTAGGCTGCCTGTTTTTCGGCTCTGGCCATTTGCGGCAAGTTAACACCGACACTTAAACCCAAAAAGTTGTAAAGCTTACCCATCCACTGGGCGTCCCTATTGGCTAAATAATCATTAACCGTAACGACATGCACACCCTTGCCTGCGAGCGCGTTTAAGTACACGGCGAGGGTTGCAGTTAATGTTTTACCTTCACCCGTGCGCATCTCAGAAATATTACCCTGATGCAATGAGATGCCTCCTAACAACTGCACATCAAAATGACGCATCTTCATCACCCGCTTAGAGCCCTCACGCACTACAGCAAAGGCCTCTACGAGCAACTGATCTAAGGTTTCTCCGCTAGCAATTCGGGACTTAAATTCTTCAGTTTTAGTCCTCAGTTGCTCATCACTCAAGCGCTCAAGAGTGGACTCTAAAGCGTTAATGCTAGCAACAGATTTTTGGAATTGTTTTAGCAGTCGCTCATTGCGACTACCAAATATCATTGTGAGTAAATTAAAAGCCATGCCCTTATTGCAACGCTAGATTCCTAAAACTTTAGGACTCGTTTGCAGGTTCCTTATGAAAGATTTATATTTTAACCTGTGCGAAGCCATAATATGCCTATGACGCACCCATCTGATTCTAACAATCCCTCATTACAGATTGAGAATAATCAAACTCAGCCGTCCTCAGCCGCAGCCAAGCCCCAACCCAGTGCAATTGCTACTTTTAGAGCATTAGGTTACTCAAAGATACCCAGATCAGCCCCACTGCTTCGTGGCAAACCAGAGACTGCAGCCAAAGCACTGAATACCTCACCTCAACTCTCCCACCTCCTAGAGTTAGCCAGAGATTCCCAACAACGCTTGAACGCTCTACAAAACCTTTTGCCCCCCCAGCTAAAGAACGTTGTAAAAGCGAGCACCTTAGATGGGGACAGTTGGTGTCTCTTGGTGCCAAATAACTCGGTTATGGCAAAACTAAAACAAATGTTACCCTCTATGGCCGCCCATTTGAGAAGCAAAGGATTTCAGGTTCAAACCATCAGGTTAAAGATAGAAGGTAGGTAGGTTTGCAAGTAATTCACTGAATAATGTGAATCTCCTCGCATATATTTAAATATTTTATGTGGTGCCCCCTGTCCGACTCGAACAGACCACCTACTGATTACAAATCAGTTGCTC
>DAITOS010000050.1:0-16569 GCA_036834025.1 Limnohabitans sp.
AAACGACAACGATGAACGGGGCGAGCATCACAAGCACAGGAGCACAGACTTATACTGGAGCGGTTACTTTACTCAAGGACACAGCGCTTAGCTCAAGCAGCGGGACAATCCGCTTTGCTGCAACGCTAGACAGCGACTCAACTCTCACACCGCGGGCTCTGTCAACGAACGCAGCTAAGACGCAGTTTGACGCGGTAGTTGGGGGCATAGCGCCGCTTAGAACACTTGCCTTGTCGGGACCAATCACTATTAACACGAGCGCGCTGAATACGACAAGCACGCAGGAATATATCGGCGCAGTGAACTTGACATCACCTAGCACCTTAACTGGGGTAGGTATTACATTTGATAGTAGCCTTGACGGCGCTTACGCGTTAACGCTCAGCAACACCGGTATGACCACCTTTAACGGCATTGTTGGCGCTGGCACAAAGCTTACATCGCTTTTAGTGACGGGCCCCAGCACCATTCACACGACAGCTATAAGCACCTCAGGCACTCAGGAGTACACCGGTGCAGTAACCCTTTCATCCACCAGTAACCTGACGGGTGTGGGTGTGACGTTTGACAGCACGTTGGACGGCGCTTATGGCTTAAGTGTGAACAATACGGGTATGACTACGTTTAATGCAGTGGTCGGTGGTATGACCAAACTCACCACACTTCTTATCAACGGACGTACAACAATTCATACGACAGCTATAAGCACCTCAAGCACACAAGAGTACGCCGGTGCAGTGACGCTTACATCATCAAGTATTCTCACAGGCTCAGGTGTTGCGATGGACAGCACCTTAGACGGCGCTTACAGATTAAACGTAATTGATACAGGTATGGCAACGTTCAACGGTGTTGTAGGTGGTGGAGTACCACTTACATCGCTGATGGTGACGGGACCAAGCACCATTCATACAAGCGCAATCAACACTTCAAGCACCCAGGAGTACATAGGGGGCGTAGCACTTGCATCAACCACTGCTCTAACGGGTGTAGGAATCTCCTTTGACAGCACCCTAGACGGCGCTTACGGCTTGAGTGTGAACAATACCGCAATGACCTCGTTCAACGGATCTGTTGGATTTGGAGTGCGCTTGAGTTCATTGCTAATGAACGGCGCTCTCAGTATTAATACGGGCACCGTTAACTCCACAGGAGCGCAGACTTATACTGGAGCGGTTACTTTACTCAAGGACACAGCGCTTAGCTCAAGCAGCGGGACAATCCGCTTTGCTGCAACGCTAGACAGCGACTCAACTCTCACACCGCGGGCTCTGTCAACGAACGCAGCTAAGACGCAGTTTGACGCGGTAGTTGGGGGCATAGCGCCGCTTAGAACACTTGCCTTGTCGGGACCAATCACTATTAACACGAGCGCGCTGAATACGACAAGCACGCAGGAATATATCGGCGCAGTGAACTTGACATCACCTAGCACCTTAACTGGGGTAGGTATTACATTTGATAGTAGCCTTGACGGCGCTTACGCGTTAACGCTCAGCAACACCGGTATGACCTCCTTTAGTGGACCCGTTGGGGCTACTTCAGGCCTAACCAATTTATCAATCTCAACCAAATCATTTAGTGCGTCTTCAATCAATTTAGCGTCCTCTGGTGTTTTATTGATTAACAACTCTGATATGGGGCTGATTAAGGGGGTTGTCTCTGGATCCAATGTAGCCCTAACCAAGCTCGGCAAGGGTTTACTGATCCTCTCAAGCGATAACACCTTCAGCGGTGGGACAAGTGTCGTTGCTGGTTCGATTCAGGCTGGTAGCAGTAGTACCGTTAATGAAAATACCCTCATCAATAGTCCATTTGGCCAAGGCATTGTCAAAATTTCAGATGGAACTAGCTTGGATTTAAACGGTAACTCAGTTGCTAACGTTTTAAACATAACGGGTCTAGGTTTCAATCTTCAAGGCGCTTTAATTAATACCAATTCCCAAAAAGTCGCTACTTATACAGGAACCATTAATTTAAGCGGAGATACGCTATTTAGTGGAATAGGAGTCATAAATATTCCAAGCCAAGTTAATACGGGAGCAAATTCACTCTTATTTACAACTGGTAGTTTTAACCTTAGTAATGCAAGCAACCGAATTGGTTTGATTGCTGCAGCAAATGTGGGTCAATTAAGCATCTTGAGTAATTCCTCATTAACTGTAGGAACAATTGGAACGGTATCCGGAATAACTTCAAATGCTGGATTGTCTCTAACGACTAATTTAGGAAAAATCAATATCAATCAAAATGTGTTTAACACCGCTCAGGAAATACATGTCAATAGCGCTGAAGAATTAGTTATAGCCTCGAGTGCCTTTATCACCAACAGTGGTGGTAATATATTCATTCAAACTCCCCATTTTGTAAATAACAATGCAAGTCCCATCACTGTTAGCGCAACGCAGGCAAGCAATTACTTCCAAGTTTGGAGTACAAACTCAGATCCGTTCAACTTAGATCCAACCCTTGGCGATGTAAGAGGAGGCTTGGTTTATAACTATAAGCAATACAACTCTCAGTTCGGTTCTGCCCAGGTTCTAGGAAAAGGCAATGGACTTTTATATAGTTTTGCACCTACTTTGACGGCCTCGTTGGTTGATGTCGTCACTAAAACTTATGATGGCAATACCGTAGCTACTCTAAGTCCTTCAAATTATTCATACAGTAACAACGTTGATGCAGATACCGTCGTGCTTAATTATCCGGTTCTTGGCAATTACATGACCCAAGGAACGGGGCAAGGCGTAACAGATGTGGGTAGTGCTAAGGTTGTTCAAGTCAATGGTGTTCAAATCGTATCTTCTGCAAATCTTGGTGGCGTAAGTGTTTACGGTTACAAGATTGCCAATACAACTATTTCTAGTCCTATAGGAGTTGTAACGACAAAAACAATTACTGTACTGGGAGATCAAAACGTTAACAAACCAGTAGATGGACTCACAACTATGCCCGTCGGTACTTTGGGCTGGACTGTTGACAAGTCTCAATTTATTTCTGGAGACGACGCAAAAATAACGGGTTTAGCCGCCTATGACACATCAATGGTTGGAATCAGAAAATTATTGGTAGGCTCGGTTGCTATTGTTGGATATAACGCTGTTGACTACTCGCTTAATTTCGTCATTGGAAAGGGAATGATTGTTCCTTCACAACCTATTTTGGAACCATCAGCGGTTAGTTTAGTTGTTCAACCAGGCTTTACTTCATTGGTATCGGTTGTTGTCGCAAAGCCTGCAACCCAGGTGTCATCAGGTATTGTTCAAGCAGAAGTTCCTTTAACCCAGACTAAGGGATTTAGCTTCAAGTTGCCTGAGAATTTAAAAGACACAGTTGCTATTAATTCAAATGACGTAACGGCTAAGCAAATTAATGACTCGCCGCTGCCTTATTGGTTATCTTTTGATGCAAAGACATCCTCTTTTGTTGCACAAAATGTGCCTGACAACGGATTGCCAATCAAGGTTCAACTGATTACTGGGGGACAAAAGTTTGTAGTTGAGATATTTAAGGCCGAACAGGTGATCGCACAAGGGCAGTCCGGCGCAACAGGCCTACCTAGAGCCGTAAAGCCTCCTACGCTTGAGAAATCACAACTCACACTGGTCAGTGCAAATGCTGTAGGCCAACTTAAACCTTCTCAAATGTCTGAACTTGGCATGCTGCAGATTCAAATGATGAAGCCAGAGCATTTAGTTGCTTTGACTCCCGAGCACTTGGCAGCTTTAACACCTGCAAAGATTGCTGCAATCACCAAATCTCCAGGAAATCAACTTAGGTTTGATCAGGTCAATGCTTTAAATGCTGAGCAAATTTCAAGCTTAAATCCTCAAGTGATCACGGGACTTAATGCTGCTGAAGTTGCCACTTTGAGTGATGCTCAACTCTTATCTATCACGCCTTTGCAGATTGCTGCTATCAGACCAAATAATTTGGGCGCTCTCCAGTCAGAGCAAATATCCATCATGTCTGCTCAGCAAATTCAAGCTCTAAGTCCATCTCAATTTGCATCCCTCTCGCCCATTCAAATATCAAGTTTTACTGCAGCACAAATCAGTACTTTGGGACAAACTCACCTTCAGTCATTAAATGAAGTTCAAAGGGCTGCGTTACTTCCAGAGCAAATCAATTCCCTTTCTACGCCTCAAAGGGAAGCTCTTGGATTGACGTCTGAAGGTCAAAGAATGGTATCTAACTTTAATTTGGATGAGTTTGTTAAAACCACTTCCCCTTCAGATGCTATTTCTCCTGTAGCCAAGCAGCCGGTGCCGCTCTCAGGTGGGCGCAGTTCAAAATTACCACCAGGCAGTGGAACAAAGCCATTAAGCCCTAACCTAACAAGATCTGCCCCAATTAGCAAATTCGAAGGTAAAGGTAGCAACAAAGACGACAACAAAGGCAAAAAGTTAGATTAGATATAAAGAGCAATCAGTTTCTCTAATCTGGTTTTGCAGTGCAGATTAAAACTCCTGCATGTGTAAGACTTACTAAAACTGGATAAGTTTGGATTTCCGCTTAGCCTTGAGGAAATCAAAGAAAATAAATTTAAAACCTGAAGCTCGCCAGCTTCAATCTTTTTTGTTTTGGCTATCAGCCCAAAGCAAAATAACTATGCTTGCATCGGATGACAGGGTTCAATCATCTCAAGTACTTTTCTTAAGTTTTTTCGAGCAATAGCCATGTCATAGTTCCCTGTAAAATATGACCAAGTTTAATCTTCTTAAATGTTTGCGGTTGCTTGCGTGTCTTAAAGGACTTGGAGACTTTGATGGTCCCGCCTCTATAAGGGCATTTATGTCTAATGCGAACCTTATAGGTTTTTCCCGTGATCCCTATTTACTCAAAAATAAAATCTTCTTGTTTTTCCATTTACCATTCCAAATGAATTAGCGGCAAAAAAGTGAGCAATGTTTGGGGATTAAGAACAAGTTGTAACTAGTAACTGTTGGTAGATGCGAAATTAATTTTAATTAAATCAATAAGATGCAAAAACAAAGCCTTAATAGATTAGCCGTAGCACCCATGATGGATTGGACTGATAGACATTGCAGGTATTTTCATCGACTCCTGAGCTCTAAAGCGCTTCTTTACACTGAGATGATTACGACTGGTGCATTAGTTTACGGCGACTCTGATTACCACCTTAAGTACAACCCGCAGGAGCACCCCGTCGCTCTTCAATTGGGCGGCAGCGATCCGAAGGACCTTGCTTATGGTGCAAAATTAGCGCATCAACATGGCTATGATGAGGTAAATATCAACTGCGGTTGTCCCTCTGAGCGAGTACAGCGCGGTGCGTTTGGAGCTTGCCTGATGAATGAGCCTAGGCTGGTGGCTGAAGGTGTAAGTGCGATGATGGATGCTGGACCACTCCCCGTAACCGTCAAGCACAGGATTGGTCTAGGCCGAGGAGAGAGCTTTTCCTTTGTGAGTGATTTTGTTGGCAAGGTGAGTGAGGCAGGCTGTAGAACCTTTATTGTTCACGCTCGAAATGCTTGGTTAGAGGGACTCTCTCCTAAGGAAAATCGTGAAATTCCTCCCCTAAAGCCAGATTGGGCTTACCGCTTAAAAGCTGATTTTCCAGATTTAGAGATTATCTATAACGGGGGCGTAAAGACAGCAGAGGATATTGCAACCCATTTAAACCAACTCGACGGTGTGATGGTTGGTCGAGAGGCCTACCATAACCCATGGATGTTGACCAAATGGGATCAGTTCTTCCAATTGGGTGAACCTATTCATCAAGAATTAGACATCCCCGTAACATTAAGCAGGGAGTGGGCTGAAGAGCAGATGGTGATTTATATGGAGCAAGAACAAAGGCTAAATAATGTGCATTGGTCAAGCGTTGCAAGGCATATGCTTGGTCTTTATCATGCTCAGCCAGGGGGTAAGAGGTGGCGTAGAGTTTGGAGCGATCACAAACTCAAGAATATGACTCCTTTTGAGGTATCAAAACTGGCCAACAAAGCACTACTTAAGGAAATAGCGCTCAACCAACAGCGTGAACTGCAAAATGAGCCTGCTATTTCCACTTTCTGATGTTTACGCGGCATTGTGCTCAGAAATACCGCCCACCACTTGACTAAAGCCGCCGTCTACGTAAACAATTTCAGCAGTAACACCGGCAGCTAAATTACTCAATAAAAATGCTGCAACATTTCCAACATCCTCAATGGATACATTGCGTCTGATGGGGCTAGATTCAGCGACGACAGACAATATCTTTCCAAATCCTTTGATGCCACTGGCAGCAAGTGTTTTTATTGGACCCGCACTGATTCCGTTGACCCGCATGTGCTGGGCTTTACTACCTAAAGAGTCAGCCAAGTAACGCACTGAAGCTTCAAGGGATGCCTTTGCCAGTCCCATGGTGTTGTAGTTGGGGACGGTACGAACTGCGCCAAGATAGGTGAGAGTGAGGAGGGCAGAGTGCTCATTGAGCATAGGCAAAGCTGCTTTTGCCATAGCAGGAAAGCTATAAGCGCTGATGTCATGGGCAATTTTGAAGCCTTCACGGCTCAATCCATCAAGGAAGTCTCCAGCAATGGCCTCTTTTGGTGCGTAGCCAATGCTGTGGACAAATCCATCAAACTTAGGCCAATGGGTGCTTAAATCCTTGAACATTTGCTCGATTTGCTCATCACTTGCCACATCGCAGTCAAAAATGAGATTTGAATTAAAGTCTTTGGCGAATTCTGTGATCCTGTCTTTGAATCTTTCGCCGACGTAACTAAATGCCAACTCCGCGCCTTGTTCGTAGCAAGCTTTGGCTATGCCGTAAGCAATTGATCGGTTCGATAAAACGCCGGTAATGAGTAGTTTTTTACCATTTAAAAAGCCTGAGTGCGTCGACATTAATTAAGCTCCATATGAACAAACTGTCTAATATTCTCTCACGATAAGGGGGACGTCAGATAATCTAAGCATGTTGTATCAAGATTACAGGGGGGGTGGCGTTGTGACACTAATAGACGTTATAATATCCTTTTGACGACCAACCGGGCGGAATCCAAACCGCCCGTTTTTTTTGGTCAAACGGGAATTGACTTTGGCGCTACAAGAAACTGTTGAACAGATCGTATCAGGTTTAGGCTATGAAACTGTGGAGATTGAGCGCTCTGCGGGTGGGCTGTTACGCATCACAATAGATTTGCCCTGGAGCCCAGAGCGGGAGACCCAGTTCATCCAGGTTGAGGATTGCGAAAAGGTGACTCGACAGTTGCAATTTACTCTTGAAGTGGAGGGAATTGAGTACAAAAGGCTTGAAGTTTCTTCCCCTGGTATTGATCGATTGATAAGAAAAGAGTCTGAGTTTGAGCGTTTTAACGGAGAGATCATTGATCTCACTTTTAAGGCCGCATTGGGTGCTGATGCTGGTGGCTTGGTGGCTGCCAACCGCAAGAAATTCAGAGGTACTTTAGAAAAGAATGAGGAAACTGGTGGATGGCAGATCTCCTGGGCGGATGAGCCCAAGGTCAAACCAGGACAGAAAGTTTCAAAGTCAAGAGCTGCGCCGGTTGTGCAGGTGTTGAATTTCAAGTGGGACGAGCTTCGCGAAGTTCGTCTTGCACCGATTGTAGATTTCAAGGGTCGCAAGGCCTAATATTAGTAAATTGGAGTGTTTGAGATGAACCGCGAAATGCTCATGTTGGTAGATGCTATTTCACGCGAGAAAAATGTCGAGCGTGATGTCGTTTTTGCGGCAGTCGAGTCCGCTCTTGCCCAGGCAACTAAGAAGTTGTTTGTCGGCGATGTGGACATACGAGTTGCCATTGATAGAGATACAGGTAATTACGAGACGTTTAGACGGTGGATGGTCGTGCCTGATTCTGCAGGACTTCAAAATCCTGATGCAGAAGAGTTGCTGATGGACGCTAAAGAGCGAATTGCTGATGTAGAAGAGGGTGAGTACATCGAAGAGGGCGTTGAATCTCTTGCAATCGGGCGAATCGGAGCCATGGCGGCTAAGCAAGTTATTCTCCAAAAAATTAGAGACGCTGAGCGTGAGATGTTATTGAATGACTTCTTGGCTCGGGGCGAGAAGATTTTTGTTGGTACCGTAAAGCGTTTGGACAAGGGCGACGTGATTGTTGAGAGCGGTCGTGTTGAGGGCCGGTTGCGCAGAACTGAGATGATCCCTAAAGAAAATCTTCGTAACGGTGACAGGGTTAGGGCAATGATCATGGAGGTCGATCCAACCCTTAGAGGTGCTCCAATTATTTTGTCCAGATCCGCTCCAGAATTCATGGTTGAGCTTTTTAGCCAAGAGGTGCCAGAGGTTGAGCAAGGACTCCTGGAGATTAAGTCATGTGCACGTGACGCAGGGTCTAGGGCAAAAATTGCAGTTGTTTCAAACGACAAGCGTGTTGATCCCATCGGTACATGTGTGGGCGTAAGAGGCACAAGAGTTAATTCTGTGACCAATGAGCTTGCAGGTGAGCGAGTTGATATCGTTTTGTGGAGTGAAGATCCCGCTCAATTTGTAATTGGGGCTTTAGCACCCGCAAACGTTCAGTCCATTGTTGTGGATGAAGAAAAACACGCCATGGATGTCGTAGTAGATGAAGAAAACCTTGCCATTGCAATTGGTCGTGGTGGGCAAAACGTTCGACTCGCCTCTGAGCTAACTGGATGGAAAATCAACATCATGGACGCTAGCGAGTCTGCGGCCAAACAGGCCAATGAGACGGATACGCTTAGAACCCTCTTCATCGAAAAACTTGACGTAGACGTTGAAGTAGCAGATATTTTGATCAGCGAAGGCTTTACCAGTCTAGAGGAGGTCGCTTACGTTCCTCTTCAAGAGATGTTAGAGATCGAGAGTTTTGATGAAGATACAGTGAATGAACTAAGGGCGCGAGCAAAAGATGCGCTCTTAACCATGGAGATTGCGCAAGAGGAGAGTGTTGAAGATGTTTCTCAAGATCTGAAGGATTTGGAGACTTTAACGCCCGAATTAATTGCAAAACTCTCAGAAGGCGGAATTCATACCCGCGATGACCTTGCCGATCTTGCAGTCGATGAGCTTGTAGAAATTACACAACAATCCCCAGAAGAGGCCACGGCCCTGATTCTTAAGGCACGCGAACATTGGTTTGCGGGTCAAGAGTAACGGTCATGAAGAGGACACCCAAATATGACCAGTACAACAGTTGCCGAGTTAGCCAATGAGCTCAAAAAACCAATAGATACGTTGCTAGAACAACTTAAATCAGCCGGAGTTGCTAAGACAGGCTCTTCGGATGAGTTAACTGATACAGATAAACAAAAGTTGTTGGCATTTTTGAAAAATACAAATGGCACCGTTTCTGCGCCCGTAGAGCGGAAAAAGATCACGCTTGTTAAAAAATCTACAAGTGAAATTAAACAAGCCGATGCGACTGGCAAAGCTCGTACGATCCAAGTCGAGGTTCGCAAGAAAAGAACATTTGTCAAACGCGATGATGACGGGGCTGATGAAGTTCAAGAATCACACGTACCCGCTGAGTCTAGCGAACCATCTACATCAACATCTCCCTCTGTTCAGGCTTCAATCCTTGACCAGGCTGAATTGGCTCGGCGAGAGGAGGAGGCTAGACGCCAGGCTGAGTTGATTCGTCGTCAAGAGGAAGAGCTCGCCGAGAAAAGAAGAGTCCGCCAAGAGCAGGAAGCCAAAGAGCGAGCTATCCAAGAAGCCGCTATCAAAGAGAAGGCTGAAAAGGCAGAAAAAGCGGGTGCTAGCAAAGACGCTTTGGTTGACGAGCAGTTGGCTATTGATGCTGAAAAATTGCTCGCTGATCAAAAGGCGGAGCAAGCAAAAGCACTGGCATTAGAAGATGAAAATCGTGCAAAAGAGTTAGAGGGAAGAAGAAACACAGCTCTCGCTGAGGCTGAGGCTATCCGGGCGATGATGAATGCGCCTGCACCTAAGAAGCCAGTTATTGTTAAAAAACCAGTTGCTGAGAAACCAAAAGAAAAAGAAGAAGGCTCTGCTAAGAAAGGAACTATACATAAACCTGCTACAGGTTCTGCAACTCCAGCAGTTGCTAAACCCGCTGTTGCCAAGGAAGGTCAAAAAGAGGTCAAAAGTGCGAAACTCTCTTCTAGTTGGGCCGATGAGCAAGCCGCGAAAAAACGTGAAATTAAAACCCGTGGAGATGCAAGCGGCGGCGTAGGGCGTAACGCCTGGCGTGCTGGACCCAGGGGTCGTAAGGACAGGCACCACGAAGAAGCTCAATCAACACCTCAAGTTGTTGAACAGCGCGTGATTGAGGTTCATGTCCCTGAGACGATTACGGTTGCTGAATTAGCTCACAAAATGGCCGTTAAAGCTTCTGAAGTGATCAAGCAACTCATGAAGCTTGGGCAAATGGTTACGATTAACCAACCCTTGGATCAAGATACGGCGATGATTTTGGTTGAGGACATGGGACACAAAGCAATTATTGCTGCGCTCGATGATCCTGAAGCCTTTACAGAAGAGGAGGCCTCTGCGCATCACGGGGAGTCTATTTCACGCGCACCTGTTGTGACGGTGATGGGACACGTGGACCACGGAAAGACATCGCTCTTGGATTACATCCGTACCGCAAAAGTAGCGGCCGGTGAGGCTGGAGGAATTACCCAGCACATTGGTGCTTATCACGTCGATACCCCAAGGGGCATGGTTACCTTCCTTGATACACCTGGACACGAAGCGTTTACCGCGATGCGTGCACGTGGTGCTCAAGCCACGGATATTGTTATTTTGGTCGTCGCTGCTGATGATGGTGTGATGCCGCAAACAAAAGAAGCGATTAAGCATGCTAAAGCCGCCGGTGTACCGATTGTTGTAGCGATTAACAAAATCGATAAGCCAGACGCCAATCCAGACCGTGTCAAAAGTGAATTGGTCGCTGAAGAGGTCGTCCCTGAGGACTTCGGTGGTGAGTCCCCGTTTGTACCTGTATCCGCTAAAACGGGTCAAGGGATCGATGATTTGTTAGAACAAGTGCTTTTGCAGGCTGAGGTTCTTGAGCTTAAAGCACCAACAGATGCAATGGCCAAGGGTCTTGTCATTGAAGCTAGCTTGGACAAGGGGCGTGGGCCCGTTGCCACCATATTGGTTCAATCCGGGACTCTGAAGACTGGAGACGTTGTTTTAGCTGGACAAACGTTTGGTCGTGTCAGGGCGATGCTTGATGAGAATGGACGTCCAATCAAATCCGCAGGCCCCTCTATTCCTGTTGAGATCCAAGGTTTGACCGAGGTGCCTCAGGCGGGGGACGAGTTTATGGTCCTGTCTGATGAGCGCCGTGCAAGAGAAATTGCAACTTACCGTGCCGGTAAGTTCCGTAACACCAAACTCGCTAAACAGCAGGCCTCCAAGCTTGAGAATATGTTCACAGATATGACATCTGGCGAAGTTAAGATGTTGCCGATTATTATCAAAGCGGATGTTCAGGGATCACAAGAGGCACTTGCTTCTTCGCTACTTAAATTGTCAGGCGAAGAGGTCAAAGTGCAGATGGTCTACGCTGCGGTTGGTGGTATCAGTGAGAGCGATGTTAATTTGGCCATTGCCTCCAAAGCGGTGATCATTGGCTTTAATACCCGAGCAGACGCAGGGGCTCGTAAACTGGCTGAGAACAACGGAATTGAGATTCGGTACTACAACATTATTTATGACGCTGTTGACGATCTTCGCGCTGCGATGTCTGGAATGCTCACCCCTGATAAGAAAGAAGAGGTGATTGGTGTTGCAGAGATTCGTCAAGTCTTCAGAATCAGCAAAATTGGATCCATTGCAGGATGTATGGTCACCAATGGAGTGGTCAGACGTGCTGCAAGGCTCAGACTTCTTAGAGATAACGTGGTTATCTTTACTGGAGAACTCGAGAGCCTCAAACGCTTTAAAGATGATGTTCGCGAAGTCAAAGAAAGCTTTGAATGCGGACTTAACATCAAAGGATACAACGACATCGTCGAGGGTGATCAACTTGAGTTCTTTGAGATCAAGGAAGTTGCAAGAACGCTCTAAGAGTGTTTGTTGTTCCTATTTCTCATGAGACATAAAAAGAGTTCAACTCCGAATCGCGGTTTTAAAGTTGCGGACCAAATTCAACGTGATTTGGCGGAGTTGATTGCTCGTGAATTAAAAGATCCTCGGGTTGGAATGGTTACTATTCAGGCTGTAGAAGTTACGCCAGATTATTCACACGCAAAAGTTTTCTTCAGTGTCTTGGGGAGCGATCCTAAAGTTGCACTTGAGGGGCTTAGCCAGGCTGCAGGATTTTTGAGGAATCATTTATTTAAAAAACTTCTCATTCATACTGTGCCTACTTTGCATTTTGTGTATGACCAAACACCTGAGCGGGCTGCTGAGATGAGCTCTTTGATCGCGAAAGCGGTTTCAGAGCGTGCGTTGGATGATTGAGATTGATTGCAAATCAAAAAAATGGTGATCTTGGGTCTGCTTTGAATTTGAGGGCTAACAAAAGTCCTGTCAGATCTAAACGCTCACTTCATGGTGTTTTATTGTTGGATAAACCGATTGGACTCTCCAGCAATGATGCACTTCAAAAGGTCAAACGGTTGTTTAGAGCTGAGAAGGCAGGACACACGGGAACTTTGGATCCGTTAGCAACTGGGGTTTTGCCTATTTGCTTTGGAGCGGCTACAAAATTCAGTCAAATGCACTTGGAGGCAGATAAGAGTTACGAAGCTATTGCGTTGTTGGGAGTTAAGACGACGACTGGAGATTCAGAAGGGGAAGTGTTAACTAGGAGGCCCGTATCAGTAAGTGCTCAGGACATCGTGGATGTTCAAAAGCGTTTCATGGGTCCTATCGAGCAGATTCCGCCGATGTACAGTGCGTTGAAGAAGGACGGAAGAGCACTCTACGAATATGCCAGAGAGGGCGTTGAGATTGAGCGCTCAGCGAGATTGGTCACTATTCATTCACTGTCAATAAAAGATTTAGGTGACAGTGTTGAGGGTGGAGTTGGGCTGCGAAGGGTTTGCATAAAGGTGCGCTGCAGTAAGGGAACTTACATCAGAACATTGGCTGAAGATATTGGAGAGGCACTGGGCTGCGGGGCCTCACTGGTGGCTTTGAGAAGAACACAAACGGGTTCGTTCGATGAGTCACTTTGTTTAACACTGGATGAGTTAGCTCAGATGGATCCGCTTGAGCACACTCGCCATTTGATGCCGCCTGAGGTTCTTTTAAAGGATCATGAAGTCATCGAGTTAGACTCTTTTGAGGCGGGTAAATTTTTGGCCGGAATGAGGCGGCGCGGTGATTGGCCAAACTGCGCAAAGGTTGTAGTGTATGGAACAAATCCGCGGGCCCTTTTAGGGACTGCCCATGTAGTGGGGGGAGAACTGATCTCCCAGCGCTTATTAAATGCAAACGAAATTCAAACTATCTTAGATCAAACTTTAGAGAAAAAAAATGACACGTCAAATTAGAAACATCGCAATTATTGCACACGTTGACCACGGTAAAACAACCATGGTGGATCAACTACTCAGGCAGTCAGGTACTTTTGCTGAACATGAAAAAGTTGTTGATACCGTTATGGACAACAACGCAATCGAGCGTGAGCGCGGTATTACAATTTTGGCAAAAAATTGCGCAGTGAGCTGGGAGGGTACCCATATCAATATCGTCGATACCCCAGGACACGCGGACTTTGGCGGAGAGGTCGAGCGGGCTTTGTCAATGGTAGACGGCGTTGTGCTGCTCATCGATGCTCAGGAAGGACCCATGCCACAAACTCGTTTTGTGACCAAAAAAGCTTTAGCGCTTGGACTGCGTCCAATTTTGGTTGTGAATAAAGTGGATAAGCCGGGTGCAAGACCTGATTTTGTGGTGAACGCAGCGTTTGACTTGTTTGACAAACTGGGCGCAACTGATGAACAACTTGATTTTCCAGTTGTTTACGCATCAGGTATCAACGGCTGGTCCTCTCTTGAAGAAGGCGCTCCTGGGGAGCAATGGGGTCCTGATATGTCCGCGTTGTTTAACACGGTTTTAAAGCATGTTCCTGCGCAAAACGGGGACCCAGAGGCACCATTACAGTTACAAATTTCTGCCCTTGATTTCTCAACCTTCGTTGGACGAATTGGTGTGGGTCGTATCAGTCAAGGAACGATCAAACCCATGACCGACGTATTGGTGATGGAGGGGCCAGACGGTAAGAGCATCAAAGGACGTATCAACCAAGTACTCACATTCCAAGGCCTTGAGAGAGTTCAAGCAACAAGCGCTGGACCTGGTGACATCGTTTTGATCAACGGTATTGCAGATATCGGTATTGGTGTGACGATCACAGACCCGATCAATCCGGCCCCACTTCCGATGTTAAAAGTTGATGAGCCAACCCTTACTATGAACTTTTGTGTGAACACAAGTCCATTAGCAGGGCGCGAAGGCAAATTCGTCACGAGTCGTCAGATTTGGGATCGCCTGCAAAAAGAGCTTCAGCACAATGTGGCTTTGCGGGTCAAGGAAACGGATGAGGAGGGTGTCTTTGAAGTGATGGGTCGCGGTGAACTTCACTTGACTATTCTTTTAGAAAATATGCGCCGTGAAGGATATGAATTAGCAGTATCCAAGCCGCGTGTGGTGTTTAGGGACGTCAATGGTGAGCGTCATGAGCCAATTGAGTTGGTTACAGCTGATATTGAGGAAGGCCACCAAGGCGGCGTTATGCAAGCACTCGGTGAGCGTAAGGGGGAACTGATCAATATGGAGCCAGATGGGCGTGGTCGCGTTCGTTTAGAGTACCGAATCCCAGCCCGTGGTCTGATTGGTTTTAGCAATGAATTTTTGAACTTAACCCGTGGATCAGGCTTGATCTCAAACATCTTTGACAGCTATGAGCCCCACAAAGGTGACATCGGTGGACGTAAAAACGGTGTACTCATATCCATGGACGATGGTGAGATATTTACCTACGCTTTGGGTAAGTTAGATGAGCGCGGCCGTATGTTTGTGAAAGCCAACGATCCAGTTTACGAGGGTATGATTGTTGGAATTCACAACCGTGACAATGATTTGATTGTGAATGCAACAAGAACCAAACAGCTTACCAACTTTAGAGTCTCAGGTAAGGAAGATGCTGTAAAGATCACCCCTCCAATTGATTTAACGCTTGAGTACGGTGTTGAATTTATTGACGAAGATGAGTTGGTTGAAATTACGCCTAAAAGCGTTCGACTGCGCAAACGCTTCTTAAAAGAGCATGAGCGTAAGAAAAACAAGTCCTAACTCACTTATAGCTCTCAAGCTCAGTATTGTCTCTCCTCATCAGCCATGTCATCACCGCCTAAAGTACTCTTTGGATTTCATGCGGTGAGCGTCCGTTTGAAAACGCACCCTAAATCAGTCCTAGAGGTCTATGTGGACCCGAGCAGGCGGGACGCCAGGATGCGTCAATTCCTTGATAAGGCACGCGAAGCTGAGGTCAGAATTATTGAAGCTGATGGGGCAAGGCTCACAAAGTTGTGCTCTAGCCTTGGTCATCAAGGCGTGGTTGCAAGAGCTGAAGTAATTAACACACAAAACAGTTTGGACGAGCTACTCGAGAGCTTAGATCCGGCTACTCCAGCGCTTTTACTGGTGCTGGACGGCGTTACAGATCCTCACAACTTAGGGGCCTGTCTAAGGGTTGCTGACGGCGCTGGTGCTCACGCAGTGATAGCTCCAAAGGATCACGCGGTCGGTATTAATGCAACCGTATCTAAAGTTGCAAGCGGTGCAGCTGAGACGGTTCCTTACTTCATGGTCACGAATTTGGCCAGAACAATAGGTGAGCTCAAGGAGCGTCAGATTTGGATCATTGGTGCAAGTGACGAAGCAACCAGCTCTTTGTACCAATCCGATTTAAAGGGCTCAGTTGCGTTGGTACTTGGCGCAGAGGGCACTGGCTTGAGGCAATTGACCCGTAAATCTTGTGATGCCCTAGTCAACATACCCATGTTAGGCGCAGTAGAGAGTTTGAACGTGTCAGTTGCAAGTGGAATTTGCTTGTATGAGGCGGTTAGGCAAAGAGGCTTTTGAGAGCGAAGCTGAAATAATCATTTAAAAATAAAAAGGAGACTTATTTTGAAATTTAAGAATTTGTTAGCTTCACTATTCGCAGTCTTATCGGTTGGAACTTCTTTTATCGCTCACGCTGAATCAACTACAGCCCAAACGATTGCTCAATCTTCTGCTCAATCGTCTGCTCAAACAACTGCACAAATGCAAAGTGGTGCAGACATTAATGAATTACAAAAAATAGACACTGTGGTTGGAACTGGTGCAGAAGCTAAACCCAGTATGACAGTGTCCGTTCATTACACGGGGTGGCTTTACTCAGTGGGTGCCAAGGACCACAAGGGTCAAAAATTTGATAGCTCTCTTGACAGAGGTCAGCCCTTTAGCTTCCCGCTTGGCGCTGGACGAGTTATAAGAGGCTGGGATGAGGGCGTATCTGGTATGAAAGTGGGTGGCAAACGAACTCTCATTATTCCTCCTCAGATGGGCTACGGACCCCGGGGCGCAGGAAACGTTATTCCACCAAATGCAACTTTGTTGTTTGATGTAGAGTTGCTAGG
>DAITOS010000050.1:16669-21951 GCA_036834025.1 Limnohabitans sp.
CAGGAAACGTTATTCCACCAAATGCAACTTTGTTGTTTGATGTAGAGTTGCTAGGTATTAAATAGATCCAAATAGATTCAAACAGATTCAAGGCGCTCTGGATCGTTTTAGTTAGTGTGCTGTCGGTGTTCGGTCAAGCCTATCTTGACAATCGTTTGTGATCAAAATTGATCTTTAATTTAGAAGCATCTTTTACAAGATTGCTTCTAAAAAAACAATCAACTCAAACGGATCTTTTTCGGTTAAATCAACGCAGCACCAATACATCTATTTTGGAGTGCGTCAAAACCTGCAGTGTCTCACTCCCAAGCAGCAGCCTGTTGATTCCATTTCTGCCGTGTGACGCCATCACAATTAAATCTGCTTTTTTACTTATCGCAGTTTTGATCAACCCCTCAGAGACCACGGATGATTTAACAACCATCGTTTTGGCATATACGCCTGCTTTTTCAGCATGCTTTTGAGCATTAAGCACAACTGTGTGTGCGGAGTCTTCAATTTTTTTCTTTAGTTCTTCCTTTTGTTTTCCAGGAATTGAGATTGCTCCTTCGAATAAACTATGTTTAAGCTTTGGGATGATATTAACGATTGTCAAATCTGAGCCCAGTTGTAGAGCTAAATCAATGGCTTTGGTGCAAGCAATATCAGAAAGTTTAGATCCATCGGTTGCTACGAGAATGTGTTTATACATGTTGGGTCTCCTTTTTATTAAGATTTTGTGAACAGGCTATGCTTAGAATGCGAGGGTGCAAATCTAATCGGATCGATTTTGAATTGCTGCTGAAGGGGGCAGGGATCATCACTAAAGCATTCATGTGTGGCGATACACTCATGAAAACTTTGATTAGAGTCGATCATGGTTTTCATTCTTTCACAGTACTGTACGGTACCGGTGTTAGCAGGGTTGAGATGCGTTTTGTTTGTCATGTGAATTCCTTGTCCATGTTTTGAGGTGAGTGAAAGCTACCTACTTCTCTAATCAGACTCTGACCATTTAACGCAGTACCAAAACTGGTACATGAGAGTGGGTTAAGACCTGTAGGGTTTCACTCCCCAAAATGAGCCTTTTAAACCCGTTTCTGCCGTGAGAGGCCATCACAATGAGGTCAACTTTCTTTTTCTGAGCAAAGGTGATGATTGCCTCCGAAATAATGTTTGCTTTGACAATTGACGTAGATAGAATAAGACCTGATTTTTCAGCCTGCTTTTCAACCTTTGCCAAAACTTCAGCAGCCTCATCCTCCCATTGTTTTTCAAGCATCATAATTTGTTGGTTATCCAGTGGGATAGAGCCTTCAAAATAAGTCTGAAGGTACCTAGGAATAACCTTCAGGGCAATCAGCTCAGCATCTAGGGTACTTGCAAGTTCAATCGCACTTTTAACAGCCTTGTTGGCTAATGTCGATCCGTCAGTTGTGACTAAAATTTTTCTATACATTGATGCTCTCCTAGTAGTTTTAAAATTTTGTACTCATTGTGATTTCAGTATATATGTGTCACTTTGGTAAATTCTTTGACTTATATCAACTTGGCTTAAATTAGATAGTGCTAATCTACAATCTATGAAATTAAACCACCCCCCCGTTAATTCCGCTGTGCTTTCTAATTCCTCAGCCAAATCAGCTCATTCTCACACTAGCCCTCAATCTCAGCCTCAATCTCAGTTTCAAACAATTGCCTCACATCAAGAGGAGTGGTTCAGCGACTGGGAAAACTTTAGTGAAAGAGTAGGTGAAACCCAGATCCAAGCCAGGTCTGGTATGGAGGTTGCAGAGGAAAATAGGTCTAAAAAACCAGCCCTAGCTGGCCTTCTAAACTTATCAAAGGCATCACAGGTATCAGTGCAAGGTGTCTTTCGCTCCCAAATCTTTGTTGACGGCATGCACTGCTCGGCATGTTCATTAAACGTTGAGAAGGCCATCAAGGCTTTACCAGGGGTTCAAAGTGCGCACGTCAATGCGGCCACAAGTAGGGCCGAGGTGGTCTGGGATGCTGGCACTGTTACTCCGGCAAAGTGGCTCGCCGCAATCGTAAATGCAGGCTATAGCGCCCGCCCCGCAAGCGACTGGCGCGAGGAGAAGGGGCGTAACAAAGAAGCTCGATTGGCGCTTTGGAGACTTCTCGTTGCGGGATTTTGCATGATGCAGGTCATGATGTACTCTTACCCAACCTACATCTCCAATGAGGGTGATATGAGTGATGATGTCACTTTGCTTCTTCGCTGGGCCAGTTGGGTTTTGACTTTGCCAGTCATTGTTTTTTCATGCACGCCCTTTTGGAGAAATGCTTGGAGGGACATTCGCCGCTCCCAAATAAGCATGGATTTACCAGTAGCACTGGGTCTATTGATCACCTTTGTTGTCAGTACCGCCTCTACGTTTGATGATCAAGGTGTTTTCGGTAATCAAGTCTATTTTGACTCCCTAACAATGTTTGTATTCTTTCTTTTAGCCAGTCGTTGGCTTGAGGTAAAGATGCGCAACAAAACTGCGGGTTCACTTGAGGTGTTGACCAGACGAATGCCTGCCTGGGTGGAGCGTCAAAACGAGCAAGGTGTTTTTGAGCGCATTGCTGCAAAAGATCTGAGGGTTTCAGATATTGTGAGAATACATCCCACTGAGACTTTCCCATGCGATGGCGTGTTGATTGACCAACAAACATGGGTGGAGGAGTCCTTGATGACGGGGGAGTCTAAGCCTGTATTGAAAGAGTTAGGATCCAGCGTACTAGCGGGCAGTCACAATCTTTCTCAATCTGTTACCGTAAAAGTCAAAGCACTAGGCAAAGAGACCCGTTTTGCGGAAATTGTCAAGTTAATGGAGCAAGCCTCCCTCAACAAGCCTGATATCGTTTTAATTGCAGACCGATTTGCTACCCCCTTTTTGTGGGGGGTACTTGTTTTAGCGGTCATGAGCTCCGCGTACTGGGCATTATTTGGATCTGGGGGGGCTGTGCAAGCGGTCATGGTGGGCGTATCTGTGTTGATCGTCACCTGTCCTTGTGCTTTGTCTTTGGCCGCTCCTGCCGCTATGCTAGCGGCCACCGGAAATTTGGCTAGGCACGCCGTTTTTGTGCGGGATCTTAATTCCTTTGAGAAAATGGCGGGCATACAAACAGTGATTTTCGATAAAACCGGAACGCTAACCAAGGATGGCCAACAGCTTCAAGATATTTATACCCCAGAGGGAGTAATTCATGTCCCGCAAATGGCTCATATCGCAGATATCGCTGATATCGCAAACGGCATGAACTTAACTGTAAAACAATCTCTTGCATTAAAAACTGCAGCTTCCTTTGCCGCTCAGTCTTGGCATCCTTTATCAAGAGCTTTATCAAAATCTTTAACTGAGCTAGATTCAAATTCATTGGAACAAGAGAGGCGTCTCAATCAAGCCTCTCATCATTACTCCTCAGAATTGTCAGACTCAGGTGGCGTCAGCGTTAAGGAGTTAGCGGGACAGGGTTTAGAGGGGCGCTCAGCTTCAAATCAACTTTGCCGACTCGGCTCCCTTGAGTTTTGCCAAGCATTGAGTACCAATGTGATCGTCCCGTTGCAGGCCAAATCCTCGCAGATTCATTTTGCTGATGAAACCGGGTGGTTGGCAAGTTTCGCCTTAAGTGAGAATCTAAGAGAGGATGCAAAGGCAAGTATCAATGCGCTACGCGAGATGGGTTTGAGCATTGAGGTGCTCTCTGGGGATCAACCTCGTTTTGTAGAAGAGGTGGCTCTTGCATTAAATATTCCTGAACACGCCTACCGGGCAAAATGCACACCGTTTGATAAATTAAGCAGAGTAGGGGAGTTACAAAAGTCTGGCCAACGCGTTGCAACGGTTGGAGACGGATTTAACGACATGCCAGCTTTGGCTAAATCGGATGTGTCATTCGCCTTTGGTCATGCTGTTCCCTTTGCCCAGGCTAAGGCAGATGTGGTTGTTTTGTCAAATAAACTTTGGACTGTCACGCAGTCTTTGATGCTTGCCAAAAAGACAATGAGGGTGGTTAAGGGAAATTTTATTTGGGCAGGTCTTTACAACATAATTTGCATCCCGCTTGCAGTAATCGGATGGTTACCCCCTTGGGCAAGTGGGATTGGAATGGCCCTTAGCTCAACCATCGTCATTCTTAACTCATTGCAACTTGCCAGGGTCGGCGCTTTAATAGAACCTAAACACTAAATCTTTATCATGGAAATTCTCTATCTTTTAGTTCCCTTATCTGTTGTCTTGGTCTTGATCATCCTGGCGGGACTTTGGTGGGCAATTGAAAAAGGTCAATTTGATGACTTAGAGAGTGAGGGGGAGCGGATTTTGAGAGATGATTGATTTAGATCAACTAAGATAAATACGGCTTTTGGCATACTATTGATAAGACTTTAAAAAAGGTAAGGAATGAACCAAGCTCTAAATTTAAACAATCCGAATGCCTACAGCGACACGGTGGTTAGGCAATTTGCGATTATGGCAGTTGTCTGGGGTGTCGTTGGGATGTTGGTTGGCCTATTGATTGCCTCCCAACTGGCGTGGCCTGATCTTAATTTCGGAGTTCCTTGGCTGAGCTACGGCAGACTTAGGCCTTTGCATACAAACGCTGTCATTTTTGCATTCGGTGGATGCACCTTGTTTGCTACAAGTTACTACGTTGTCCAAAGAACTGGTCAAACCAGATTATTCGCTCCAGCACTTGCCGCTTTTACTTTTTGGGGTTGGCAGGCTGTCATTTTGGCCGCCGCAATCACTTTGCCACTGGGGTACACAACGGGTAAAGAATATGCAGAGCTTGAGTGGCCTATTGATATCTTAATTGCGGTGGTGTGGGTGGCATATGCGGTGGTTTTCTTTGGAACCGTTGGCATACGTAAAGTCAAACACATTTATGTTGCCAATTGGTTTTACGGTGCATTTATTATTGCGGTGGCAATTCTTCATATCGTCAACAGTGCTGAGTCTCCAGCAAGCTTTTTAAAGTCCTACTCAGCATATGCAGGCGTTCAAGATGCGATGGTTCAATGGTGGTATGGTCATAACGCGGTTGGATTCTTTTTGACGGCAGGTTTCTTGGGGATCATGTACTACTTTATCCCCAAGCAAGCTGAGCGTCCCGTTTATTCATACAGGCTCTCAATTGTTCACTTTTGGGCCCTGATCTTTACTTATATGTGGGCAGGCCCACATCATTTGCATTACACAGCATTGCCAGACTGGACTCAGTCTCTAGGTATGGTGTTTTCTTTAATCTTGCTGGCGCCTAGTTGGGGTGGAATGATCAACGGAATTATGACC
>DAITOS010000051.1:0-21853 GCA_036834025.1 Limnohabitans sp.
CAATCAAACCATGCTGATTAATACAATCCCTCTGCTTAAGGCCAAGTAGTCTTAGAAATAAGCCAAGTATAAGAAGAGGTCGGATAGCATTTTGCCTACATGCTACCCTGACCGCTCAAGAATTCGTAAACACCGGTTGACGTTTTTGGGCAAATGCTGCCTCTGCTTCCTTGTGATCGTTGGTAAACCACAGTGCTGCAAACTCATCCCGGGCAACTCGTCTTGCCTCTTCTCTGCTTGAATATAGATTTTCTCTAACCACTTTCTTAACCGATCTAATTGCCATCGGCGCAGCACTTTGAATTCTTCTAGCTAGAGCTAAAGCGGTCTCAAGGACAGACTGACTCTCGGCGATAGCGTCAATCAACCCAATTCTCAAAGCCTCAGAGGCATTGATACGGTCTCCTGTGAGCAGCAGTTTCATAGCGCCTCCTCGGCCAACCGTTGAGAGAATTCTCTCGATCCCGTTCCAACCGGGTATTACGCCTATTCTTGATTGAGGAAAGCCTAGCTCAGCAGACGCGCTCATAACTCGAAGATCGCTTGCCAAAGCCAACTCCAGTCCACCACCAATTGCAAAACCGTTGATTGCTGCAATAACGGGAATATCAATACTCTCAATCAAGTCAAGAACATCACATATTTTGTCAAACACAACATGTAATTCATCCTTTGTTTTGAAAGTCGCGTATTTTTTAACATCCCCCCCTGTACAGAAAAACTTTTCGCCCTCCCCGGTAATAATAATTGCAGATAACGATTTGTCAGCACGAACGCTGACCAAGGCTTTTTCTAGCTCAAGCGCTAACTCATAAGAAATTGAATTCCCCGCACTCGGGCGGTTTAGTGTAAATACTTCAATCGATTCAATTCTTTGAGTCTTGAGTATGGATTCACTGTTATGCTCGTTCGACGACATGTAATAAAACTCCTCCAAGACCTTTGGGATGAATGAAACCGATTTGCGCTCTTCTCGACCCAGGTCTGCCCACAAAGTCGATGAGTGGAATACCTGCTTTATGCAGTTTCTCAAGAGTGGCATTGATGTTAGGCGACTTTAAGGCGATGTGGTGCAGTCCCTGTCCTCTGGAGTTTACAAATTTAGTAATAGCGCCTTGGTCTTGTTTGGTGTTACCAGGACGACCATAATCAATTTCTGCTGATTGATTGGGATTGAAGTTGGCAAGGAATTCAAACTCACAATCACCCACGGTGATGAAACAAACCCTAAGACCTCCAACGGGTTGGGGGTCGCGGTTGTGATACACGACACCGTACTTATCCGAAGTAAAGCTCTCGATAGCCATGGTTACTTCCATATCGGTTTGTCTGCTCTCAACTTCAAAACCCATTTTGTTGGCAAAAATCTTCTCAGAGGCGAATACATCGCTGACTGCGATACCCAGGTGATCGATTCTCTCAATCTCACCGCCCGTGTGTGGTTTTAAGTTGAGCTTTGAAGTGAACCAAGTTTGTACCCCAGTCGTCTCCCCTTTGGGAATCTTGTAAAGCGGTAGATCATTTAGCCCAAGTGAACTCGATTTCACGGGTTTAGAGAACCCGTTTTTAGTCAACTGATTTGAAGTCTCTTCGAATTCGTTTGAGACGAGCGCGATATGGTGAACACCGGGCTTTTCCTGCCCCTCTACCAATGGGTCTCCAACCTCAAAAACAGCCAACGCACTTTTACCAACCGTGAAGACTGGAATACTTTTCCCGCTCGTTGTGCAGGGAACGTCATTCTTAGGTAGTCCAAGGATATTTCCCAAAACATTGCACGTACTTTGTACGTCCGAAGATACCAAGGCTACATAAGCCATCTCGTTTGAAATCATTTTTCTTTCCTGTATTTTTAAATTTGATGAACTACTTTGCTGTCAATTAATTGATTGATCTGTGAGTCAGACAATCCAAAATCACTGAGCACAGATCTTGAATCAGCGCCCAAAATCGGTGGAGCAGTCCTGACTGAATTGCCGTTTAAAGATTCCATGCGAATTGGATTGGCCAGTAAACGTAGCCGTCCCAACTCTGGGTGATCAACCTCCTCGACCATTCCACTTTGGTTGACATGCGGGTCTGCAAAGACTTGCTCCAAATTGAATATGGGGCCAGCTGGCAGTCCCAGTTTGACCAAATCTAGTGTCCACTCCATTTTTTTTCTGACCGCAAATTTAGAGTTGAGAATTTGCTTTAGCTCATCCCGGTTTTTCATACGAGCAGTGTTATTAACAAACCGCTCATCTGTTGACAGCCCTGGCAGCTCGATTAGATTACAGAGTTTTGCAAACATATCGTCCGATGTTGCAGCCAAATTAAATGGGCCATCGCTTGCCTCGAATACACCGTATGGGCATATGACTGGGTGATCGTTCCCGACAACATCGGGTATCTCACCCAAAGTGAGCTGTCTTTGGCCTTGAACATTGAGCATGCCAATCAAACTGGCCAACAAAGAGGTCTCTACTAGCTGGCCCTGTCCAGTGCTGTGTCTTTGGATCAAGGCGGCTTGTATAGCCATAGCAGACCACATCCCTGCAACGACATCCCCTATCGGAATCCCCACTCTAACGGGTCCCGACTCTTTTTTACCCGTTAGGGACATTAAACCGGACATGCCCTGAGCTATTTGGTCCACTCCAGGCCAGTCCTCATAGGGCCCACCTCTACCGAGTCCAGTGATAGAGCTAAATATAAGCCGGGGATTGGTTTTCTTGAGATCCTCGTATGCCATGTCCATGGACTTCATGACACCTGGCTTAAAGTTCTCAACAACTATATCCACTTTGGATGCTAGATCCCTCAACAAGCTCAAGCCCGCTGGGTCTCTAAAGTTAACAACCAAACTCTTTTTGTTCCTGTGTACGGATAAATAATAGACACTGATGCCGTCTTTAAAAGGTCCCCACTGTCTGATCATCTCGCCTTTGGGGGACGGCTCGACTTTAATGACTTCGGCCCCTAGATCAGCCAAAATCATCGTACAAAAGGGCCCGGCTAAGGCTCTTGATAAATCAAGAACCTTAAGGCCTTCTAGAGGTAGTTTCATAATTTACTCTTACACTTTCTCGTACACATATTTTTACAATTAACCATGAACGTGCTTTTATGTCACACACTGCTCATTAATGCTTACGTTGTTTTTCTAATAAATCCATCACCTCGTTGCCAATTTCTTTTCTGTATTGGCCATACACAGGCTCAGTCAGTTCTTTCCACTTCTTAAGTTCTGCGGGAGTTAGCGCGGTGATTTGGCGACCACCTTTGAGGAGTAGGTCGCGGTCGGTTTTGTCAAGCTCTTTAACGCCTTCAATCTCTGCAGCGGTTATCTCTTTGAGCGTATCGCTCAAGAGTGCGCGCTGTTTATCGTTCAAACCGTTCCAAGCTCTGTCAGATGCCAAAACTGAATACCCAAGCATCGCCAAAGTCCCCGCGTTGGTACCGTATTTAGCGTTTGGAAATATTTTCCAAAAGCTGTAAGTAGACTGAAAGCCTTGTACTGTTCCTTGGCTGACTGCTGTTGTTAGGAGTACGGGGGATAGATGAATGGGCTCTACACCTAGATTTTTCAAGGAAGATTCAGCAGGTGCACCACCAATGACCCTAAATGTCATGCCCTTCATATCTGTTGACGTATTGATTGCTTTGTCTGTTGAGACCATAAGAACGTCCCCCGCAGCCCACCAGGCTAATATATTCAAACCCTTCTCTTTGGCTCTTGCGTTGATGTAAGTGCCAAGGGGTTTGGAGAGGTCCAGTAATTCTGGCAAATCATATGGACTGGGTGCTAAATAGGGCAAGTCAACCAAGCGCATGCTCGGTATGACAACAGATAAATAGGAAGCAACGGCAAGTTGCATATCAAGACTTCCGTTATTTAAAGCCTGAATGGCGTCTACGTCTTTATAAAGTTGTCCAGAGGGAAATACTTGGATCACGATTTCACCGTTGCTCCTTTCCTTGACCAACTTTGACCACCGGTCAATGTAGACGTGTCCATAATGCGTGATGGGGAGTTCGTGGGCAAGTCGTATCTTCACCTCTGCAAAAGAATTAAAGGAAATTAGGACCAGTAAGGATGCAAGTAACTTTTGGATTTTTAGCATTTCAACTCCTATGAATTTAAAGGGAATGACTCATTGCTGTGGGCAACCAAGTTGATAAATCAGGGAAATAAGTCATCATCACTAACGCAACAATCAAGAAAAGATAAAAGGGGACGAGCGCTTTAACAATCGCTTCTATTTTTAAACCTGAAATTCCTGAGAGCACAAATAAATTGATACCCACTGGCGGCAACAAGACACCTAGCTCAATATTTACGGTCATTAGCACAGCCAAATGAAGAGGATTAATGCCAAGTGATTGAGAGATGGGGTATATAAGCGGGAGTGTGATAACAAGTTTAGATAGTCCATCTAAAAAGCACCCTAATATCAGGAGCATGAAGTTAAGGAGAATTAAGAACTCGAGTGGAGACAAATTAAAAGTCAACACCATCTCCACTAAGCTTTGGGGAACGCCCTCTGCGGTCATCACAAAAGCAAACAAAGACGCGCCAATCAAAATAAGGTAGAGCATGCAAGACAACTTAATCGTTGACTTACAAACATCCACAACGTCTTTAAACGTAATTACTCTATAAACGGAGATTGCAATAACAAGGCCATAGGCCACTACAACCGATGCAACCTCTGTGGGTGTGAAGTATCCAGAATATATACCCACCACCACTAAAACAGGCATTGCAATTACCCAAATGGCGCTGAACATAGCAGAGACGAGTCTTTTTAAGTCAAACGGCTCGGGTTGACCAAACCCGCCTCTCCAACTCAGGAATGCAACCATCACCATCATGGCCAATCCCATGAGTAAACCGGGGATCATGCCAGCCATGAACAAGGGACCCACGGGGTTTTGGGTGATGCTTGAAAATAAGATCATCGTGAGACTAGGAGGCACCAAAATCCCAAACGTTGAAGCACAAGCAATGATTGCAGTTGAGAAGGCTTTGGGGTAGCCTGCTTTGTCAAGGACTGGTAAACCAAAAGAGCCCACTGCAGCCGCCTCGGCTGCAGTCGATCCTGTGATTCCTGCAAAGAACATACACGTAAGTACCGTCGCTGCACCGGCCCCTCCAGGGATAGGGGCAAGCAGCGCACGGGTAAGCTCAACCAAGGGCTCAACTAATTTGCCTTTGATTGCAAGCTCTCCCGCCATAATGAAAATAGGGATAGCCAGTAATATGTAGTTGCTTGATGTCGACATAATCGACAAACCCACTGATGGCAGGAGTTCGCTTGAGAAAAATAGTACCGCCACCAATGAACTTCCGATCAGCGCAAGCCCAACAGGAATTCCAAGCAGTATTAAACAAAAAAGCAATATGACCGTGGTTGAAGCCATCATGATGGGTCTACCTCAGGAGGGTTGCTCATAATTCTTAAGATTGCATGAATCGCCATAAGTAAAAAACCGATTGGCAACGCTAAAGAGACTATCCACAAAGGAAAGCGCAAAGCGGTGTTAGACACAGCGTTGGTTAAAAACTGCTGGAAGGTAAGTACAGAGCCCAGCCACATCAAAATTCCAGAAATTGCAAGCATGACGAATGCAGAAAAATAATAAGTAACTCTTTGCCACCGAGCAGAAAACATTCGCACTATTGCGTCTAAGCCGAGTTGGGGACCACTTGAAAAAGCGCTCATCAGCGCCAGAAAAACAGCCCAAGTAAAAGCGTACGTCGGTAGCTCAGATATCCATGAGGGAGAGGTTTTAAAAATGTTGCGAAGAATAACACCCAGAAAAATAATGACAGCGGCGAAAATAGTTAAGAATGCAGCAACTGATTCAGTCGTTTTTTCAATCTTTTCGATGATTGGATAATCACTTAAATTACTTTTAGTCATGGTACGGTTTTTTCCATATTCAATTTATTCTTCCCTTTGATCTCTTTTGTACTTTCTTTGGTAGTGTCTTTAGTACGCGAGTTCAAATAACGATTTATTAAATCATCGATGTGCTCTCTAGCTGAGATTGAAGCTAGATCTTTATTGCCAGATTTAATGTGTTTAACAATTTTGCTGTGCTCAGCGATGGATTTCTTTGGCGACTCAGGCAGTCTGCTGAGTGCAGCCTGATATCTATTTAATTTCCCTTTAATTTGTTCGTACTGATGAACCAATACGAAATTATTAGCTCCTGAGACCAAGGTTTCATGAAACTCAGATGCGAGAGCGTAATAGCTACTAACGTCGCCACTAGCAATTACGAATCGCATTTGACCAATAATGCTATCTAGCTTCTTTAATATCGCGGGGTTTGGATTTTCTGTGAGGTGTTCAACGGCAAAGACCTCGAAGAGCGCTCTTACTTTAAATAATTCAACTAATTCTTCATCTCTTAATTGGGAGACGATGGCCCCGCGGTGAGGAACAATATTGATTAGCCCCTCCCCCTCTAAAACCCTAAAGGCCTCTCTAAGTGGAATACGACTCACATGAAATTGTTGACTTAGATCTGCCTCAACAAGTCTTCTCCCTGGAGCCAAATGGCCCTCCACAATTGCTTTTCTTAGAGTGTTAGCAATTTTTTCCGGCAGTAACTCTACATTTAGAAGGGTGAGTTTTTGAAACATCGGGATGGAAATTGTATAAAGATATACAAATATACAAGTTCCTACAAAAACCGTTGATGGCATTTTCCCTATCAACACTTACCCTGAGTAAGTTTGTAATGATTTGTCGTCTTACTCTTTAAAAAATTTTACGCACAGCAGCACAGCAACCTAATTGATTTTTTTCTAACGCGCTAGCTTCAATAGACAGAAAACTATTTAAACGTTAGACATTGGTTTGATTGGCAACAGCGGCATTAAGACGATAGCAAATTGCTAGATTATGATTTTCGAGAGGTCAAAGTCGAGCCCGTTATCATCGAGCACTCTCGACAAGTTTCTGTTAGCAGCTGGCCATTCTAAGTTCAACCGCGTTGCTATGGTGGAATTGGCACCTATGTCAGACATCGATTTCGTATTCAAAGACGTACATCCCAGTGCGACACTTATTAAAATGATGCAGCACTCAGGCGTTGAATGTATCGTTACAGCCAAGCAAAGGAAATAAATCACCGTGAAATACTTATTAGCACTTGACCAAGGCACCTCAAGCTCCCGAAGCATAGTCTTTGCGCCTGACGGTCATATCATGGGCATGGCCCAACAAGAGTTTCGGCAAATCTATCCGCATCCGGGCTGGGTAGAACATAACCCCATTGAGATTTGGACAAGCCAACTCGCCACCATGCGTTTAGCTTTAAAAAATGCCAATATCCGTGCACAAGACATTGCATGTGTAGGTATTACCAACCAGCGCGAAACAACCGTAGTGTGGAATCGCAAAACAGGTCAACCCATTTACAACGCCATTGTTTGGCAAGACAGACGTGCTGAGCCCCTTTGTGCCAAGTTGCGCGAAGATGGACTCAACAAATTGGTTCAATCTAAAACGGGCTTGTTGATTGACGCCTATTTTTCCGGAACCAAATTGCAATGGATATTAGATAACGTGCCCCAAGCACGTGACATGGCTGCAAAAGGTGAACTGGCATTTGGCACAGTCGACACGTGGCTAATTTGGAACCTCACCAAAAGCCGCGTTCATGCCACCGATGTGAGTAACGCGTCGCGCACCATGCTTTTAAACGTGCACACCAACCAGTGGGATAGCGAGCTAATGTCGATGCTACATATCAATAGCAGCTTGATGCCAGCGGTGCAAGCCTCATCCAGTGACTTTGGTGTCATAGATGTTGAGTGGCTAGGTCAACCATTAACTATTGGTGGTGTTGCAGGCGACCAGCAAAGCGCCTTATTTGGACAGGCATGTTGGCGCGAGGGTCAGGCTAAAAACACTTACGGCACGGGCTGCTTTATGTTGATGCATACGGGTCATCAATTCCAAACAAGTCAAAACGGCTTAATCACTACAAGCGCAGCGCAAATCAGTCACAGGCCTGAATTTGCATTGGAAGGAAGCGTTTTTATTGGTGGTGCAGTTGTTCAATGGTTACGCGACGGCTTGCATGCTTTCAAAAATAGTGCGGACATTGAAGCCCTTGCGAAAACTGTGACAGATGCTGATGGCGTAGTGATGGTCCCGGCTTTTACAGGCTTAGGTGCACCCTACTGGAATGCAGATGCGCGGGGAACAGTTGTAGGTATAACACGGGGCACTACGATGGCTCACTTCGCACGTGCTGCACTAGACTGCATTGCATTTCAAAGTACTGCGCTGTTGCAAGCAATGAGCAAAGATACGGTACAACACGGCGGCGTACCAGTTAGAGAATTAAGGGTCGATGGTGGTGCATGTGCGAATAACTTACTCATGCAAATACAGGCAGATTTATTGGGCATTCCCGTCATTCGTCCTGCTGTGATTGAAACCACTGCGCTGGGTGCAGCTTATCTGGCAGGGCTGCACTGCGGCATGTTCAGTAACTCGAATGCACTAGAGAAGCTCTGGAAGATTGATCACGTGTTTGAAGCGCAAATTTCTCGTGATGAGGCGCAATATCGGATGACGCAGTGGGAACGTTCGGTGCGGCAAACGGTTGCGCATTAATTTTGATTTTTAGCTCAGGTACTTAGCAATTACTATGGGGTCAAAGAACTAAACTCGGTAAATTTTGAATCTTATTTCCAATATTTTTCTATTGAATTGATTGAGTTATTGATGACACATTTCACTTCCGATGCCGCTTGAATGATCAAGTCCGAGTCCTGAACGTATCCTCCAAGTTTCCCCCCAACTGGTTTGAGCCCCAATCTAATTGACGAAAAAAATGATCACGCTTCAATATTTTTTTCTCACCAATGCTAAAAGCCCGTCTAGGGTTCTCTTTCACAAAGTACTTCTATTCCTATCTATCTGCTGAATTCTGAAAAAAGGGCCACTTTCCTCTAGCTCAGTGCTGTAAGTGAAAGCACTTAGAACTTACAAATTAATTCAAGCTTTACCTAAGTCACAAAGGTACCTAAAATTCACCAGCAGTTAGGGTTACTCCCTTTCATTGCCAAAACTCTTAGTTTTAACATGTTGATAGGTGATATTACCTGTAACTGTGCAAAGGAAACTCGTGAACTTTATTAAAAATACTGCACTTGCTTTAGCTGTGACTGCACTAGGTGCATCAACAGCAATTGCTCAAGATAAGAACTTGTCAACGCTTCAGCGAATGGGCAATACATCTACCAACATGGTTATTCCTACTGTTCCTCAAGAGGGTAAGAATGCCGATGCCATACGAGCGAACCTGAAGAAAGTAAAACTTCCAGAAGGCTTCAAAATCGATTTGTATGCCGTAGTGCCAGATGCAAGGTACATGGCTGTTGCGCCATCAACCAACATGCTTTTTGTTGGTACACGTAAGACAAACGTATGGGCTGTCACAAACCGAAATAACGGTGATGCTGCAACTGAGGTTAAGCAATTTGCTCCTTCGATTAAGTTCAGCAACCCGAACGGAGTTTGCTTTACAAAGGACGGTTTCCTGATCGTTGCAGAATCTAATCGCATCCTGCATTTCCCAGCTGCCGAGTTTTTTTATGAAGGTCCTGACGTAGCTGTAGGAGAAATTGTCCCTGAGGGTAAGCTTATTCCAGTTGAAGAACAATCCTTCAATCACACGGGTCGAGTGTGTAAAGTCGCCAACGATGGCAAGATTTACGTCACCTTAGGACAACCCTATAACGTTCAGCCCAAAGAAAAAGTAGCACTTTACGAAGAGATTGGTATTGGCGGAGTGGTTCGATATAACGGGTTAGACGGCTCTGGGCGTATGGTTTACGCAAAGGGAATGCGAAACCCTGCTGGCATAACTATTGGACCAAAGGGTGATATCTGGACAACTGATAACCAAGTCGATGGACTTGGTGACGATATCCCACCAGGTGAACTTAACAAACTCACCAAAGCTGGCGAGCATTTCGGTTTTCCATACTACAACGGTCATTTCAAAGTTGCTGGCTCACCTGCTGCTCCTGATCTAAAGGACATGAAAGAGCCTGCTGGTGCAATTTATCCTCAAGTTGAGTTCCCAGCGCACCAGGCACAGCTTGGAATAACCCATTACACAGGCACTGCATTTCCCAAGAAATACCAAGGTGGCTTGTTTGTTGCGTCGCATGGTTCTTGGAATAGAACAGTACCAAGCGGCTATCTGATTAACTTTGTGCCGATTAAAGCAGACGGCAATGCCGGCCCCTCGGAGGTGTTTGCTGATGGTTTCTTGGACAAAGCTACTGGACGCGCTTTAGCCCGCCCTGTGGATGTAGCCAACTTACCTGATGGCTCCATCTTGGTATCAGACGACTACGCAGGCGCGATTTATCGCATCAGTTACAACGGAAGTTAATTCAAGGCATCTCCCTTATTAACTGAATAGTTTTGGCAAATGGGGCCTCTTTTGGGGCCCCTATTTTTTAAATAATTGAATCATGAAAAAAATTTTCATTACCTTATTAATGTGTCTTTCAATTCAAGTTATTGCGGAGGAACTGAGTCCAGGTCAAAAGAAAGCTGATGCAGCTTGCTCCCTATGCCACGGCCCATTGGGTATTGCAACACTGCCTAATGCCCCTAATCTTGCTGGTCAGCAAGCAATTTATCTCTCTGAACAACTAAAAAATTACCGAAGTGGCAAGCGGCAAAGCGAAGTCATGAATCTCATTGCAAAAAATTTATCTGATCTGGAAATTTCACAACTATCTGCTTGGTACAGCAGTATCAAAGTTACAGCAGAATCTCCCTAATCAATAGACTCATTCTTTAATTTCTTAACAATACCAATGAAATTATCTAAAGATCATTTTTCTTTTTTAGTTTGGGGGATCTTTACTCTTTTTACTTTTTGTTAAACCCAAAATGAGGGTTTGCTGAGGTAATAGTTTAAACTTTAGTGTATTTGAAACTCTCATGAAAACACTGCTGAATGTGCTTGCACTCTTGGGCTTAGGCTTGGGCTCGAGCTTGGGCTTACCCACTTGGGCTGATTCACCTTTCCCGTCAAAAACTATCACCTTGATAGTGCCCTTTGCAGCCGGGGGTGGCACAGACAGCATCGCGCGCGATGTGGGCAAGTTATTGTCTGAAAAACTTGAACAACCCGTCATTGTTGAAAACAAAGGCGGAGGGGGTGGCGCTATAGGAGCTAATTTTGTGGCCAAAGCACCTGCAGATGGCTACACCTTGCTTTTTGCCACGTCAACGTTTGCAACCAATTCATCACTAGACAGCAGTTTGCCGTTCGATCCTGATAGAGATTTTTCACCGGTGGCTTTGATCGGCAAGGGACCGATCTTAATTGTGGCCTCCAAAAGTCTGGGGGTTAAAAATATTACTGAGTTACTAGCTTATGCTAAAAAGAAGGATGTGAATTTAAACTTTTGTTCAGCGGGTAACGGCAGTATCAATCACCTCACAGGAGAGCTCTTCAAAGCCAAAACCGGCATTGCCATGACCCACATCCCTTACAAAGGCAGTGGTCCAGCAGTGATCGATTTGATTGCAGGTCGCACGCAGGTGTTCTTCTCAACAGTTCCGACAATCTTGCCCTTCATCAAACAAAAAAATGTTGATTTGCTCGCTGTCACGGGTAACAAGCGCTTGGCACTTTTCCCCTCTACTGCATCAACCCAGGAGGCGGGGATCAGTGGTCTTGATGTGAGTACTTGGTGGGGGATTTTAGCCCCCGCCAACACCCCAAAATCGGTCGTTGATAAGCTCAATCAAGCGATTAATGAAATCACCACTCAAGATCAATTAAAGGAGCGCTTCATCAGTGAAGGAGCCTCAATTGAGAGGGAAACTCCTCATGAGTTTCAGCTCACCTTGCGAAAAGAACTCACCATGTGGAGGTCTCTGGTCAAAGGCTCTGGACTTAGCTTGAACTAAAACGTATGAGAATGCACTTAGTAGTCATGCATAAAATACTGCCCACCAGTTTCAATCACTTTGTAGGCTAGTTTTTGAAATATCGCTTCTTCATGCTAATGGCGCAAGCCAACACTAGATAAAGGATTCGCTGATAGCTAATAAACGCCACCTTAATGCTTTTTCCTATTACTAGTCCGCAGTACAGCAAAGACTTTAAGCGAATTGTACAAAGCCCTAAATTTAATCACTCAGAATATTTGGTGGTGCTGAGTTTGCTAATTGCTTGCAAATCATTGCCCGCAAAGTATGCTAACCACCCATTTATCGGAACATACAAAGACTTTTAGGATTGCTACATTACCAATGCCTGTGTGCTTATCTACCGCATTATTGAAAAAGAGTTGTACTTAGTGCACATTGGTACACACTCTGAAGTATTCAAAAAATAAGTGACCACGAGGTGTGACTTCTATAACACCCACCTTTGAGCAGTCGTTTGGCGTGTAGACTTTTTATCAGGAAATTTTTGATCAGTTCATCACGAGTTACTCTTAAGAGTCACCACTGAGTATGGGTGCAGCAATAGCGAAAGACGCATCAAATTTACAAAAAACGTTTCAGCCTTTAAATAGTAAACTTACACAGCGTAATGACTCAACATATCATAAATTTATATTTATTACATTTGTGTAATGGCAAAATTATTATGAGTTATGTACTGTAGACGACATAAGGCAAATAATTTTTAAATTACTATTTGTTTTGAATCAATAAATATGAAAGTAAATGACTCATGCCTTACTATACCTATCAAGTTAAAGCCTCAAATAATGAAACTTGGGACTTCTGGGAGGGAAGCACTATCTACAACTCTTATTTAAAATCACAGAATTGTCTTAGTGAGCTTATTGATTTCATGAATTTAACAAGAGGTTTAGATGAGCCGGAAGCGAAAATAGATAACTACAGGGTGGTTTTAATTGATCCAGTTATTTAATTATCTCCATTACTTGCTGAATTAAAAATATCCCAACAACACTTGCAGGCCCAATGGTTTGTCAGGTGGACGGGGCCCTTTCCCGCAGAGCCTTAGAGACGACTGTGAGCCGTTGCTTCTATTTTCAAGATTTTTCGAGATTTTTCGAGACTGATCAACACAAATCGACACAAATCGACACACTGCGCCACTCATCAACAGCAATGCACATGATTAATCTCACTTAAGGTGCAAGACCTTAAGACTAAGGTCTGAACGCTGAGCATTAAATTGGAGCAACCTCCCGAGCAAGTTGTGCCTCTTCTTTGATAACCTCCATCACATGACGCTTGATTTGATTAAATTCAGCCGAGGTCACATCACGAGGTCTGTCTAAATCCACTTTGATCAATTCACGCAGTTTGCCAGGACGATGCGTCATGATGGCAATTTGCGTTCCCAGTATCAAGGCTTCGTCCACACTGTGTGTGACAAAAACGATGGTGCTGTTGTACTTCTCCCAAATCGCAACAAGTTCCTCTTGCATCTCTAATTTGGTTTGAGCGTCCAAGGCGGCAAAAGGCTCGTCCATCAAAATGACGGCCGGGTTTTGGAGTAAAGCTCTTGCGATACCCACACGCTGGGCCATACCGCCGGATAACTCGCCGGGGAAATGGCGTTCAAAGCCGCGAAGTTTCACCGCATCGATAAAAGGTTGCGCAGCTTGTTGCCTTTCGGTTTTGCTCAATCCTTTGAGTTTCAAAGCAAATGCAATGTTGTCCCATACGGGAAGCCACGGCATGAGGTTGGGTTGTTGAAAGACCATGCCTCTATCTGCCCCTGGACCTGTAATGGGTTGCCCGCCAACCAAGACAGTGCCGGATGTGGGTTTTTCAAATCCAGCGACCATATTCAGTAGGGTGGACTTACCACAACCACTTGGGCCTATGAGGCAAACAAACTCTTTCTTTTCAACGCTTAGGCTAACGTGGTCAATTGCCAATGTCTTAGTTCCACGCACTGGATCGTGGAATTCTTTGACGATGTCATTGAGTTGAATAAACGACATAAAAACCTTTTAAGAATTAACACCCTGCAAAGTCCCAGCCTGCTGCCATCTGAGTAACTTATGCATGATCATTTTCAAACCAAAATCTGATAGAAATCCCAATAGACCAATGCTAATCATGCTGGCAATTACCATGTCATAACGCAAGAAATAATAAGAGTCCCACAAGACATAACCTAACCCACTTTTGACAGCAACCATCTCAGATGTAACTGTCAACATCCACGCACTACCGACGCCAATTCTTAAGCCAGCAAAAATACTCGGCATAGATGCGGGTATGACTACAAAACGCAACATTTGACGCTCTGTTGCCCCCGCCATGGCAGCAGCACGAAGCAAATCACGACTAACGGTTTTAACGCCGTGAATGGTGTTCATAAGTATTGGGAAAAAAGCACCTAGAAATACCAAGAAGATAGCGGGTTTATTGGCAATTCCAAACCAAATAATCGCCAAAGGAATCCAAGAAACCGGTGGTATTGGACGCAACATTTGCAAGGTGGGTTCAACTGTTTTTTCAAATATGCGAGACCACCCTATTCCCACACCCAAACCAATTCCCAAGAGACTTGCAATGCAGTAGCCAGAGAAAACTCGCACACTGCTTGCAAAAGCATCCAAGTACCAATGTCCTGCATTGTCTTGGGTAAATTCATCGATTGAAAATACCCAATCAGCCCAAGACATGAAAACCCGAGAAGGCGCAGGCAACAGTGCAGGCGGTATGTACCCTGATCGAGAAAATACCTCCCAAAATATGAGAAGCAAAGAAGGCACCCAAAACCTTCCCAAGTATTGCGTAAACGAGCGTGTAAATGACATATTAAACTCAGTAACCTAAGGCTGAAGGAGGCTTGCCAGTAATTTCTGACAAAAAGGTGTAGTTCATGTTTTTGTCTATATCAGCGCTAACGTCGCGTGAGATGTATTTCAAGTCCAACATCATTTCTGCAATGGCTTTGGTGGTTTCACGCTTCATGGTGATATCAGGATAAGCATTTTTCAAAGCTTCAGTGGCAACTGCACGGTCTAAGCCAGTTCCTTTGACGATACTATCGATCCAGCCTTGTTTGTCTTTATCAAGCAATTCAACCAACCTAACCACAGATGCTACGGTTTGACGAACAGCCTCTGGCTTTTCTTTGATGACGTCAGAACGCGTCAAGATCAAGTTAGTTAAACGTCCTGCTGCTTGGTCATAGGGATAGTTGAAATGCTTTCCTATGCCAGACATACGAATTTGCGATGCGAATGGTTCAACCGTTCCTATCAATTCAATTTCTCCGCGTTGCAACGCAGCAGCATGGTCTGCGTAGTTAGGGATATTGACAAACTGTACATCTTTGCTGGGGTTAATTCCGTTTTTTACCAACTCACCACGCATGTGCAAGTCTTGGGCATTGCCGCGAGAGGCCGCTATACGAAATGGTTTACCCTGTGCTTTGTATTCAGCTATGAGTTTTCTCAGACCTGCCCAGTCGTTGGTGGCGAGATTGATATCTTTTGAGACCAACAACTCTGAGCCGCCATTGACTTGCCCTGAAACAGCCACCAAGTCTAAACCCTTATCTAGCCCTGAAACAAAGTTAAGGTAAGTTACCTGGGCAATATCCACACTCTTTGAGACCAAAGCGGTCAAGGCGTCATTACCTGAATTGAAATTCACAGCTTCGATTTCAACGCCTTTTGCCAATCCAGGCACCATAGCCATAGACAAGCAATGGGCGCATTTCGCATAAGCCATTTTTATCTTTGGTACCGTGGACTGCGCATGGGCTTGCAAGCCGATGCTCATACCAAGCAAACTAACTGTAATGAAAATCAAACGCCTCATGGCAGATGATGATTTGTGTGCAGTATTCATAAGACGTAATCCTGAAAAAGTTTAAATGAAGTCGTTCAATACCCAAGAGCAGAAGCCGGTTTCCCCGTTGCTTCAGAGAGAAAGGTGTAGTTCATGTTTTTGTCAATATCGGCAGTGACGTCTCTGGAGATGTATTTCAAATCCAACATCATCTCCGCAATGGCTTTGGTAGAAGCACGTCTCATGGAAATATCTGGGTAGGCATTTTTTAAGGCCTCTGTTGCAACTGTTTTGTCAAGTCCTGTGCCTTTGACGATGCTGTCGACCCAGCCTTCCTTGTCTTTGTTGAGTTGGTCAACCAGGCGCACAACAGCGGACACGGTTTGGCGAACAGCTTCTGGTTTTTCTTTCACCACATCAGAGCGTGTCACGATCAGGTTTGTTAAACGTCCAGCTGCTTGATCATAGGGGTAGTTAAAGTGCTTACCCACCCCAGTCATACGGATTTGCGATGCAAAGGGCTCTACGGTACCAATTAACTCAATTTCTCCGCGCTGTAATGCGGCCGCATGGTCAGATGGATTAGGTATATTGATGAACTGCACGTCTTTGCTTGGATTAATTCCGTTTTTGAGCAACTCACCGCGCATATGCAAGTCTTGTGCATTGCCACGGGACGCAGCGATACGAAATGGTTTACCTTGGACTTTGTAGTCTGCGATCATCTTTTTCAATCCAGCCCAATCGTCTGCATTGAGTGGCGTGTCTTTGCCCACCAAAAGCTCAGAGCCGCCGTTGACTTGCCCAGATACGGCGACCAAGTCCAAACCTTTATCCAGACCCGTCACAAAATGCAAGTAAGTGACTTGTGCAATATCAACGCTTTTGGATACAAGCGCAGTCAATGCGTCGTTGCCGGAATTGAAATTGATAGCTTCAATTTCTACGCCCTTTGCCAATCCAGGCACCATGGCCATGGACAAACAATGGGCACATTTGGCATAAGCCATTTTGATTTTAGGTACAGCAGTTTGTGCCTGCACCTGAAAACCAAATCCGAACCCGAACCCGAATCCAACAGCCAAAGTTAGCACCGTCGTGATACGGCGTATCGTTGACATTGGTTTTTGTAAATTAAACATGATGATAACTCCTAAGAAATTAGAACTGGGTTGAGGATTTATTGTTTAGAACTAATCAAAGCCTGCATGGCAATGGATAAGCCTTGGTTTAATTTTTGAGGAGGCGCAGCGTAACTACCCTCACGGGCCTTGGCTGGACGCAACCTCACCATGACTTCTGCTTGTTGAATGGCGCTTGATACACCGTCCACGACAGGCACAGGCAAAAGATCTTTGATAGAGCGTGCAAGTCCCGCAAGAGGTGCTCCCGCAAGAACAATCACATCAGCCCCATCTTCGCGCACACATTGTTGGGCGAGTGCTATCAATCTTTCGCTTTGGTCAGTTTGAACCGTAGCAACATCTTTGAGCGGCTCATTCAACGCTCTAAAACTCGCCATGCGAGTGCCCAGGTGATAAGCATGGACTGTCTCTAGATACCAACCGCGCATGCGCGGCGATATGGAGACGATAGAAAATCTGCTGCCAAGCTGGGATGCGCTCGCAAGTGCAGCCTCGGTCATCCCTGTCACCGGTACTGGCAAAACCTCGCGCAAGGCAAGTAAGCCAGGATCTCCAAATGCTGCAACGATGACTGCGTCATGGTCTCCTAAATTAGCGGCAACTTGCTCGGCAGTGGCGTAAGCACCAATCATGGCTTCAAAACGGGTTTCTATGTAGGCCACGCCAAATTGCGCGGTCAAAGTCGTAATTTCCGTACCCTCAGATGCGCTGCGCAATGCTTCAGCGCGAATGAGCTCAGTCACGCCAGTTGAAATATTTGGATTAACGACCAATAGTTTCATGTTGATTTATGGCCTCCATAAAGGAGAACGATGACCGCGCCCCCTGATCTTTGCAGGCACGGGTCGATCGCAGGCTAGGAATTGACCGTGCCCTGCTTGACCCAGGTATTCACCATCTCGCCACACCACCATGCCACGCGAGAGCGTGATTGCGGGCCACGCTTGGACATCAATCCCTTCATAGGGCGTGTAGTCCACGTTATGGTGGAGCAAGCTATTTTTAATCGTACGCTGAGTCTCTAAATCCCAAATGACCAGGTCCGCATCCGAACCAACTGCTATCGTCCCTTTTCTTGGAAAGAGGCCATACAACTTGGCTGCGTTAGTAGAGGTGAGTGCAACAAAACTGTGTACATCAATACGCCCTGCCAAAACGCCGTGCGACATCAACAAGGGCATACGCGTTTCTAAACCCGGGATACCGTTTGGAACTTCATTAAATGCCGCTGTCTCGCCTCGCACCTTCTTACCTTGTGGGCCTTCAAAAGCAAAGGGTGCATGGTCTGAAGAAAATACTTGGAAAGTGCCGTTATCTAAAGCACGCCAAATGATTTCTTGATTAGCCTTGTCACGTGGAGGTGGGCTACAAATACATTTAGCACCTTCAAATCCATCTAAGCCTAAATCTTCTGCAGTGAGCATCAAATATTGGGGACAAGTTTCTCCATAAATTTTGAGACCCAATCCTTGTGCAGCGCGAATTTGTTCAACCGCTTCTTTGCCTGATACATGCACCACCAAGATGGGTACATCGACCAATTCCGCTAATGCAATAGCCCGGTGTGTAGCCTCACGCTCTAACAACATGGGGCGTGCATGTGCGTGATAACGAGGTGCGCTCAGACCCGCCTCTAGCAACTGATCAGTTAACCATGCGATGCAATCTGCATTTTCTGCATGGATCATGGTCATTGCACCTTCTTGGCGTGCTAAAGCGAGTAAATTCAGAATCTGCCGATCATTGAGTTTCATATCATCATAGGTCATATAAACCTTGAAGGATGTATAACCTTTTGCGACCAAACGCGGCAATTCTTCCTTGAGCACTTGGGGCGTTGGGTCACTCACAATCAAATGAAATGCGTAATCAATTGCTGCTAATTGTCCTGCCCGTTGGTGGTAATCGTCTACGGCATTTTGTAGGGATTGGCCTTTGAACTGGCAAGCAAAAGGAATCACTGTGGTGGTTCCACCGCACGCTGCTGAGCGTGTACCGCTCAAAAAATCATCCGCCATTTTGGAGCCATCCGACATCGGCTGATCAAGGTGACAGTGTGAATCAACTCCACCAGGCGTCACCAAACGTCCTTTTGCATCAATTTCTTCACGCCCTGATCCCAAACCTTTGCCAATAGCGTCAATCCGGCCGTTGTTGATACCGATATCAGCAATGTATCTGTCGGTAGCTGTCGCTATCTCTGCATGTCGAATCACCAAGTCAAACAGTGCGCTCATACAACCTCCCTAAACAAGCTACCCCAAGACGTCACACGTCGTGTATCTATGCCCGCAAGACGAAGTGCTTTCCAAACAACAGTACTCACACTGTCGTAGACAGGGATACCGAGTTCTTTTTCTAAGTCTTCCACCAAAGGGGCACCCCGCAAATTGGTACACATGATCATAATAGCGTCGGGTTGAGAGGTGGCAACAGAGCGGATCATTGATTTCAATTGCTCAGTCGTAACTTCTGAAAACGAATAGTTATCTTCTAATCCAAGGTGGCGTTCAGCTACCATTTCAAAGCCAGCATTTTCGTAATTACGAATAATGGCCTCTTGAACATTGTCCAAATAGGGCGATACTAAAGCCAGTTTGTGCGCCCCAGTCATTTGCAAAATTTCATTCATTGCCAAAACGGAGGTGCACCCTTTTGCGCCAGTTGTGGATTCAATACTTTGGCAAAGTCGAACGTCTGCGTCAAAGCCCAACCAACTCGATGATGTGCCACTCCATCCGATCACTTGACAGCGAGCGTGTCCAAGCAACTCAGCCGCTTTGACGACCTCTGAGGTTGCAAACTGGGCTAAAGCCCCCTCGCTTAAAGCAATACTCGTTACAGCAAATCGTCCGAAATGCGCACTCGCTTCATTGACTGCGCGCAACATATCAGATGTGACGGGCTCTAGCACCGTATTGGAGGATGGGGTCAACATCCCAAGTAAAGCCCTTTGCATGTAAATCTCCTTAGATTAGTTACTAGCAAACACTAAGCCAACATTTAAAATATTGAATAGGGTGCCTTTGTTGAAATTGGAGAGGTTGACTCAGACAATTTGCACAAGGTTGGTGCCGCATCAGTGGTCAGTAAACTTATTTTAGTGCGTTTTGGATACAAGATTGTGCACGCTTTGTATCCAAAAATAAAAATGTGAATAAATCTAGCTTAAAGTTTCAATGTTTAAATGGCATGTCAATTGCAGATAGATAGGCATGAATCAAGATCTCCAGTTTGAACGCGAAACTTTGGATACAGACAACACGGATGATGCGACTACACGCACCACACTGATGTATACCCAAATTGTTTCGTCTATCGTTGAACACCGAATATCTCCTGGTACAAGGTTTAGAGAGGAACGACTGGCCGATCTGTTTGAGGTGAGTAGAACTCAAGTTCGCAAGGTACTTCAAAGACTAGAGCATGAGGGATTAGTCGCTAGGCAACCACGCAAAGGTGTAACCGTAGCAGCACCAACAAAAGAAGAAACCAAGGACATATTTGAAGCACGACGATTGATAGAGCCTTGGATCGTTGGACAACTCTGCGAGAATTGCACTCGAAATAAAGTGCTTGGGCTGAAAAAGATTGTTAAAGAAGAAAATCAAGCGCATCAAAAAGGTGAACGGCATCTTGCCGTTCGTCTTTCAGGAGAGTTTCACCGTGCCCTAGCCCAGGCGGTAGGAAATCGAGCGCTTATAAAAACGATGGACGAACTAACACTTCGCACCTGCTTAGCGATTTTGGGTAACAAAGCCTCTACGCGCGTTACTTGCAGGGATGATGAACATCAAAAAATTGTTCAAGCAATTGAAGCCAACGATACTAAAACTGCAGCAAGGCTTATGATTAATCATTTGCAGCACATTGAAAACTCTTTAGAGGACTCGGATAAGTCGCAAGCCCCAGATGAGTTGCACGAATTGCTTGTTGGGCTATCTCCTACAGGCCGCAAATTATTTAAAAAATAAGAATGGAAAATCTTTACAATGAATTCAAACATAAATCTTTATTCAATCATTTAATTTCTATCTATAAAAATGACTGCAACTCAACAACCCATTCCTATACGAGAGCGAATACCCTACGCCTCTATCGTCAAACGCAAACCTTTTCATCTCCCTAATCAGGCTCGGGTTGCTGTGTGGGTGATCGTGAATGTTGAGACATGGTCTCCTAGCGCAGCAATGCCAAGGACCGTGTTGTCTCCCCCTATGGGGCAGCCGCTGCTTCCCGATATTCCAAACTGGGCTTGGCATGAGTACGGAATGAGGGTTGGATTTTGGAGATTTTTAGAGGTTTTGAATAAAAGACAAATCAAAGCATCGTTTGCAGTCAACGGATCTTCTTTGGATACCTACCGCGAAGCATGCGAGGCGGCACGCGATGCAGGCTGGGACTTTATGGGACATGGTTTTGAACAAAAGCCCATGCACAAAGTGGAAGACCAAGCCGATGCTATTGGACGCACCGTAGCTGCCATCGCTGCATTCACAGGCAAACCCCCAAGGGGTTGGGAAAGCCCTGGTCTCACTGAAACAGAGACAACTGTGGACTTATTGGCGCAAGCTGGCATTGAATATGTTGCTGATTGGGTGCTAGATGACCAACCTGTTGCTATCCAAACCGCCTCAGGAAATTTAGTCTCGGTCCCATACAGCGTAGAGATTAATGACGTAGTGATCTCTGCAGTGCAACAACACCGCTCGGATGAGATATTTCAACGTGGCAAAGACCAATTTGATCGCCTCTACCAAGAAGGTGCGCAGATTCCCAGAGTCATGGCTATATCGATCCATCCCTACCTAACCGGTGCTCCACACCGTATACGCTATCTGGAGGCATTGTTAGATTACATCACTGAGCATGAAGGAGCCTTGATTTGCACTGGGGCTGAGATACTAGACATTTATCTTG
>DAITOS010000052.1:0-21489 GCA_036834025.1 Limnohabitans sp.
GACCCCCACCATGTCAAGGTGATGCTCTAACCAACTGAGCTACGCGCCTGGGGAAATCTTATTCTAGCATGAATTAGTACTTAAAGCCATCTATCTAATCCTACTCAGGCGTAAGGTGGCGCAAAATCTTCATCTTCGCCTGGATGAAATCACACTTGGAACTGTTTTCATAATTGCTATTACTTTTTGTAGTTTGGTTGAGTCTGAAATCTCTACAGTAAAAGTCATCCAAGCTATTCCCCTTATGGATTCAGTTTTAACTCCAATCACATTCATCTTTTCTTTAGCAAATACTTCTGAAATATCCCTAAGAAGCCCTTGCCTGTCATGAGCCCTGATATCAACATCTACAGGATAAACACTAGATTGACCAGCATTGCTTACTTGGGTGTTGCCCCACTTGACTTCGATGACTCGGTCTTCATCACGAAGAACTAACTCTTTAAAATTCAAGCAAGAAGTTCTGTGAATGCTGACGCCTTTTCCTCTGGTGATAAATCCACAGATATCGTCCGGTGGAACTGGCCTGCAGCACCTTGCCAACTGAGTCATGAGGGAGTCTACGCCAACTACTAAAATTCCACCTTGAGAGCCGGAGCTCTTGGGTTCTTTAAATTTTGCATTCTTTAAAAAAACCTCATCCTCCGTCGCAACAGCAGCAATTCGGGGGTGCAAAATAACTTCAATATTTCGAAGTGAGAACTCATCCTTGCCAACCACTTCGAAAAGGGTCTCTGCATTTTTAAAACCAAGTTGATCGGCTAAGTCCTCTAAATTTGTACTAGTTTTTCCCTCTCTTTGTAAAAGTCTTTCAACTGCCTCCCTGCCTTTGGAGACATTTTCTTGCGTAGCCAAAGCATTAAACCAAGCCCTGACCTTTGATCTAGCTCTTGGACTTACGAGAAAGCCCAATTCAAGGTTGAGCCAATCCCTTGAAGGCCCCCCCTCTTTTGCTGAAATCACTTCTACAGTTTGACCGTTTTTGAGCGGTGTATTCAAAGGTACCATCACACCATCAACTCGAGCCCCCCTGCAGCGATGGCCCAAGTTGGTATGAAGCGTATATGCAAAATCAACGCCGGTTGCACCGCTAGGCAACTCGACTATCTCAGCGTTGGGGGTTAGAACGTAAATCCAATCACTCAGGGTATCAATCTGAGTAACGGCTGCATCCTCGCCAGTACGAGAAATATCTTGCTCCCATGCCAATAGTTGCCTTAAGACTGCAATTTTTTGGTCATATGAGGAATCGGCACTAACGCCTGTATAGCCTTTTGCCCCCGCCTCCTTGTAGGCCCAGTGGGCAGCAACTCCGTGCTCTGCATGATCATGCATCTCTTGTGTACGAATTTGTATTTCAACAGGTAAGTCTCTTTCATCCGCCACTACAGTGTGAAGAGACTGATATCCGTTGGGTTTAGGTCTAGAGATGTAATCGTCAAATTCGTTTTCAAGCGGCTTGAGTTTAGAATGAACGTAGGCTAAAGCAGCGTAGCACTCATCAGATGTATGAACAATCACCCTCAGCGCTCTAATGTCAAACACCTTATCAAAGCCCAAAGACTTACCGCGCATTTTTTTTGCAATACTGTAAATGTGTTTGGGGCGTCCGAATACCTGCGCTCGCACACCAATACCGTTTAACTCAGTTTGAAGTTTGGCCCTGAGTTGCTCAACATAAAGTTCTCGCTCTGTTCGTTTTTGCTCAAGAAGCTTCGCAATTTCTTTATAAGTTTGTGGCTCCAAAAACCTAAAAGCCAAGTCCTCCATCTCCCATTTGATCTGCCAAATACCAAGGCGATTGGCTAAAGGAGCAAAGATATTTAGTGCCTCTTGCGCAATCTCCTTAGGAGCGACTCGCTTTTGAGCGGCGTAGTAACGAAGCGTTTGAACACAAGACGCAAGCCTTAGCATCACAACCCTAAAGTCTCTAGAGAACGCTAGCAACATTCTGCGAACATTCTCAGTTTGTGCAACCCCTTGCAAGGCATTAGAGGCACCAGAATTTGCCGATTTTTGTTTAGCCCTTGTTTGTTTCTCCAGCTTTAAAAGATGAGTAGCTTCGACCGCGAGAGAGGTTAAACTCTCGTTGAATACCTTACCAATGATTTCAGCAGGCTTTGACAAATAAGCGCTTGCGTATACCAAATAACTAGCAGCCTGAAGTGACTCAGAGCCTCCGATTTGTTTCACAATTTGCGCGACTTCATCGGCATGAGCAAGTGAATTTTCTCCGCTATCTAAAACTTCAAACTCAAGAAGTCTCTCAGCAAATATTCTCGCCTTCTCTAACACTTGCGGCTCATCTGGGACACTGCTTGTCGCCAAGGCTATGAAATCTGGCAAAGTGTGCTCAGATGAGTTTCCCGTTGAATCTTGGGGGAGCTCATCAGCAGTTAATTTTTTATTTAACAAAATATCCAACTCAATGCCTTGATTTCTAGAATGACTACTTAACAATAAAATTCATTAATATCTTAAGCTCATCACGGTGTACAAGGGTAGGTGCATGCCCTACCCCTGCCACTGAATAAAGGGTTGGTTTTGGTCCCCGACTACACATTGCTTTAGCATCCTCATCTGTCATAAGATCCGAATTCTCACCCTTAATCAACAGTACTTCACAGTTGATTTGATCATAAATAGACCACATCGTTTTTTCGGCAATTGCCGCACTCTCTTGGGTCATTTGTCGAATCGGCTCTGCTATTGCATTGTCATAGTGAAAAATCCATTGATTGGGTCCTTTTTCTTTAAGCATGGGCTCAGAAAGGCTCCTCCATTCATCACTTGTATGGGGTCCAAAACCGTTGAAAATCAGTCTCAAAGCTTGGACACCGAAGTCCAAGCTTTCAAATTGCGCTCCTTGTCCTAAGTACCCTTTCAACCGCTCAATAAATTTCCACTGAACCACAGGACCTACATCATTCAAAACCAAACGACGCACAGAAATTTTCGGCTTGAGTGCATCAACCCCACTAACCAACATTCCAATGATGCCACCCATACTTGTACCAATCCAATCGATTGTTTCGCACTCAGTTTGCTCACCTAGTTCATCAAGCAATGCTTTTAGTCCGTAAGCATATGTTGGAGGTTGATAGGACATTGGATTTGACAACCAATCACTTTTACCTCTTCCCACAACATCAGGGCATACAATCATGACAGACTCACCCACTTTTTGATACTCATTAAGCAAAGTACGAGCCAACACATCAAAATCTCTTCCCTGACGAGTTAATCCGTGCACACAAATGACAATTCTTTTTGCTTTTTGACTTCCCCACCACCAATATGCTATTTTGTGGCCTTCAAGATGAGAGATATCAAGTGGGGGTACATTAAAGTAACTTAAGTTGGGTTGGAGTGAGTTCATAAATGGTCTCAAATTTAAATAAATAGTGACTAACTCTATACTATTTTTACAACTGTTCAATACATTCTAATTTGATGGCCATTCAGTTATTGGTGCACCGTTTAAATGATTTAGATAGATTTATTTTTCAGTATGAATTAGTGCACCAAATATATGCACAAAAACGAGGACTATTCAAGAAGACCATTAAAGAATATAAAGTAAAGTCGTACTCAATAAATTGGGGAGGTTTAATCTTTTCGTAACAAAGCTACAGCCCTAGCCTCTATAGATTGCCCAAGCCCAACAGGACCCATTTTCTCTGCTGTCTTCGCCTTTATATTGACTTGATCAAGTTCTAATCCCAGCACTTTACTTAGGCGCTCAGTCATTTTGGGTATGTGCGCCGCCATTTTAGGAGCCTGAGCAATAATAGTTGAGTCAATATTAATAATGCTCCAACCATTTTCTTTTATAAGCTTGTTTGCGTGTTCTAAAAGGACACTTGAGTCAACCCCTTTAAAACGTGCGTCAGTGTCTGGAAAGTGCCTCCCAATATCGCCTAGTCCCGCAGCCCCAAGAATTGCATCTATTAATGCATGAATTAAAACGTCAGCATCTGAATGCCCCAAAAGGCCTTTGTCAAAAGGAATAGTGACACCGCCAATGACTAGAGGACGTCCCTCAACCAAGGCATGTACGTCCCAACCCTCACCAATTCTAAAGTTGTAAGCTGACATGTTTTAAACTCTCCGTTTTAAACTCTCTTAATAGCCTGGTTTGATTCAAGTGTTTCTTTGTGATCGGTGATTGAGAATTGCTTGTGCCAACTCAAAATCATGGGGATACGTTATTTTAAAGTTAGTACTTGCTCCCTCAACCAGTAAAGGATTCAGACCGGTAGCCTCTAGGGCGCTAGCCTCATCTGTGATTGAACCGGGGTTGGTCAATAACGCATTCTTTAGGGCGTTGGTCAATACTCCAAGCTTAAACATTTGAGGAGTTTGAGCGAGCCATTTATTTTCCCTTGAAGCTGTAAAACTGACCCTTCCCTCAATTGATTCTTTTAAGGTATCTGCTAGAGGGATAGCTAACAATCCACCGACGGGGTCGAGCAAACATTTTTGAATCAACGATTCAACTAATTCAGGGGTAATTAGGCAACGAGCAGCGTCATGTACCAATACCCAGCCATCCTCCCCGAATCCCTTATCTCTGAGGAATTTAAGGCCAGCCAATACACTGTGCGCTCTGCTCTCACCCCCCTCAAACAAAACCCTGATCTTGGGTTCATTTGACAATGCATAGTTAGTTAATATTTCTTCAATAAACTCATCCCTTGGACTGACGACTAGGCAGATATTTTGGATTTTATTAACCTGCAAAAGTGATTCAAGGGTGTGAACAACCATGGGCTTATTTGCAACATTAGCATATTGCTTGGGTTTAGCCATACCCGAACGGGCACCAGCTCCTGCACAAGGGATGACTAGGTTAATTAAGGGAGAATTCAAATCCATTTCGGCCTTTTTCATTAAGACAATCTAGAATGATAGCTTTTGCGCTGAACTGTACAGCCTCAAATACGCTATTTCGTTCAATCCATTGATGTTTATTCCCAAATTATTGCCAGGCAAGCGCCTGAGTTTACAAAGACCTTTTAGCTCATCAGACGCTTTGATGCTTGCACGTTTGAGTGCGCAAGAAGTTAGCCAAAAGAACAAAATCGCAATCATTACCTCAGATGCCAGCGATGCACAGCGCCTAATTGATGAAATGGCTTTCTTTGATCCAGATCTTAGAAGCGTAATTTTTCCTGACTGGGAAACCCTTCCCTATGATAGCTTCTCTCCTCACCAAGATCTTATTAGCGAGAGGCTTGCCACTTTGTGGCAAATCTCTCAAGGCGAAGCCGATATTGTATTGATCCCAGCCACGACTGCTCTTTACAAAATAGCGCCCCCCTCTTTTCTTGCAGGCTACACGTTCCATTTTAAAGTTAAACAAAAGCTAGAAGAGTCAAAACTGCGCTCTCAGTTGACACTTGCAGGTTATGCACACGTCTCCCAAGTCATCAGCCCAGGAGAGTACTGTGTAAGAGGAGGATTGATAGACCTGTTTCCAATGGGCTCCAGATTTCCTTTTCGCATTGACCTCTTTGACAACGAAATTGATTCGATCAGAACATTTGACCCAGATTCACAAAGAAGCTTATATCCAGTCCCCGAGGTTCGCCTGCTACCTGGGCGGGAGTTTCCCATGGATGAGGACTCTCGCTCTAAGTTCAGAAATAGGTGGAGAGAACTCCTTGAAGGTGATCCAACACGCAGTCGCATCTATAAAGATATTGGCAACGGAGTTGCTACTGCAGGTATTGAGTATTTTCTTCCACTCTTTTTTGAAGAGACAGCCACTGTATTCGATTATTTAGGTACAAATGCAACTGTAGTTTTGCACGGAGAATTAGAGCCAATTTTTCAAAGGTTTTGGCAAGACACACAAGACCGTTACAAACTTGCTCAAGGCGATCCAGATCGTCCAGCATTAGCTCCGGCAAATCTTTTTCTAAGCAGCGAACAGTTCTTTAGTTACTGCAATCAGTACACACAATTGGTTTTAAAACCCAAAGCGTCCCCACTTCAATCCAGTGATGATTTAATTGGTTCTAAGGGGGGAAAAGATTCTGCCTCCCCAGAAGTGTCAAATACTTTCTCCAGACCCTTACCCGATTTAAGCGTTCACAGGGGAGCGCAGGACCCTTTAAGTCAATTAAAAACGCATCTTTTTAAAACACCTAATAAAGTTCTCGTCGTTGCAGAGAGCGAGGGAAGACGGGCTAGCTTGTTGGATTTTCTAAGAGCAAGTAATGTTTCACCACCTAGTTTTGAGAGCTTAAAAGAGTTCTTAGATAGTCCAGAAAAATTAGGAATTATTGCTGCAACCCTGCACTACGGCTTTCATGCCTATGATTTAGAGATCGACTTTGTCACAGAGTCTGAGCTCTTTGATGCGGGCCCAACAACCAGACGCAAAAGAAAGCAAGAGCAAACAAGTGACGTAGAGTCATTAATCAAAGATCTATCTGAATTACAGGTTGGAGACCCTGTAGTTCACAGTGTTCACGGCATAGGGAGGTACAGAGGTCTGGTGCACATGGATCTGCAAGGCGTTACTTTACAAGGTGTTGATGTTGATGAAGCCTCAGATACTTCATCAAAATCTAAGGCGCAGGAGTATCTTCACCTTGAATATGCAGATAAAGCGATACTTTATGTACCCGTAAGTCAGTTGCACCTCATCAGTCGATACAGCGGCGTAAGCGCATCGGAAGCGCCTTTGCACAGACTCGGTTCTGGCCAGTGGGATAAGGCGAAGAGAAAGGCTGCCGAGCAGGTAAGGGACGCAGCTGCTGAGCTTTTGAACACTTACGCCAGAAGAGCCTTGAGGCAAGGACATCCCTTTAAATACTCAGCAAACGATTATGAAACTTTTGCTAATGATTTTGGATTTGAAGAAACGCCCGACCAAAAAGCTGCAATCCATGCAGTGATTCAAGACATGATCAGCCCCAGACCAATGGATCGACTTGTTTGTGGTGATGTAGGATTTGGTAAAACTGAAGTTGCATTGAGAGCTGCTTTTGTTGCGGTTATGGGTGGCAAGCAAGTCGCACTTCTTGCACCAACCACACTCCTCACTGAGCAGCACTTTCAAACACTATGTGATCGATTCGCCAAATGGCCCATCAAAATTGCTGAGATGAGTAGGTTCAGATCTGCCAAAGAAATCAAAACCGCAATGGCTGGTATTGAGGACGGCTCTGTAGATATTGTTGTGGGTACACACAAACTTATCAGTGGCTCTTTAAAATTCAAAGACCTTGGACTTCTTATCATCGACGAGGAGCACAGATTTGGAGTCAGGCATAAGGAGTTGATTAAATCTTTAAAATCAGAGGTAGATGTTCTCACTTTGACTGCTACTCCAATCCCAAGAACTCTGGGTATGGCACTCGAGGGGCTCAGGGACCTCAGTGTCATTGCGACCGCGCCCCAAAGACGACTTGCGATTAAGACATTTGTAAGAAGTGAAGGTAACGGCGTCATAAGAGAGGCAGTACTAAGAGAACTTAAAAGGGGTGGACAGTGCTACTTCTTGCATAACGAAGTAGAGACGATTGAAAACAGAAGACTAAGACTTCAAGAGTTAATTCCTGAGGCACGAATTGCTGTTGCACATGGTCAGATGCCAGAGCGTGAATTAGAGCGAGTGATGCGCGAATTCATCAACCAGCGACACAACATTTTGCTTTGCTCTACCATCATAGAGACGGGAATTGATGTACCAAGCGCAAACACAATCATCATGAGTCGTGCAGATAAATTTGGCCTGGCTCAACTGCATCAACTCAGGGGCAGAGTTGGAAGAAGCCATCACCAAGCCTATGCTTATCTACTTGTACCCGATGTAGAGAGTCTAACCAAACAGGCCTCCCAAAGACTTGAGGCTATTCAGCAAATGGAGGAACTTGGTTCAGGTTTTTATCTGGCAATGCATGACTTGGAGATTCGTGGTGCTGGAGAGGTCTTGGGTGAGAACCAAAGCGGAAACATGTTGGAGATTGGCTTTCAACTCTACAACGAAATGTTGTCAGAGGCTGTGCGGGCTCTTAAAAATGGTGAAGAGCCTGATCTATTAAGCCCCCTTCAAGTGACAACGGAGATTAATTTGCACTCCCCCGCCTTGCTTCCAGATAGTTACTGCGGAGATGTGCATCTGCGACTCTCCTTTTACAAAAAATTAGCAACGGCAAAGTCCGTTGATCAACTCGACTCCCTTATGGAGGAGATTGTGGACCGTTTCGGCAAACTTCCCCCCCAAGTGCAAACTCTGATCGATGTCCACCGACTGCGTATTCTTGCAAAACCTTACGGCGTTGCCAAAGTGGACGCAGCTCCCGCAGTAACAACGATCAGCTTTAGACCGAATCCTCCAATTGATGGTATGAAAATAATTGATATGGTTCAAAAAAACAGACACATCAAACTTGCGGGCAACGACAAATTGCGCATTGAGCGGGAGTTACCCGAGGTTAAAGACCGAGCACAATTGGTGAGAGATGTTCTCAAAAATTTAGGTCACCCGTTGGCAAGTGTTGTCAATCCATAGTCCCTTAGTTAGCTTATAGCTACTATAGTTAGCCGTAGTTGGGCCTGTAGGTGGTCCATATTTAGTAAATTGTTAATTAGAATCCTTGAAACTACAATTTCTATTTCAATATACACAAATCAATTTCTTGAGCAATTATGAGTCTTAACGGTCTGATTTTAAAGAAGCGAACTGCCCCCTTGAATCTTTACGATTTCAAGTTGATAGCGTTTGATATGGACTCAACCCTGATCAACATCGAGTGTATTGATGAGATTGCAAGCGTTGCTGGACTTAAAGATGAGGTCTCCTACATTACAGAATTAACGATGCGAGGGGAGATTAAAGATTTCAAGGAAAGTTTAAGAAGACGTGTAGAACTGCTCAAAGGGACCCACGACAGTGCACTTGAGGAGGTTTACAACAACAAATTACAACTAAATCCAGGCGCTGAGAAACTGCTCACCACATGCCGCAGTGCTGGACTCAAGAGCTTACTCGTCAGTGGCGGTTTTACTTATTTTGCTGAAAGGGTAAAAGCCTTGCTGAGCATTGATTTTTCTCGCTCCAATGAACTTGAAATCAAAGATGGTTATCTAACAGGAGGCCTCATCAAACAAGCTTGGGGAGATATATGCGATGGAGAAGAGAAAAAGAGAATGTTGATCCAAACATGTTCAGATAACAACATAGAACTTCATCAAGCTATAGCCGTAGGCGATGGATCTAACGATATCCCAATGATGCTTGAGTGCACAAACGCGGGAGGATTATCTGTCGCATACCACGCCAAGCCCATCGTCAAAGAACATGCACTATTATGTATTGAGGAGGGTGGACTAGATAGAATGTTGGAAGTCTTTAGTTACTAGGCTTGCGAGAAGTCAATCTGCACTTTCATAGATTGCGTTCTGTCACCGGCAAGCTTAAAAGCTTCCAAATAATTATTCAATGGAACTGTGTGGCTAATTAGAGGTGTGAGATCCACTCGTTTTTGGTTCATTAAACTCACAGCCTGTGCAAATTCCTCGTGAAATCTGAATGATCCTCTAAAGTCAAACTCTTTGGCCACAAGAATATTTAGTGGAATAGTCACCTCCCCGCCTGTACCCACCTGAATAAACAAACCCCGCGGCTTTAAGACTTCAAAACCTGCAACGATGGCTTGTTGATTGCCACTTGCCTCAAACATAACATCAAATACCCCCTTGTTAGCTTTGAAGGGTTCTAAAGCTTTAGGCGAAGTTGAAGTATTGAAAACCTGATCAGCCCCCACCAATTTAGCTCTTTGCAGTGTTTGATCTGTAATATCAGTAACCACAACCTCAAGTGCTCCCGCTAATTTAGCGGCAACAACAGTTAAAGCACCGATTGGACCGCAACCTGTAACTAAAACTCTCTTCCCCATCAAACCACCCGCTCGTGCCACTGCATGAAGGGCAACTGAGAATGGTTCAGCCATAGCGGCCTGAGAATTACTGACATGTTCGGCGACAGGATGAGCCTGTGTTGAATCAATGACCATCTCTTGTCTAAATGCACCCTGTATATGCGGCCAAGGCATAGCGCTTCCATAAAATCGCATATTTAGGCAATGGTTATGCAAACCCTTTTGACAAAATTCACACTGCAAACAAGGACGGCTTGGACTAATTGAAACTCTTGTTCCAACTGTTAGATCTTTTACTGCTGCCCCGATCTGAGTAATGACACCCGAAACTTCGTGTCCCAGCACCATGGGTTGGCGAACTCTAACAGTTCCGAAACCACCATGCTGAAAATAATGCATATCGGAGCCACAAATACCGCCTGCCTTGACCTGCACCTTAACTTGCCGGGAACTAAGGGTCTCGGTTGCGTACTCCTCTAACCTTAGATCTTTTGCGCCGTGAATGACTAGTGCGAGTGACATGTTGATCCTATTTTTACTGAAAGAAAATTAATTAAAGTGACGCAGTTACGCCGCCGTCAACGTACAAAATGTGTCCATTGACAAACTCAGACGCTGCACTGGAGAGGAAAACTGCAGCACCTATTAAATCCTCTACGTTACCCCAGCGTTTAGCAGGTGTTCGTGATATCAACCAGTTACTAAATTTCTCATCGTTGACAAGAGCCTCTGTTAACTCAGTTTTAAAGTAACCGGGTCCTATCCCGTTGGCCTGGATCCCGTACTTCCCCCAATCAATAGCCATGGCTTTTGTTAGCATCTTAAGCGCGCCCTTTGATGCTGTGTAGGGTGCCGTACCAGGTCTGCCCAATTCGCTCATTACTGAACAGGTGTTGATAATTTTTCCTGCACCTCGTTTGATCATATGTCTAGCAACAACTCTGGAAACAAAGAAAGCGCTATCAACGTTAGTGCGCATAATATTGTTCCACTGCTCAAGTGGGAAGTCTTGCAACTCTGACCTAAAGGTCATACCCGCGTTGTTGATCAAAATATCGATTGCCCCTACCTTGGACTCAATTTCTTCAATTGCCGCCTCTGTTGCACCCGCTGAGGTGACGTCAAATACAGATTTCAAAATTCGCTCACCCTGTGCTACGCTGTCTGAGCTCGTCACATCGATGCCCTGTTTCGCACAATCCTCAGTTAGTCGCTTGCGGGCTAGCTCTAAACGCTCTGGGCTTCGACCGTTCAAAATAACTCTCGCCCCCGCCCCCAATAATCCCTTGGCTAATGCAAAACCAATACCGCTACTAGAACCGGTTATTAAAGCAGTGCGTCCGATTAGGTTAAAGAGCTCAATACTAGGTAGGTGAGAGTTAGGAATAGGAGTAGGTGTAGGTGTAGTCATGATTTCTATATTTTTGTTTTATTGATAGCTGTAGTTTATTGCTTTAACTTAAATTCAGCATCCCCCATGCGCCATAGCGCAAATGACCAAAGATCAGCTAATTCAACTTCACGTTGAGAGACGTTGGAGCCCATACCGTGACCAGCATCAAAATCTATGCGCAACAATACAGGATTTTTACTGGAAGTTGCGGCTTGTGTTCTAGCGGTCATTTTTAACATATGCCAAGGAGCAACTCTTGGGTCGTTAGCGCCGGTGTAATAAATGACCGAGGGATAGGCTACTCCGTCTCTAATATGGTGATAAGCACCCATAGCGTATAGACTATGAAATCCGGCTTCATTCTCAACTGAACCGAGTTCTAAAACATTGGGAGGCCCGTTTGGTTCAGTTTCAAAGCGTAGGGTATCTGATAAACCAACTCCGTCTAAGATGACTGAGAACAACTCAGGGCGCAAAGTCATTGCGCCCCCAACAGTTATGCCTCCCGCACTTCTGCCACTGGCAGCTAAATACTGAGGGGCAGTGTAATGCTGGTCAACCAGGTACTGGGCACAACTAATGAAATCAAAAATAGTATTCAACTTTGTAGCCATCTTTCCCGCGTTATGCCAATCGTCTCCCAACTCTCCCCCTCCCCGGATATGGCTGATTGCGAGCACTCCTCCTCGCTCTAACCATGCTAGTCTTGTTGCATTAAAGGTCGGCTCAAGGGAAATACCGTAACTTCCGTATCCATCTAAAACAGTTGGATGGGTGCCGTCAAGTACGATACCCTTTTTGTAAATGATAGACAAAGGTATCAACGTACCGTCGTAACCAGTTGCATATACCTCCTTAGATTCAAAGGAGGAGGTATCAACCTTGGACTCCGGTCTTAAATCCGTTGCAGTAGTCTTATCAGCTACAAAGTCGTAGGAGAAGACCCTTGGTGTTTGAACCCAACTTTGTAGGGTGAAGATAACTCCAGACTCTTTTGGATCTGTTGTGAGCCCGGATACTGCCCCGTCAAAAGGCAACTTAATGGATTTTCTACTCTTACCATCAAAGGATACAAGAGTTAGATTTGAAGTTGCACCGTTGAGCGTACGCACATAAATCCCCTCCTTTGCAATGGAGAAGTTTTTGATCACACCCTTTGATTGTGCAACGACAACGCCTGCGTGGTTGATATCAGGATGCGCCGCAGAGGTGACAAGCAATTGGAATTTAGGCGCATTTTTTTGGCTCAAAAAATAAAGCTTATCACCCCGAAGTTCAACCTGAGTCACACCGTCTGAGACATCTGCCCATTTCTTCCAAGGGGTGTTTGAGTTTTTAACGGAGCTAAGAGGAGCACTGAAAAAAGTTGATGGGTTAGCATCCATATTATGGTTTGCAACACCCACAGCGTACTTTGATGAACCATCAGCTAATAAATACGTTGCTTGCCCTTCAGGCACATCGGTCCTTTTTGATACCCCCTTGCCAAAGACAACGCTGTCCCCGTCGCCATTGGTATGCTGCCCAATCACATGCAGGTAGGACCGAGCGTTATACATCATCTCCTTTGGTGGGGTATCTGGGGTGATTTTGGCGTATCTTAGATAGAAGAAAGATTTGTTATCTGCGAGCCAAGCAATTTGGTTACCCTCAGTTCTATCAATTTGCTCCTCAAGCTTTTTGTTAGTGGCGACTTCTAAGATGTAGGTCGTGCTGTTTTCTGAACCACCCGCAGAAATACCGTAGGCAACGTATCTACCGTCACCTGAGGGGTGAAAGAAGTCAAGCGAATAATGAGTCTTAGTGCCCTCTCCTAAAAGTGCTGGATCAATTAGAAGTTTCTCAGCGCCCGTTAGCCCATCACGGTAAAACAACTTAGGTTGCTGAGCTCCAGGCTCTCGAAGGAGATAAAAAAATCTGTTACCCGTCCTAACAAAACCACCTCTCACCAAATCTGCGTTTGAGAGCTCGTGAATTCGTTTCAACAATGACTCTCTACCGGAAATTGAATCTAATTTTGCACGAGTAAATCCCGCTTGTTGCTTCATCCAAGATTGCACTTCTGGATTACTAAGCTCCTCGAGGTACCTGTAGTTATCGCTCACCTCGGTGCCAAAGTATTGCTGAACTACAGGTCTAATCGGAGCAACTGGCTGAGTCGCCTGTGCATAGACCTGACTTAAAAGAATAGAAGGAATTGAGATGATGAATGTTTGTAGAGTCAATTTTTTAAAAAAATGCATTTGACGATCCTAAAATTTAAATACTTTTATTAATTGCGGAGTTTAACAAGATTTGTATTGCCTAGGGTTTGCGCTGAAAGGGTCTGAATTTATCAACTTTTTTAACTCATAATTTTCTAATTATTGGGGCATAACTGGGTAATCACCGTCTGTCTGGTTTTGAATTTGATATTATGATTAAAGGGTATCAAAAATAACCATTTGCCTCCCATGAACAATCTTTACGACTCTAAAAAAATAACCCATTACGCCTCAAGTCTACTTAGCTGTGCTGGTCTGGACACTGAAATTTCCAAAGTAGTAGCTGAAACATTAGTAGAGGGCGATCTGTTAGGCCATGACACCCACGGACTAGGCCTTTTAGCAAGTTATATCAAGGAAATAGAGAGTGGGGGCATGAAAAAGACAGGGAGCCCAGTTGTCATTTCTGACAAACCAGGGGTCATAGTATGGGACGGCCAACGTTTACCAGGTCCTTGGCTAATGGACCAAGCTTACAAAACACTTGCCCCTAGAGCAAGATCTCTTGGGGTTGCTAGCCTTGCCATCAAAAGAAGTCATCACATAGCGTGTCTTGCTGTGTACCTGATGCGAGCTCTTCAAGATGGATATTTAATGGTCTTGGCCTCCTCAGATGCCAACAGCGCAAGTGTGGCTCCATTTGGTGGGACCCAAGCTGTATTTACACCCAACCCTATTGCGATTGGCTTTCCCATCGAGGACAGTGGAGTAATGATTGACATCTCCGCTTCTATCACGACCAATGGAATGACCAATAGAAAGCACAAGGCAGGAGAAAAGTTTGAGCACAATTGGTTGATGACGTCCAAGGGGGAGCCAACTAATGATCCGTCTGTGATGTTTGCGCAACCACCTGGAACGCTTTTGGGTGTTGGAGGACAAGACCATGGTCATAAAGGCTACGGACTTTCCTTGATGGTTGAAGCTTTGACGGCTGGACTTGCTGGACGTGGACGCGTGGATCCCAAAGAAGGTTGGGGTGCAACGGTTCACATCACACTATATGATATTCGTGCATTCTCTGGCGAGGCTGAATTCAAGAGACAAATGGACCACGTTGCACAACTTTGTAAAAACAATATCCCCTTAAATCCACAAAAGCCTGTTCGGCTTCCAGGGCAAGCTGGGTTTACTAAAAGACAAGCTCAATTAAAGTCAGGTGTATTGCTTCATCCATCCATTGAACCTTCACTTAAAGAGGCGCAGGAGAAATACGGCTACAAATTATCTGATTGCTTGATTGATTAATTACTCGAGTTTATTTAGTATGGGTTAACAATTGATACCTCTAGCTAATGGAGGTTTTATTAATCATTTTTCTTCACAAATACTATCTAAGTGCCAGGTAAATTGCCTGTGCAAGCTCCTCTGAAATCCCGTCTACACTCATCAAATCTTGGGCACTCGCTTCGGCAACCCCCCTTACACCTCCAAAACGTTGCAAGAGCTTGGCTCTTTTCTTAGGGCCAATTCCTGGAATATCCTCTATTTTGCTAGCTCCTACGCGAACCTTGGCTCTTTTTGCACGCATACCTGTAATAGCGAAGCGGTGAGCCTCATCCCGTATCTGAGCAACCAACATCAAAGCAGCAGAGTCTTTACCTAGATATACCTTTTCCCGCCCATCTGCGAAGACCAAGTCCTCAAGGCCTACTTTTCGACCCTCGCCTTTTTCAACACCCACAATCCGCGATAAATCTAGATCAAGGGACTCAAATACTTCGCGAGCCATTGAGACCTGCCCCTTACCTCCATCGATCAACACCAGGTCTGGGAATTTTGCTTCACCAGTTCTGACCAACTCTGAGAGTTTGGAGTATCTTCTGCTTAAAACCTGTTTCATCGCCGCGTAATCATCTCCTCCCGTAATACCTTCAATGTTGTAACGTCTGTATTCACTGGGTTGCATTTTGTGGTGATGAAATACAACGCAAGATGCCTGCGTTGCCTCTCCACTTGTGTGTGAAATGTCAAAACACTCTATACGAAATTGATCAAGGTCTTCTGGAGCCATATCTATAGCCTCCACCAAGGCGCGAGTTCGGGCTTGTTGTGAGCCTTCCTCTGCCAATAACCTGGTGAGTTGTAGATTTGCGTTCTCAAGCGCCATCTCAAGCCAGGTCTTTCTTTGCTCTCTTGGCTGATGAATCGTATTAATTCGAACACCGGTTTGCTCTGACAAAACTCTAACCAACTCTTTATCAATAGAGTAATTGAGTATCAAAGTGGGAGGTGGCGGAATCTCCAAATAATGTTGAGCGACAAAGGCTTCAAGTATCTCGCTGTGCCTTGCCTGGTCAACATGAGTGGGGAAATAAGGGCGATCTCCCAAATGCCTACCCCCTCTTACCATTGCCAAATTAACACATGCGCGTCCACCTTGGATAACTACAGCCAAAATATCGACATCACGGTCGTCCACTGTATCGACAGCCTGTTGGTGTAAGACTTTGGACAACGCACTCAACTGATTTCGAAGCTCGGCCGCCATCTCAAACTCTAGCTTATCAGAATGCGCCATCATCCTTGCCTCAAGCGACTTCATGACACCTTGAGTTTCACCGTGCAATAATTTAGCAGCATGATTCACATTTTGTTGGTAATCTTCGACAGATATTTTTCCAACACAAGGACCTGAGCAACGTTTGATTTGGTGCATCAAGCAGGGGCGAGTGCGGTTTCTAAAAACCGTGTCCTCGCACGTTCTTAGTCTAAATATTTTTTGTAATAACTCAATTGCCTCTCGAACAGCCCAAACACTCGGGTAAGGACCAAAATAATCATGATTCTTATCTACAGCGCCCCTATAGTAAACCATTCTAGGAATAAGTTTTGGATTTGGGTGGCCTAGCGAGTCTTTAGCTTGACCCTCCTCAACGGCTTTGTACCGAGTCATCTTTAAGTAGGGATAACTTTTATCATCCCTAAATAAAATGTTATATCTTGGTTTTTGCGTTTTAATTAAGTTATTTTCTAGCAGCAACGCCTCCGCCTCGGACCGAACAACAGTCGTCTCAAGGCGAATAATTTTGCTAACCATATGCCCAATTCGAGTGCCGTCATGTGAGCGGTTAAAGTAACTTGAAACACGCTTTTTCAAGTTGATGGCTTTGCCCACATAAAGCAATTGCCCGTCTACATCAAAATATCGGTAAACGCCCGGTAAGCCTGGCAAGGAGGCAACGTTGGCAAGTAACTCTGGTGAATGAGCAGGTGCATTTCCCACGCCCTTTTCTGCTGCTTGGTTAAGCTCGGCACCAATGCCAATTCCAACCCCACCTCCAACCCCACCACCACTGATAACCGATGCTAGGTCGCCCTTGTCAATTTGCAGATCCAAATCCTTAGCGGGCGCAGCTGAGTTTTCAGAAGGTTGGGTCATCGACAGATCAGAAATTGGCAGGTCAGGAACGGGCGGATCAGAATTCTTAGGCATATATCTACAAAATTCCAGTGAAATATATTTTACAAATATCGTCTATTCTATTGTGGGTCAAGCTACTTATATTAAATTGAATTCAAGGTGGGATAATCCTTAATTATTCGCTGTGAGCATTTGTTGTTCTTAAAACATCTCACTTTTGCAAATCTTAAAAACTTTAATTTGTTCCTAATGAAATCTCTTACATGGAGCATATTTTGTAGAGTCATCGACAATTACGGCGATGCGGGGGTATGCTTGAGACTTGCCAAAGAACTAGCATCCAAAAATCAGCGCATCCGACTTTGGATTGATGAACCCAATATCCTTAACTGGATGGCGCCCAATTTAGACCCAAATATCAGTGTGCATCCTTGGCCAGTCCTACCAACTAAGGAGGCATATCTTGTCGATGTCGTGTTGGAGGCGTTTGGTTGTGAAATCCCTGCATTTATTCAAGAAGAAATTTCTAATTCAGTCTACACAGTTCAAGATAGTAACAATCAGTACCAACGCCAACGAATCCAGTGGATCAATTTGGAGTATCTTAGCGGCGAAGCGTATGCAAAAAAAAATCACGGACTAATGTCTCCAATTCTCTCAGGTATTGGAAGCGGAGCAACCAAATGGTTTTTTTATCCAGGATTTGAAGAAGGTACGGGCGGTCTTTTGCTTGAGGATATGACGCGACGAAGGATTCATGAATCCGAAAACACTCTACCCAAGAGTGTTGCCACGCTCACCATAGGGATTTTTTGCTATCACGATGCCCCTTTGAAATACCTTATCAGTGAACTAATCCGACAATTCAATAATCAAGCATCAACAGACCTTACTAAATTTACATTAAATGTTGCGCCAGGACAGGCACAATTAAAATTAAAAAACGAAATTGCTCCATTGCTTTTAGATAGCTTACTCAAAGATGAGAAATCAGACTTTTCCTTTAATTATTTAAAGTACATGAGTCAAGAAGATTTTGATGATTATCTTTGGGCCAATGACATTAATTTCGTTAGAGGTGAAGACTCACTTATTAGAGCGATTTGGACAGGTAAGCCCTGGGTTTGGCAAATTTATCCGCAAGAAAACCATTTGCATCTAAAAAAGTTAAACGCCTTACTGGAACTACTGGTTGCGCCTGCATTTGTCAAAAAAATTCATAAAGACTGGAATACTGCTGCAGTTGAGGCTGCGAATATTCAGAATTTTGAATTCAAATTGCCTGATGTATCCGATACAGAAAAATGGTCGAATTGGCATAATTGGTGTCGCACAATCCGCATTAAATTGCTACAACAGAGCGATTTGAGTACCCAGTTAGTCTCATTTGTGAACGACAAACGCCAGAAAACTGTAGAATACTAAGTTGTCTCAATTAGGCTCGCATGGGCTGTTACTGCTTTGACACGACCTTTTAGGTTTGCAACCTTAAACTCAGTCGATTCAAAAGCATTGATTGGGAATACCATTTAACTTTGAATGAACCCAGATTTTTATGAAAATAGCTCAAGAAATTCGCGCAGGAAACGTAATTAAATACGGTAAAGATCCCATGGTGGTTCTTAAAACCGAATACTCTCGCGGTGGACGCAATTCAGCCACTGTGCGCATGAAACTTAAAAGTCTTTTAAACAACTTTGGCACAGAGGTTGTTTTTAAAGCTGATGACAAAATGGATCAAATCATTTTGGATAAGAAAGAATGTAGTTATTCTTACTTTGCTGATCCAATGTATGTATGGATGGATGCAGATTACAACCAATACGAGGTTGAGAGTGACAATATGGGAGACTCCCTCAATTACCTTCAAGAAGGCATGAGCGCTGAGGTTGTTTTTTATGAAGGTAAGGCCATCTCTGTTGAGTTGCCTACCAGCGTAGAGCGTGAAATCACTTGGACTGAGCCCGCAGTTAAGGGTGATACATCGGGTAAAGTACTCAAGCCTGCAAAAATTGCAACCGGTTTCGAAGTGCCTGTTCCATTATTCGTAGATCAAAATGACATCGTTGAAATTGATACTAGAACTGGCGAATACAGACGTAGAGTCTAGACTCTGGACTATCAAAACCTAAACGAAGTTTGATCACAAGCTCCTGGAGTTAAATTCAGGAGCTTGTTTCTTTTAATCCTTAAACTTTCAATGCAACCAAAGGTCTTCAAGTATGGACGGAATGATTGATAACAAAGATCCCCGCATCGCAGATGCATGGAGCGATCTACGTGCCAATATCGACGGCAAAGGACAACTTCTTCCGGTCTCCAATCGTCTCGCCTTCGCAGACGCTGAGTTTTTGTTAAGACGCGAGACCAGAGGTATTCGTTTTCAGTTAGAACTACTTAAACCAGATTTAGCTCAACAAGAATTAGGAATTAATCATACCGTCGTGGTTTTTGGTGGTGCTAGGTTTAAAAGTGAAGAACAAGCTCACGCAGCTCTCGAGCTTGCAAAGGCAACAAATGATAGTGTGCAGATTAAAAAAGCTGAGGTCTTAGTCAAAAATGCAGGTTATTATGAAAAAGCTCGTGCATTTGCTCAGCTCGTAACGCATGACTGCAAAAATTTAGGAGCAGAAGAAAAGTTTTTCATCTGCACCGGTGGGGGCCCAGGGATTATGGAGGCAGCCAACAGAGGCGCTCAAGAGGCGGGAGGCATGAGTGTGGGACTAAATATCGCGCTTCCTCATGAACAAGAACCCAACCCTTACATTACGCCCAATTTAAGCTTTAAATTTCATTACTTTGCACTAAGAAAAATGCACTTTATGATGCGCGCAAAAGCTTTGGTTGCGTTCCCTGGAGGGTTTGGGACCATGGACGAACTGTTTGAAACACTCACTCTAATTCAGTGCAAGAAAGCAAAACCAGTACCCATTATTTTATTTGGCACTGATTACTGGAAAAAATTATTTAATCCCCAGATGCTTGTCGAGGAAGGCGCAATTAACGAGGAGGACCTTGAATTATTCAATTATGTGGACGATATCAAAGAGGCTTGGTATCTGATTAAAGACTTTTACAAGGTTTAGTCTTTCTTAATCTGTAGATCTCCCCCAGTGGGTTTAACAGCAGCCCCTAAGGAGATCAGGGCTGATTCAATCCTGTCTAATCGGCTAATAACCTCCTGACTCGGAGGTACATTCGAATATAGGTTTTGAAGATTCGATACAGATCTGGCGATATCGTTGATTTCGTATTTGAAAGCTCTATCAAGTCGCTCGAACTTTTCGATTAATAAATCAATTCTTTCGTCTGCACTACTTTTATTAAGCGAAGATTTTTTTGACATCCTAACGATTACTTGAAAGAAAAACAAAAAAACAAGTAAACCTATTAAAATTGACCAGGTATCCATAATTAATCCTCAGAATGGGCGCTTCAACTCTGTTTGTAGTTAATTAATAAAATCGAATTGTTAAACTTTATTGATTGGATTGAGTACTTGCCCATTCTCAAAATAGGCGATTAAGTTATCCGCAGCCAAATGAGCCATAGCAGTTCGGGTTTTAGTAGAGGCACTGGCAATATGCGGAGTGAGTACCACATTTGAGAGACCGAGAAATTCATTGTTAAACTTAGGCTCGTTTTCAAACACATCTAGTCCTGCCGCCGCAATAACACCGGCTTTTAGCGCCTTAATTAGTGCCGAGTCGTCAACAATCCCTCCCCTGGCTATGTTGGTAAGTGTCGCTGTAGGCTTCATCATCTTGAGCTCATTCTCACCAATCGTATGATGCACCTGTGGGGTGTAGGGGAGCACGAGAACCAAATGATCCGACTGCTTTAGTAATTCTTCTTTACTGACATATCTTGCTCGACAGGCCTCCTCTAGTGAGGGGTCAAGTTTAGATCGGTTATGGTAAATCACATTCATACCGAATCCATGGGCTCCACGCTTTGCTATAGCTTGTCCAATTCTGCCCATACCCAAAATACCCAGAGTACTGGAGTGGACATCGGCGCTTGTAAACATATCAAGGCTCCATTTATCCCACAACCCTTTTCGCAAAAAATGCTCACTCTCTGTCAGTCTCCTTGCCGTTGCCATCATTAAAGCGAATCCGAAATCAGCAGTGGTCTCGGTCAAAACGTCAGGCGTATTTGTTCCTTGAACACGGTGCGCAGTCATTGAGGAGACATCAAAGTTGTTATATCCAACTGCTATGTTTGCACAAATCTTTAACTGCGCACACTCCTTAAGAACATCCTCATCTATACGCTCTGTCCCGGTCGTCATCGCTGCCGCCTTACCCTTAAGTCTACTGATCAACTCGGTTTTTGAAAATACTTCATCAGCTGAGTTGTAATCAACATCAAAGTGTTTCTCTAATTTGGTCAGAACTTCTTCATAAATTTTCCGAGCAATAAGCAATTTGGGCTTGAGAGTTGTCATATTAAGATGTATTAAATAATAAATTAAAGAAGATATTAGGTTTCTAATGTAAATCTAATTTTGGAGATTCAATTTCAAAAACTTGCCTCAAATAGGCCAAATATTTTTCATCTTCACACATG
>DAITOS010000053.1:0-6113 GCA_036834025.1 Limnohabitans sp.
GAGCATGAAGGAGCCTTGATTTGCACTGGGGCTGAGATACTAGACATTTATCTTGAGCAAAATAACTAAGCTCTTTCAACTGGGAGGGACTAAACCAACTAAACCAACTTAACCTTTTGACTGAATATATTTTGACTTAGAAGAATGGGTCATCTTCAAGCGCTCTGTCTTTTAAAGACTGCTCACGTAATACACCTTGTAATATATCTTGTATAAGGCTGCCCTCTTGCTTGAATGTGCTGAATGAGTTTGATAAAGGGTACTCTAAATCCAAAGCAGAGGATAGGGGCGAAATTTAGACATTCCCTGAATTCATGTAATCACATATTCGGCCAGGCGTGGTCAACCAAATCTTACCGCTGTCTCTAAAAGAGGCGATATGCTCAAGAGCCCTTCGAAGGTACCTCAACCTGTAAGGTTGTCCAACGATGTAGGGGTGCAAGGCAATACCCATAACCAGGGGCTGAGCATCACACTGTTCATACATTTCATCGAACTGGTCGATGATAATTTGCGCAAAGTCCTTAGCATCCATTTGTCTAGCTATGATCATGGGTATATCGTTTAGCTCCTGGGGATAGGGAATAGACCACAAAGTATTATTGGCTTTTGTTTTCATGAGCACAGGCTGATCGTCGTGACACCAGTTGAGGGTGTACTCATAGCCACTTTGTGCAAGAAGCTCACTGGTTGATAAAGATTCTGATAGCCAAGGGGATAGCCATCCTTTCGGAGTTTGAGCGGAATGAGCTTTAATGGTCTCTCGACATTGGATCATCAAATCAAGCTCAGCCTCCACCCCTAGTGCGGCCTGACGCTCCGAGTTGGTGTGCCCGTGCCCTATCAATTCGTACCCACGCCGAGCCATGGCCTGTATGAGTTCAGGGCAATGGTCGTAAAGAGCGGTATTAATAATTCCAGTACTGGGAAACTCTAATTTATCAAACAGTTCTAAGCAGCGCCAAGCGCCAACACGGTTGCCATATTCACGCCAAGAATAATTGAGTACATCGGGTTGTGGGCTAGGCGGGCCAAGACTAGCGCCTAACCCCTCTGCAAAATCGAAATGCTCAACATTAAATCCTAAATAAACTGCGAGTCGCGATTGATTGGGAAAGTTATAGTCTTTCCTGTTTACTATGCCAGTGTATTCAAATAGATTGTGTTGCTTAAGTTTACGCATGATTTTCCAAATAAGTTTGCTCTAAAAGGCCAGAATCCAAAAGCTCAGACGGAGAACCGGAGAAAACGGTTTCTCCAGCACTCAGAAGATATGAGTAATCAGACAAGGCCATCGCCAACCCTGCCATTTGGTCTACTAAAAGAAGGGTCATTCCACGGCGCCTGAGATTTACTAATTTTAGAAAAAGATCCTTGACGATGGCCGGCGCTAGACCCAGTGTAGGTTCGTCAAGCATTAATAATTGCGGCTTAGCGGCCAACCCTCGTGCGAAGGCAAGCATCTGTTGCTCCCCTCCGGACAATGAGCCAGCAAGCTGATTCTTAAGTTTCAAGAGCGGTGGAAAAATAGCGTATAGAACTTCAATTTCTTGGTTTGAAAAATCATTTCTTGAATAAGCGCCTAAGCGTATATTATCGTCAACTGTTAAGTCAGCAAAAACCTGCCGACCCTCAGGAATCAAAGTCAAACCCAGCCCCGCAATTTCGTGTGCTGGTAATTGGCTAATGTCTTGTCCTCTCCAACTTATAAGGCCTGTTTTTTGAGAATGTAGGCCTGAGATAGAGCGCATAAAGGTGGATTTTCCAGCCCCATTAGGACCCAATACTGAAATGCACTGTCCACTAGTTACATTTAGGTTGATATCGCTCAAAACTGCTGCTGCACCGTAACTAGCAGTCAAATGTTGAATACTCAAGTCGGCAAGATTTTTAGCTACGAATCGTTCAGGTAGCTCTTCCTGTATCGAGGCTGAACCAAATAAAGCGTTACTTGATTGGTCCAAATCTTTAATAGAGATTGCCCCGTCACCAAGGTATGCCTTTTTGACTTGTTCATTGTCCTGAATTTGAGAGGGTGCACCAGAAGCGATAAGTCGTCCAGCAGCAAGAACATGAATGCAATCAGACACCTCCATCACTAAGCTCATATCATGTTCAATTAAGAGAATACCAATACCCGAGCGTTTGATGTTTTTGAGCAAAACAGACAACTCTTTGCTCTCCTCCTTTGATAACCCAGCTGCAGGCTCATCAAGCAGTATGAAAATAGGGTCCGTTGCCAGTGCGCGTGCTATCTCAACCAAGCGTCTATCAACATGAGCGAGGGATGATGCCTTTGCTTTTGGATTTCCTTTAAAACCAACGAGTTTTAAGAGCTCCAGACTCAAGGCGTCAGCACTTTCGACTTTTCTGGAATTGTGTTTACAAGCCTGATGCGTTTTAAAAAAGGTCCCTCCATCTGTTGCTACTCTTACGTTTTCAAAAACTGACATTTCATCAAATAACTGCGGGGTCTGAAATGTTCGCGCAATCCGGGATCGTCCAATTTCGTAAGCCTGTAATCCACTAAGGACAACCTCGCCCAACTTGAACTCCCCCTCACCTGGCTGATAAAAACCACTCAATATGTTGATAAGTGTAGTTTTACCAGCACCGTTAGGTCCAATGAGGCTAGTTATTTTGCAAGACTCAATTGTCAGATGAACGTTACTGAGTGCGTAATTTCCACCAAAGTGGATACCTAGACCTTTTATTTGTAAAAGGGTACCAGTAGGGTGCAAGGAATCTTTAAAACTATGCGGTGTGTTTTCTAATTTAAAGTCTGACTCAGTTGTCCAAGGCGATACTAGGTCTGATGATTTTATTTGACTAGGCCTTAATAGGCGAATAACAAAATCATAAAAATGAACCAATACGCCACTGAGCCCGTTCGGTGCCAACCAAAGCACTAACATCAACATGACGCCGAAAAACATTAATTTATATTCAGCGAGGAACGAGATTGATTCAGGCAGCAACACCACAACCAGAGCACCTAGGAGGGGACCTGCGGCGTAATTTCGTCCACCTATTAATACGATAAGCAGAAAAATAATAGATTGAAAAAAGGGGAAGGACTCAGGACTAATGAAACTATTTAAGGTGGCAAACATTGCCCCACCTAAGCCCGTTATAGCTGTAGATATGGAGAAAGCCATGACACGGATCCAAACGATTTGAATGCCTAAGCTCTCAGATGCTATTTCAGAGTCCTTAGATGCTCGCATCATTCTCCCCCAGCGACTGGTGGAGAAATAGTTAAATCCAATAACTAGCGCTGTGCTTAATAAACCAGCAACCCAAACAATATCCTTTGGGCTTAAGGCAACTGCGTTAAACCAATTCGGCTGAGGAATTCCCATTAAGCCGTTCCAACCACCGGTTAAATCTTTAAAGTTTGCGATACCTTGCTCTACAAACAACCCAAATGCGATGGTTACCATTGCAAGGTAAGGACCTCTAAGACGAAGACCGGGTAGCGAGAGGACGACTCCGACGCTTGCGCTAACCAAGAGGGCTGCCAAGGACGAAAGCCAATAACTCCAGTTATAGGTCATGGACAAAATACTTGCTGTGTAGGCGCCGATTGCATAAAAGGCAGCATGCCCTAACGATATTTGTCCCGATAATCCTAGCAAAACGTTCAGGCCAAAACCTGCAATCGCACTAATAGCTACAGTGCCCAAAATTAAAACCTGATACTCATTCAGATAGTAAAGTGCAAAATTGATCGCTGCAAACCATAAAAGTCCTATCAGGATTACACTTTTTTGTGAGTTGGAAAATAAAGTTTTCATATTTTTTTGATACTTTTTTTCCCGAATAATCCGCTTGGCATAATAAAAAGCGCGACTATAGTAATACCAAATGAGAACATTAATGCATAAGTAGAGCCCAAAAAGGTAATAATTAGCGCCTCTATTAGCCCGAGCAACACGCCTCCAAACATGACCCCAGGCGCGCTATCTAAGCCGCCCAGAATAGCTACAGCAAAGGCCTTGATCCCGAACAAAGTGCCCATACTCGCTGATACTGTGTAAATTGGTGCAATCATTAACCCGGCTATACCTGCCAAGAGTCCGGATATGGCATATGAAAAGGATATGACTTGTTCTGCATTGATTCCCATTATTTTTGCGGCTTCAAGGTTTAGAGATACGGCTAGTAATGATTTACCAAATCTAGTTTTATTTAAGATCCACCCTAACATGAGTGAAATCGCAATACCAACGAGAGGTATCAAGGCCTGAAGAACACTGACCCTTAGGCCTGCTATAACGAAGTAGCTTTCTTGCCAACTAGAAGGCATTCCGCGGGGATCTTTGCCGAATAAAAATAAAACAGCATTTTCTAAAACCAACCCAAGCGCTAGCGTAGACATTAGCCAAGCGTCTGATCGGTTTTTTACAAAGGGGCGAACGGCTATGCGCTCGACCAACATACTCCAAAGAGCAGTGATCAATAGGCTTGAGAGGACGGACAAGTGGACGGACCAGTTTAAAGAAACTTGGAACGTAAATCCTAAAACTGCCGCCAACATCAAGGAGCTACCTTGTGAGAAATTAACCGTCTTCGAAACCCTGTAGGTTACATGGTAGCCTAAGGCGGTTAAACCATACATGCTGCCAACGCCCAAACCAGAGACCAAAGGCAAGCATAATTGTTCCAACATATGAGATTAAAGCGAGACGACTGAGACTGTCTTGATGATTCAATTAACTGGAATCGTCTTGCCACCTTCATAATGAACCATGATGTAATCCTCTGGCGCAAGACCTTCATGGTCAGTGGGACTGAAGGGTTTTTTGTAGTTTTTGATGAGACCTGAATACTCGTCGATTTGTTCCATGGCTTTGCGAATCTCATCACCATCAGTGCTTTTGGCCTTGTCTATTGCCTTAGCCAAGAGTTGCATTGCATCATAAGCATTAGCGGTTCCCACAGGAGCAATAACGTCAGCAGGTGTCTTAACCCCGTAATGCGTTCCAAGGGAACTCATTACTTTCTTGGACACCTCAGTTGGTTTAGAGAAAAAACTGTAAGTCTGGATGAAGTGCACATCACCTGCGGTTTCTCCAACCAACTCATCAAACCTACCCCCCGATATTCCCCAGTGAGATACGACGGGTACTTTCCATCCCATGCGTTCCCTGGACTTCATCATTTGTGCACCAGGCGCGGCATTAGCCACTAAGATGATGCAATCTGCACCGGCACTTTTTAAGCGACCGAGTTGGGGAGTTACGTCTATATCTGTTTGCTCGAGTTTTTCAACACCAACTATTTCAACCTTGCTTCCACCGGCGGCAACCGCAGACTTAAGACCCTTTTCATTCGATTCACCCCATGGGTTATTAACTAAGATGAGTCCTAATTTTTTAGCACCATGTTTTTGCTGAGCGTACTTGAGCAAGGCAATATCAACCAAGTCGTCTTGAGCAGAGACTCGAAATACATAATTTGGATTAGCCCCGTTCTGCGTTATCTTAGTACCTGCAGCCCAAACATCCATGAATGGAACCTTATTTTGGTTAGCAATTGGTGTAATGGCAAGTGACACTGGCGTATCGATTCCACCAAAAAATGCAACTACTTTCTCACTAGAAATTAATTCCCTAGCAGCAACAACACCTTTGGGAGGACTTGATTCGTCGTCTCTGCGAACTAGCACAATTTTTTTACCTAATACACCGCCTTTGGCATTAATCTCATCTATAGCGACCGTAAGACCTCTGGTTATAGACTCGCCGGACTGAGCAGAAGGCCCCGTTAAAGCCGCAACAAGGCCTATCTTAATATCATCAGCACATACTGAGAAAGAAGATAAAGACAAACAAAAAGCAGCAACAGTAGCAATTGACAGCCTGTTAAATGAAAAGAGTTTATTGTTAGAGATATGTTTCATGAAAAACCTTAGACTTGAACACACAAAAGAGAATCGAGCCGCAGCAAAAAACGTGTATGAATCAGAAAACTTTAAAAGACTGATTCCTCTATGTGCATTTAGCAAATTACATGCCAAAAGACCAAGCCAAACTAATTCAAGAAACCAAAGTTTTTGAAAAGGTATTGCAAGGTACGCAACTTGCTATTGATACATATCGGGAATCTTG
>DAITOS010000053.1:6213-20857 GCA_036834025.1 Limnohabitans sp.
TACTTGTACTTGTACTTGTACTTGTACTTGTACTTGTACTTGTACTTGTACTTGTACTTGTTAATTTTTTTAATTTTTTTATTTTTTAATTTTTTTACACCCCATTGCATCATACCCATGGCTCAAGAAATACCCGTCATCGACCTTAGCCCCTTTTGGTTGGAGCCCAAAAGTTCAACCCTTACAAAAAACCTATTAGTTCAAATCGATTCAGCTTTGAAGCAAACAGGTTTTTTGTGCATTAGAGGTACCCCAGTTAGTCCAAGCTATGTTGAGACAGCGCAGTCCGTTGCCCAAAAATTTTTTGATTTGCCGTTAGATGAGAAAATGAAAAATGCAGCTATCGAGTTCAAATCAAGAGGGTTCACGGCCTTGGGAGAACAAGGCCTTTCCTATGCTATGGACGCCGATGATTTGAAACAAAATACAACCCAGCCCTCAGATCTCTTTGAGCGGTTCAGAATAGGTCCCATCGATGATTTTCAAAGCCTGGGGGACGCTGTTAAACCCTTCCTACAAAGTGCATACGCGCCCAATCAATGGCCTAAAAGTATCCCGCTTTTTGAGCCAACGATGAAAAACTACTACCGCAAAATGGACCAACTATCCAAAGATCTATTGAAGATCTTTGCACTTTGTTTAGGCCTAGATGAATTATGGTTTGAGGACAAAGTAAATCATTCAATGTCCTCCTTGGCCATAAATCACTACCCTGCCCAGGAAAAGCCAGCACTACCAGGTCAACTCAGGGCAGGTGCTCATACTGACTTTGGAACATTAACTATAGTTGCCGCAACCACTGGCCCTGGGGGATTACAGATTAGAGACAAACAAAAACAATGGATCGATATTGACACTACACCCAACTGTTTTGTCATAAACATTGGAGACATGATGGCGCAGTGGACAAATGACCGTTGGGTATCAACGGTGCATAGAGTCGTAAATCCACCCAGTGAAATTGCCAATAAAAGTCCCAGGCTATCTATGGTTTACTTTCACCAACCCAACCCTGAAGCTATCATATCTTGCATACCCACTTGCAACGATATCAATAATCCACCAAAGTACTCCGATACTTTGGCTGGAACCTATATCTCGGAGAAAATTAATCGAAATTTCAAAAGTTACAGATCAATTTAGTGGCTAATAAGGATTAACCGATTCTTATGATTTTGGTGCATTTATCTCCCAATGCACTATCATGAATTATAAATTCATCATTACGGTGCGCTCCTAAACAATATAACCCTCCTGTAGTGAAAAAATCTTCTCACCTGTCATTGACATCCTAACCAATGAGTAGCGTCGTAAAAGCGCAATAAGTCGTGATGAAGCAGTTTCAAATCTTTTTGAAACTCCAACCAATTGTTATTTTTAGCTATCGAGCTTCTAAACGCATCCAAAAACTCCGCCTTTAACTCTTTTTCGTTGACCCCCCTGATCTGTCCTTGGTCAAGGACTATATTGCCCTTTGCGTAAATTCGTTCAATATGGCCTTTATGTGCTCGACCCATGACTTTATGAATTAATTCAACGTCAGGAACGACTCCAGCCTCATCATCGAGTGAGTCCACATCTAAGCAAATTAAGTCTGCGGCGTACCCGGGTTCAATTTTTCCTGCAGGCGTTAGTGTGTCTTTGAGGCTTCCTACAATACTACGTCGACCCCTTTGTGATGCAAACTCCCACCACTGTGACAAGCTCACCTCTTCTTTAAAACCCCAACCACTATGAAGCAAGGAGTTTAGGCGTAACTCACGAAGTGCGTCATCGTCTTCATCTAAACCCATGCCGTCTAGACCCATTGCTACACGACATCCCTTGGTGATCATTTCACGCACATTTGCAACACCCGAGCGCAGATGAAGATTAGAGCTGGCGTTGACAGCAATAGTGACCTCTCTTTGGGCCAACAGATCCAGCTCCTCTGGGCTTGCCCATGTGCAATGAGCAAGTGTCAATCGGGGCGAAAGCAACCCCAAATCGTCTAAGTAATTTAAGATCCCCTTTGGATACTCTTTATCTGCCCAAACTCTTTGGTAACGTGACTCAAGGAGATGCATGTGCACAGGCATGCTGTATATTGCACTTGCATCAGCAATCGACTCAAGCAGTGCTTTTGAACACCACTGGACTCCGGTGGGACCCATTTGAATGGTTGCGGACTCATCCAGGCCATGGGATTTTAAAGATAACGATAAATCAACAACACTTTGAACATATTGTTTGGGATTAATACTGGTTGCGGTAAATCGACTAAATATTGAATCCCTTATGTGGGGACTTATTGCCAACTTAACTTGCTCGTCTGGGGCGTAGGCTACACCGTTTTGATCTCTAACTGACACTGCAAAACCGATTTGAATACCAACATCTTTAGCCGCCTTTGCCACACGCAGTACCTCTTCTTCAAAAGGCATTCCGCCTTGAACTCTTGTGTAGTGCACCATGAGCGCGGTAACTCCGCCTCTAAGCGCTCGCACAAATGAGTTAGCAGCAACTAAGTAAGGGTCTATTGGAGGGAGCAAAGCCATCATGGGCAGCCAACTCTCGAGCGGTCTTGCATATGCCCCTAGGGTACTGGACTTTAGGCTGCGCGCGTGATCGTGAGCATTCGTTAAAGCAGGTAAAACAAGTAAAGGCTTGAGTGGTGAATTGTTATGCAATTCAAGATCGTGCCTGAGTGGCTCTAGTGGCTCTACAGTTTTGATAACACCGGATTCAAATGATATGGATAATGGACCCATAGCCTCTGAATTTCCTGGGGAACTCACACAATTTGAAGCAAATAAAACAGAACTATCCATGGTAGAAAAAATATTGCTTAATTATTTATAAAAGTTGGTGAACCAACAATCCCAGCAAAGCGGTAGACTTTGGTTGGGCAGGATCCTACGTATGCAGGAATAACATTCTGTTTACCGACCTACACCTCAAGCGATAGAGACACGTTGCGTTCGGTGTGGATGTTAATCATCAAATTTTTCTGAGTGGTTACTACGCGTTTCACCTTGCAAGAATGCAAGGTACTTTCTCCAACCGCCAAATTCACTTATATCTCGAGCACCTAACTGACCACTTTGCTCACAAATGAATCCTGTGACCCACTCACCGCTTTGCAGTTCAACTTTGCCCAAACCAAGAGGTGAGGGAATTTTTTCTAAAAACGAACCTAAATTCGTAACAGGCATCTCATAGACCTCCAACTCAATTCCAACGCCGCCAGCACCTACTCTGAATAAACCAGGTTTCTTTGGATTTGTGTTTGCTAAATCATAAAGTCTGTAGGTGGGCGAAGTCAGAGTGGGGCCGAGCAAACGTGAGCCACGCTCTATCAACTGCGAGTTCAGCGGCATCCCGGTTAAATGAGCACCGACGACGGCAATTTTTATTGTGGGAGCGCTACGCGGGAGAACACTTAAATCAGACTGAACACTCTCAACCGCACTTATAGAGTGGGTTCTCTGCCGTAAGTATCGCCCTAGTGGCGCCGTTACTCCAGACTCCCACGCATGCGCAGTTTTAATAAGTGCTGCATCTAAACCGTTGGGAGCAATAAAAGTAACGCCAAACGGTAAGCCGCTCTTGGAGATTGAATGCGGAACTGCCAAAGCGCAAAGACCCAATAAGTTTACAAAATTAGTATATTGCCCCAACTGTGAGTTCTTCATTATGGGGTCCATGGAGAGATCCTCAAAGGTGGGTGCTGTAACAACGGTTGGAACCATTAGAGCGTCCATATTTGTCCATAATTTCTCGCACTCTTTTCGTAGAAGCTCAAGCTTGTACCGAGCCTTAAAAGAATCTACTGAGCTATATTTTTTCGCACTTTGAATGACTTCTTTAACAACTGAATTGATTTCATCAGGTTGTGTTTGTATGAATTCCTCAATGCTTGCGTAGCGCTCTGCAACCCAGGGACCGTTGTAAAGCAACTCAGCTACTTCGTAGAAGTGAGTCATATCAATGCTTACCAACTCAAATCCTTTATCTTTTGCAAGTTGCATGGCTTCACCGTAGCATAGATCAAAGCCTAATTGCTCTGAACAACCGCTAACAGAGGGGACCCCCAAGCGAATAGTTTGTCGTGCCCCCCCTAGCCAAGGAACTGCAGGCGCATAGTTCTGATACTTTGGTTCATGCTCAGCCCCCTCCATAATACTCATCACAAGGGACGCATCTGGCACAGTGAGTGCAAATATTGAAACTACATCAAGAGTTAGGCAGGCAGGGACAACACCTTTCATTGGAATACTGCCCGGACTAGCCTTTAGACCAACTATATTATTTAAACCCGCTGGAACACGACCCGATCCTGCTGTGTCAGTACCCAAGGAAAAAGGAACGATTCCTTTGGCCACAATAACCGCAGAGCCCGAGCTTGAGCCACCGCTCACGTATTCGGGATCAAAGGAGTTGGGGACGGCTCCGAAAGGTGACCTTGCCCCTACCAACCCAGTAGCAAATTGGTCTAAGTTGGCCTTACCAATACAGATGGCACCAGCTTTTAAAAGTCTTTCAACAACAAGCGCACTCTCATTAGGCGTGTAAGCAAAGGCAGGGCAACCGGCTGTGGTGGGTATAAATGCTAGGTCTATATTATCTTTAACAACAAAGGGTACACCGTAAAGCGGTAAATCATTAAAATTTTGTTGTTCAACATAATTAATTTGCTGGGTTATGTCGATCATCTTGCATCGGTATATCCAAGCAACATCATTTGCGTCTAGTGACTCCAGAAGTTGTGCTATCAAAGCACTTGGGCGATGACCATGCAGACTATAAGCCTCTAACCACTCTTGAATGCCTAGCGGAAAATCATGCATTTGCAATACCTTTTAATAGTAACTCTGAGCTTGTGCTCCACCCAACGATACCTCCTTGGGCAACAATCATGTCAATCGTTGACTGCTTGAAGTTAGGAAAGTAACTTTGTGTTGCATCCTCGATTAGCAAACAGTCAAAGCCCCGGTCATTGGCCTCACGCATGGAGGTCTGAACGCAGACTTCAGTCGTAACACCTGTAAAAATCAAATGGGTGATGCCCTTATGAATTAGCAACTCTTCTAAATTTGTTTTATAAAAGGCGCCTTTCCCTGGTTTATCGATGACTATCTCATTGGGTAGTGGTTTTAGTTCATCAACAATATCACTTCCGTACTCCCCCCTAACCAACAATCGACCCATAGGGCCGAGGTCACCGATTTTTAAACTGGGATTACCTCGGTTCAGTTTACTTGGGGGGCAATCTCCTAAATCTGGTAAGTGACATTCACGGGTGTGGACTACTGTGCCAGAGAATGAGCGCCAAAACATCAATAGCTCTTGAATCACTGGGACTATTAAGCACAGTGGGTGTACATCATTACCCAGGCTTTCCCCAAAACCGCCGGGAAGTACAAAGTCCCTTTGCATATCAATAATGACTAGAGCTGTGGTGGCAGGAATTAAATTAAAGCTAAAGGGCTTGGCTGAAATTTGTATCATGCGAGTTCTTCATTTGCGTTTATCAAAGACCCCATATGCATTCCGAGCACACTTCGCTCAGCCACTCCAGCATCCACTTCATATACGATTTGACCACCGGAGATCACTGCGATACGGTCTGAGAGTTGTATGAGCTCATCTAAATCTTCGCTTATGAGTAATACCGCAGTACCTGCATTTCTGGCGTTGATGAGTTTGTTGTGGATCTCTGAGACGGATGAAAAATCAAGACCAAAGACTGGGTTGCTAACCAACAGTAACTTAGTTGGACTAGATAACTCACGGGCAAGAACAGCGCGTTGTACATTCCCGCCTGATAAGTTTGAAATCGGATTTGCGGGGCTAGGTGTTTTGACTCTGAACTGCGCTATCAAAGTTTTAGCGTAGTTATTTAAAGTCTTAAAATTCAAGAAGCCTAGTTTTGAATAAGGTGTTTGGTCAAACACTCTTAGGTATATATTTTGAGCAACAGAGAAACTACTCACACAAGCGTTTTGAAGAGGCTCCTCAGGCAAACTCCTCACACTCAGACGCAGGTTTTGCTCTCTGGTTGCAGTGAAGGGCTCATCTCCAACTTTTACTGTGCCACTTAATCTAGGTCTTTGCCCGGTTAAGCTTTGCATCAACTCCTTTTGACCATTACCTGATACGCCCGCCAAGCCTAGTATCTCGCCGCAGCGAACACTCAAACTCAAGCTATCAATGGCTACATCACCCCTTTCTCCCATCACGCTTAAGTCGCGTATTTCTAAAACAGTATGGATATGCTTTTGAGATGTTTTTTGAGGTAGCTCAAAAACTCGCCTTGATTCACCGACCATCATGTTGGCAAGCATTTGTGTCGATGTCTGATTCACAGACATAGAACCTTCAAGCTTTCCTTGTCTTAACACGCTCACATCATCAGCATAGGCAAAAACCTCTCTAAATTTATGTGTGATTAAGATGATTGAGCAATTTCCTGCATGAGCGAATTTCTTCAGGGACAAGAGTATTTCATCCGCCTCCTGAGGGGTTAGCACAGAGGTGGGTTCATCTAAGATCAGCAATTGGGGATTGAGGATCAGTTGCTTTAGGATTTCAAGCTTTTGTTTCTCACCCGCTGATAACTGATCGGGGCTGCGGTTCAGGGGTAATTTAAATGGCGTAGTAGCAATGAATTTTTCTAACTCTTCGTAAGCTTTACCCCAATTCATCACTGAGGGTAAGTTACCACGAGCAAGTAATAAATTCTCCGCCACTGTCATTGCAGGTATGACAGTAAAATGCTGAAAGACCATACCAATACCCAAGGACCTTGCTTGCGCGAGTGAGTCAATCACTACTTCGCGGTCATTGATTAGGATTGAGCCTGCATCAGGTTTTTGAAAACCAATAACGGTTTTGACTAGAGTACTTTTACCCGCTCCATTCTCCCCTAGCAAGGCGTGAACACTACCTGGCATTACTTTTATGTTCACGTTATCAAGGGCTGTGAAGGCGCCAAAACGTTTGGTGAGGTTGATGGTTTCAAGCTTTAGGGCGAGCATTTTAAGATATTAAACTCAAAGAGTTTTAAGTACGTTAATGACTTCAACGGACGTGGAGACAGCACCAAAAACTCCGCCTTGCATTTTGATCATTTTTACTGCTGCGTCGTGATTGCCCTGATCAGTTGCTCCTGTGCAGTCTTCAAGCATCAAGCACTCAAACCCCCTGTCATTGGCTTCACGCATAGTTGTATGAACACAAACATCAGTAGTTATGCCTGTAAGAATTAGGTTTCTTATCCCCTTAAGTCGCAGTATCAACTCTAAGTCAGTGGCACAAAAGGAGCCTTTACCTGGTTTGTCAATAATTAGCTCGGACAGCAAAGGCGCCAACTCAGGGATGATCTCCCAACCCATCTCACCCCTGACCAAAATCCGCCCACAGGGTCCTGGGTCACCGATACCTGCACCAATTTGCTGAGACCTCCAACGTTTGTTTTCGGGTAGATCAGACAGATCTGGTCTGTGTCCCTCTCTTGTGTGAATCACGAAGAGACCCTTTTGACGCGATAATTTCAACAAAGCTTTAATAGGCTCAATGGGCTTTCTGGTAAGGCTTAAGTCGTATCCCATTTTGTCAACATACCCGCCAATTCCGCAAAAATCAGTCTGCATATCAATAATGATCAACGCCGTATTGTCATGCGTTAGGTTCAAATCAAATGGCCAAAGATACGGGGTTGCTTGAATAGAGGGCATAGGAATTGTTTCTATAAGTCAGTGGGTCTGGCAGAACAAGGATCTAGGGAACTAGGGGTCTAATTAGTAGGAGGCAGTAGGAAGTGTTTTTTGAAAAATAACTCACTTAAAGGCCTGGCGAAATGGGGTTAGGTTCCTCACCCATATACTCTCTAACTGGCGGAGCAAAACCACAACTCGAACCGTCTTTGACCTGAATGCTTGAGTCCCAGGGGAGTTTATAAGTACCATCCACCATGTCTTTCATGAAGGTATAAGGGCAATCTTGAGCGCCGCCCTTTACAGCGACGTAACCGCGGTGATAGAGTTGATAGATGTTGTTTTCAACGCCCCAAACACTGCGAGCCTCTCGAACCAGGTCTGGACGCACCTCAGCGGTGATGATTTCATCTGCTCGAGCGCCGCCTTGAACCATGACGGTGCCGTCAAAATTACAAAACATTCCCTCGCCCATTGAGTCAAAGGTGCCGTCGCTTCCGCACATGCAAACACTTGCCGTGACCGCAAGGTTTTGAAATGCATTAGATTGATTTGTAACTGACCATGCGTGGCGAATAGGGGCTGTATAGCCAGCTGTCCTGATTATGATCTCTGCACCCTTGTAAGCAACTTCGCGAGCCATTTCAGGAAACATACCATCATGACAAATGATTAGTCCTATTTTGCTGCCCTTAGGGCCATTGCAAACCGGTACTCCCAAATTTCCTGGCTCCCAAGGTTCTACTGGAACCCACGGGTGCAACTTACGGTAATAAAGCTGAATGCTACCGTGGTCGTCGATGATTAGACCCGAATTAAAGGGGTTTCCGTTGGGGTTGCGCTCCATGATTGAGAAACAACCCCAAATACGGTTACGTATGCATGCCTCTTTAAACAAGCTGACCTCAGGTCCGTCTAAGCTTACCATCAACTCATCCGAGGTACTCATGCTCAGGCCTTGAAGGGAGTACTCTGGGAATACAACCAAATCCATAGTACTTAAGTTTCGCCTGGCTTTATCCACCATTTTGCAAATCACCTGGGTTTGTGAATTGAGTTGATCTGAAGTGTCAACGACGGGCAATTTTAATTGGACTAAGCCAATGACAACTCCTTCGGGAGATTTATTTAATCCACCTAATCCACTCATTTTTTAACTCCTTTATTTTGCAACACTAAGCTCACTGGGAGATCCTTTTATGGTTCTGTTTGGCGCACAAGTTAGGATCAATATTAATAAGGTTAAAGCGTAGGGAATTGCATTAAAGAGGTTATATCCTTTACTAAAACCGACCGATTGAAGTGCAGGACCGATTGCACCAGCCCCCCCAAACACAAGCGCCGCATACAAACAGTTCAACGGGTTCCAGCGAGCATAAATGACTAATGCAACAGCCATTAGGCCTTGACCACTTGAGAGTCCTTCATTCCAACTACCGGGGTAGTACAAAGACAGGGACGCACCTCCTATACCTGCAATCAGTCCGCCGTAACAAGTTGATAAGATTCTCTCTTTGGCAACCGAAGCACCTATCGCAAGCGCCGCAGTTGCAGAATCTCCAACCATTCTTAAATTAAGACCCCACCTGGTATTTTTAAACGCCCAGTTAAGCGACAGCGCAAGTGATACCCCAACAGGAAATAGTGGGTTAATGTTTAGCGCCTGAACCACTTTGGATGAGTCGCTCCAAAAACCAAGGGATATGTTTGAGAGTTGCGCAGCTTGGGGTTGAATGAGGGGCTTACCAAAATAAAATGCCAATCCTGTACCTAACAGCATAAGTCCGATGCCAACTGCAATATCGTTCTCTCTCGGCAAGGAGCACAGAATTCCGTGCAAAGCGCCCAAAAATGCCCCAGCCAAAGAGGCTACCAAAACCCCAACCCAAGGCAAGCCGCTCCACAGTGAGCCAGCAAAACCGGCCATAGCAGAAAATACTAGCACCCCCTCCAAGCCCAAATTAATACGCCCTGATTTTTCAGTAATACATTCCCCCAAGCTCACAAAAAGAAATGGTGTACCTACTCTAATCGCACCACCCATTATTGCGAGCAATATGTCCGAGAGTATGTCCAAGTTCATGGTTTCACTGCGCGTGTTTGAATTAGCAGTCCCAAGCGGCCTCTTGCCGCCTCAGACGCCAAAGTTATAACCAATACAAAACCAAGTAGCACCTGAACAGAGGCGTCGGGCATACTTAAGTGACGCTGTAGCATACTGCCAGCGGCTGCGAAACCGCCAAGCAAAATTGCGACCGGTAAAATTGCTAAGGGCTGATGCCGAGCAACAAAGCTCACCAAAATACCTGTATATCCCAGCCCCTCAATGAGTGAGGCGTTTGCAGCCGTGTGCACTGCAGCGACTTGTATGCCTCCGGCCAAACCCGCGCATCCCCCACCTAGCGCACATGCCATGATCGTCAATCGGTTAACTGGAATGCCTACAAGTTTTGCTGCTCTTGAATTACCACCCACCAAACGTGTAGCGAAACCATTGGTGCTGAGGTACAGCCAAACAAAAGAAATTAAACACAACATGATGCCCCAAACTAATCCCCAATGGACATCAAAGTCGAGTATGTTTCCAATTTGAATTGAGCCCTCCAAAGGTCTTGTTGATGGTTTATTTAAACTCAAAGGATCTTTTAAAACATCCTCTACCAAAAACTTAAATAAATTTATAGCTATATATCCCATAAGTAAACTACTTATAGTTTCGTTTACTCCCCTGTATTGGCGCAATACCCCAACCAACGCAATCCAGGCAGCCCCAGCAAAAACAGAGGCAAGCAAAACGCAAAATGAACCTATCACTCCACCAGGTAGGGTAAAGAGATAGGGCAAGGTTGCGCATGCTAAACCACCAACCGCAAGCGCTCCCTCGCCCCCAATGACGATGAGACCTGCTTGCGCGGGTATAGCAACGCATAAAGCAGTAAGTATCAATGGGGCAGCCCGCTGGAGTGAGTTTTGCAAAGAGAAAGCGTCACCAAAAGCGCCCATAAATAAAAGAGTCCAGACCTTTAGGGGATCAAAGCCCCCGAATGCAGCGAATATTCCAAAGAGTAAAAGGCCTGCGAGCACAGAGGACAATGGTAGCAATACTCCTTCAAATAACGAGATCCAAAAGAATTTCACTTTAATCCTATGTTAAAAATATTACTTAAACTCCACTGTCGGAGCCTCTTGGACAAGCAGGCCTTGGTGACTATTTTGAGAAGACTTTTATTTATTAAATCTTTCCAATAACTCCCTCAACCAGATAGCCCATACTCTCCAGTTCGATATCTGTTTGTTTAAAGGACTTGCCCTTTGGAATAACAATCTTGCCAGTGTTATCTTTAATCTCACCAGCAAATATGTCAAACTTATCGGCAATCATTAAAGCTTTAACTTCTTCAGCCTTCTTCTTCGCTGCGGCAGTAACTGTCGGACCATATGCGGAGGTTTTAACGAAACCTTCTTTCAAGCCACCGCGAACAAAGTTTGGATGGGGTTTACCGGACATAGCCGCATCAATAATAATTTTGTAGGCCGTTATCCAATTCCACTCAGCTCCAGTTAGGTAAGCTTGCGGGGCTAGCTTGGATTGATTTGCATGGTAGCCGCAAACCATTGCACCGCGCTTAGCTGCAGTCTCCACGATCACCTTAGGTCCATCCACGTGCATTGTAAAAACGTCCACGCCTTTGTCTGCCAAACTATTGGTTGCCTCCGCCTCTTTAACTGGCATTGACCAGTCACCAGTGAAGATCACAGTTGTAGTGATTTTTGGATCAACAGATCGAGCACCCATAGTGAAGGCATTGATATTTCTGAGAACCTGGGGGATGGGCTTAGCAGCTATGAAACCAAGCTTTTTAGTTTTTGACATAAACCCAGCAATGACGCCGTTTAAATACTGGCACTCATCGATGTAGCCAAAGAAACTACCCGCGTTCGTAGGATGCTTGCCAGCAGCCCACAATCCGCCGCAATGGGCAAAGCGAATAGCTGGATTTTTACCAGCAAGCGCCAAAACATGGGGGTCAAAGTATCCATAGGATGTTGGGAACAAAAGCTTCACGCCGTCTTGGCTAATCATGCCTTGCATAGCCTTTTGAACTGCCTGTGTTTCGGGTACGTTTTCTTCCTCAACAACCTTCATTCCAGGCATCGCTTTAACTAGCGCTGCAGCCTCAGCGTGAGACTGGTTATATCCGTAATCATCCTTGGGGCCCACATAAATAAAGCCCACCGTCATAGCAGCATCCGCGGCAAAAGAGTTTAAAGCAATTGAGGCCGCGCTCGTCCCTAGTGTTAAGCCACCGGCTAATTGCATCAATTGGCGGCGATTAAATTGCATTTTATCCATGGAAGTCCTTTAAGATTGAATGATTAGTAGAGAGATTTAGAGTTGCGCTTATAGGTTTGTCCTCAACGCTAACACTTAGATCTTGCAAAAGACATGCCAAAGAAAATACTCCATATAATCATATACTTAAATATTTTCTTATGTTTTTATATAAAAAAAATATCCAAGATGGTGCGAACTGAACTTTCTTATTACTTCAAATTAGTGCATGCATAAGATGTGAGACCTTGGGTAGCCTGTCATGTTTGATATCCACACCTACGTTAGCTTGAGGCTGGCGCACAAGCTTAACCTTGTGCGTTAAGGCACCTGTGCAACATAAATTAGGAACTCTTGGTCAATATATGCACTTTGTTGGGGCTACCCACAAATTCAGGAGATATGGCTCTGATAAAGATGTTTGATAATAGAATCCATATAGATTTAAATCTTTGAGGACGTTATATGCGAACTTAATTGCATGCATTGATTTCTTTCAACCTACACTTATAAAACCAGTGAATTAAATGTATTTTATGGATCAACAAGCCCTCAAAAACTATGTAATTTCTGCCTGTGAAATTAATCAGGTTAGTTTAGATGATGCTCAGACTGCAAGGGTTCTGATGCATTTGAGTAGAACGCAGCTCATCGCTCAGAAGTTAATTGATTACCCGTTTTCTGATGAAGATGAGCTAGTTGAGATCTATAAAATTGTTGAGTAATAAATTAAAGTGTAAAAAATTAAGATGACTAAGAGATCCTTCAGAGATAGCATTGAAGAAAGAATTTTCGATATTCAAGTTAGAGATAAATCAGTTAATGCCTTTACCACTCTATCGCTAGAGCGGGCAAGATCCGAGTCAGATGAGCTTGATCAGTTATCTAGGTCTGGCTCAAAGTTACCTCCTCTTGCAGGCGTACCTTATGCGGTTAAAAATTTATTTGATATTGAGGGAGTCACTACAGTTGCGGGATCCAAAGTGCTTCAAAAGAATTTGCCCGCAAGTCGTGATGCCGTATTGATCAACCGATTAAAGAGTGCTGGAGCAATACTGCTGGGCGCGCTCAATATGGATGAATTTGCATATGGCTTCACAACTGAGAACTCTCACTACGGAGCGACTCATAATCCGCATAAGATTGGGTATATGTCTGGTGGTTCATCGGGTGGCTCAGCAGCAGCAGTTGCCGCTGAGATGGTCCCACTAAGTCTAGGATCTGACACCAACGGATCCATTCGAGTTCCGGCTTCATTTTGCGGTGTTTGGGGATTGAAACCAACGTTTGGTCGTTTGAGCAGAGCAGGTGCATACCCATTTGTAGATAGCATTGATCACGTTGGTCATTTTTCGAAAACTGTTGATCTGCTTTCCTTGTCTTATGATTGTATGCAAGGGCCAGATGAATCTGATCGTTCTTGCATTGTGACTTCAGTCGAGCCGACCCTTGGGGCTATTAATGAAGGACTCAAAGGCTTAAGAATTGGTGTACTTGGCGGGTATTTTGAAGAGAATTCTGGTGCAGTAGCAAAGCTTGCGTTGGATAAAGTTGCCAAAGCTCTTAATGCGCGTGATTTGGTTACTTGGCCAAATGCTGAGTTAGCTAGAGCAGCGGCATTTATAATTACTGCAAGCGAGGGAGGGGCAAGACACCTGCAGCATTTAAAGGAAAGTTACTCTGATCTGGAGCCATTATCCGTAGACCGTTTTATGTCTGGCGTGTTGCAACCTGTAAGTTGGTATATCAAGGCTCAAAAATTTAGAAAAATATACCGCTCACAAGTATTTGAGTTATTCAAGCACTGGGATCTACTCCTTGCTCCTTGTACACCGGTTCAATCCCAGACTATTGGATCAGAGTGGATTGACATCAATGAAAACAAAATGCCTGCCCGTGCATCCATTGGTATATTAACCCAGCCTATCTCCTTTGCCGGTTGCCCAGTCGTTGCTGCGCCGGTTTGGCCAATGGGTACAGAGAATTTGCCTTTAGGGATACAGCTTATTGCTGCTCCGTGGAGGGAGGACGTTGCTTTAAAGGCTGCAAAATATTTAGAAAATGTAGGTGTCAGCAAGACAATATCCATCAAGGCGGTTTGATAGCCGGCAATATGTTGGGTTTGTATTTCTTTTTTTATATGGTTAAAAATGCTTATCAATGATCAACAAACCGTTAATGAATTAACCCTTGCTTTTCTTCGCTACGAGAAGGCTCTAACAGAAAATGATGTGCAAGTTTTGGACGAACTATTTTGGGATAACCATCTAACAATCCGATACGGCGCATCAGAAAATTTATATGGTTTTCAAGAAATTCAAGAGTTTAGAAATAGCCGGTCTCCTAAGGGATTAAACCGGGAGATCACCAAGCAGGTAATTACCACTTACGGATATGAGCTTGGTACGGCTAATATTGAATACACGAACATTGCAACTGGTAAATTGGGACGTCAATCCCAAACTTGGATAAAAACTACTCTGGGCTGGCGTGTTGTGAGCGCACATGTTTCTTGGTTGAATAACTAGATTGACTTCTCACTCCGGACTCAACACCGTCACCCTTTCAGGCGTAAAGTGAGATCTCCCCAGGTAAGAACGCACTCCTTCACTGC
>DAITOS010000054.1:0-635 GCA_036834025.1 Limnohabitans sp.
AACAAATCAGTGCAGTCTCGAGGACACGCTTGGCATCCGCGGTATTCATAACATTGGTTTAAAAATAATACGACTAAGAAAAATTCAAAGTCTTTGAAGTACGGTGTACGGTTGACGTATATAGTTGAGCATTCAAAGAGTAAAAACCGTATGAATACTAGCCCTGTTGATACGCCTGCTTAATCGGTGCTATTGTAACCGAGTGACCAAGCCTGAATCGCATCCTTCATATCCGTTGGTAACTCTGCTTTAAAGTCCATTGGCTCCCCCGTAATTGGGTGTTCAAACCCAAGTTTGTAGGCGTGTAGGGCCTGCCTTTTGATACTTGTATGAAGCTTTCCGCCGTAAACTAAATCGGCCAAAATTGGATGACCAATGCTAGATAAATGCACTCGAATTTGATGGGTACGGCCCGTATGCAACTGACAATGAACCAAACAAACCTCTTCATCTGACAGCGGCACACCAGAAATCGATCTTTCCTGGCCATTAGAGATCACTGTGAAAGTGGTTTTTGCTGTCTTACCAGAGTTCTTTTGCAAGTCAACGACAGCCATTTTGAGCCTGTTTTTTGGATCTCGCCCAATACTTGCCTCAACAACCTTCTCGTCTGGCCCAGTCCATGCGCGCTGAGC
>DAITOS010000054.1:645-4072 GCA_036834025.1 Limnohabitans sp.
TCTCTGTTGGCTATTTGTACTACCAAAGCATCCATACAGGCCCTGGTTTTAGCGACAACCATCAATCCACTGGTGTCCTTGTCTAACCTGTGAACAATTCCTGCTCTAGGAACTTGTGTCAGTTGAGGATCTAAAAATAGGAGTCCGTTTAGTAAAGTTCCCCCCCAGTTGCCGGGTGCGGGATGAACAACTAAATTAGCTGGTTTATTGATGACACGAATATGTTCATCCTCGAATAAAACGTCAATAGGCATCTCCTGCGGCTTGTAAGCCAGCGCTTGTGGAGAGGGCTTTAAAGTCAGTTTGTAACGCTCAAAAGCATGGGCTTTTGATGCTGTTTTGATAACGTACTGGGGGAATTGCCCCTCTTTTTGTGAGTTTGAAGAAAACTGACCAACTCCAGTAAGCCTTTCTACGCAAGACTCAGTGATCAATTGCTGGATAAAATTTCGCGAAAATTCAGGCAAAAGAGTGGTTAAAACAACATCTAATCGTTGTAAATGCATCTCCTCAGGTACAGATATTTCTCGAACTTCAAGATCTGGGCCTAAGTCCTCGGATTCAAGAGAATCTAATTCCTTTGTTGATACTTGTTCTAAAGCCTCTGGCTTAGAAGATAATAGGGGTGCATTGAATTTCAAGAAAGAGTCCCGTGTACAGAAGATTGCAATTATCCTCCCTCCTAAAGAGTTTTTATCTAGCTTTTGTAGCTTTATGCTTTATCTTAAGTGGTTGCTCCACTGATGCTGACCTAACCACCAATTGGTCGACAGATAAGCTATACGCTGAGGCTAAAGAAGAAATGGCGAATAAATCATATGAAAAAGCCATCGGTTATTACGAAAAACTTGAAGGTCGCGCTGCTGGCACAACGCTGGCCCAGCAGGCTCAGTTAGAAAAGGCATTTGCTCAATATAAAAATGCAGAACCTGCATTGGCGATCAGTACATTAGAGAGATTTATCAAACTAAATCCTTCCAGCCCGGCACTTGACTACGCCTTTTATTTAAAAGGCGTAGTCAACTTCAACGATGATTTAGGTATGTTCTCAAGGTATTTCAACCAAGACCTCTCAGAGCGAGACCAAAAGGCAGCCAAACAATCATTTGAAGCTTTCAAAGAAGTTGTGACTAGGTTTCCAGATTCTAAATATGCGCCTGACTCTGCCCTCAGGATGAGATTTATTATCAATACGCTTGCCAAATCTGAGGTGATTGTTGCCAAGTACTACTTCAAAAAAGGTGCGTATGTGGCTGCTATCAATAGAGCTAAATCTGCTATAGCAGATTACCAAGATGTACCCGTTATCGAGGAAGCTTTAGTCATTATGATCCAAAGCTATGAGATCTTAGGGCTTCAACAACTCAAGGATGATACTGTTCGCGTACTTCAAAAGTCCTACCCCAATAGCGAATATTTTGGGAGAAACAAGCAACAGAAATCATCTTCCTGGTTGGGTTGGATTCCAGGTGTATCGAACTAAGCTTTTACATTGATATTTTTAAACAACTAATTTTAAAAATTTCGTAATGTTTCTTAATCTTTCATGATATTTGATAGAACAGATTAGTTCGCACTCATACCTGCACCTAAATAGGTATCAATTAAACGAGAGTCTTTCGCAAGATCGGTCGCAACCCCGTGAACACTAATTTCACCCATCTCTAAAACATACCCATAATCGGCAACAGCAAGAGCGGCTCTTGCATTTTGTTCAACAAGAATTAAAGTCACACCCGTATCACGCAGTTGCTTGATAATTTTAAAGATTTCTTTAACTATCAATGGTGCAAGTCCGATGCTAGGTTCATCAAGCATTAAAAGCTCAGGAGACGACATTAGAGAACGCCCGATTGCAAGCATTTGACGCTCCCCCCCAGAGAGGGTACCTGCCAATTGCAATCGTCGCTCCAAAAGCCTAGGAAAAATTTTGTACACATTTTCCATTTGTTCGCGCCAGTCTTTGTTACCAAGTTTTTTCTGCCTAAACCCACCCAACTCTAAATTGTCTTGAACTGACATCGTTGCAAAAAGCTCTCTTTTTTCAGGCACCAATGCGATACCCTGCATAACGCGCTCTTCAAGACTTCTATTTGATATAGATTTACCCAAGTAATTTATTGAACCGTTACTTGGCATCAAACCCATTAGGGCATTTAAAAGTGTTGACTTGCCTGCCCCATTAGGTCCGATGACTGAGATCACCTGCCCTTTATCAACCTTTAAACTAATGTCGTGCAAGACCTCAGCCTTTGCGTAACTAGCGCTGAAGTTTTTCACCTCTAACATGGGTAGATTAATCAAACAAACACCTTATGTATTTTGAAATTGTTTAGCAAAATCTATAGCTCTTTTAAAATATTTCCAGACTATATTTTAGGTAGGGAAATCCACAAACCATTCAAATCATGTATCTTAATTCTGTGATCAAACACTTGCTCCAATGCTAGATGAGTTTTACTGTCACTGGAGTGACCATGACGTATGATGCGACCATTATTCAACACCAAAATTTCATCAGCCATTAACCCAAATGTTATTTCATGCAAAACAGAGAGGACTGTTTTACCTTTTTTAGTTAGCGCACGAATAACGGCAATGAAGTCAGCTTGATTTTGAGGGTCAAGATTAGAAATTGGCTCATCAAGCATTAGGATCTCTGCATTGACAGTGAGCGCTCGGGATAGTAAAACCCTTTGACGCTCGCCCCCTGATAGGTCGCCCATGGCTCGGTTTCGTAGATTCCAAGATTGTGTAGATTCCAAAGCCTCTTTTACTGCCGTATGATCATCTAAGCTTGGACTAGATAAAATTCCTTGATAGGGGAGTCTCCCCAACATTGTCAAATCGTATACGTTAAGCTCATCGGGACATTCCTCGTTTTGTCCAAGCCAAGCCAAGTGTTGCGCGCGCTTGAAGGATTCATTTGCAGCGCAACTCAGCATTGGAAGATCAACGCAGCCTGAATGCTTAATTAAACCTGCCAAAGCTTTTAGTAGAGTAGACTTACCAGCACCGTTGGGGCCAACTATACAAGTCCATTTTCCTTTAGAGATCTTTAAATTATCAACATTGACTACCTCATCTCCATTCAGTGAGACTAATATGTTAGATGCAATTAGCGCAACATCAGTCATAAATTAGTTGCTTTGGAAGTGTTAAGGTTACTATTACTATTGCCATTACTAACTCTATGCCTAGAAAGTAACCAAATAAGGTATAGACCTCCAAACACCGCAGTCAGCAGACCTACAGGAATCTCCCGAGGTGAAATCAAAAGACGAGATGCAAGATCGGCAAAGAGCAGCATAACACCGCCCATCAGAGCAGAAAAAAACATAAGTTTTCTAAAAGTAACATTCACGATTGAGCGAACCAAATGAGGTGAGGCTAAGCCCACAAAAGATATCAAACCTGCCTGAGCAAC
>DAITOS010000054.1:4172-6274 GCA_036834025.1 Limnohabitans sp.
ATAGTAACTAGTGATGTCAATGCTCCAAGAACAACACCGACAATTACCCCTGCCAAAAGTAACCTAAGCGTATGCTGCATACCTCGAGCTAATAAAAGAGTGAATAAAACGGCGATCATCGCACCTAAGAATGCAGCGCCGTTTAATCCAAGCTTGTAAAGCCAGGGGTTCGAAAACTCATCAAACATGACCATCATAATTGCAACGCAAAGCGATGCCCCAGAGGCACTGCCTAAGAGATAAGGGTCAGCTAAAGGATTACGAAATAGTCCCTGAGCAAGCGCGCCTGATAGCCCAAGTAATGCACCAGCAAGCCAAGCCCCAATGGATCGGGGCAATCTGATTTCCCAAACAATTTGATTTGAAATCAAGTCATTTTGACTAAACCATGAGGCCTCAAATCCGGTACTACCTAAGCAAGTACCAAGCGTTAATCCAGTGCATCCCATTAAGAGCAGGAATAACAAAAGCGTTGAGGCACTGGTGAGTTTGTTATTGTTGTAGCTGTTGCTATTGCTGTTACTATTGTCAATATTCTTCAATTCATTGACCTTTTGTTCAATATACAATTTACCAAGATACGACCCGCTTGCGCCAAACGAGGACCTGGCCTTGTTAGGATATCAGCCTCTATCTTAGTTAAACCACAAACTCTTTTCTCCTTCACCGCTTTGATAAATCTCCAACCAGGTCGATTGATTAAGTTTTCATAATCGCTTTGATTTACAAAAATAAAATCTGGATTAGCCTTAACTACAAACTCTGGGTTCAATTTAGGAAACGCTCCCAACGACTTAGGAACAACATTATTCAGACCTAAGCGGGATATTGTCTCACCTATAAAAGATGACTCACTGGCTGCGTAAGGACCAGTATAGATCTCAAAATATACTCGCAGACCCTGCGAGCCTTTTAAAGTATTGGGTAGATCCATTGAGACCTTGGCTAGTTCCTCATCTATTGAGCTCAAAATCATCTCTGCATTAGCGGTCTTTAAAATCAAACCTAAGTTTTTAAATGCTCGTTTAAAGTCCTCATAACTATTGGTCTCAAAAACGAATACTTTAAAGCCCAACGACTGTAAGGCGTCTGCTGCTCTATTATTTTTTGAAATCAAAATAAGATCGGGTTTAAGTGAAGCAATTAATTCAAGATTTGGGTTTAGTCCTGAGCCAACACGCACGAGTGAGTTAATCTCGTTGGGGAAATTAGAGTGATCGTCAACACCTATTAATTCAGAGCACGATTTGAGCGTGCATACTGATTCACTTAAAGAGGGCAATAAACTTACTATCTTTGTAGGAGGATTCTCAAAAGTTATGAGAACTCCCCTATCATCAACTACAGCGTAAGCCTCAGCCAGTTGGCAAATAAAAAAGGATAGCCAAATTAAAGATCGAGGACTAAGTAAGTTAAAGAACAGGGGGACAACCTTGATCATTGGTAGATTTTATTCGCTCAAAAAGCGTACCTCGCTAACAGATTGAAGTTTCTTCCAGGATTTGGGTAAACAGAGTAATATTGAGGAACTGTTGGACTTTTGTTGTCGGCGTAGATCGCAGTATCAAAGTATTTTCTATTGAATAAATTATTGACGCTGGCAGTCAATGACCACTCTTTAAGTTTGTATCTGTAACTCAAATCTGCAACTGAGTAGGCTCCTAATTTGATTTGGTTTGTGTTGTCGCCCTGAGCATACTGAGGTCCAACCACTCGCTCATAAAAACCTATACTTTGACTAGAACTAATCGAGTAATCAAATCCAGCACCTAAAACATAAGACGCGACTCCTGAAACGTTCATGTTGTATACGTGGCCTGAACCAGGATAAAAGGGCAAAATAGGAGCAGTTAATTGATCGGTTAGAAATTTGGCTTGAATGAGATTAAGATTTCCTCTTAAATTCAAATCTCTATTGAATTTGTACTGATCCGCAACCTCCAAGCCTTGCCTAAAAGATTTGAGCGCATTAACGTTTGACAGCGATGTAGAGTCAAACACAACTTCATTTTCAATATTGGTTCTATATAACTTGAGATAACCCTTGTGATATGAATTGTTAAAAATCAATCCGGTTTCATAATCTTTATTTATTTGCGGAG
>DAITOS010000054.1:6374-15806 GCA_036834025.1 Limnohabitans sp.
AACTCTCAAGTCATCTTGTACAAATCCACCACCTGATTTTTGTGTCGCATGCATCGTGTCGATACTTAAATTATCCCCTGCGTTACTGTCCCTTTGCCAAGCGCTAGCATCGGCGCCTATTGTTATTGAATTACTGGGTATCAGAAAATTACTAATTTTTGCCCTTACAGTCACGCCGTTTTGAAAGCCTGTATAAATGCTAGGATAAGCGTAAGGATCAACTGCGTCCATTGTGACAGGATTGTAGGCAATACCTGCAGGTTGACTAGTTACGGTCGTGAACCTGAAGGTTCTTCGAAATATATCCGCGTAGTACTGAGTATCGCCCTTCTCAATTTTAAGATAACTGCTGATCACCTCGTTTTTGTTGTTCAAGGTGTTAGGAGCCATCAAAGTAGCCAAAGCATATTGAGGTTGGGTTGGTTTTTGAGCAAATTGAGTTTGTGTCAAACTGCCCGGCAAGATGGAGTTGTTGGTATCGGTACCTAACTTTAGCCCTGATGTAATAAAAGGAGTAAATTGAAAATCAAGATTTAAGCCTGCTGACCTAATTTGACTATTGTTTTGATCTCTAAATCCAGCAGAGTTGAGAGATTTTTCAAAAACACTGATCTTAAGATCATTGATGGATTTAGAAAAGTAACCATTCGATTGATAAGTGCTGTAACTCCCCGTACCTATACTAACCATACCAAAATCATTCTTTTGCTTGTTTGTAATGATATTGATTACCCCAGCGGTTGCGCTTTCGCCGTATAAGACGCTACTGGCTCCCCTGACAATTTCGATGTGATCAATGATCTCAACTGGAATGGTCCAAATACGTGCAGAAGACTGTGAGTTTTCAGATAACCTTACACCGTCTAGAAGTACTAAAACGTTGTTGTCTGAAGTTGCCCCATATCCTCTAATATCAATTGAGGAGTTTAAATTTCCAGATAAATCTTGCCGCGTTTGAATATTACCAATCTTTTGTAAAACATCACCAACGTTAGTTAGCCCACTTTGTTGAATCTCGGTTGATGAAATAATCTCAGTTTGAGGTAAAGAATTTTCTATTGTTTCTTGAAATTTAGTTCCGTATATGAATATTTCAGGTAATTGATAATTGTTTTGAGCATATGTACAGAATGACCATAGCAAAGCCGAGGCTGTGCTAATTTTGTGCAGCTTGTTAAGTTTCATGATATTTTTTCCGTCCGCCAACCGCGGTCCTCTCCCACGTAGGAACTGGGTTCAAACAATTGCGAGCACTCCCGCAAGCAATTGACGAATTAATAGCCGGTATCCGGACTAACAAACTTAACTCAATGACCTTCCCAGCAATTTGCCAGTGGTATTTCGATTGAGCTAGTACAAAATGTACATTTGTTCACCGTTGCGGGGACAGTATGGCCACTCTCTCAAGCTCCAATTTCCCGTTTAACTGACCCTGAAGATTTCAGGGGCGAGCACTATTAACACCTTTAATATATCATAAATACTCTAGCCCTAGAGATGCATATATTTAAAGCAAAAATTAGCAGTTCTAGATCAATCCATCTTATTTGGATTTATTGGCGGTATTGAGCTGATTTATAAAGTTAAATAATTCATTGATATTTTCCTCGTGTCGCATAGGTGGAAGAGTTTTTATTAACTTTCTCCCGTATCCTGTGCTCATCAAACGGGAATCACATATCACCAGAACTCCCCTATCGCTCTCCCCTCTAATCAAACGCCCAGCGCCTTGCTTTAGAGCTACTGCCACCTCCGGTAAAGAGTACTCATTAAAGGCACTTCCACCCTCTTCCTCTATGCGGTTGCATCTTGCCTCAACAAGGGGATCCCCGGGGGGTGGAAAGGGTAATTTATCAATAATCACGGCTTGAAGGGCGTCTCCAGGAACATCAAAGCCTTCCCAAAAACTAGCGGTTGCGACCAATACGAAACCCGTTCTATCCAAGCCTAGGCCGGATGGATCAGCACTAAGATTAGAGGCCTGATCCTCTCTAAAACGCTCCATTAGAAAGCGCTTGGGTAGTTGTCCTTGAACCAGCACTTCTATGTTTTTGTTATCTTGGTAATAAGCACTTAGATGATCACCAATAAACTTTAGAGCTCTATTTGTTGTTGTAAGGACTAGGGTTCTGCCTCCCAGTTGATCAACCACCTTGCAAGCAAGTTCTGATACCTCACGAGAGTGACTTGCGTCACTGGGCTTGACCATCGATTTAGGTATATATAAAAGTGCATTGTTTGGATAATCAAATGGACTTTGCACCTGAAGGATCTCACTGCTCTCTAATCCACAAGGCTTTGTGAACCAAGAAAGACTCGCATCGCTACCTAGTGTTGCTGACGTAAAAATCCAACTTCTGGGTAAACTAACCAATTCCTGATCCGTGGAGTTTTTGAGGGGAAGTTCATCAAATTCTGTTGTGACTTTTGATAAGCCCAAGAGTTTTTCTCTTACGACGTCTGCTATATCAAGGGGTGCTTCGACAAGTCGCGGCATCTGACCCAACTCCAACCAACGCACCTGATCGGCTTTGGGCTCTTTAGAGAAATGCTTTACAAGGTGTTTGAACTCGCTAACTCTTTCGTGAAGTCTTGGAAATTCAGGAGCTAATTCACTAACGGTTGATAAGGCGTTTAATGCTTTATCAAATGATTGATTGAGAGTCTTTAAACACTGACCCCACTCATCTGGATTGATGCCCTCAGGAATCAACTCTGTCCATCTCAAACGAGTGGCAGTAAGGGGGGAGCCAATGCACAACCTTAGGTCTCTTACTGCTTTTTCAAGTTCACCACAAATACCTTGCCAGTCGCATAGGCCTGAGGCCGTAGTTAAACCGCTTGCCAAGATATCTCTTACCAAATCCAACAATTGACCAAGTCCCAGTTGTTCGCCTAAGAATTGAGTTCCGGTCTCATTGAGTTGATGAGCTTCATCAAAAATTACAACCCGCACACTCGGCAACAACTCAGCCATTCCAGACTCTTTCACGGCTAAGTCTGCAAAAAACAGATGATGATTTATCACGACAATGTCAGCGCTTAAAGCTTGCTTTCGAGCAGAGTTTACAAAACAGGCTTTAAATTGAGGACATTGAGAGCCCAAACAGTTATCTCTTGATGAAGTAATCAGGGGGATAAGAGGGGATCTGTCCTCAAGGCCTCCCAACTCTGAGAGGTCCCCAGTCTCAGTAATCTTTGCCCACTCACGAACCATAGTTAAAGTTTTGAGGCTCGTCTTTTCATTCAAATTATGTTCTCGCGCGTGAGTCTCAAGTCTTTGTTGACAAAGATAACTACCGCGTCCCTTTAAGAGCGATATCTTAATTGGCAGACCGAGTACTTTTACAAGTTGTGGAAGATCACGCGAGAACAATTGATCCTGAAGAGCTTTGGTAGCCGTGGAGAGCAAAACACGTTCACCACTAAGCAGTGCGGGGACTAAGTATGCGAATGTTTTGCCAACTCCAGTTCCGGCTTCAACTACTAAACTCCCCCCCCTCTCCAGGGTATTGGCGACTGCCATTGCCATTTGCGTTTGACCTTGTCTTGGTCTGAAGTGTGAGGTATTTCGAGCCAGGACTCCTTCCACTGAAAAGGCACTTTGGACAAGTCCCATAAATTCAGTTTGATCTTCATTTGGCATTATTGCCCCCCTTGGCTGGAGGTGGGATTTTTTGCTGCCCCGGGAGTTGTAGTTATTTGATCCTTAGCAGCAGGTGCAGTTGTAGGACGACTTTTCTTTTCTTTCTCTATAAGCCTTTTCTCCACATCCGCCTTATGCTGCGCCGCTTCACGTTGCTTTGCCTCGAATTTAACTCTGGCATCTCGGTCTGGAGCCGACAAAGGAGCCCTAACTTCTGATTTCGACGTCTCTAAACCGTTTTTTTTAGGATTCTGGCTCAACTTTGAATCATGTTGCTCATTTTTTTCAATGTTTAATCTTTGTCTTTCAGCATCACTGGAATTGGCTTGTTCTTTTTGTTTTTCTAGGTCTAAATCTCTTTGATCAGCTTTTAGCTTTGCATCTTTGATCAATTCATCCTGGCGTCTAGCGCGTTCAATTTCATTATTTCTGAGTTCATACTCCCTGAGCTTTGAGAGCTCAGATAAACGTTTTTCGCTAGCTGAGTCCTTGCACTGATTGACTGCGAATTTTTGATAACAATCTTCGAGCTCTTTTTTATATTCTGATTCAACATTCAACCGCCTAGCTTTAATCTCCGTAATGCTGGGGATCTCAGAGGGATTGTTCTGTGCAAAAGCAGAAATCTGAATGATGAATAAACCTTTTAATATCCATAAGATGTTTGTGTGTTGGAATCGACGAATGTTAAAGATCGAAGAATTATTCCAAAGGTTTTTATACTTATTCATATAGACCAAGATACCCTCAGGTAAGCCCGGTATCAACACTTCTTCTCTCAGAACTCAAGAACTCAGCGGACTGCATTTCATGTAATCTGGACACTGTTCTTGGAAACTCATGCTTCATGGGTCCTTGTAGGTAAAGTAGTTCTGGAGCAACCTCACTTGAGACTATCAGCTTCACATGTCTGTCATACAAAACGTCTATCAACCAGGTAAATCGCCTAGCTTCGGAGGCCATATTGACACCCATTTGAGGCACATCACTCAAAAATACAGTGTGAAACTGAGAAGCGATTTCTAAATAATCGTTTTGAGAACGCGGTCCTCCACATATCGATTTAAAGTTAAACCATACTGCTCCACCTGCCCTGCGCAAAGCTTTTATCTCTCTATGTTCAATTTGCAGAACGGGGTCTTCATCTGCACACTCTGCTAACTTATTGAACGCTTCGGTCATATCAATATTGACTTGCTCGGAGAGTGGCGTGTGATAAAGCTCTACCTGCTCAAAGAAGTTACCTCTGTAGTCCACCCCAGCGTCCACGTTAATCACTTCTAATTTGGTATTCAATAAGTCAATCGCAGGTAGTATTCGGTCTCTATGCAGGCCATCTGGATATAAATCATCAGGTTTGAAATTAGAAGTGGTTACAAAACCAACGCCATTTTTAAACAGTGAATCTAGCAAACGATGAAGAATCATTGCATCTGTAATATCCGCAACATGAAACTCATCAAAGCATATCAGCTTAAACCGTTTTGATATCTGTAGGCCCAAAACATCCAACGGATTAACGGTTCCTTGAAGTTCACGAAGTTCTCGGTGAACTTCGCGCATGAATTCATGAAAATGCAGCCTTGTTTTGCGCTTAATTGGGACGGAAGAATAAAAACAATCCATAAGGAAGCTCTTACCTCGGCCTACGCCTCCGTACATATAAACGCCACGGGGGATGGGGGGATGCACGATGAGCTTTTTAAATGAATTGGACCGCTTATGTTTATATTCGCTCCATTCGACTTCACAACGGGCGAGTGAATCTATCGCCCGCAATTGAGCCGGATCGCTTTTAAAGTCTTTGAGCTTTAGTTGCTCAAAATAGGTATCCCTAACACTCATGGAGTGGGCAAGGTATGGATTAGAAATTCAGTGTACGTTTATCAATTGCTAAGGCAGCTTCCTTAGTTGCCTCACTTAGGCTTGGGTGGGCATGGCAAATTCTGGCGATATCTTCTGCGCTTGCTTTGAATTCCATCGCAACCACTGATTCAGCGATCAATTCACTAGCCACAGGTCCAATGATATGCACACCAAGGATTTCATCGGTAACGGCGTCCGCTAAAAACTTAACCATACCTGTCGTGTCACCCATTGCTCTGGCGCGTCCATTAGCTAGAAATGGGAATGTGCCAGCTTTATAAGCTCGTCCACTTGCCTTAAGTTGTTGCTCCGTTTGTCCAACCCACGCAATTTCTGGAGATGTGTAGATCACCCAAGGAATCGTATTGAAATTGACATGCCCGTGTTGTCCAGCAATTCTCTCTGCAACAGCAACTCCTTCTTCCTCCGCTTTGTGAGCCAACATTGGACCACGCACTACGTCCCCGATTGCCCATACGTTGGGGAGATGAGTCTTACAGTCTTGATCTACAACAACTGCTCCTCGTTCATCTAATTTAAGACCAACAGATTCAGTATTTAATCCCACTGTGTTAGGTACACGTCCAATGGATATGATCAACTTGTCAAAATTTGCAGTCTCTGTTTGACCATTGCTTGTAGTGTATGCAACTGATACACCCTTCTTCGTTTTGGTTATTTCACCGACCTTTACACCTAGCTCGATCTTTAGACCTTGTTTGACAAAGATCTTATGTGCTTCCTTGGCAATTTGCTCATCAGCGGCACCCAAAAACGTGGGTAGTCCCTCTAAGATTGTGACCTCTGAGCCCAAACGTCTCCATACAGAGCCCATCTCAAGTCCAATTACACCGGCACCAATCAAGCCAAGTTTGGCTGGGACAGCCTTAATTTTCAAAGCCCCATCATTTGAGAGAATAGTTTCCTCATCAAAAGGAGCTCCTGGCATAGACCTAGCGCTTGAGCCGGTTGCAATGATGATGTGATGTCCAATTATTGTTTGAGCATCTGTACCATCAACTGCTATTTCATACTTTGCATTGACGGATTTAACAAATGATCCACGTCCGTGAAAGAAACTGACCTTGTTCTTTTTAAACAAGTACAAAACACCATCATTATTTTGTTTAACAACGTTGTCTTTACGAGCCGTCATTTGAGAGACATCCATTTTCACGCTGGAAGTTGTAATTCCATGCTCAGCAAAATGGTTCAAGGCGTGGTCATAGTGCTCGGATGATTGAAGAAGTGCTTTAGAAGGAATGCAACCTACATTGGTGCAAGTGCCGCCCAAAGCAGGCCCGCCCTTGTCATTTTTCCACTCATCAATGCATGCAACAGATTTTCCTAGTTGAGCAGCCCTGATAGCGGCAATGTATCCACCTGGACCACCACCAATTACGATTACATCAAATTCTTTGGTCATTTTTAGTTATACCTAGTGGGACTATATCAATAAAGACACAATAAAAAAACATTAAATATCAAACAATAAACGTGCTGGATCCTCGAGTGCCTCTTTCATTGCGACCAAACCAAGCACAGCCTCACGACCATCAATAATTCTGTGGTCATAGCTCATAGCAAAGTAGTTCATTGGGCGAACTACTACTTGTCCATTTTCCACTACAGCGCGGTCTTTGGTTGCATGTACGCCTAAGATTGCAGACTGAGGGGGGTTAATAATCGGCGTTGATAACATGGAACCAAATACACCCCCATTTGATATTGAGAAAGTTCCACCTGTCATGTCCTCGATACCTAGCTTACCGTCTTTGGCCTTGGTACCATATTCGGCGATTTTTTTCTCAATCTCTGCAAAACTCATTTGATCAGCGTTTCGCAGAATTGGCACAACTAGCCCGCGCGGCGAACCGACAGCGATACCAATGTCAAAGTAACCATGGTACACAACGTCATTGCCATCAACTGAGGCATTCAACACAGGATATTTTTTGAGAGCATGTACCGCAGCTTTGACAAAGAAGCTCATGAATCCAATTTTGACTCCATGCTCTTTCTCAAATTTCTCTTGGAAACGCTTACGCATCTCCATCACGGGTGCCATGTTGATCTCATTGAATGTCGTCAAAATAGCGTTGGTCGCTTGGGATTGCAGCAAACGCTCTGCAACTCGAGCCCTTAAGCGACTCATTGGGACGCGCTGCTCAGGTCGATCTCCAAGGGAAACACTTGGAGCTTGAACCTGTGGAAGTGAACTCGTTGGGACACCTGTTGGAATCACTGCAGCGTTGCTGATCGAAGAACCAGCTGCATTAGAAATTGCATTGATTACGTCGCCCTTTGTGACACGACCGTCTTTACCAGTACCGGCAACGGATCCGCTAGATAAATTGTTATCAGCCATGATTTTTGCAGCCGCAGGCATTGCAAAACCAGCTTTTGAGTCAGATCCACTTTGAACTGCTGGTTGAACTTGAGGTGCGGACGCAGTTGAGACATGAGTAGCGGGAGAAGCCGATGCAGAGGGGCTAGGAGCACTGGCAACACCGGCAGTGTCGATCCGTGCAATCAATTGATCTGCAACTACGGTTCCGCCACTTTCTACGATGCACTCTTTTAAAACCCCTGCTGCAGGTGCGGGGACTTCAAGAACGACCTTGTCAGTTTCAATTTCAATTAATATTTCATCGATTGCAACTGCCTCACCTGGCTTTTTCTTCCATTGCAACATAGTAGCTTCTGCTACAGATTCAGAGAGTTGGGGTACTTTAACTTCTACGAGTGACATGTTAATTTCCTAAATTTAATATTCTGATTTACTTGCTGAAAGTAAAGCCTTTGATCTTGCCGAATGCACCGTCTACTAGAGCCTTTTGTTGCTCTTGGTGCAAATGTGAATAACCCACTGCGGGTGAGGCAGAAGCAGCCCTCCCGGAGTAGGCTAATTTTTGGCCATCCAGCATGTTCTCGTGAATATAGTGTTGAACATAGAACCATGCACCCTGGTTTTGGGGCTCATCTTGAGTCCAAACAATCTCAGTAGCGTTAGGATACTTTTTCAACTCATTACTAAAAGCTTTGTGAGGAAATGGATACAACTGCTCAACTCTCAAAATAGCAGTGTCATCATGGCCATTTTCTTCACGTTTTTTGGCTAAGTCGTAATAAACCTTTCCAGAGCAAAGAACCAAACGCTTAACTTTGTCTGCCTTCAATTCCTTGCTTTCTGGAATGATGGTTTGAAAACTTCCTTTAGTGAACTCTGAGATAGGTGAGGTTGCATCTTTATTCCTAAGAAGTGACTTAGGCGTAAAAATAATCAAAGGCTTGCGTATATTGCGGACCATTTGTCGACGCAAAACATGGAAAATCTGGCTCGCCGTAGTGGGCTGTACGATCTGCATGTTTGCATCAGCGGCCAATTGCATAAAGCGCTCTACTCGAGCTGAGCTATGCTCTGGTCCCTGTCCTTCGTAGCCATGAGGCAACATCAAAGTAAGGCCGTTCACACGCCCCCACTTCACTTCACCGGAGGCGATAAATTGATCAATCACCACCTGTGCACCATTTGCAAAATCACCGAACTGTGCTTCCCAAATCACCAAGGTGTTTGGGTCGTTTGAGGCGTAACCGTACTCAAATCCAAGCACGGCTTCCTCAGACAGTATGGAGTCAATAACTGTAAAGGGGGCTTGATTCTCAGAAACGTTTTGCAGTGGTACGTAAGTTCCAGTGTCCCATTTTTCACGGTTTTGATCATGTACAACTGCGTGCCTATGAGTGAATGTCCCGCGACCGCAATCTTCGCCTGATAGCCTAACAGGGAATCCACTTGCAACAAGTGACGCGTAAGCCATATGCTCACCCATTCCCCAATCAACGGGTATATCACCGCGACCCATTGCGGCACGGTCATCTAGCACTTTCTTAACCAATTGGTGAGGGGTAACAGTGCT
>DAITOS010000054.1:15906-20846 GCA_036834025.1 Limnohabitans sp.
TTGTCCGCATAAAGTCTTCTGGTTCCTGGATGTTGTGCAATTTTTTTGTACATCAAGGGCTGTGTCAGACTTGGAGTATCTTGTTCGTTGTGGCCAAGCTTTCTAAAACAAATAATATCAACCACAACGTCTTTTCTAAACTCTAGGCGAAATTCCAGTGCCAACTGAGTAGCTAATACGACGGCCTCGGGATCATCACCGTTGACATGCAAGACGGGTGACTCAATCATCTTAACGACATCAGTACAGTAAAGTGTTGAGCGTGAGTCTCTAGGATCAGATGTTGTAAAGCCGATTTGATTGTTGATCACAATATGAACAGTACCACCCGTTGAGTAGCCCCTTGTTTCGGCAAGGGCGAGGGTCTCCATCACAATACCTTGGCCCGCAAAAGCTGCGTCACCGTGAACCAAAACTGGTAATACTTGTTGCCCTAGTGGATCGTGCCTACGGTCCATTCTTGAACGAACAGAGCCTTCAACCACGGGATTAACAATCTCAAGGTGAGAGGGATTGAAAGCCAAGCTTAAGTGCACTGGGCCACCAGGTGTGGTGACGTCTGAGCTAAAACCTTGGTGATATTTCACATCTCCGCTCGGAAGGTCCTCCGGTGCGGTATGGTCAAACTCAGCAAACAGGTCTTTAGGCATCTTGCCCATCGAGTTGACCAGTACATTTAAGCGACCACGGTGAGCCATTCCGATGACGATTTCTTGAATACCCTTGAGACCTGCTTGTTTGATTAACTCGTCCATTGAGGCAATGAAACTCTCACCACCTTCTAGTGAGAAACGCTTTTGACCTACATATTTTGTATGTAAAAAGCGCTCAAGTCCTTCGGCAGCTGTTAGTTGCTCAAGAATGTGTTTTTTCTTGTCAGCATTGAAATTGGGCTTAGAGCGGATGCTCTCTAATTTTTGTTGCCACCAACGCTTGTGGTCTTGATTGGTAATGAAGTTAAACTCAGCACCAATTGAGCCGCAATATGTTTCACGAAGAGCATTCAATAATTCCCTGAGGCTCATCCTGTCCTTGCCAAAGAATGTATTGCTGGTATCAAAGATAGCCTCTTGATCAGCGTCACTGAAACCGTAAAACGATGGGTCCAGTTCGGGAATATTTTCCCGCTCAGTTCGCTTCAAAGGGTCTAAGTCAGCCCAACGAACACCCAGATTTCTGTAGGCTGCAATGAGCTGTTGGACTGCGGTTCTTTTCTTACCCATTTCAGCATCTGCGCTGGCCATGACCACTCGGGTACCGCCCATCTTCGCTCTCTCTGCAAAAGCGTTTATAACGGGTAAATGAGGAACGTCCTTCGCTTGAGAGCCGTCAACCGCGGGAACGTGCTGCAAGGCGTCAAAATATTCACGCCAAGTATCGGGGACGCTTCCGGGGTTGTTTAAATAATTTTCATACATCTCTTCTACGTAAGGAGCATTGCCCCCAAAGAGATAACTGTTGCCCGCAAAGGCTTTATAGACGTTGTTAGTCTGTGTCATAGCGCTTACCTCCGTTTCCCTGCAGGAAACATTAGTTGGTTGAAGAAAACCTTCTGCTTAGCGACTTAATCGCTTTGCAGACGCGACTACTGCTTGTAGTAGCATTAGTTAGATAAGTATTGTGCCATCTAAATAGCTCGTAAGCACTGAAGTCAAAGTTTTTTAATAATTTCTTGACTTATATTTGACTTGTCACGGTTGGTGCCTGGCACTATCAAATTACAAAAAGTATCATTGGGTTCGAGCAGTATTCAGTTATGTAGTATTTTTAGTGCTTCAGAAAAACTAGGATGGTCATAGGCACTGAGCCACTCATAAGCGACCATCTCAAGCGTGACTAGTTCAACTCCTGCACCAGCCAAGCGGTCTAGGGCTGCATCATGGTTTCTAACAGTCGCAGAGGCACTCGCATCGATAACTAAGCATACATCGAATTCCATATCAATCAGCCCCATAGCTGTTTGAAGAACGCTAACGTGAGTTTCACATCCAGCCAAAAGAATCGTTGAAGAATCTGGAGTAGTGTCCTTTTTTTGTAAATGCTTGGGTAAACTTCTTGCGTTTCCGTGTGTCAGGTTTTTCGTAGGTGCTCTTAAAAGTTCAATTAAACCCTCCTCACAAGCGTCAAAGTGTAACTTTGGTATTATTTTTTGGCATAAAAATCTAATTTTTTCGACCATTGGTCCATTAAAGTCAGGATTTTGTTCAACGCCCCAAACCGGCACCTTTAAGAGTTTTGCAATCTGAGCAAGCTTGGTTGCCGAGCCTAGTAACTGGTTGGTGTTATCAAGGCCCTCTATAAACTTAGTCGAGAAATCTATCAAAACAACCTGAGATTCATCTGCATTTAAGATCATCCCGTCCCCTTTTTTGTTACTTCAAAAGAAATGCTTGCAATTCCAACATTGACAAATTTTAGTCATTTTTGATTAAAAACAATGAGATATAATAAAAAGTTAATGAAAAACAAACTTTTAATTTGTGCATTGACTCTTTTAACGCCCCTTTGTTGGGCTGTTAACTCAACCGCACAAAACGATCAACGCAACCAAGTAGATAAAGGTCTACTTGATCGTATGAGCTCGGCAGAACAAAAAGTGTCCGCTCAAGCCTCCACCCTAATCGCAAACGCAATGCAACTTTTGGGGGTTCCCTACCACCGGGGCGGGACAAACGAGTCCTCAGGTTTTGATTGCAGTGGTTTTGTGCGTGCAATGTACGAAAAATCAATTGGAATCGTCTTGCCTCACAACGCTAGGGAGCAAGCATCTGTTACCGACAAAATTGACCCAGTTGAATTACAGCCAGGGGATTTGGTGTTTTTTAACACTATGAAACACACTTTTAGTCATGTAGGCATTTACCTTGGTAATGGAAAGTTTATTCATTCCCCTCGAACCGGCTATAAGGTTCGTATCGAAGATATGAGAGATGCTTATTGGTCAATACGTTTTAACGGGGCTCGTAGAGTCCCCATTGATGAGGTTGAAAACAAAAAAATTGCCAAATCACTCAAAGCAGAAATTCCAAATAACTTTCAAGATTCAGCTGCTAACAGTCGCTGAGAAATCCTTAGCCAAGCAATTTAGTTCGTTGCTTAAATTCACTTAGGGTGTTAAAATACGTTATGGCTCGCGACGATACCACACAAATTAGAAACGACGGGCTGCGCTATAAGTCCAAAAAAGGCGGATCGCCTTTTGGCACCGGTGGAAGATCCATAGACACCATGAGCTGCATCAAATGCGGTCGTCACAAGCCAAGATCAGACGGATCATTTAAGAGGATGCTTGGCTCTACCATGTTCATATGTTTTGATTGCAAACCAGCACCAGTTGTATCCCCAGCTATTGAGCCGTCTAATTTAGTTGCTGCTAATGATGAGGAAACATCTGTAAATTCATTACCTAAGACATAAACCCAATGCTGTATCAGATATTTGGCTTCATCCTACAAATAATTGAAGGATTGATTGCAGGTACTTGTCTTCTGAGATTATTGTTTCATTTTCAAAATATATCTCTGAGTCCAGCCTCTGGTAATTCTCTAGGACCATTTGTTTTTGCAGTTACAAACTGGTTAGTTTTGCCCATTCGTAGATTTATTCCTGCAATTGGGAAGTTAGATACCGCAAGTCTAATTGGTGCATATTTGATTATTCTTATCAAAACCACACTACTTTGGCTTTTGGCAACGGGACCTTTAAATTTAGGCTACATCTTTGAGCTTTCTGTCTTTGAGCTCATTCAGATGAGTCTTTCATGCTTAAACGGATTAGTGTTGGTCTATGCGGTGATGTCTTGGATTAATCCAGACTCCCCCATCAACTTCATATTCACACGCTTGGTGAGCCCAATGCTTAGACCAATCCAAAAGGTGCTCCCCCTTTTGGGAGGAATCGATCTTTCGCCCCTTGCTTTACTTGCTCTAATTCAAATTGCCATTTTGATTTTGCAAAACCTACAAAGTGTGTTGCTTGGCATATATCTCTAAGGTATTGTGTTGCCAGTATTTAGTCTGTGCCGGGCTGCAAAGTAGAAATAAATTCCTTCAAACTTAGATCCATCGCCTTGGTATCTGCCCAGGGACCAAAAGGAAAGTGGCCATACGTCATAGCAAGTTGTTTAGATGCAGTGATCTCGTCAATACCGTTTTGCATCAAATAGATGGCTGATATTAAACCTGTCCTATCAGAGCCGTTTAAACAATGGATCAAGACCGGCTTTGGTGAATTGGCGATTAAATCAATATAGGCTCTTGCCTGGTCTGGTTTAACACGAGATGAGCTAGACAAAGGAATATCAATAAGCTGCACACCTTTTGCGTTTAAAAGCTTGGATTCTGACCGATACCACTCTTGATTAGGATTTGAGCCTCTCAAATTCACGACGGTTTGAAAGTGTTCAGCCTCAATATGTTTCTCTAGCGACTCAACACTCATTTGAGCTGAACGATAAACAACTCCGTCTTGGACGGCATGAAAATTATCGTTATAGTTAACCCAAAAGTAAAACCCAACTAATCCAGTCAGACCAATCATCACAAAAGTGAGTAGGCTTAGGATTAAACGTCTCAAAAGTCTCCAAATAACCACCATCACCTCCTATTGGCAGGTTGCAAAATAAAGATAAGCCGAAAGGCGGACAGATCTAGGCGACTTTATCATTATGCAAATTCCTGAATTAAAGTAAACAGCTTAAATAAACTAAACTCATCAAAGAAATCCGCCTGAAATATGACCTGCGAATAGAGTTATCTCCAACCCAAACACTTTAATTCATAAATTAAGTAAAAAGATAGATTTAGGCTTGAATAAAAGTCTGTGCTGATGATTGTAATCGTAAATGATAATTGGGTTGTGCAACCAATATTAATTCTTATCGAGCTGGTGGGCGATACATGGATCGAACATGTGACTTCCACCGTGTGAAGACTCCTTTA
>DAITOS010000055.1:0-6439 GCA_036834025.1 Limnohabitans sp.
AGCCCGTTGCCATGATCCCCAATTGTGCGGCGACACGGCATGCGCATTTTGTGCTGGACGGCTCAGGACCAGTTTACTTAGACCCACCTTCACTGGATTTGTGGCCAGCAGTGAACTGGACGCCCAACACCAAGACCAGCAAACGCGTAAACATCAATGAGCTCACGCCACAGGAAGTTGCGAGCTGGAAGCCTGGAGAGACTTTACTTCTGAACGGAAAAATTCTCACCGGCCGAGACGCTGCCCACAAGCGTATTCAAGATATGCTCGCTGCGGGAACGCCTTTGCCTGTTGACTTCACCAACCGCGTGATCTACTACGTAGGCCCTGTTGACCCTGTTGGATCTGAAGTGGTTGGCCCGGCAGGACCCACCACTGCAACTCGTATGGATAAGTTCACAGAGATGATGCTTGCTCAAACTGGACTGATCGCAATGATCGGTAAAGCTGAGCGCGGTCCTGTTGCCATAGAAGCTATCAAAAAACATAAATCTGCATACCTAATGGCTGTTGGGGGTGCTGCCTACCTGGTATCCAAGGCCATAAAGGCAGCAAAAGTAGTCGGTTTTGCAGACCTGGGTATGGAGGCTATTTATGAGTTTGATGTTGTCGATATGCCTGTTACTGTAGCAGTTGACTCCGGCGGTACAAGTGCCCATATTACTGGACCAGCGACTTGGCAGAAAAGAATTGCCAGTGGAGAATTTAAAGGTATCAAACTGAGTTCTTGAATTTGAATTTACTTCGAGATGTGAACCAACCTAGACTGAAGTTAGAACTAATTTTCTACAATTGTTTTCAATCTATTGATTCACATTCTTTTTCTACTGCTATCATGCAGTCATGAAAGATTTAAATTCCACTTTTGATATTCACCTCCACGGGGAGGTGCCCCTCAATGCAAAGGTTACTTTAGAGCAAATTAAAGAGGCTCTAAAGCCTTTGTGGACTTACTCAGGGGCCACTTCGTTTACGCAGGGTGCTATGAGCTCATTTGATGATGAGCCTGGCATATTCTTTAATGAGCAAGATATGCTCTTAGAATTTTGTTGGACCGTTCCAGGTGAGGATGACTTTCGTCAATGTTTGGACGAAATGTGTATGAGTCTCAATGAGTTAGCCGTGGTCGGTGCAACTATTGAGGTGACCTTCTACGATACTGAGTTTGATGAGGAGGCTGAGGAGGAAGGCAGAGAATCTTTAGATGATTTTTTGATGCTCTTTATTGGCCCAACACCTGCTGCAATTATGCAAGCACAAAGAGACTTGCTCATTGCTGATGTATTTCACATGATGGAGCGTCACTTTGAACCCTCAGAGCTTGGGGGAATATCGGCAGAGATCGATAGGCTCTTCTCAGAGCGTTTCAACAATCTTGTGAACTCACTGGAGATGGGCAAACCTAACCAAGTAGGTGGCACTGGCGCTTCAAATAACACCGGTCATAGTAGCGGTCAACGCAAACCCAGACATCTTCACTAGGTGCGAAGGACGTCCGGGGTTTATGAATCATGCTCAAATAACTTTAAATCCGTGAGTGCCGTCTCTTTTTAACTGCTCAACAAGTCCAAACTCCCAATCCAAATAAGCCTGCATAGCTTGTACTGGGTTTTGAGTACCCTCATAAGGTCTACGGTAGCGATCAATCCTTGGACTAACAACATAAGACTCTCCTTGTTGGGTGCTGAAACCAGCGGCAAACCAACTTGCGTTGCCTCCCCTCAGGAAAGCCACATGGACACCGGGTCTGACCAACTTCCTTATCTCGTGAACCGCATACCTTGCAGCACTGCCATCCGAGCACGTGAGAATATAACGGTTAGCTTTATGAACGCGGGAAAAATCTTCTTCAATCTGGGACCGCAGTATCCACCATGCACCAGGTATGTGGCGTTTAACGTACTGCGCACTCTCACCTACATCGATCACAAGGGTTAGGTTAGTTCGGTTGGCAATCCACTCTTTTAATTGCGCCGCCTCAACGCCCTCTACAGGCTCAATCGGATCAGGCAATAAAGAGTAAGGATCTACTACTGGTTCAGGAGCTTTAAGGTCTGTTAACGAGATATCCTTGATGACATAAACTTCCCAACCCAATTGAACAAGCCATGAACCCGTCATGTAAGCGCGAACCCCTTCTGTATCGTAGAGCACGATCGCTGCCCCTCGTACAGGGGCGTTGTGATCAGTCTCTTGAACGAGTTGCCCACCCGGCGCACTCAGTGCTCCCTCTAAATGAGAGGTACTGTATTCTTGAGGGGTTCTAACATCAAATAGGTATGTGGTCCGTTCGGTTTGAGCTTTGAGTTTTAAATAATCTTGCCAATCGATTCTTTTAATGCCAGACCGAAAAGCCAGCGCCAACGCTGAGGCCTTAGCTTTGCTCAAATCCTCAGCGCTTGGCTCGGGAAAGTTTTTGTCAGCCCCCTTTACCAAGTCTTGTCCAGCAAGCATCCATCCAATCGTGCCGTTTCGTAGCGCGCACACCGGATTTGGAATACCCGCATTGACCAAAGATTGGGTTCCAATGATGCTTCTTGTGCGCCCGGCGCAGTTGACAATAATTCGGGTAGTTGGTTTGGGGGCTAAGGTTCGGGCTCGAAGTGCCAATTCTCCCCCGGGCACACTCACCGCCCCCGGAATACTCATCGTTTGGTATTCATCAAAGCGTCTGGCATCCAGCACAACGACATCTGCCTTTTGAGCAATAAGAGAATAAACCTCCTGTGCGCTCAGTGAAGGGGTATGCTTGATTGACTCAACCCACTCACCAAATGACTTACTGGGCACATTTACATCTTTAAAAAGCTCATACCCCGCGGCGGCCCAACCGGTCAAACTTCCCTCAAGCAGGTTTACATTTGTGTAGCCAATACGCCTGAAAATAGCTAATGCACGCTCTGCTAGACCGTCCGAATTGTCATAAATAACAATGAAAGTATCTCGACGCGGAATCCTGCGGTATGCATCCGTCTCTATTCGTCCAAGAGACATATTGCAAGCAAATAGGGGGTGGCTTTGTGCAAAGGGGTCCTCCTCACGCACATCAATGAGGGCTATTTCTTTTTTTGCACGCAAGTACTCAATAACTGTTGCTGGCTTAATTAAAGCATGAGTGATTGTAGGAACGGGGGGTGAAGCTTCTTGGGGAGCGTTTGAATTTTCTCCAAGAGTAGCCGTTACTTTAGGTTCATCTACTAGTTCAGCAATTAGCTCAGTTGTTGACTCAACTTTTGTGTCTGCTTTTAAGTCATTATTTAATTGTGCGTCCTCTTGAGTACTATTTTCAAGTTCATTTTTCTGATTGTTATCAACCACAACCGAGACTGATTCAGAGTCTTTGTCAGCATTAATAGTTGGATCAGCACTTGAATCAATATCTGAATCCTCACCTGATTCAATCATTAAATTCTTGACTTGGGGCTCCAGTGGTTGCTCAGCTACCTCAGTGTCCAAGTCCAAAACAAGTTGACTTGGCTGCATGGGTGGATTGTGTTTATCAATTACCTCTGATTTTGAGGTAGTTGGATCTGGCTGAGATAAATCAACTTTTGACTCAGTATGCTGTGTAGTTGTGGGGGGTGAACTAGCATTAACGGTCGAGGGCTCGAGATTGACGGTGTTAATGTTTGCAGTTGTTGTTCTTGAATCACTTGGTTGTAAATCACTTGGTTGTGAATCACTTATTTTTGAGCTCTGGGGATGCGCTTGTTGGAGAGTTTGAGGGCGAATTAATTCGTTTTCATCCTCAACTAGGCCACTGAACATTTGAGGGATGTTGCTGTATCCAGATATGAAAGTCTTTCTTGAACCGTCTGTGTAATAAACAGATCTGCGAACTTTTCCAATATTAGCCCCGTAGATGTGAATACTGATTGAGACTTGATCCTGGCTTGCATTCCAAACTTTATGTACATCGCCAAGTCTAGGAGAGACCACCTCAATGTCCCCCTGAATCATTTGTATTTGTAGACCGGCTGGGGCCCACCTGCCGTCTGACATTCTCGAGTAAGGTTGGCAAATCTCTGAGCCCCTCAACATACCAATCAAACCCCAAACTGTATGATCGTGGATTGGGGTGGCCTGACCTGGCCCCCACACGAAACTCACGACCGAGAACCGATCCGCTGGATCCGCGTAAAGAAGATACTGTTGGTAATGATTAGGATGGGGCTGTCCGAAATCAGGGAGCAACCAGTCATCTACCGAGACCAAATCAGCCAATAACCTGCTACCCTCTGATATGGCTTCCATCTCGGATGGTGAGCGCTCGATTAATCGAGTCATGTGAGCCAAAAAGTGGTGGAAGCGTTGAGGGTCGTAAGACTTATTTTCTGCCATAAAAAATACATTCGGAAGACTCTATTGTAATTACTCTGGAGCCAACTGGTGTAAAAATACCGCAAACACAAATTTCAATCCTAAATATCTAAAATGGACAAAAAGACCCCAACTAATAAAGGCCCATTAAGCGGTCTGAAAGTTATCGAGTTAGGTCAGCTCATTGCAGGCCCATTTGCCGCCAAAACCCTGGCGGATTTTGGTGCAGATGTTATAAAAATCGAACCTCCCGTTAAAGTCGGCGCGCCCAACGGCTCGGGCGGAGATCCTCTGCGTCAGTGGAGGATGATCAAAGACGGTACTTCCGTTTGGTGGCAAGTACAGTCTAGAAATAAGAAGTCCATCACGCTGGACTTAAAACAACCTGAGGCACAAGAAATAGTTCGCAATTTGGCGAGGGGCGCGGATATTTTGATTGAAAATTTTAGACCCTCCGCCATGGAGGGCTGGGGTCTGGGTCCAGACGTTTTGCAAGACATCAACCCTCAACTGATCATGCTCAGAATTAGTGGCTACGGGCAAACTGGCCCATATAAAGACAAACCGGGGTTTGGTGTGGTTGCTGAGGCGATGGGTGGACTTAGACATTTAACAGCCGAGCCGGGAAGAGTCCCCGTCAGAGTGGGGGTCAGCATTGGGGACACTTTAGCCTCATTGCACGGGGTTATCGGTATTCTCATGGCGCTGCAAGAAAGAAACAAAAGCGGTAAAGGTCAAGTCATTGACGTAGCCTTGTATGAAGCTGTATTTAACTGTATGGAGAGCTTGTTACCAGAGTACAGTTCATTTGGGGCGATTCGTGAGCCCGCAGGTAGCGAATTACCGGGAATCGCCCCAAGCAACGCCTACCCTTGTGCAGACGGTGCATATGCATTGATTGCGGGCAATGGAGACAGTATTTTCAAAAGACTGATGGCCACTATTCAACGCCCAGATTTGGCGGATGACGCATCGTTAAAACATAACGAAGGACGAGTTAAAGCCTCAAAAAAAATTGACCTTGCAATTAAAGAGTGGACCTCAAAGTTGAGTTGTGAGCAGGTGCTGATCGAACTTGACAAAGCCCAGGTGCCAGCAGGAAGAATCTATACCGTCAAGGACATTGCACACGATCCGCATTACAAGGCAAGGGAGATGATTTTGGAACAAAAACTAGACTCAGGTGAAAACTTAATGGTCCCCGGCGTTATTCCAAAGCTCTCTCGCACACCCGGCTCGTTAAGAAGTGCAGCCCCCAAGTTGGGCGAGCATACTTTGTCGGTGTTAAAAGAATTAGGACTTACAGATGATCAAATTAAAGCGCTCAAAGATAAAGGAATTATCGGCAACGACGAGGCAAAATATTCGTGAACGCGTTTGACTTACTTTATTCTCAGGGCTTTGGCACACGCAGGCACTGTATAGCTTTAATTGAAGAGGGTTTTTTTGAGCTAGATTTGGGGGCTGAAGACTTTCAAACTCATCTGGACCCTTACGCAGAACTAGAGAACTCGCTTGAAAAATTAAGTTCATCAAGCACAAATGACAAAGACAGCCTAGAAGGACTTGCATACAAAGTTGAGGGCGTAACTTGGCATTACCACTTGACTGCATATGTGATGCTGAATAAACCGATGGGGATTGAGTGCTCACAAAAACCCTCCAATTGGCCAAGCGTTTATACCCTACTGCCCGCTCCACTTAGACAAAGACCCAGAAAAGGCTCGTCGCCAGGCGTACAAGCAGTTGGGCGATTAGATCAAGACACCACCGGTCTATTGCTCTTATCAGATGATGGTCAGTTTATTCACAAGATGAGCTCTCCAAAACATCATGTTCCCAAGGTCTATGAAGTCACAACTGAGGACCCGCTAGATATGGGGGTGTGCGAGAAACTCCTTAGAGGAGTTCACCTCAAAGACGAATATGAGCTGACCCTTGCACACCGAGCAGAACTGACAGGCGAGTTCAGTATGAATCTGACCCTAACTCAAGGTAAATATCACCAGGTCAAACGTATGTTGGCCGCAACTGGCCATAAGGTTGTGAAACTTCATAGAGCTCATATTGGCCCTTTAAGCATTCCAAATGATTTGGCTCCTGGTATGTGGAGATGGCT
>DAITOS010000055.1:6539-20806 GCA_036834025.1 Limnohabitans sp.
AAACCCTTTTGATTTTGATCGTTGTCAATCCTGAAATTGACTTTCTAATTACAATAGAAAGAACATCAAAATCTAAATTAAAAGATTCTTTAAATTATCATGCGCTGAGGCGCTCAGGAACAACTATTTTGAATACCGTATTAATTGGCAAATTGAAAAATTCAAGCCTAAAGAAACAATGTATAAATTTAATGTGTAATGTAGTTAAAAATGCAAGCAAAGTTTTGAGCGTATTATCGCTTTCCTGTTTTTTCAACATCACAGGCACCGCATACGCTGCGGGCCTACCCATCTTCGTTCTCAACTCGTTAGATGCAAATGTCAGCGTGATAGATCCACAGGATTGGTCTGAAATAAAAAAAATCCCAACAGGCAAAGAGCCGCACCATCTTTATTTAACTCCGGATGAAAAATCCGTGATTGTTGCCAACGCAGGGAGCAATTCTCTAACCTTCATTGACCCCAAAACAGCAAACGTTCAAAGGGTTGTAAAAAATACGCTTGATCCTTACCAACTGCGATTCTCCCCGGATATGAAGTGGTTTGTAACTGTTGGAAATAGGTTAAATCACATAGATATTTACAGTTGGAATGGCACTGATTTAACTATCATCAAACGCATTCCCTCAGACAAAACACCGAGTCATCTGTGGATCAGTGCAGACAGTCAAACAGTTTATGCAACGATGCAAGACAGTAATGAATTGGTCGCAGTTGATTTGCCAACACAAACAATGAAGTGGCGCATTAAAACAGGAGCCTTGCCAGCTGATGTTTTTGGGACACCCGATGGGAAAAGCCTTTTAGTAGGTTTAACTGGTGGACGAGAGGTACAGGTATTTGATATTACAAAAAACCCAGCTCAACTCAGCCGTGCTATTGCGACGGGTGAGGGGGCGCATGCGTTTAGAGCTCTTGGGGACTCTAAACATATATTTGTGAGCAACCGAGTCTCAAACACCATTAGTTTGATCGATTACACGACTTTTAAAGTCGTAAAAGAATTCAACGCGCCTGGTGGACCCGACTGTATGGAGGTCTCAGCTGATCAAAAGAAACTCTTCATTTCCTCTCGCTGGATTGGGAAAATGAGTGTCGTTGATATCGAGACTGGCAAGTTGCTCAAACAAGTTAAGGTGGGTAAATCCCCACACGGTATTTGGACGCTTGAGCATGCGAAAAGAATTTAAAGAATTTAAAAATTTGCGCTCTTTGTTACTATTGATTTGTTTTAATCTCCTCGTCTTCGCTCATTCGGCATCCAGCCATTCACAAACATCATCAGATAAAACAGCGGTCTGCAAAAAACCTATCTACCTAACCTTTGACACTGGGCACATGGAGGTTGCACCCCTTATTTCGGAAATACTTAAGCGCAATAATGTCAGAGTAACTTACTTTGCAGCTCAAGAGCCAAGTAAAACGGGAGATGGCAGCATGGGAGAGACTTGGGCAAATTGGTGGAGGCAGGAGGCGATGCTTGGAAACACCTTTGCCAGTCATACATTCAATCATGTCTATTGGCAAGCAGATCTGCCTAACGAACGGTTTATTTTCAAGCCCAGTGCTGGAGCTTTAAAAGGACAAAGTCTGAACTGGAGCTCTCAGGAGTACTGCGCAGAACTTAGACACGCAAATCAAAGATTAAAGGAGATCACTGGTGTAGAGCCCCTACCTCTGTTTAGAGCTCCTGGTGGCAAAGTGTCCAACCAATTGTTAAGTGTCGCCAAAACTTGTGGGTTTGCTCATGTTGACTGGGCACCTGCAGGTTTTTTGGGGGATGAGCTCAACAGCAAAACCTTCCCAAACGCTTTGTTACTCTCTAAAGCTTTAAAAAACATAAGGAAAGGCGATATTTTGATGGCTCATTTAGGAATATGGTCAAGACAGGATCCGTGGGCGCCAGCTGATTTAGAGCCCTTGATCGTTGGATTAAAAGAGCAGGGATTTTGTTTTGATACGCTGAGCAATCATCCTCGCTACAAAGAATGGATTGAAGAGCACCGTTCGGCTTATTAGTTTGATTTGCGCTGTGAATTATAGAAATTTGATAAGTGAGATAATAAAAATAAGTAGTGGTTAGTCAGTATCGTCTAAAATTTAACAGGTTGTCATAATCCTTAAAAACACTTAATCCACAATGGTCTAGCCCTTAGACAGAAAATTTTAGATACCTAGTCACAACACTGAGCTCTGTATGTCATTCAATAAAAAGTTGCCAGATCCTCATGAGTTAAAAGACTTGCGCCAAAGGGCAAAGATCGATTTTAATGATTTGGCCACACAAACTGGCCTAACAGCCGCGCAGCTCACTCAACTAGAACAAGGTGGGCGACATCTGTTTTATTCAGAAGAAATCAGAAAACAAGCCATCTTGAGGATTTTGAAAGTATTAGATCCAGCGAATTCTTATTTGGAAAATGAAAAGGATTCAACTGATTCAACAGGAACAAAAGTCCCAAGCCCCTCTCAGCAAAATAGTCATTTGAATAAAGAGAAAAACGTAATTGAAGATATAGTTCGTCTATCGGCGAAGTCCCGTAGTTCCTCCAATTACATTCCCTCATCGCCCTATTCTAGGAAAAACCTCAGTCCTATGGCCTGGGGGGCAATTTGTGTAATATTTGGTATCGGATTGCTTTACTGGAGTCCGTGGGAGATAGAGAACCTATTTTCGATACCAGGTTTAAACTCATCCCTATCAACTGCTGCCTCTTCGATAACAGCGCCTCAATCAGTAAACTCAAAGTCAATTTCTTATGAAGAAAAATCCACCGCAAATGTTCCTCAGGGTAATGTTGCAGATTTATCATCTTTAAACGTAAATCCCACGCCCATCTTGGGCTCTAACGCGTCAGAAATATCAGCGGAGCAAACAAAGGGGGCGCAAAATCAAACCTTAACCTCAGCCTCTGTTGATAGTCAAAACAAACCCACAGCTGCACAGACGTCGTCCTCGCCATCCCAAATCAACTCATCTGTTATTGGTACATCGCCAAGTGCTAGTTCTTCAACTTCTTCCATTTCTTCTACCGCTACAACTCCGTCCCTTTCTGCCAATTCAGTATCCAAAATTTCAACCGAACCCACTACTGATCCTTGCCAACTCCTTGGCTCCGATGCTCCCTCCGCTCCCCTAGCTGCCTACCCAAGTAAAGCTGGTAATTACGTTTATTTAATCAGCCCCGATATTACTCAGGCCTGTGTTCAAGACGCCACTGGCAAGAAGAGCTTGGTGCGTTTACAAAAAGATCAGGGTACAAGTATTTACGGTAAGGCTCCATGGCAAATTGCTGGCCCAGATATTCAAAAAATACAAATCTATTTTCAAGGAGCCCGAATTAATACGTCTGCAATCAGCGGGCAAAGAATTCTACTTATGGAGCAAAATATTACCCAGTAAACGTCTTACAAATGTTCAAAAAATGTTCGAATTGGCTTGTTATTTTCTAATATTCAATTCGATCTCTGAGGGGGGCTCCAAAGCCTGAACCCTTGACGCCATCTCTTTGTAGACTTGTTCTAAATTGGCAGTAAATTTAGAGGTATTGAATAAATCAGTTACTTCCTTTTGAATCGAGAGTTTTTTCTTTAGTGAGTTCATTTGCTCAGAATCAGTGCCTAACATGACCGCTAATTCTTCATATTCCTGTAGGGAGGAAGTAATAAGCTCAGTCATCCCTAGTGCGGTAAGTAAACTAGCCGCCATTCTGCTCGCAAAGGCCTCTCCCGATAAGGTTAACACAGCAAGGCCACTCCATAATGCGTCGCTCGCAGTCGTTCCAGCGTTGTAAGGGAAAGTGTCTAAGAATAGATCAACACATTTGAATCTAGATAAATATTTTTGCTGATCTACTCGCTCAGCAAAAAATATCCGGTTGGGATCAATATTTCGTCTTTGGGCCTCTCGGCGAAGATTTTGTTTAACAGGCTCGGTATCGGCATATATGTACAAAACACTTGAGGCAACTCGAGCTAAGATTTTCATCCACACATCAAAAACTTGCGGTGTGATTTTGTAATTGGTATTAAAACATCCAAATACAAATACTTTCTCAGGCAACCCCAAGTCCGAGCGATTGATTTGCTCGCCTGACATTTGCCTCTTTGAGTCATTGGCTTGGTATATAGGTAGGTAAGCAATCTTCTCTTTGTATAGGCTTTTGTATTGATCAGGAATGATCACTTTATCAGCGATCAAATAATCCATATAAGGCGCTCCCATGGTTCCCAAATAGCCGATATAACTGACCTGAGTAGGTGCGCAGCGAAGCGAGAAAATTCCGGTTCTGCTGTTTTTTGTGAATCCTCCTAAATCAACTGCTATATCGAGTTGAAGACCACGGGCACGCTTGACGACCTCAACATCAGATAAATCATTACAGTCAATCCAAACGTCAAAGGAGTTTTCTAATCTCTTGCGCATTGCATCCTCATGCACCGGACCAATGGAGAATGCAATGATTTCAAACTCTTCACGGTTATGGTGTTCAAACAAATCAGCCATCAAATATGAAACTGGATGATCTCTAAAGTCAGCAGAAAAATAACCAATACGAAGTTTTCTTGAGGTGTTTCCAAGATCATTCAAAACTAAATCACCACAAACCGGTGAGCCAGGGAATTTATGTGACGCCCAAATACTCGCGGCTTTTAGTTGCACAAGGGGCGAGTCACTCAAAGCCAAAACTGGAAATGGAGGGGTAACTCTTTCATTGGACTCAATACCTATCATTAGCTCGCTTAAAAGTGTCTCTAACCCGCTCCAATCACATATTTGCATTTTTGCATGAACTAGTAACCCCTTTAAGTATTCGTAATTTGGTGCAAGACTTAACGTTTCTTGATAACCCTCAATTGATAGCTCGAAGAGCTTTAGCTCTCTTAGTGCATTAGATTTGTTGTACAAAGCATCTGCAAATTTTGGATTTAGTTTTAAAGCATCATTAAAACTACTTAATGCAGGCTTTAGCCTAAATTGTTCCAAATAAAGTACGCCCAAATTATTATGAGGATCTGGATATTTGGGATCTATGACCGCGGCCCTTTTGTAATTCATTTCAGCCAAATCACCAAGTGCAAGTAATCTTAGAAGGTTTGCCCTGTTGTTGTAAGCTTGGGCGTAGCAAGGATTTAATGCGATAGCAAGGTTATAACCATTTAACGAACTTTGATAGTCCTTCAATTCAAGGTATGCATTACCAAGGTTGTTGTAAGCTTGCGAGTAAGAAGGCCGTAACTTTATAGCTTCATTGAAACTCTTTATTGCAGAGCTAGATTGCTCAAGGTCCAATAAAGTGTTCCCTTGGTTGATGAAATGCTCGGCTGAGTTAGAGTTGAGTTCAATAGATTTATTAAAGGCAACAAGCGCTTCTTGTAGACGGTTTTGCTCCCTCAGTACGTTCCCTAAGTTAAAAAAAGCATCAGCGAACGTAGGATCCAATTGCACGGCTCTTAGGAAACAGTCAACAGCCAAATCTAAATTAGCAGAGGCTTTTAATGAGTTTCCTAAATTGTTATAAACATTAGCATCATTGGGATCAATATGAAGTGCGAGTTTATAGTTACTTATGGCTGATTGATGTTCGCCCAAGGCCCCTAGAGCAAAACCTCGATTCATAAGAACCGCAGTGTTGGAGGGCTCCAAAACTATGCACTTGTTGTAAGCTTCAATTGCCAACTCAAAATGAGAGAGAACCTGATAGGCATTCCCTAAATTCATGTAGGTATTTGGATCGTCATTTTTTAGGGCAATAGCTTTTTGATACTGAACTATTGCCTGATCGACTAGCTTAAGCTCTTTGAGGACGATACCGTAATTGTTTAGTGCAGCTGGTTGATTTGGATTGATTTGAAGTGATTTCTCTATTTGCTCAGCGGCTCCTGTCCAATTTGCGGATTGAAGCTCTATCACACCTAGGAGATGCAGAGCATCAAACTGTTTAGGATTTTGCTCAAGAATATTTCTGTAAAGAAGGCTCGCTCCCTTTAAGTCACCGTTTCTGTGAAGGAGTAGGGCTTTTTCTAAAGAATTTTTAGATTCATTAGATATCGTTGCAGTTTTTTTCCGCATTGATTTCATTTATATGCGATCTAAGATTGACAAATAACAGCTGGGTCCTGAAAAATACATTTTAAAGTTAGTCAATATTAACAACCAACTGCAATTTGAAAATTTGGCGATTTTGAAATCCATTTAAATTTTAACTGAGTGCTGAATAATTTTAAAAAAGCATCCTTACATGAGCTTAGTAATCTCTTATCACAAACTTTCAAATTAATCATCAGTAATTCAGATGAAATAGTCTGATTAACAAGAACAATGGCACGAAGAGGGTCAGAATAACCAAGTTAAATATTGGGCTAGAATAGAGCCCTCACCGCCCGAGTGGTGAAATTGGTAGACACAGCGGACTTAAAATCCGCCGCTTTCGTTAATAGCGGGCGTACCGGTTCGATTCCGGTCTCGGGCACCAGCACTAATGTATGGCTCTCCACCATTAACGGGGGATGGGCATATTATCAAACACGATTTATTAGGCTGAGTCATATTAGTTTATTCTGAATACGTACTTAAAGTTAGTCGGTTCATCCTGCTCTCCATCTTAATTTAATCATTGGCTTGAGTGCTATCGCTTGAACTTAAGCTAAGCGTCTATCATTACAACAAGTTAGATTTGTGTCACGTAAGATTGCCGAATGAATTTAAATTCTTGGTGAGAAAGCTGTGATATCGGATTGCAGTCTTTTTTATTTATTTATTCTATAGTTAGTATTTGTATTGTTATTTTAATACTTTAATATTCGTTTAAGTTAAATAATTTGAATTATCAACAAGCTGTTGTGTAAAGATTATTCTAACTGTGTCGATATCAATCTTTGCAATTGTGCAATTTTGCTTTTTGGGCAGACAAGCATTTCAAATATAAGATGGGGTTCAATTATGAAATCGTTTCTAAGCGCCGTACTTTTAGTTTTATCATTGTTTGGCTGCTCAAGCATAGTCAGCACCAATGAATCGGCAAAAGTGCCTCTGCCTACTATTGCTGCTGCTGATTCTCTTGCTAATTATGAAATTAAAGAATTAATTAAAGGCCAGGCCTGCGTCACTAAGACACTCGGAATTATCAACTCAGGTGACAAAGCCTTTATTGAATCTTCGGGCCAAACTCGTATTAGCGGCGTCGAGAGAGCTAAAGCTGCAGCTTCTTACAATGCACTTTCTAAGGACGGATTAACCAATGACATTTTGGTCAATCCTGTTTGGGAAATCCATGAAAACAACTCTTTCTTTGTTCAAGATGTTTGTGCACGTGTGGTTGGGTATAGAGGAGTCATTAAAAGCTTTACTCAATTAGATACTTTCACAAAACCAAACACAAACTCAAACAAATCATCATTCCAAGCACCGATTGAGAAAAGAGTAACCAATTCGCACTTTGACTCACAAATACAAGAAACGATCATAAGTTCTGAAAGTCATAAGGCAGAGCCTTCACACGCAGAACGAAAAGAGACAACTAAAGAAGCGACTAAAGAAAAGCCTGAGCAAGGGCACGGACATGAGGTCCATTGGGGTTATGAGGGCGAGAATGGTCCTGAGCATTGGGGTGAGAATTTCCCAATGTGTGGCTCAGGCAAATCACAATCACCATTGAATATTGTTGGTCCTTTTGAAAAGTCTAGGGAAACTTTAATGGTCGACTATGTGTCAAGTCCCTTAAAAATTCTCAATAATGGACATACGATTCAAGTCATACCTGCACCTGGCAGTAAAGTCATGATCAACAAGGAGCTCTATGAATTGCTGCAATTCCATTTCCATCGGCCTAGTGAAGAAAAGATCGACGGCAAAGGCTCTGCCATGGTTATTCATTTCGTTCACAAGAGTAAGGACGGCAAGTTAGCAGTTATTGGTGTTTTGATTGAAGAGGGCAAAGAGAATGCTGCAATCAAAACACTGTGGAATAACCTACCCCCTAAAGTTGGAGAGGAATTCTTACCAAGTGGTGTTGAATTCGATCCGACTTCATTAATTCCAGTGGACACAAGCCATTTCACATATGAAGGCTCGCTCACTACCCCACCGTGTACAGAGGGAGTCATGTTCTATATTATGAAAACTCCAGTCGAAGTCTCCAAGGCACAGGTCAACAAATTTCCCTTCAAGCTGAATGCTAGACCCGTTCAAAAGCAAAATACTAGGAAGATTTCAAGTACTTCTTAAGTTGTGAAGCACTTTGGTTGGAATCTCAGAGGATTCCAACCGCTTCCCTAAGAAATCACCACCTAGTCTTGAAGTCTTATACAGACAAGTTTTGAGTGATATTGTTTAACCCTGAATCACCGAACTCACTACTCTGATCTTCCCGTCAAAAGCAACCGAGTTTATTCAACGCTCACGTTGACATCATATCCGTGCGTTTTAAGCAGAGCATGCTGTTTGGCCTGAGCTAGGTCTGCGGCAACCATTTCTTTGCACATCTCTTGTACTGTGATCTCGGGTACCCAACCCAGTTTCTCTTTTGCTTTCGCAGGGTCACCAAGCAAAGTCTCTACCTCCGTGGGTCTGAAATAACTTGGGTCCACTCTGACGATTACATCACCGACCTTAAGAGCAGGGCATTTAGTTTTATCAACTGAGGTGACTACAGCGTGCTCTTGCACGCCCGAGCCCTTGAACTCTAGCTTGATTCCCAACTCCTCTGCAGTCCAAGTGATGAACTGCCTAACACTAAACTGGACACCCGTTGCGATTACAAAATCTTCAGGGTGATCTTGCTGGAGCATCATCCACTGCATACGGACGTAATCTTTGGCATGCCCCCAATCCCTTAGAGCATCCATGTTCCCCATGTACAGACAACTTTCTAGGCCATAACTGATGTTGGAGAGACCTCGGGTGATTTTTCTGGTCACGAATGTTTCGCCCCTTCTTGGGCTCTCATGGTTAAACAAAATCCCATTACACGCATAAATACCGTAAGCTTCTCTGTAATTTACAGTGATCCAATAGGCATACATTTTTGCAACCGCATAGGGACTGCGTGGGTAAAAAGGTGTTGTTTCTTTTTGAGGAATTTCTTGGACCAAACCATAGAGCTCACTGGTGCTGGCCTGGTAAAAACGTGTCTTTTTCTCCAAGCCCAAAATTCTAATCGCCTCTAAGATCCTGAGTGTTCCCATGGCGTCGACGTCGGCTGTGTACTCTGGGCTCTCAAAGCTTACTGCTACATGACTTTGTGCACCAAGGTTATAAATCTCATCTGGCTGCGTTTCTTGGACAATACGTACCAAGTTGCTGGTGTCAGTTAAGTCACCGTAGTGCAATTTAAAGTTAAGTTTATCAGTGTGTTGGTCTTGGTAGATATGGTCAACACGTTGAGTATTAAAAAGACTGGCTCTGCGCTTGATACCGTGAACTATATAGCCTTTTTCTAACAAGAACTCTGCAAGATAAGAACCATCTTGTCCTGTTACGCCAGTGATCAGAGCAACTTTTTGTTTATTATTCACTTTAATTTTCCTCTTGAGAATTTATTTCTTAAATATCTTTTAAATATTCTTTAGCCTTAGACACCAGATACTAGACACTTCGCACCTCACTAGCGAGGAAATCTGCATACACAGCTTTAAGCCCCTCCTCTAGTCCCACCTTTGCTGACCATCCCAGAGCGTTAAGCCTTGAACTGTCCATTAGTTTTCTCATAGTCCCATCGGGCTTAGTGGTGTCAAATTCAATAACGCCCTGATATCCAACTACGGTTTTAATTAATGCGGCCAATTCTGCAATGGTGACATCGTCCCCCTTCCCCACATTGATATGACTTAGCATGGGCTTGGTATTTTTTGAATAAGTATCAAAATCTAATTCCATGACGTGAACACTTGCTCGCGCCATATCGTCTACAAATAAAAATTCTCGTCTGGGTTTTCCAGATCCCCAAATCTTAATGCTCGGTGCGTGATTGATTTTGCACTCATGAAAGCGCCTAATCAAAGCGGGAATCACATGACTGTTCTCAGGATGGTAGTTATCCCCGTAGCCATATAAGTTGGTTGGCATCACACTTCTATAGTCCACTGAGTGAGATGAACCGTATTGCCTGTTGTAGCTTTCGCATAATTTGATACCTGCAATTTTGGCAATCGCATAAGGCTCATTTGTTTCTTCTAGGATACCCGTTAAAAGTGCATCTTCTCGCATGGGCTGGGGAACTAATTTAGGATAAATGCAGCTAGAGCCCAGAAATAGTAGCTTTTTAACTCCTACTAGAAAGGCCTCATGAATCACATTGGCCTGCATCATTAAATTTTGATAAATGAACTCGGCAGGATATGTATTATTGGCATGTATACCGCCTACTTTTGCCGCCGCCAGATAAACTTGATCGGGACGCTCTGTTTCAAAGAATGCGCGGACTGCACTTTGATTCGTTAAATCCAGTTCGGCATGAGTTCGAACAATGATCTGTACGTCGGATCTAGAGCTTAAATTGCGAACGATCGCCGAGCCAACCATCCCCCTGTGACCAGCTACATATACTTTAAGATCCTTCGAATCTTTTGGATTTTTTGGATTTTTTGCTAAATTGGTACTTGACTGATCTGACATGATTTCTAAAAATGAAAAAAGATTTGGGTAGACTCTTAAACAGTTCTACCGTAGTTATCCTCAAGCCTCACGATATCATCCTCGCCCAAATAAGAGCCTGATTGAACTTCAATAATTTCTAACTCAATCGTGCCTGGGTTTTCAAGCCGGTGAACTTCACCGATCGGGATGTATGTCGACTGATTCTCGGTGAGCAAGAAAACCTTTTCTCCACATGTAATTCGCCCAGTCCCTTTGACCACAATCCAGTGCTCAGCGCGGTGATGATGTTTTTGTAAAGATAAAGAGGCACCAGGTTTCACGCCAATCCTTTTGACCTGAAAGCGTGCACCGTTGTCAACGCTGTCGTACCATCCCCAAGGTCTTGCCACCCTTCTGTGTTGTATTGCTTGCTCAACCCCTTCGCGGGTCAGGAGTGCAACGACCTCCTTGACCTGTTCAGCATGCTCAGAGTTTGCAACCAGTAAAGCGTCAGGCGTATCAATAATGAGTAAATTATCAACGCCTAAGGCAACTACAGGGCGAGCACTGGCGTGGATGAAGGTATTGGTTGACTCATGCGTATAGCCAGGACCAACTATTCGGTTGCCATGAGCATCTGGGGGAGCCAAGTTTGCAACTGCATTCCAACTGCCCACATCACTCCATTGCCCATTAAATGGGACCACCACCACGCTTGAATCTTTCTCCATCACAGCGTAATCGATGCTTTGTGATCTACAGGTTGCAAAAGATACCTTCTCAGGTCTAACAAAGTCTCCATCTCTTTGAGCATGGTTCATCGACTTTTCGCAAACGTCCAAAATATCAGGTGCATGATCTTTGAGTGCTTTGAGCAGAGTGCTTGCTTTGATCAAAAATATCCCAGCATTCCAAAGTACATTGCCGCCCAAAATTAAGGCCTCTGCACGTTCGGCATCGGGTTTTTCTATAAAGCGTTTGACCGCTTTTGGCCCTTGCTGAGACGCGCCCGTTGCCTCGCCAGTCTCAATATATCCGTAAGCAGTGCTTGGAAATGAAGGCGTTACTCCAAAAGTAACAATTGCGCCCGATTGAGCGGACTCCACTCCAAGGCTAACCATCTTATGAAATTGTTCGATATCGGCTATGTGATGGTCTGCAGGACAAAATAGCAACAAATCATCGCTTTTAGCAACCAATGCAGCCAAAGCCATAGCCGGTGCAGTGTTTTTAGCTTCTGGCTCGAGGATGATGGTCCCATTAACAGAGACATTTTGCATGGCAGAATGAACAAAGAAGCGGTGCTCCTCAGCAGCAACACAAATTAAAGATGAGGACGGACTTTCTTTTTTACTACTGCCAGAATCATTAGCAAAACCCTTGAGACGGATCAAAGTATGCTCGAGTAAGCTTTTGTTCTCAATTAAAGGGACAAACTGCTTAGGAAGGGATTTGCGACTGAGTGGCCATAACCGGGTACCTGAACCACCACATAAAATTACTGGAGTTACTATCATTTGATATCGAATTTATCGGTTTAGAGAATTATGAATTTGATTATAAAGGTTTAAATTAATTCAGATTATTTACAATCCTGAATTGTCTATTGTTAAAGCAGCAAATAATGAGTAAGTTAGGATTAATATGTAAAAATGTCAATTGTTCCATGAAATAATCAATCTAGTAATCGCCCATACGACCAGCGAGTTACAATATAGTGTTGTAGTCAGGATTATTAAGCGCAATTAGTCATACAACTTCTGAATTCAAACAAGCCTTTATTACGCACAATTTTTAATTTTTAAATACAACCTATTAAAACAAATCAAAATAATTATGTACACATCAATTACGATAATGCAATAATTCATCCAATAGTTTTCATTTTTAGAATAATTTATTTTGTTCGTTTGTTTCTCTCATCTTTTCTTTCATAGCCGTTTACATGCTTACACATACAAAATCAGAATCATCTAAAAAAGCTAGTCTACTTTTGAACTCCATCTGTTATGTCGGCATTTTTATTGCAATGATGGCCTTAGGTCCTGCAAACGCACAAATGTTTGGTACAAATGCAAACGGCGGTGCATCACAAAATGGGTTAGGCACCCTTGGTGCCCTCGGCGGAAATGGAGGGCTCATCGGGGGAGCCGTTACCAGCGGGGCTGCAACAGGGGCGCTGAACACCAATGGGCCGGGAGCTGTTGTTGCAAATGATCCGCTCATGCAAAATAATGCCCCTTCACAACAAAAAACATATCCGATGACGCCTTTAAAACAAAATGAATTTCAAAAATTCATTTTGGAGACTTCTGGTTTCAAACTTCCAATCTTCGGACTTGACTTCTTTGAAAATTTACAAACAAACTATAGCGTCAGGGGAATAGAAACTCCTAGCCTAAGTCTTACATCTGGTGCTTTTGCGCCATTGGATAACTCGCCGGTTAATGATGATTACGCTGTGGGTCCTGGAGATCAAATCGTAGTTAGAGGTTGGGGCTCACTCACAGTTGATATTAAATTAACCGTTGACAGAAACGGACAACTCTCGATACCAAAGATTGGTAGCCTCAATGTGGCAGGGGTAAAAGCCTCAAAGCTTGAGTCTGTGATTAAGACGGCTTTTTCAAAATACTACAAAGATTTTGAACTCAGCGTAACCTTGGGACAACTGCGCTCAATCACAGTTTATGTTGTGGGACAGGCTCGTCGCCCTGGAAGCTACTATTTAAGCAGCCTCTCCACTTTAGCAAGTGGGCTTTTTGCAACCGGTGGTCCAAACTCCAACGGTTCAATGCGAAGGGTACAACTTAAGAGGGGAGGTCAAGTCATTACAGAGTTTGATTTATACAAATTTCTCACTGAAGGGATCAGTACAAGCGATGTGAAACTCATCGACGGTGATGTCATCTATATTCCACCGGCCTTTGGTTACGTTGCAATTGCTGGTAAGGTTAATACACCTGCAGTTTTTGAGTTAAAAAGTAACGAAGAAAGTTTGGAACAAATTCTTAAAATTGCTGGTGGTCTACCCGTGGTTGCAGATCCCAAAAAAGTAACCTTAGAAAGGCTTGACTCATCTAAAAAGCAAACTCGATTGGTTGAGGATTTTCCTCTGGACAACTTTGGACTTCACAAAACTCTCAAAAATGGAGACCTACTTACAATCCTATCAATTACCCCTGAATTATCAAATGCAATAACACTGCGGGGTAGTGTTGCTCAACCAATCAGAGTGGCTTGGCGCGAAGGGGTTCGAATTAGTGATTTGATACCAAATCGTGAAGCTTTAATTAGCCGTGACTCCATCAGGCGACAAAATGAAACACTCTTTGATTCTAACCAGCGCGAGCGAGCCTTGCGCGAAAGGGAGATGATCCCTGGGGACTTGCTTGATGATGCTGAGTTAACCGCTAGAGTCAATAAAATAAATCTGGACGCATCACTTAGCAACAAGCCCAACAACATCAACTTCACAACCCTCTCTAATTCACTTGTTTTAGAGTGCCAAAACGACCCAAATCAACTTAAATGTAAGGATGTAAGGGATGTTGAGAGTTTAAGGACTTATCGAGCGGGGCGATTATTTAAAGAACAAGCGGCAAACTTGGACACCAATACCAAAGATATCCAAAGCTTAACCGACCGTATAGGTAACCTATACGATGAAATCAATTGGGATTATGCAGTT
>DAITOS010000056.1:0-20756 GCA_036834025.1 Limnohabitans sp.
GGATTAAGGCCTTCTGCTGTCGTCTTAGTTGCGACAATAAGAGCCCTCAAATACCACGGCGGTGTTGAGGTCAAAGACCTTGGAGCGGAGAACTTATCGGCACTCAAAGCCGGTTTGGTTAATCTAGAGCGTCATATCGATAACATAACAAATCATTTTGGGCTTCCCTGTGTAGTTGCTATCAATCACCGCACCGAGGACACACCAGCTGAAGTTGATCTATTAAAAGCAACCGGTGCAAGTCACGGAGCCCAAGTGATCCTTGCAAAACATTTTGCACAAGGGGGTAAGGGAGCAGAGGAGTTGGCACACGCGGTCGTCAAAATGTGCGAGCAGCCCAATGACTTTAAATTTGTCTACGAGGACAATGAACACCTGATTGACAAAATAAAAGCAATTGCAACTAAAATTTACGGAGCATCAAGTGTTAATGCAGATAAAAAAATATTGGAACGCTTGACCTCCCTAGAGGAACAGGGCTACGGACACCTGCCCATTTGTATCGCGAAAACCCAGTATTCATTCTCAACCGACCCGTCTCTTAGAGGTGCTCCGAGTGGTCATGTCTTAGGGGTTAGAGAGATAAGACTGTCTGCGGGAGCAGAATTCATTATCGCCATTTGCGGAGATATCCTAACTATGCCTGGGCTACCAAAAATCCCTGCTGCGGACCATATCGACTTACTGCCAGATGGCAAAATTGTTGGATTGTTTTAGTCCCAAGGACCCGTGCCCAAAGGAGCAACAAACAGCTTTACAACACAGCTTTAAAGCACAGCTTTCATAGCTTTGTGTGCGGTTTCCTCTAACCAAGCGAGGTCAAGATTTTGGTGAGCTTCACAGATAAACCAAGGCTCTCTTGAGTCGGGTTCTAGCATCACCCCAAAGTCGATCAACTTCCAGGCAAATTTCTGATAAAGCGAGCTATTGGTCAATCTCCAATCCCTGTAATTTGTAGGTACAGTGGGTGTAAAGTGAATACCAAACATTGCAGGTGGTCCAGCAAAGGCATGCTCAATACCGGCTTTTGTAAACACACGGCCTAATAACGCTTGAATTTCATGCCCCACCCTGTCTACAGTTTCTAGTGCAGAGGTATGGGTCAAAATATTAAGAGTTTCATGAGCCGCACTGAGGGCCACTAAATTGGCCGTGTAAGTGCCCCCGTGTACCACCATACCTTTGGTAGCCCCGACGCAGTCCATCACATCAGCGCGCCCACCAAAAGCGGCAACTGGATATCCATTACCCATCGCTTTCGCATAACTGGTCAAGTCCGCATGAATACCGTACAAAGACTGTGCACCACCTTTGGCAACTCTAAAACCAGTTTTAACTTCGTCAATGATGAGCATCGTGCCGTTTGAGGTACAAAGCTTTCTTAGTTTAGTGAGCCAAGCATGGGAAGCAGAAATACTACCGCAATTACCCACAATAGGCTCCAACACAACGGCCGCCAAATCTTCACCCCGCAGTTGAAAGAGCATTTCAAGTGCCTCATCGCTGTTGAGGGGGATTACGTCCACAAGGTCCCTGGTTTTTTGAGGGATACCAGCGCCAAAGGGAATTACTAAGGGATCTAGTGAGGATTTAGGATCCCAACTTTCAACGTCGGACTTCCACATCATCTCATCATAAAGACCGTGAAAACCTCCTTCAACAATCGCAATACGTTTCCTCTTTGTGTATCCCCTTGCAGTGCGAACGGCTCCCATTACGGCCTCTGTGCCTGAGTTCGCAAATCTCATCTTTTCAATGTTGGGGCACAAATCCCTAATTTGTTGAACAACTTTCGCATCAAGCGATGTAGAAAAACCCGTTAAAGTCCCGCGTTGGGTAATCTGCTCTATGACCGCCCTATCAACCCGTACATCTCTGTAGCCCAATATGATCGGGCCGTATCCTAATCTAAAGTCAACAAATGTTCGGCCATCTGCATCTGTAAAGTAACAACCCTTAGCACTATCTACAAATACCGTGTGATCATCTCCCCAGTATCTATAATTTTCAGCAACTCCTTGTGGCATAACTTCTTTGGACTGTTTGAGCAAGGACTCTTGAACAGAGCGATCATGGATGGCTTCTTGGTCCAAATTGTTTATTTTTTTAATAGAAGTCTTTTCTATCTCAACTCCGTGAGGCGGTCGCAGCAACATCCCAACTCGGTCCTCAAGAAGCTTGGCTACATGTAACTCACCTACACCTCCTCCGTAGGTTGCCCGGGCTTGCTCAAACAATGACTTCGCAACTCCCCCCATCGTGAGGGAGTACCCCTGAGACTCAGCAATTTGGTTGACTAAAGTTAAGTCTTTAACGCACAAATCAAGGGAAAAACTGGGATCATAATGACCCGCAAAAATTGACGGAACATCGTGCTCTGCAACCCAACTATTACCAGCACTAGATTTAATGGCCTCCCATACCGTATTTAATGGTACCCCCGCTTTGCCGCCTAACATCAAAGCCTCACCAATAGTTGCTGCACTCACAAACCATAAAAGGTTAGTCAAGAGTTTGACAGTTGCAGCATTTCCAGGCTTGCCAACGTAGAAGATTTTCTCTCCAACTACATTAAAAATGGGTTTGAATTTTTCAAATGCCTTTTCATTGCCTCCAACAAAAATGGACAATCTGCCAAGCGCTGCAAAATCAACAGCATTGGTAACAGGCGCTTCTAAGTAGTCAATGCCGCGCTTTGTTGCCAACTCAACCAACTCCTGAACCAAATCAACCGCACTGGTGGAGGTGTCTATCACTGTAGTCCCACTCTTTAAATTTTCCAGTACGCCGGCCTCTCCTAACATCACACTTCGGACCTGAGGTGGCCCGGGGAGTGAGGCCATTACTACGTCTGCAGAACTTGCTCCCTCCTTCAAGGATTTGACCCACGTTGCTCCGTTATCTATTAAATTTTGAGCTTTCTTGGGATCTTGGTCATAAACCGTCAATATATAGCCTGCTCTGATCAAGTTAAGCGCCATGGGGTTGCCCATGTTGCCCACACCGATGAAGAAAATCTTTGGTTTATCACTAGTAGACATGCAGAGATGGATCCTAATATTGAATTAATAATTTTGAAAAAAGGAGTTTCAAAACATAAAACCTATAGCTTTGAGCTGCCAATTTGAGAGCAGAGCAATGTAAAAAAACAAAAGTAATTAACTTACTTTAATAAAACGCAGAAAGAGTTTATCTTTGTGTGATTCAACTTGGTATTCAAACCCATAGGTACCAAGTAATTTTTGTGCACTTTTAAAATCATAGGTTCGGTACTGAACTGTTTGAGCCATCAAGTTTTGGCCTTTATCAGCCAAGTAATAATGTTTGATAAATCCATCCTCACAAGGATCAATTTTTTGTGAATAAATCATTCCATTTGAGATGGCTTTCTCATAATCAAAATGTGGGCCCTGTATACCTAAGAGAAGTGTAGAGCCCTTAACCATGAATTTAGAGAGTTGAGCAAAACCTTGCTCATTCGCAACTGGGTCCGCGATGTGACTTACAAGAAAAGGTTCACGATCACCGTCGATAACAAAATACCAAACTCCTCCATATGAAAATACCAAATCGTAATGTTTATCCAAAGAAAGTTCAGTTACGTTTTGATTGGAGAGCGTAAGGTTTTTAAAACCCTTTAAACGCTCGTGTGCGATTGAGAGCATAGACTGGGTGAGATCAACTCCCATAATGCTTTCAACGTGCTTTCTCTTTGCCAGTTCCTCCAAAATTAGACCTGTACCACAACCTATTTCTAAAACATGCTGATACGGTTCGTGTTCTAATAAATTATCAACGATTAATTTGTAATCATAATAACCAGATGTCATGATGACATCATAATAAGCCGACATATTTGTGTAATCACCCATGCTTACTTTCTTTATATTTTTTTAAAAATAATTAAAAATCTGATACTGAGATTGTCTCAAAGATTTTCTTGAATATTTGTCAATTATTGCACAGTAGTATGGTTAACAATTAAGCCTAAATCTATAATTTATAAGCATAATTTAATTTATTTCGATCCCGAAAACCTCTAATGCCTATTCAATAGCCCAAAAGAGCAAAGACAACCTTTCAACAGCCAACAAAACAAATTAGAATTAATAAATATAACAATCTATAAGGAGAAGTTATGCCAGTATGCTTGGTAGCGAATCCTAAAGGGGGAGTCGGAAAATCTACGATCTCCACCAATATTGCAGGCTTTTTTGCATCACAAGGCAAAAAAGTCGCCATTGCTGATTTAGATCCACAGCAGTCCTCACATTTGTGGCTAAGCCTCAGACCCCCTGCCGCTCAGCATATCGATACCTGGGAATACGACGAAGAGGATCCAAAGGGCTCATTAGGTAAATTTAGTAACGCAGTAGTTGATACTCCTGCTGGCTTTGATGAAAAGCGACTCAAAAAAGTATTGAAGGTGGTTGACAAAGTCATCATCCCAATTCAACCAAGCGTATTTGATATATTCGCAACACAGCATTTTATTCAAACACTGCTGGACATGAAGCAGTCGAAATCACTTGATATCGCAATTATTGGAATGCGAGTAGATGAGAGAACAATCTCAGCAGCTAAATTAGCTGAATTCTTGGGCAGCCTACCTATTGAGCACATCGGCAACGTCAGGAGCACACAGTATTATGTCCATATGGCCGCTCACGGGCTTAGTCTATTTGATATGACTCCGTCCAAAATAGAAAAAGACCTCCATCAGTGGGGACCGATTTGTCAATGGCTTATGAATTGACCAAGCAAGCCTAAGAATTTAATTTAATCCATAGGCCCAAAGGCAAATTAAAAAGCCTGTACAAAAATGATTTGTACAGGCTTTTGACTTTCTCAATTAAAAAACAAATTACTAGAGCTCTACCATTGTTCCTAATTCAATGACACGCCCTGGATCTACTTTAAAGAAGTCCGCAGCACGAGACGCATTTTGCATCATCGAGATAAAGAGATGCTCTCTCCACATAGACATCTGAGGAATTTCGTGCGCAACCACAGAATCTCTAGCCAAGAAAAACGAGGACTCTTCAACTACACAATTAACTTTATGATTGGTATTAAGTAACTTTAAGATATGACCTATGTCAGGAGTTTCTTTAAAACCGTACACAGCTCTGACCAAGAACATATTGTCTCCAAGGTCCTTCAAAGCGATGCGCTTAGCGTCTTCAACACGGGGCACATCCCAAACGCTGACTTTTAAGAAGATAACACGCTCGTGAAGAACTTTGTTGTGCTTAAGATTATGAAGTAAAGCTGCAGGTACGTAATCAATATGCGCAGTTAAAAATATGGCCGTACCCTCTACTCGTACTGGTGGGTGGATCATCAATGACTTAAGAAAATCTTCAATCTGAATACCACCTTCAACCGCATGCTGTCTAAGCAGTTGTCGCCCCTGGAACCAAGTCATCATCAGTACAAAACATATTGCCCCGATGACCAAGGGGAACCAACCACCCTCTAATATTTTTGCGAGGTTTGAAGCAAAGAATCCAAAATCGACAATCATAAATACGCTGATAACGATTGTCACTAAAATAGGGTTCCACTTCCAAACGACTTTCATTACTACAGCGGCCAAAAACGTTGTCATCAACATTGTGGTTGAAACCGCAATTCCGTAGGCTGCAGCTAAGTTATCTGACTTCTTAAATGCAAGTACTACCATTACAACAATTAAGCAAAGAACCCAGTTGATGAAGGGAACATAGATTTGTCCAATCTCTCTCTCAGAGGTGAAAAGCACTCTCATACGGGGTAAAAATCCTAGCAAAATTGCCTGACTGGTCATGGAGTACGCACCGGAGATACAGGCTTGTGAAGCAATCACAGTTGCTACGGTAGATAAAATGACCAAAAACAAAGAGAAACTCTCCGGGATCATCAAGAAAAATGGGTTTGAAATTGAAGCGGGATTCACAAGGAACATCGCACCTTGTCCGAAATAATTCAAAAGCAAACAAGGCATAACCAAAAAGAACCAAGAGAACTGAACAGGCTTGATACCAAAATGCCCCATATCAGCGTAAAGTGCTTCTGCCCCGGTCAATACTAAGAAAATAGATCCCGTAACTGTAAAGGCGATTGCCGGATCTTGCCTCATAAAATTAAAAGCGTAGAGCGGGTTAAAGGCAGCAAGAATCTCAGGAGCGTTGATAATTTGATAAACGCCCATCAAACCAATAACGCTAAACCAAATAACCATAATTGGACCAAATAGTCCCCCGACGATTGCAGTTCCCTTTTTCTCAAATATAAACAAAGCAATCAAAATAGCGACTGTCAGAGGCAAGATGTAAGTGGCTAAGCCATCGGATATGACTTGTAATCCCTCTAAAGCAGAAAGCACAGAAATGGCTGGAGTAATCACTGCATCTCCGTAAAAGAGGCAAGCCCCTAGGACTCCAACGATAGTTAACGTCATTGCTCTTTTTGTGCCTACTTTGGTTGTTCTCATAGCAAGCGCCATTAAAGCCAAAATCCCTCCCTCGCCGTGGTTGTTGGCTCTCATCACAAAGAGCACATACTTTAAAGAGACCACGAAAACAAATGCCCAAAACACCATTGAAATCACACCGAAGATGGAGTCGTGTGTAAGGGGTATACCGTTTGTTGGATCAAAACATGCTTTTAAAGCATATAAGGGACTCGTACCGATGTCCCCAAACACCACCCCAATTGCAGCGAGCGTTAAGGCAGCGAAACTGCCTCGACCGTGACCATGGTTGTTTTTGATATCTACTGGGGGGAGCTGCTTAGACTGGGAGAACTCAGGATTGCTAAGTGACATAAACTACTTTAGAGCCAAAGATTGCGCATTGTAGAGGAATAAAATAACTCGTCAACACCCCCATTTGCTTAAAGTTAGTGAGTTAAATAAGGCCTTGATTTAATTGATTTTTAATCAGTTTAACTTCAAAATAAGTAGCCAGCTTGTGCCAAATTACTTTGTAATATTGAGGTTTGCTCAGGTGTTCGCGGTGACATGGGTGGATGGGTTCTAGCCCATCCAGGATCCGAATGAATAACGGATAAAGTAGCTTTAACACTTGGAATTAAGGAGTCTTTACCTAAAATAGCACGGTGCTCTGTAGCTCTTTTACCAGCTGCGGTACCTTCTTGAGTCCCCTGCTTAGACCAAGCAATTTGAGAATCTTTGGACGTAATGTTTGTAGTCGCAGAGATGCAACCAGCAAAGCCTTCCTCATTAGCTGAGCTCAATGTAGCCTCAGAACTTGGGAAGACTTGAAATTGTGGGATAGCTTTCACCACAGCCTTTGAGTACTCTATATCGCCAGCGCTATCTTTAATGCCCACAACTTTACCTAAATATCGCTTGGCCAAATCGCTGACCACTTCAATAGGCCAAGGCACGCCCGTGTTTTGTGGGATGTGGTACAAATAAATAGGGAGTTTGATGCTTCCTAACGTTTTTAAAAATTGATCAACATACTGGGTGAGTCCTTGGTGATCTATTCCTGTGTAGTAAAAAGGGGGGACCACTAAAGCTCCGTTAAAACCCAATTCACCAGCAGCACGAGTAAGCTCCAGGGTTTCAACAAGTGAGGAGACTCCAGTACCAACCATCATACGGCTCATTGGCAAGCCCGCGTCCTTTACAGACTTCATTATTTTTAATCTTTGAGATGTACTAAAGGAAGCTGCTTCCCCGGTTGTACCTAGCAAGTTGATGCCGTCACAACCATTTTCTAAAAGAAACTTAATGTGCTTAATCAATCGAGGCGTATCTGGCTCGAAATGCTCGTCGACAGGAGTTGCCGTTGCGGCAACTACACCTCTTATGAATGCAGTCATTTGCGGTTACTCCTTGAATCAGACATCTTTTATTTAGCGGGTTCTGGGGAAACCTCACCCTCTGGCGGTACCTCAGGCTTGGGCGCGGGAGGCGGTGGGGGCGGCGGTGGAGTCAGCGGTACTGGAGGAACAATGGGCGGCAGAGGAATCTCCTGATCTACGGGGTCGAGTACTTGCATTGTCTGAGTAACGATAGCGCATAATTTACCCTGGTCATTTTGTAAACTCACCTGCCAAACCATGGTAGATTTACCTCTGTGAAAGGCTCTAGCTTCAGCTTTTAGCACTGAGTCCATTTCTGCATTAGCTAAAAATTTCGTACTGGTGTCCTTTGTGAGGACCTGCTGGCTGTCGGGGTAGTTCATGAGAGTTCCAACCACGCATAGCGTGTCTGCAAGGGTCAGATAAGCACCTGCATGAATAATCTCTCCAACAGAGATAAAGTCCTCTCTTAGTTCTAGCTCGCCCAAGACTTTATCAATACCGACCTCAGTCACCTTTACCCCGAATAGACCAGGAAATAATGGGTCTAGCAATTTGGTAATGGATTCAACGTCGTGCATAGCAACCTTTTAAAAGTAACAAAAATACCATTGTCAAAAGAAAATAAAGCACCCAAATTAGTTCGTTATCTTATACAAACAATCAAAACGATCTAAAAATACAGATTCAAGATTCATTATATTGTGCGGAGAAATAGAAAAAGGCCACCAGATTTATCCGGCAGCCCTAAATTTAGGTCTAAATTCTATTGAGAAACTATTTAGGTTGCTTGACAACTCTGAGGTAAGGCTTAACCGTGTTCCATCCTTGGGGAAACAGCGTTTTGGCATCTTCATCAGTTACAGATCCAGCGATGATTACGTCCTCACCATTTTTCCAGTTGACAGGGGTCGCGACTTTATACTTGACCGTTAGCTGCATCGAGTCAAGAGCTCTCAAAATTTCGTCAAAGTTACGCCCCGTTGTCATTGGATAGGTCATCATAAGTTTAATCTTTTTATCCGGGCCAATTACGAATACTGAGCGAACAGTTGCACTGTTCGCAGCAGTTCTAGTCTCAGACGACCCGCTCTCATCCGCTGGCAACATGTTGTAAAGTTTAGCCACATTAAGATCAGTGTCTCCAATCATCGGATATTTGACCGCAGCGCCTTGAGTTTCCTCAATATCTTTGGCCCAACTACCATGACGATCAACAGGATCAAGACTAAGGCCAATAAGTTTGCAATTTCTTTTTGTAAACTCTGGCTCAATTTTGGCCATATAACCTAGCTCGGTCGTGCAAACAGGGGTGAAATCCTTTGGGTGAGAGAAAAGAATTGCCCAACTGTCACCTATCCATTGATGAAAATTAATAGCTCCATGGGTTGTTTGTGCATCAAAATTTGGTGCAGTATCGTTGATACGAAGTGACATTTAAATACTCCAATTTAAAAAAGTTACAAGTATGTGCCTGTGATTTAGCCCTTGTATTCCAAGACATGTAATCCGCCGTTCCAATCCGTCACATACATCAAGCCCTCTGGGGTGACGTAGGCATCACAAGTTTTGGCTGCAAATGCAATGTTGGGGCGAGGATCCATCATTTTTTGAGGCAAAGGGGGTACCCAGTATGCAATCTCTTTGGGCTCAAAAGCATTGGCGATATCAAAAACTCTTACGCCTGCATTATTGTAAGTCGCAAATATGGTGTCCTCACTTTGAAAAGAGCCAGGCCTATTTTCATGCAAATTGTGGGGCCCAAACGTGCCAAGCCCACAGAAATCTCTGTCCTTAGGTGTTGGCAGCGTGGAGATAGGGATTGGATTTTCTGATACCTTCACGTCAAGTACGAAGGTGTAAAAAATTCCTTTAGCGCACTTCTCTGCGTTAGCCTCATCTGCGACCACACACAAGCCCCTTTTGGGTAGTGGAAGTGCTGTATGAGTGCCACCTGGGAAAGGGGGTGACCAATTGATATGTGAAAGTAATTTGGGTGAAGCTGGGTCACTTAAGTCGTGCACAGTAAATCCACCGTCACGCCAGGCACCGTAACCTCTGTTTCCAGACGTAATCATGTGATGCAAAGCCATCCTTTTGCCCTTAGGCATCTTGGAGACCTCTCCCGCAGCGCGGTTCATACCAGGCATCCACCATTTAGAGACAATCTCAGGTTTGGTTATGTTTTGAAGATCAACTGTGATCAAAATAGTATCCGTAAAGCCGTCCAAGTGTGCCGCAATATAAGCGTAACGACCACCGACCCACCAGAGTCTATTGATACCGATCCCTGGCATCTCTAAGAATGCAATTTCTTTCATCTCTTTTGGATCTGAGATGTCGTGAATCGACAATCCTGAGCGAAATTTCTTACGATTTGTTAAATTATCAGCAGGATTGTTCTCAAAATATCCCCTCATGTCGTTATAGGACTGCATTGCAACAATGTTTGCGCCATTGGCAAGTAAGAGTAAATTCTCAGCGACTTGAAGGTGATGGGTTCGCGTGTATTTTCCAGCAGTAAAGAAGTTAACAGGCTTTAGATCTTTTGGATTTGCTGCGTCCAAAATTGTGACCCCATCGCTGTGCATATGACCCACATAAATGTGTCCCTTGTTTCTCATGACTTGGACGCTATCAGGGCGTCCGCCCAAATCAGAGTAAGAGATATGATTTATTTTATGGCCTATTCCTTCAAGAGGAATTGGAGCATTTTGTTGAGCTTTAGAGGCCATTGGTGCAACTGCACTTAGGCCACCAGCAATCAATCCACCCCACTGCTTTAGATGTTCACGGCGATTATGATTCTGCATCTTTATGTCTCCCTTGATTGATTTTTAAATCGTGAAATTTAGAACTACATACCAACAAATCGCTTGCATAAAAGAATATTTTCATATCCCAAAATGAAATCGGTTATTGCTCATCTGCAATCGTATTAACCAATACACCAACACCTTCAATATCAATTTCACAAATGTCGCCTGGCGCCATCCATACTGGAGGAGTGCGAGCGTAGCCTACACCGGCCGGAGTACCTGTAATAATCACATCCCCAGGGACGAGAGTCATACATTCGCTGATGATGCAAAGGGACTCAACTACTCCCCATAGAAAATCTTTGGTGTTACCGTCTTGCATTATCTGGCCGTTCAAGCGGGATTGAATCCTTAGACCATCTGCGGCTTGAGGTAGCTCATCTGGTGTTACCAAGCACGGACCAAACCCACCAGTGGCGTCAAAATTCTTACCCAAAGTCCACTGAGAAGACTTTCTTTGAAAGTCTCGGATACTACCGTCGTTAAAACAAGAATATCCAGCAATACATGACAGCGCATTATCTGGAGTTAGATTGCGTGCTTTATGACCGATCACCAAAGCAAGCTCCGCCTCGAAATCGAGTTTGCTTGATGCCTTAGGCCTGATGATGGGCTGATGATGGCCGACCATGGAGGAAGGACCTCTTAGAAAAAAGCTCGGAAATTCGGGTCTCGCATTACCGCCTTCTTTTGCATGATCCGCATAATTAAGCCCCATACAAACAATCTTACTGGGGTTGGTAATTAGCGGTAACAAATGTACGTTCTTGATAGATTTGAGCGCACTTGCTGGTGCAGATTGGGCTGCAGCGTATGCGTCCCTTAACCCATTGGGCGTGCTAATTAAGGCAGCTAATTCTGTTGGAAGGGAGGTACCCAGAATCGACAGGTCAACAAATTGATCTGATTTGGCGTCTAAAACAACACCGACTGTGGAATGGCCTTTGTGATCGAAACTGATAAAACGCATGATTTAAGTTATGTAAATTTAAAGGAAAGTTAATGAAAAATAAAAAGGAATTTGAAGTTATTTCAGATATGCGAGATGGATAAGATCTTGAGATATGAAACAAGTTGTTTGCAAAATATTGAGCAATTTATCTAAAAAGATTGACCAATTAAGCTAAACACTGATTATTTACTAAAAACGATCAAAAGTAATTTTTACCTCTCCGTATTAACCCGCAAATAACACAAGTAAAAAACTGAGGCAGAAAGAATTCTTAAATAGTCAAAACAACATTGCCCATATAAAGTCCTTGCTCAACTGCTTTGTGGGCAGTAACAATCTCAGCGAGTGCAAATTCCTTAGCAACGGTGTGTTTAATTAGTTTTTTCTCAAGTATAGATTTTGTTTGCTCCAAGGTTTTTAATCTATCCTCGGGTGTTAAGTCATAGACAAGAAAAAACTTAAATGTGAAGGAATTAAAAAGCATTGGCCTAAAATTCACTTGCAACTCACCTGCAATGTTGGAGCCGTAACAAACAAACACCCCGTGAGCCTTCAACGCACCACTAACCAACCATTGGCTAGTAGTTGAGAAGTCCATATCGATTACAGCGTCTACACCTTTGCCTTCATTCAACGCTTTGATTCGCTCGGGAACATTTTCAGTTTTATAATTGATACATGCGTCTACTCCCCCTGCTTTTGCGTGGGCTTGCTTTTCAATTGAGCCGACAGTTCCGATCACGCGAGCACCTGCAAGTTTTGCAAGTTGAGCAGCGTAATGCCCCACACTAGATGCGGCACCCGTAACTAAAACTGTTTTTCCCTTTAATTCACCACATAGATTTACCGCTTGTTGGGCAGTTAAAAATGGTATACCCAGACAAGCGCCCTCTTCAAAACTAGTTCCATCGGGAAGATGTACTGCCTGATCTTGTTTTAAAACAATATATTCACAAGCACTGCCGTGCGGACGAGCCCACTGTGCATTCCAAATCCATACCCTCTCCCCTATTCTTGATCCACTCACTCCTTCACCTACTTTATCAACAACCCCAGCACCATCACTGTGAGGGATGATAAGAGGTGCGTTAAGCGGCCTGGCAATTCTTGATTTAACATCGGACGGGTTCACACCGGATGTTTTTAATTTGATCCTTACCTCCCCCGCACCTGGCTCCGGTATTTCTAAGTCGCCCAGAATTAAAGTGTCCTCAGCAGATCCGTTTTTCGTATACCAAGCAGCTTTCATTTATAACCTTTAAGAGTAGATGATTTCAATTCGCGGGGCTCGCAACTGGTTTGCCCTTTTCAACAACGTAGGTCGCAATTACTTTTGAAGTCCCAGAGGATGTATTTATACCTTCGTGAATAACGCCTGCCGGAATAAAAAACACATCTCCTGGCTTCAAAATTCGTGTAGGTTGACCATCCACTTTTAGCTCTAACTGCCCCTCTAAAAGATATCCAATTTCCTCACCTGGGTGAGTATGACGACCCGACGTAGCGGTCTCCGCAAACTCTGCTCGCACCTGAACCATCACTTTGTCTGGTATGGACAAGTCATGGTTTTGCAAAGGCACACGAACAATCTTAGCCTGCTGAGACTGAGCAAGCGTTGCACAACTCAGGACGAGCGCACAAATAGTCATGCGCTTTACATGACGGACAATCTCTAGTGATGAAAGTTTATGCATTTCATGCCTCCTAATTGTGTGTATTTGTTAAGAAAAAGTAGAAAATATATAACTTGTATTTTTAACCAAAATTTTATAATTTCCTCTAGCGTCTTACCCCAGGGGTTTCAACTGTAATTTTTGGATCGGAGCTTCTCCATCCCAAAAAAAGCTCCAAATCCAATAACTCTTTCGAGCCTAGCGGGTACATATAAGCCCTAACCCCACTTAAACATGCCCTAAGCCTTCTATGAAGAGAGCCCATACGCTGCCACTCAAGCCTGTAGGCGGGGTAGTCATTAATATGGCCCTGACTGATCGTCTCGCCTCGAAGTTTAGCGCCCCAATTTTGTTCATGGCAGTGAGTACAAGCCAAATTAATCTGTCCTAGTCTTTTGTAATAAATTGAACGCCCATTTAAGAAATGCTCCATATTTTGATCATCCACACGGATATTCATGGGAAGTCCCCTAGAGGCCAGCGCTACATAAGCGGTGATGCCCAACATCTGATCAGATTCCAGTTTTAAGGGATCTAAATTCTGATGTCGAACCCTGCAAAGATTAATACGTGCCTCAAGATTAATAAGTTCACCTGACTCTTTATCAATTTGGGGATAGTGCGTTGAAACGCCGCGCATCCCTTGGTTAGACTCGCCGTGGCAATTTGCGCAAGAGGGGGAGGATTTCCCTGCAACGCTTGACCAAAGTGCCTCTCCTTGTAGGACCCAAAGAAAAGCTGGATTTAGGTCGTCATTACTCTGTATGGACTTAAGATCGTTGCTGATAAATGTAGAACCCGATCTCAGATCCTTTGAGGGGATTACTCTTGTGAAATCTGCACCCTGGTCATTGACACTGATTTCATTGGAGTTAGCTAAAGCAACGCTAGAGTGTATGAAAGCATTTGTAATTGTGATTAAGACCAAAAGCAGACATGCCCTAACAGCATGAATAACTTTTTTAGTAATGAATGCCGTTGTGCAGCAAGGCAGGGTGATGGTTTGTAAATTCAAAAGTTTTTTCACTTTTAGGTAGATGGCTTGGTATTTTAAAAAGTTTCAGCTTTCATATCTAAAAAGATCTCTAAACTTTAATTTTTAATCTTTAAATTTTTCTCCACCTCACCAAGCGCACTCAAATCATCTTCCCAAACCATTTTTAAGGTTCCTGATTCACTGGCTTTCATCCAAAATTGCAAACTCGGATTTGCAGCAATCCCAGTCCCCAAAGATCCTTTAAAGACCACCTCCGAATTAAAAGTAACGGACAAACTGCGAATCACATTCTTTGCAATCAAGCTACCCATCATATCTTGTCTAAAGCCAGTCTCCATAGGGTGTTGGATCAAAATACGAACCTCAAAAGGTTCATTAGCAGCAATATTTGCGGGAACAATAATTCTTGCGACCATAATTTAGCTCGCATCCAGACAGGCAGACTCGGTAACCTCGACTGGCACATGAACACTTTGCCATTTTCCTTTGGATGTAAGCGCTAAAGCATATACATTTTGAGAACCGTTCAACCGAACCCGGGTTGAAATCTCAGCCCTCGGATTAAGAGGACTCAAATCAAATCTCGCCATAAAAGGTCTTGGATTTCGATCTGATAAAAGAAAGATGCTTTTAACGAAATCATCCTTGGACATAGGACTGTCAACATAAACCCGAAGAGCTGCCGAGTGACCGTTATCTGCAAGCCTGGGAGTCTCAATAACGACTCCCCCCTCAGACACGGGTTGAGAGTTTGTAATTTCTTTGTAAAGGATCTCAAAAGGGGTTTGATCTTGCTTGGAACCTGATGCAATGTTGTTAGATTGAGCCGCAGCATTTTTGCTTTGTACTCCTGCAATGATTGCACTCACCGGCAAAGCCAAACCAACAAATCCTGCAGAGCACCTAGCCGCCAAATACTTTGCGAAAAAGCCAATCATAGCTCTCTTGTTTTTATAAGAATTCACAACGATGTCTTTATTAGTCAAAGTTCAATGTCCTATTTTAAATTAGAGAGGTAAGCTACAACATCTTCAATTTGTTGAGCGTTCAAAATGGGTTTCCCTTGCCAAACGGGATCTACACCAACCAATCCATCTGCCTTATAAAACGCTGGCATGATCGTTTGAGGATTTACCAAACTTTCATTAATTATTCTCAACCTGATTTGAGACACACTGTACCTTGATCCCACTCCATGCAGTTTAGGACCTAAATTTCCGACCTGTCCAGTAAAACCAGGAATAGAGTGACAAAGCGTACATTGCCCTTCGCTGGTCTGCACAATTTGCTCGCCCCGCTTGTGATCTCCAATTAGCCCCCCCAACGCGACCTTTACTGAGTCTTCAATTACAACGTACTTTAATAATTCAACTTTTTCTGGGCCCTTTAACGACTCCGCCCAGACCAAAGGGGATTCGCAGACCAATACAAGCCAAAGAAACACTACTAAAAATCGGTTCGGTTTTAATTTCATTTCAGAAAAAAAGCCTATCACCCCTTATACAGGCAGCAATAGGCTCTTAAAAAAGTAAGATTAAAAATTAAACAATTTTTAGTCCCGAGTTTTTCAAAGGCAAATTGCGAATTGGAGTGCCTCTGGCCTTGTAAATAGCGTTCAATATTGCTGGAGCTACTACGCAGATAGTTGGCTCACCCACACCACCCCAAAAATCAAAGGTAGGCGCAATCACAGTTTCAATATGAGGCATTTGCTTTAGTCTTGCTATCGGATAGGTATCAAAGTTGGATTGTTCAACTCTACCGTCCTTTATGGTCACTTCACTTTGAAGGGTATCGAGCGCATAGGCAACTGATCCTTCGACTTGAGCAGCAACCATACGTTGGTTTACTGCGTGACCACAGTTGGTTGCGAGTACCAGTTTATGGATCTTAATTTCATTGCCTTTGATTGATATTTCAGCAACCGCTGCAGTGTAACTGCCGTAGCCCATGAACTGAGCAATTCCGCGGTGTCTCCCTGCAGCAGTAGGCTTACCCCAACCGGCTTTTTCAGCAACTGCGTTCAATACTCCTAGGTGCTTAGGATGATCTTTGAGAAGTGCCCGTCTAAACTCAAGTGCATCTTTACCGGAGGCGTGAACCACCTCCTCCATGAAGCACTCAGAGTACAAACCGTTTTGATTGGTATTCACCCCTCTCCAAGGACCAACCGGCACATGGGAGTTGCGCATTGCATATTCAACCTTAAGGTTTGGTATGGTGTATCCAAACTGTGCATCATCTGGCTCAGGCCATAACCCCTGCAGTTGACGACGGTCTTTGCCGTCCTTAATGTTGTGCGGTGCTGCGAAAGCATTAATAGATTGCCCTGAAACACGAATACTCATACCGACCAAATTACCTTGCTTGTCCAAGCCGGCAGACATCTTGCAGTGCCCAATGGGTCGGTAAAAGTCATGCGTAATGTCTTCTTCCCTAGACCACAAAAGCTTTACGGGTGTCCCAAGCATTTGCTTACCAATAAGTGCTGCTTGTTTCACATAGTCTTGGAAACCACCACGTCGACCAAAACCCGTTCCAAGGGATGAGTTATAAACCTCACATTTTGATACATCAAGTCCAGTGGACTTGGCTAACTCAGCAAGTGAGGCCTCTGCATTTTGAGAGGCAACCCAAACTTCTGCCTTGTTCTCAGTGATCAAGGCCGTGCAATTCATTGGCTCCATACAAGCATGTGAAACAAAAGGGGTGATGTAAGTTGCCTCAACACGTTTATGAGCCTTCGCAATTGCATCGTCTACGTCACCAATATTTGTTTCAGCGTATACGTTATTAGACGATGTGAGTCCTTCAACGATGTTTGCGCGTATGGTTTCACTGGAGGCTTTAGCATGCACACCCTCATCCCAAACGATAGGCAATGCATTTAAAGCTTGCTTAGCACGCCACCAATTATCAGCAACAACAGCAACTGCGTTATCGTCAACACGCAAAACCGCCTTAACGCCTCTCATTGATTTCACTGCAGAGTCATCAAAACTCTTCAACTTACCCTCAAACACAGGACAAGCTTTGATAGCTGCATAGACCATCCCTGGCAATTTAATATCAACAGCGTACTTCAAGCGGCCATTGACCTTCATTGCCGTATCAAGCCTCTTAAGGGGTTGCCCCGCTAGCTTCCAATCCTTGGGAGATTTTAGTTTGATGGTTTTAACATCTGGAGCGGGTAGCTTTGATGCTTGATCAGCCACTTGGCCGTATGAGAGTTGTCTGCCACTTGCAGCGTGGTTGATTACGCCTTTTGAAACACTCAACTCAGCAACTGGAACACCAAACTGGTTGGCTGCGGCTTGGAGCAATACTATTTTTGCAGCTGCACCGCCTTGTCTCACGTACTCGTGAGATTCCCTTATGCCGCGACTGCCCCCAGTGGCCATGTTTTTCCAAACCCGGTTGCGAGCCAAATTTTGACCTGCAGTCATTTGCTGAACACTCACCCTCGCCCAATCACATTCCAGCTCCTCAGCCACCAATTGAGCAAGACCTGTATGTGTACCCTGGCCCATTTCAGCTCGTACTACTCTGATTACGCACGAATCGTCTGGTCTAATAACAACCCAAGCATTGACCTCTTGAGTTGCGGCGGCTTGAGCCGATTGAGCTAATGCGGGTACGTGAAATCCTACAGATAATCCCCCCCCAACAGCTGAGGCGGTACCAACAACAAAGGATCTTCTGGATAGTTTTAAATCTGATGACTCAAGGTTTGAGATATTTTCTAAGTTGACTTGTTCAGGAGTATTTAGTTGTGTTGTCATTTATATAACTCCTTATGCGTTTGTTATAGTTTCTGAATCGATACTTGTAGACTCATGTCCCTCAGCCATGTAATGAATAACTGAGCCTATACCTTTGCCCGTCTCAGCCGCGTGATGTATGGCAGCCCTAATTCGTTGGTATGTCCCGCAACGGCAGATATTGGTCATTGCCTCGTCAATATCTTTGTCCGTAGGTTTAGGTATTTTTGCTAATAAGGCACTCGCAGCCATAATCTGCCCAGATTGGCAGTACCCACACTGTGGAACGTCTAGCGCTAACCATGCCTCTTGCACAGGATGCGTTGAATCGTTTGAAAGACCTTCAATGGTCACAATTTTTTGTCCAACAGCTGCAGACACTGGATATGAACAGGAGCGCACTGGCTGCCCATTAAGGTGAACAGTGCAAGCACCACACTGGGCAATACCACAACCAAACTTTGTACCCGTCATCCCCAAAGTGTCTCTGAGCACCCATAAAAGAGGCATCTCGGGCTCGACATCTACCTGCTGATCTTGGCCATTGATATTGAGTTGAATCATTTTTATTACCCTTGAACAAAAAATATAAATTGATATTAAACACTAAAAACAGAAAAAAATTTAAACTGTAAGAATTCACGATAGACTGGATTAAACCATTAAATTCTGAGAATTTCAATTGCGGTTTACCGGGAGAATTCTTTCAACTATTGCTTGTGTCAATAGGTATTTAAGGAATTCAAAAATTGTAATTAAAGCGTGATAGTACTTTTGAACTAGCCACATAAAAACAGATTGCAGTCTTTAGTTGAGTTGCTCCACCGAGAAGTTCTCCTGGCCTTTGTCACTAGAAATTAGTATTTCACCTTCTTGAATATTGATATGAAGTTGCATACCTCGCTCGACCCATGCGGCAAATGATTTAGTGACCACTTGGGGCAAGCAGATAACTCGGACATTTTTTGCACGTTCGATCTTATTTTTTATACCGCTCCACCAAACTTTTGATGCCTGACCTGCGTATGCACATATTACAACCTGGTCACTTTTAGAGGATGCTTTTAGGATTCTCTTCTCATCAGGCTGCCCCACCTCCAACCAAAGTTGAATTTGACCTGTGAGATCTTTGACCCACATATCTGGTTCATCAACATCGGACAACCCTTTGGTAAATACCAAATCATCTTGCGCGTATAGAGCAAACAGTACAAGCCTGACCATCATCCGCTCAGCGGTCTCCGAGGGATGCTGTGCAACTGTTAATGAGTGAGTGTTGTAGTAATTTCGATCTGAGTCAGAAACATGAAGATCGACTTTATAAATTGTTGAGCGCAGTGCCATAGGTTGTTAAATAGGAGCGGGTAATTAAAAGACACTTCGAGGGTAGATGCTTATAGGGTTGAAAATAAACTATAAATTATCGAAGAACTAATCGGGCTTGATGTCGCCTTTCTTGATCACCTCCGCCCATTTTATGGATTCCGATTTAATCAGTGCTGCAAACTCCTCCGGAGTCCCGCCTCCTACCTCATTACTTTGGGACAAAATTAATTCTCTAACCTTCTCATTTTTGAGTATTTTATTAACTGCAACATTTAGCTTTGCAATGATTTCGTGAGGGGTCCCTTTTGGCGCTACGAATCCCTGCCAGTTAAGGATCACAACTTGCGGGTAACCAGCCTCACTAAAGGTTGGAATATCTTTAAGCAAAGGAGATCGGCTCTTGCTAGTAATCGCAATTGCTCGAAGTTTACCTGCATCAATATTAGGTTTAGCAGAGTACATTTGCTCAAACATCAAATCTACACTACCTCCCAACAAGTCAGATGCTGCGGCAGCGCCGCTCTTATACGGGATATGGATCATCTCTATACCTGCGCTTTGCTTGAAAAGTTCTGCTGAGAGCTGATGGGTGCCACCAATTCCACCAGAGGCAAAGGTCAGTGTTCCAGGCTTTTCTTTAGCCGCAGCGACGATGTCCGCCACAGTTTTAAACTTAGACTTTGGGTTTACGGTTAATACCAGTGGGCCTTTGTCGATTAACACAATAGGAATCAAGTCCTTTTCGGGGTCATATCGAAGATTTCCAAATAAAGCTTTGTTAACCGCAAGAGGAGCAAAGTTACCCATCCCTATGGTGTAGCCATCCGGATTTGAGTGAGCGATGAACTCAGTTCCTATGTTTCCCCCGGCGCCGACTTTATTCTCAACAATGATGGGCTGTCCCAATTCAATGCTTAGCAGGTTGGCTATTTGCCGGCTGCGTGAGTCCGCACCTCCCCCTGCCCCGTAAGGAACGATGAAGTTTATGGGTTTACTAGGGTAATTTGAAGGCCCTGGTTTTACAGTAGATAGAACAGACTGGCTAAAAACCAGGGCTGAAAACAGGAAAAGGCATGAAGCAAAGACAGTTTTCACATCAACCTTGTAGACGTCTTTTGTTAAGGTGGAGGTACGAAAGGAAGAATTCATTAAAACAGAACTAGAGTTCGACTGGCGAATTGTAGGCTGAATTAATGCCCCGTAATCAGCTTAAGCAGTTCAAAAGTCCACATGTAACCTTAAACCCAATACCGGGACTGGGCCTCGGTCTTTGTTGTAGCCTGGGTTAAGGATGTATTGAAAGTCTAGTGCTGTGGAGATGTGACTGGTTAGCCTAGCATTGTAAAAAGTTTCAAATATTTTTTCTTGACCATAATTCAACCATCCATCCCCAACTAAAACCCCCATACCACC
>DAITOS010000057.1:0-20595 GCA_036834025.1 Limnohabitans sp.
GGCTCGGCGCTTTAGCTCAGTCGGTTAGAGCGATGGAATCATAATCCACAGGTCCGCGGTTCGAATCCGTGAAGCGCCACCAAATACCCAGTATTCATGCCCCCTCTCCAGAGGTTTACGCAAAAAATCAGGGCTCTCCACCATTAACGGGGGATGGGCATCTTATTAAACACGATTTATTATTCCATTCCAACCACAGTGTGCCAAGACACGTAGCCTGTAGTTGTTGAAATTCTTGGCTCTCCACCATTAATGGGCGATAGGCATCTCATAAAAAACGATTTTTTTCTTCAGCAAATACAGTGGTTCGATAAATGTAACCTGTAATTTTCAAATAAATAGTTCTCTTTATGTACCGTGATCATAATGGATCACTTGTGCCATTTTCCCTGGAAACAATGTCTAACTTCGTGCCCTAAAGTATGCATATTGGTTGAGACCTTTGTATATATAGAACAAATATTATTGCCGTCGTCATCTTTATCCCAAAAGCTACATGCTTCCACAGCATATCCAAATCCACCAAATTTTCTTTTGCGACTCTCTGCCTCACAAGTGGCTTGAATATTCTTCACTGGAGTCCAGCGAATTTTTGATTCATCCACCATATTTTTTTTAGTAGAGAAATTTTTTTCGGGATTTTCGACATATCCAAATGAAGCTTGACAAAACGAAAGGACTAAATAAAAAAATATTATGATTTTTTTGTATGAATATTTTTTCATTTATAAATTTCCTTTCAAGATTATTTTAAATCAAGTAATTTGCTATAAAAAAAGGAACTTATAAAAATAACGATCAACGTCAAATAATACAACATTAGAAAAGTTCTACAGCGCCATCTTTGAAGATCAAATTCGACTAACAACTCCTCGAAAATTTAGTTTTGATAGTTTGGTTATATTTAGTTAGATTTGACATTACTGTCGCCCCAACCGCCTCCAAGGGCAGCTATTAAATTGATATGGGCAGTGATTAGCCTATTTTGTAAGCTCATCAAAATCCGCTCATTATTAAGTTGTGTTACTTGATTTGTCACAACAATAGAGTAGTTAACTGTTCCAGCCTTGTATTGATTAAGGGCAATACTGCTAGCTCTTCTAGCACTTATTACTGCCTGATTTTGCTTGACTATTTCAGCCTGAAGAAGCTTAGTAGATACCAAGTTATCTTCAACATTTTGAAATGCATTAAGAATAGTTTGCCTATAAGCAGCAACACTTTGATCGTAAGCAGCTACAGCCTGATCTGTTGCGGCAATTCTCAATCCTCCGTCAAAAAGGGCCAAAGCTGCGCTAGGACCAACTGACCAGACTTTGTTTGGAGCACTTATTAAATTAGGCCAAACCGAGCTTTGATAACCCGACGACGCCGAGATCATGGGGGTCGGGAAAAACGCAGCCTTAGCGAGACCGATTTTTGCATTAGCAGCGCTCATCAATCGCTCTGCGTTTGCAATATCGGGTCTTCGCTCTAAAAGCTGCGCAGGTAAACCCGTTGGAACTGAGGGTAAGTTACTTAAGACTTTTCCGACTGAGCTTTCATATGAATTCTTTTGGGAGGAGTACTCAATCTTTTCAGGGGCTAAGGAAAAGACAGATGGTGACTCACCTATCAATACTGCTAGCGCGTGCTCAAGTTGTGAACGGGTTACTCCCACATCAATTGCAAGAGCCTCGGTTGATTGAAGAAGAGTCTGAGCTTCACTTAAATCAAGCTGCGAAACCACACCCATCTTAAATTGGTTCTCGGAAATTTTCAATGATTTCTTGTAAGCCTCAACCGTATCGTCATACATCTGCCTTTGAACATCCGTAATCCTAAGTTGAAAGTAAGTTTGAGCAAGTGCGGACCGATTCGCCAATAAAGCAGCCTCTAAACTCGCAGCACTGGCCTGAGCGTTGGATTTACTTGCCTCAACCGATCTCCTCACACCTCCCCAAAAATCAGGCATCCAACTCGCACCCACACCCACACTTGAGAAATTGCTGTTGATGGCTGAGCCCTTGCTTTGACCCACGTTCAATCCAATTGAAGGAAACAATCCAGCCTGAGCAGAATCGACTAAAGCAATTGCTTGCCTATACTGTGCTTCTGCAACAATAATGTTTTGATTATTTACCCTCACCTTAAGCATTAACTCATTTAATAATGGGTCGTTATAAATCTCCCACCAATTACCTCTCGGAGAGAAGTCCCTCGGATCCGCTTGCTTCCATTCTTGGCTGACTTCCCGGTAAGATTGAGGCAAAGCAGAACTGGGCCTAACGTAGTCTGGACCCATCATGCACCCACCCACACAAAGCGCTGCGATAGAGATGCCAACTTTCAGAGATAACTCCTTTAATTGAGGCATAAAATTTCTGCTCATTTTTTACTCCAAAGACGAAGTCTATCCATGTAAAGATAAATAACAGGGGTGGTATACAAAGTAAGAATCTGACTGAGTATCAACCCACCCACAATAGAAATACCGAGGGGTCTTCTAAATTCGGCGCCGTCCCCTGCCCCCAGAGCAAGCGGGACTGCTCCTAAGATAGCGGCAACAGTTGTCATCATAATTGGTCTAAATCTAAGTAAACAGGCCTTAATGACTGCGTCATGAGCACTCAACCCCTCATCCCTTTGAGCGGTGATTGCAAAGTCAATCATCATGATTGCATTTTTCTTAACAATTCCAATCAAGAGTATCACCCCAATCATTGCAATCACATTAAACTCAGTGTTAAAGAGCATCAGCGCAAGTAAAGCACCAATGCCTGCAGAGGGGAGTGTGGACAAGATAGTCAAAGGATGTATCAAACTCTCATACAAAATTCCAAGCACAATGTAGACTGTGATCAGAGCGGCCAAAATCAACATTGGCTGACTTTTTAAAGAGTCTTGAAATGCAAGCGCAGTACCTTGAAATCCCCCACGAACAGTATCAGGCACGTGAAGTCTTTCAAACATTGCAGAAATGGCGTCTGATGCATCACCGAGTGATACTCCAGGTGGCAGATTGAATGAAATGGTGTTTGCAGCAAACTGTCCTTGGTGATTTACAACAAGTGCTGTATTTTCGATTTTAAAATCAGCAAACGCGCTCAAGGGCACTTTCGCATTTGGATTTTTTCCCATATTTAGAGTTGGTGATGCACTAGCCGCAGAAAGCGATTGCGCAGCACCAACCCCAAAAGTAGAGCCACTTGGAGCAGAGGTGCTAAAGTACATTTGATTTAATATCTCTGGACTTTGCCAATACTGGGGAGCCACCTCCATCACAACGTGATATTGATTAAGCGGATTAAAGATCGTTGAGACCTGCGTTTGTCCAAATGCAGCGCCAAGTGTGCTGTCAATTAAATTAGGAGTTAAGCCGTATTTTGCAGCAGCAGCCCTGTTGATTTTTAAAGTTGTTTGCAGTCCTTTATCCTGAGCATCAGTGTTCACATCAATTAACTGCGGTAGGTCCATCATTGCAAAACGAATCTTGGGCCCCCAAGCTCTCAACTCATTTAAGTTATCACTCAGAATGGTAAATTGGTACAAGGCGTTGTTACCTCTGCCCCCGATCCTAATGTCTTGGACAGGTTGCAAATACAAAGTAGCTCCGGCAATTGATCCAAGCTTCTTTCGCAGCCCGCCTATTGTCTCCTCCATCGAAGCTCGTTCTTTAATGGGTTTGAGTGAAATAAATACATTTCCCGAGTTACGTTGCCCGCCGCCTGTGAAACTTATGACGTCTTTGACATTGGGATCTTTCATCACAATTTCAGTGATTTTCGCCATCTTAACTTGCAAAGCTTGAAATGAAATATTTTGATCAGCCTGAATATTTCCAATAATTCTTCCAGTATCTTGTTGAGGAAAAAAACCTTTTGGAATGATGACGTACAAATATATATTCAGCCCAAGAGCAGCTACAAATACCAACAAGGTAAGTCGTCTGTAATTGATTGCAACATCAAGAGTTTTTTTATAAAAGCTCAATACCCTAGCGAAAACTTTATCGGAAAAATGGGAAAACGTTTTTTCACTCCCCCTCGTCTTCCCTTTTAACAAGAGTGAACACAGCATGGGAGTTGCTGTAAGAGATATGAGCAAGGACACGCCGATTGCGACTGAGAGAGTAATCGCAAACTCCCTAAACAATCTACCAACAATGCCCCCCATCAAAAGTATTGGAATAAAAACCGCCACAAGGGAAATGCTAATCGAGAGCACTGTAAAACCAACCTCTTTGGCGCCTTGCACTGCGGCCTCCAAAGGTCTTTGGCCATTTTCGACCCTTCTTGCTATTGCCTCAAGTACAACAATAGCGTCGTCAACAACAAAGCCTGTTGCGATGGTCAGCGCCATTAGGGAGAGGTTATTAAGTGAAAATTTACATAAATACATCACTCCAAAAGTGCCAATCAATGAAACAGGCACAGCTATGCTTGGGATGAAAGTAGCGCGTGGACTACCTAGGAATAAAAACACAACCAAAACGACTAGGGAAGTTGAAATAACCAAAGTTTTCTCAACTTCGTACAGCGAGGCTCTAATCGTTGGAGTTCTGTCGATTGGAATTCCGATGTCTATTGCAGCAGGAATTGAAGCTTTTAAAACTGGCAAAGTTTCTTTAACACGGTCTACTGTAGCTATGATATTTGCACCAGGTTGGCGAAATAAAACAAGAAGGACTGCGGGTTTTGAATTTGCAATTCCTCCGTTCCTTAAATCCTCAACTGAATCAATGACCTGCGCAATATCACCCAATCTAACGGGAGCCTTATTGTGATAAGAGACAATGACTGGAATATAGTCTTCAGCTTTTTTGGCTTGATCGTTGGTCAGTATTTGCCAACTTTTATCCCCGCTCTCAATCATACCCTTAGGTCTATTTGAGTTTGCTGCGGTGATTGCTGCCTTAACATCAGCAAAACCAATATTATTTTGAGTCATGACTTTTGGGTCCAACTCAACCCTGACACCTGGCAAAGAGCTGCCACCAATATTGACCTGGCCAATACCCTTAACTTGCGCAAGCTTTTGCGCCATCACTGTTGATGCAACGTCATACAACTCGGCTCTAGTCATGGTGTCCGAGGTCAAGCTAAGTATTAGTATGGGGGCATCCGCTGGGTTTACTTTACGGTATGTTGGGTTAATCGGCAGCCCAGTGGGTAACAAAGCGTGAGCTGCATTAATAGCAGCCTGCACGTCATTGGCTGCTCCGTCTATTCCTCTGCTTAAGTCAAACTGAACAACAATATTTGTATTTCCAAGCGTACTACTGGAGGTCATCTCTGTAATTCCCGCTATCCGTCCCAAGGAGCGCTCAAGGGGTGTAGCCACTGTTGAGGCCATCGTCTCAGGGCTAGCGCCCGGTAAGCTGGCTCGTACCTGAATGGTTGGAAACTCTACTTGGGGTAAAGGAGCGACAGGCAATAAGAAATAAGCAATTGCGCCCGACAAAGCAATGGCAACCGTAATTAAAGTGGTTGCTATTGGCCTGTTGATAAAGGGCTTGGAGATGCTCATGGATTTGGTATGTGGACTAAAACGGCTAAAGGTATATAAAAACAGGTCAACTTAAGAGATGAAAAGTGTTAGTTTGCTTCCCGCTTGGTCCCGCCTTCAATGCCCTTAAAGCGTTTTGCAAGCTGGTCGAAATATAAGTAAATGATTGGAGTTGTGTAAAGAGTAAGCAATTGACTAAGCAAAAGTCCTCCTACCATTGTGATACCTAAGGGATGCCTGAGCTCAGAGCCCACACCTGTCCCAAGCATTAAGGGCAACGCCCCCAACAAGGCCGCCATAGTTGTCATCAATATCGGCCTAAGTCTTAGCAAACATGCTTCGTAAATCGCATCTCTGGCAGATTTGTTCTCATTTCGCTCGGCGTCTAGTGCAAAATCAATCATCATGATGGCATTCTTTTTAACAATACCGATGAGAAGAATAATTCCAATGATTCCAATAATACCAAGATCATTATTAGAAACAATCAGCGCCAATAATGCCCCAACCCCTGCAGAAGGAAGTGTGGACAAAATAGTGAGGGGGTGAATGTAGCTCTCATACAAAACACCTAAAACAATGTACATCGTAAGAATTGCCGCCAATATCAGCCAAAGAGTGTTGGTCAATGAGGCGCTAAAGGCCTGAGCAGCACCTTGATAACGTGTAACCACACTGGAGGGCACGTTAATATCTTTCTGAGCTTTGTCGATAGCTTTAACACTGTCTCCCAAGGAATATCCCTTTGATAGATCAAATGAAATTGTTGCAGAGGGAAACTGTCCTTGATGGTTAATAGTTAAAAGTCCGAACTGTTCTTGAACATGAGCTATCGCTTTAAGTGGAACCTGTTGTCCGCTGGAGGACGGCACATAGATATCATTAAGAGCGTTTGGACCCGATTCAATACTTTTCTTTGCCTCTAAAACTACCCTGTATTGATTGGTTTGAGTGAAAATAGTAGAAATAAGTCTCTGACCATAGGCGTTGTAAAGAGCATTATCAATTGCAGCAACTGTGACCCCCAACCTAGCCGCATCATCTCGGTGAATCACAACGTAGGCTTGCAACCCCTTGTTTTGATAATCACTGGCAACGTTCGTTAACTCAGGAAGAGTTGAGAGTTTATCAACGATAAGAGGCATCCACTCATCTAACTCACCTGCGTTTGCACTCTCTACTGTGAATTGATATTGGGTCCTACTAATATGATCCTCTATTGTCAAATCTTGAGAGGCTTGGAGATAAAGTTTAATATTGGGAATCGCATCAACATTTTGTTGCAAACGACGAATAATCTTTTGAATACTATCTCGATCGCCGTGAGGTTTTAGGTTTATCAAAATTCTGCCATTGTTAAGCGTAGAGTTAACTCCGTCCACTCCAATAAAGCTTGACAAACTCTCGACATCCTTGTCCTGCAAAATCACATCGGCCAAATCCTGTTGATATCGGGCCATTGCTTTGTAGGAGACGCTTTGTGATGCCTCAGACACTCCTTGAATCACCCCTGTATCTTGAGTTGGGAAAAAACCTTTGGGTATAAACACATATAAACCAACCGTCAACACCATCGTCAACACGACCAAACTTAAAACGTTTTTTTGATGCTCTAGGGCCCAAGTTAATGAGGATCCATAAAGTTTAATTAATTTATTAAAAAAACCTGTTGTTGCTTTATAAAAATTACTCTGCTTATCCTCTGTCATGTGTTTTAAAAGCTTTGAAGACATCATTGGAGTCAGAGTCAAAGACACGATGGCAGAGATAATGATTGAGACAGCTAAAGTAATTGCAAACTCCCTAAAGAGTCTGCCCACAACATCTCCCATGAAAATGAGCGGGATAAGAACAGCTATCAAAGAAATTGTCAACGAGATGATGGTGAATCCAATTTGCTTGGAGCCTTTTAAGGCAGCTTCCAAGGCGCTTTCGCCTTGTTCAATGTATCTAGAGATATTCTCAATCATCACAATGGCGTCATCAACTACAAATCCAGTAGCGATGGTCAACGCCATAAGAGAGAGGTTGTTCAAAGAAAAGCCCGCTAAGTACATCACTGCAAATGTGCCAACTAACGACAAAGGAACGGCGACCCCAGGGATGATAGTTGCAAATAAATTCCCCAAAAATGCATAAATTACCAGCACTACCAAAACAACGGAGAACAGGAGCTCTAGTTGCACGTCTTCAACAGAGGCTCGAATGGTTGTTGTTCGGTCAGTCAATAGTTTGACATCAACTGAGGAGGGCATCGTCGTTGAGAGTTGGGGAAGTAGTTTTTTAATTCGGTTGACAACTTCGATAACGTTCGCACCTGGTTGACGCTGGATATTAACTATCACCGCCGGCTCGCCATTACTCCAAGCCCCAAGTCTTACGTTCTCAGGAGCATCTATCACCGTTGCCACATCAGATAAATGTATGGGCGATCCATTTTTAAATGCAATGATTTGCTTGCTGTAATCGGCAACTGTTTTTATTTGATCGTTAGCATCTATCGTTGATGCACGCTCAGGTCCATCAAAACTTCCCTTGGCCGTGTTTACGTTGGCGTTCGCAATTGCGGTTCTTACATCGTCTAGGCTCAATCCAATATCAGCCAATAATTTAGGATTCGCCTGAATCCGAATCGCAGGTCTTTGACCCCCAGACAAACTTACCAACCCAACCCCAGGTAATTGTGATATTTTCTGAGCCATTCGTGTATCGACTAAATCCTCAACCTTTGTAAGGGGTAAAGTCTTTGAGGTCACCGCCAACGTAATCACGGGTGCGTCTGCTGGATTGACTTTGCTGTATATGGGCGGAGCAGGCAAATCGCCGGGAAGAAGAGAATTTGCAGCATTTATTGCAGCTTGGACCTCTTGCTCAGCGACATCCAAACTAATGTCTAAACTAAACTGTAAAACAATTACAGATGACCCACCGGAACTGGTGGAGGACATTTGATTGAGTCCGGGCATTTGACCAAATTGCCTCTCAAGCGGTGCTGTGACAGACGACGTCATCACATCAGGGCTCCCCCCTGGATAAAGGGTAACTACTTGTATCGTTGGATAATCAACTTGGGGTAAAGAAGATACGGGTAGCAGTTTATAAGCAATGATTCCTGCCAACATGATAGCCACCATCAAAAGCGAGGTGGCAACTGGGCGTAATATAAAAAGGCGCGAAGGGTTCATTGGGCTTCTTTGTTGACTTTGCTCTTGTCCCAATTGCCTGAATTTTTTTGTTTATCTGGTATTCCTTCAGTAGGTTTGGCTAACTTTTCTTGATCTGTTTTCTCACCCTTTTCGACCTTTTCACCTGCCTGGACCTTAGTTTCTGTAGGACTAGAAACCGCTGGAGTTGAATTAGTATTTGAATTGGGGGGTGGTTTGTCAGATGCCCCGACAGGACCCTCAGGCTTGGAGGAGCCTTTATCATCTCCTGCGCCTTTGCGCCCCTTACCACCACCGGGCTTAACAGGCTCACTGATAACAATATTGGCGCCCTCTCTTAACTTGTCTAGGCCATCAATCACAACCTTGTCGCCTAGGTTCAAACCAGACTCAACCAGTATTTTGTCCTCATCTGTAGGTCCAAGCTTTACCGGCACAACCGAAACAGTTTTTCCGTCTTCGTTAACTCTGTAGACAAATGTGCCAATCGTGCCCTTTTGCAATGCAGTCGCTGGCATATAAATGACATCTTTCTTAACCTCAAGAATTGATTTCACATTTACAAATTGATTAGCGAATAACGTACCTCTAGAATTGGGGAAAATTGCGCGTAGTTTAACTGTACCTGTCGTTATATCAATCACATTATCAATACTATCAAGCCTACCTTTGTCAATTAAAAACTTATTTTCACTATCCCAAGCCTCTATCTCGACCAACTGAGGCTTCGAATTACTAGATTGAGTCGGGCGTATTGTGCTAGCTTTCTTACCTGATTCAGATGAGAATCCCAAAGGCGCTGAGGTGCTAGATTTACCGGGCCAACCCCCCTCCTTATTTCCTTCAAACGTAGCATCCCGATTACCCCTATTTCCGCCCTTCTCATTCCCGCCCTTCTCTCTTGAACCTGGCCCAGCTTTGCTTGGGTCTGTAGCTCCGGTCTTAGATGGAGCTTGTGAAGCCAATGATGGATTAAGCTTTTGCATGTATGTCCCTATTAAGTTTTGCGGGACAGCAAAAATAACAGTGGTAGGACTGACCTGAGTAATCACAAACAAACTGGAAGAGTTATTGGCCTGAACCAAGTTTCCTGGATCGACCAAACGAAGCCCAACTCTTCCCGATATTGGAGAAACTATCTTGGCAAATTCAACTTGAAGCTTTGCTGCATCAACCGAACCTTGATCTGTAATTACTGATCCTCTATATTGGTCAACCAATGCTTTTTGTGTTTCATAAATTTGAGAGGACACTGACTCTTGAGCTATCAAGGTCTCATACCGTTTAAGATCAGTCTCAGCGTTACGCAAAAGCATCTTATCTCGCTCTAGGGCTCCCAGGGCTTGTTTCAGACTGGCTTCATAGGTTCTTGAATCAATCTGGGCCAATATTTGGCCCGCTTCAACCATATCCCCCTCTTTGAAAAATACGTTTGTTAATATGCCACTTACCTGAGGATAAACAGTAACCGTATTTCTGGGAATCACAGTCCCAAGTGCGTTCATGCTAACGGTGATATCGCCCTTTTTAATTTCCCCAACAAGAACCGGTACGGGTCTATTTTTAAATCCAGAGCGCTTGTCAGCCTCAGGGGCGTCCTTATTTGAAAAGTAATAATAGCCGCCAGCAAGGAGTCCCACAACTAAAACTCCCCAAAGCAGTCGACTTGAGACGCTACCCTGAGCATGTTTTAAACTGATAAGCCCGTTTTCAAATTTGCGCATGCTGCAATCCTTGCTGATTCTTCAATTTATTTGATTCGTTTAAATTATCTAGCCGGAAAGGGGGCTCATAACTTAGAACAATGTGGCATTTTAGGTCAGTTTAGGTGGCTATTAAGTTGAGTCGTGAACATAAGAATGAAACTTAAAATACATTTACATTTCTTCACGCCCCCTCTAATCCGATATTGCAGTCATAAATTACATCATAGTTAACAAAATTAGTGACTTTTGGGCTATGAAATAAATCAAAAATGTAATAATTATTTATAAGGATATATGTCAATTTCTTCTCTTAAATCTTCAAATTTTTAGATATTTATCTTTCGTATTTTCGAGCTTTAGATTTTGCGATTAATTGAGTTGATTCTTTAGTGCTCCAGCAACACAAGCCTAATAAATTAGGCACTAAATACAATTATTTAACTACATTTAGGTCTGTAAATGTAATTAATTTTTCCAACTTAAAATAACTCAACTTAAAATCCTCGGGTTTTCCACTAGCCGCTCTTGAGATTGATAAAAGTTTGATTTGAACTACTTCCTTCTTTATACTCTTTGGCCAATTTAATTACCCTTCAAAAGGGCTCTAATGAATAAAAATAAGAAATCGGGAAAATATCTCGTTACGTCTCAAAACGCATTTAATTCACCTAATAAGACTCAAAATGATTTAAAAGAGAAGGCTCAAGTAATTTTCTCAAATGCTTACGAACTTCATCAAAAGGGACACATAACTGAAGCGGAATCATGTTATCGAGAAGTCTTAAAAATACAGCCCAACCACTTTGATGCTTTGCAATTATTGGGCACCTTATTTGCTCAAAAAAAGGATAGCGTACAAAGTCTTATTTACTTTGACAAAGCAATTAAGATCAATCCATTAAATGCAAGCGTTTTTAATAACCGAGGTATCGTCTTGATGGACTTAAAGGAGCCGAGGCTCGCCGTTGAGAGTTACAACAAAGCAATTGAGCTCCAAAGCAATTACCCCGAGGCACATTCTAATAAAGGGAATGCGCTTCAAGCTCTTAACTTGCCTTTAGAAGCTATAAAAAGCTATGAATACTCTATTGCTTTAAGGCCACAATCTTATGACACATACAACAGCTTAGGTGTTGTGTTGCATAGCGTTGGTTTTTTCATGCCAGCTCTTTCAAACTTTAACCGTGCCGCCCTTATAAATCCAAATTTTGTTCAGACCTACTACAACGCTGCGCGTTCTTACAAAGAGGTTGGAGATATTAGAAACGCTCTAACGCTTTATGATCATGCGATTAAACTTAATATAAATTATTTAGATGCATACAATAACAAAGGCAATTTACTTCTTGAACTTCAGCATTATGACCAGGCTTTGGAGTGTTTTGATCTAGCGCTATCAATTAACTCTCAAGCCCCCCATTTACATAACAACAAGGGTAATGTCTTTAAAGAATTAAAGAAATACAACGAAGCCTTGCTCTGCTACCAAACTGCACTTCAAATTTATCCTAGCTATTCAGACGCTCATAACAACTTGGGTAACCTGATGCAAGAACTTAATAGGTTTGAAGACGCATTAATTTGCTATGACAATGCATTGCAACACAGTCCGAATTTTGTTGATGCGGTTAACAACAAAGGCGTAGTTCTTCGCGAACTCAAACAAATATTTCCCGCCATTGCTTGTTACTCCAAATCGATTGAGATCAACCCTCAATTTGCACAAGGTAACTTTAACTTAGCAAATGCTTTAAAAGACATTAATTCCACTGAAGACTCGAAAAAATATTATCTAAGAACTTTAAAAATAGACCCGAATTACCAAGCAGCCAAATGGGGAATTGCCCTATCTAACGTGCCTACATTTTTATACAGCAAACAACACTTGGAGACTTCACGATTGGCTTATGAGAAGGCCTTAATTTCACTTGAAATGCAAGCGAATGATTCTGGGTTTTTAAACAGCTATAAATCGGTTGGACTGCATCAACCTTTTTATCTTGCATATCAGGAAAAAAATAATATTGATTTAATGAAGAGCTATGCAAAAATCTGCAGCAAAGTTATGTCTCATTGGTATGAATCTGAGAATTTTAGTCTTGATAGTTCCAAAACTAGCGGAAAAATCAAATTAGGAATTGTCAGCGATCAAATCAGGTTCCACTCCGTTTGGAATGCCATTACGAAAGGATTTGTTGAGCACTTAGACCCCATTAAATTTGAGATTCACATCTTTTATTTAAGCAATTCCATAGATGATGAAACTGCTTTCGCCAAATCTAGATCAACCAGTTTTACACAAAATCTTGCCAACCTCTCGGACTGGACCAAATGCATTCTTGAGACGGGAATTGACGTCCTATTGTTTCCCGAAATAGGTATGCATGCGTTGACAACTCAGATTGCCAATTTACGACTGGCCAAACTACAACTTGTGAGTTGGGGGCATCCTGAGACAACTGGTATTCCAACCATTGATTACTTTATATCCTCTGAATTATTTGAAAATCAGACCTCCCAGCTAGCATATTCAGAAAAACTAGTCACCCTTCCCTCTTTGGGATGCACATATTCGGCTCTCAATTTAAACCCTGTGCCGGTAGATCTGAATAAACACGGGATTAAATCCTCAAGCGTTAAATTACTTTGCCCTGGAAACTTATTCAAGTATTCACCGATTTATGACTGGATATACCCACAAATTGCCAAGCGGGTAAATAACAGTCAATTCATTTTTTTATTCAAAGACGGCATAGGGGTGGAGATTTTTAAGAAAAGATTAGAGGAGTCATTTGCGAATTTTGGACTCAATGTGAAGGACTATGTTGTCTTCATGCCTTGGCTAAATCCACAGGAGTTTTACGGCCTGATGCATGCGGTAGATTTATTTATGGACTCTTTAGGTTTTTCAGGATTCAACACTGCAATGCAAGCGCTTGAGTGTGCACTACCCATCGTAACCAAGCACGGGTATTTTTTAAGAGGACGTTTCGCTAGCGGTATATTGAATAAAATGGGTATGATTGAATGTATCGCTCATACCGATCAAGACTATATTGACTTAGTCGTCAAAGTGGCCACCACGCCAGGACTTATTCATCGTCTAAAGCAAGAGATCGTGCAAAAACGTCATATTCTTTTTAATGATTTATCTCCGATTAGAGCTTTTGAAGAATTTTTAATTACAAATACGCATATTAATTCCTAGTTCGTATTGAATGCTTTGCTTATTTAAAGTTAGATTTCACACCCTCAGTTGCCAATATGCCGGACTTTCCCCGATAATCTAGGGTTCAGGTTAGAAAAACAGTCTTTTACACCCATCAAGTATTTTTTGGAATTTTTATGAGCTTAAAGTGCGGAATCGTCGGACTACCCAATGTGGGCAAATCAACCCTTTTTAATGCACTGACGAAGGCAGGTATAGCTGCTGAGAATTATCCCTTTTGTACGATTGAGCCAAACGTCGGAGTGGTCGAAGTCCCCGACACCAGACTGAGTGATCTGTCCACAATTGTTAAACCAGAAAGAGTTGTACCAGCTATTGTTGAATTTGTTGATATTGCGGGCCTTGTGGCCGGAGCCAGTCAAGGTGAAGGACTTGGTAATCAATTCTTGGCACACATAAGAGAAACCGATGCAATTGTGAATGTTGTGCGTTGTTTTGATGATGACAATATCATCCACGTATCGGGCAAGATCGATCCAATCTCTGATTTAGAGGTCATCCAAACAGAGCTTTGTTTGGCCGATCTTGGTACTGTTGAAAAGTCAATTGCTAGGTATACAAAAACATCAAAATCAGGCAACGATAAGGAAGCTATCAAAATATTAGCTTTACTCAACTCTTGCCAGACTGCGTTAAACCAAGGTCACCCCGTTCGAACCCTTCCTTTTTCAGAGGATGATTGGGGACTGTTAAAACAGTTTTGTTTAATTACTGCCAAACCTGCTATGTTTGTTGGTAATGTTAGTGAGGATGGATTTGAAAATAACGAATATTTAGTCAGGCTCCAGGGATTGGCAGATTCACAAAAGGCGCCTATGGTTGCGATCTGCGCGAAAATGGAAGCTGATATGAGCGACATGGACGATGAGGAGAAGACATTGTTTTTGTCAGAAATGGGTCAAAGCGAGCCTGGACTAAATAGACTCATAAGAGGGGCTTACGAGCTCCTTGGACTACAAACTTACTTTACAGCTGGCGTCAAAGAGGTAAGAGCTTGGACGATCCACAAAGGGGACACAGCCCCTCAGGCTGCTGGAGTGATTCACACTGATTTTGAAAAAGGTTTCATCAGAGCTCAAACTATTTCTTTCGCAGATTTCATGACTCACAAAGGCGAACAAGGCGCCAAAGACGCTGGCAAAATGCGTGCAGAAGGTAAGGAATATATCGTCCATGATGGGGACGTCATGAATTTCTTATTTAGTCCATAATTATTTTCTTTGCTTGTTTGACGATAGATTTATTTTCTAGGGTTTACCTAGGATCAAATTGTTTGCGAATTAATAATTAAGTAACCACATTTTAAGAACACTTTTTAAATCGTTAAAAGTATTATTTATTTTTGTTAAATTTGACTATCTTTCTAGTGTGTAATCGCTACAATCGTGCCTCCTTTTTAAGCAATTTCAAATATCCAAAATTGGCATGCAACTGGGTCCCCATACAATCGCTAACAATGTTTTCGTTGCCCCTATGGCTGGGGTCACAGACAGACCTTTTAGAGCATTGTGCAAAAAATTAGGGGCTGGTTACGCAGTCAGTGAGATGGTCACTTCTAGGCCAGATTTAATCAATAGTGCGAAGACTCAAAGAAAAATAAATCACTCAGGTGAGTTTGGCGTAATCTCTGTTCAAATTGCAGGGACAGAGCCCGAGGTCATGGCTCAAGCAGCTCTTTTTAATATTGACAAAGGAGCCCAAGTTATTGACATCAACATGGGCTGTCCGGCTAAAAAAGTTTGCAATAAATGGGCAGGTTCTGCTCTTATGCAAGATGAAAATCTTGCGCTAAAAATTATAGATTCTGTTGTAAATGCTTGTCAAAGCGTCTCTGTACCCGTTACTCTTAAGATGCGCACGGGTTGGAGTGAACAATTCAAAAATGCAAAACAAATTGCACTTAACGCTCAGGCTCTTGGCGTAGAAATGATCACCGTTCACGGAAGAACTCGTGAACTCGGATACAAAGGCCAAGCAGAATACGACACCATCAAACAGATAAAGTCAGCTCTATCAATTCCAGTTGTGGCCAACGGTGATATTGACTCAGCTGAAAAAGCTAAATGGGTTCTTGACACTACAAAAGCCGATGCAGTAATGATCGGCCGAGCGGCTCAAGGTAATCCTTGGATATTTAGAGAAATTACACATTACCTTCAAACAGGTAGACTGCTTGCCCCTCCCCTTGTAACAGAGGTTAAATCCCACCTCTTAGAACACCTTGAAGATCACTACACTCTTTACGGCTCACACATGGGAGTGCGCACTGCGCGCAAACACATCGGATGGTATGTTAAGGGCTTAAAAGGCTACCAAGATTTCAAAGATCGGATGAATCAATTAGAAAGTACGGACGAACAACTTCAAGCAGTAGGTCATTATTTTGATGATCTCTGCGAGTTTGGGGATCGTTTGATAAAGTCAAAATCAGAAGCAATAGAGCAAATTTATGAGTAAAAAACAAATCGAAGACGCTGTCAAACACAGCTTGGAATCCTACTTTAAAGATCTCAGAGGATCTGAGCCCGATAATTTGCACGATATGCTGATCAAAATAGTTGAGAAACCGTTGCTTGAAGTAGTGCTCAAACACGCAGACAACAATCAATCTAAAGCCTCACAATGGCTTGGGGTAAATCGCAACACTCTGCGGAAGAAGTTAAACGATCACAAAATGCTTTGACAATGATTGAACTTACCTGAACAAACAGTATTGTGATATATGGTTTGTACGAACGCACATAAAGCTAAATTTTAATTTGGGAAGAAGTTCATTACTTATTTTCACACTCCTCCAACCTCTTTCAACATCGTTAAGTTCTTAACTTATCTAGGAATACCCCACTCATGAACGCTTTAATTTCTGTCTCTGATAAAACTGGAATTGTCGATTTTGCTAAAGCGTTGGAGCAGTTAGGGATCAAACTCATCTCTACCGGGGGAACAGCTAAATTGCTGAGTGATGAGGGTCTATCGGTTAGGGAAGTAGCTGATTTGACTGGTTTTCCTGAAATGTTGGATGGACGCGTTAAGACCCTTCATCCCGGCGTTCACGCAGGACTACTAGCTAGACGAGACGTTGCACAGCACATGCAATCTCTGAACGAGCAAAATATTGGTCTTATCGACTTGTTAGTCGTTAACTTATATCCCTTTGAGCAAACCGTTTCTAAACCCAACTGCTCCTTTGAAGATGCGATAGAGAATATCGATATCGGTGGACCTGCAATGATAAGAAGTGGCGCAAAGAATTGGCAACATGTTGCAGTCATTACAGATGCATCACAATATGCAGTCGTTCTAAAAGAGCTCAAAGATCACAAAAAAATCTCTGATCAAACCAGATTAGCCTTGAGTGTGGCAGCGTTCAACAGAATAAGCAATTACGACGCAAGCATCAGTAACTATTTGTCCGCTCGCCAATCTAGCGGAGAATTGTCTCAATTTCCTGGTCAATTCAACGCTCACTTCACGAAACTCCAAGATCTCCGATACGGCGAAAACCCACATCAAAGTGCAGCCCTCTACAAAGACATTACACCTTCAAAGGGATCCCTTGTCAGCGCTGTTCAACTTCAGGGTAAAGAATTGTCTTACAACAATCTAGCGGATGCAGACGCGGCTTGGGAATGCGTTAAGAGCTTCTCAGATATTGCATGTGTAATCGTTAAACATGCAAACCCCTGCGGCGTAGCAACTGGAATAACGGCACTAGAGGCATATACAAGAGCTTTCAGCACCGACCCAACATCGGCCTTCGGTGGAATCATCGCTTTTAACTGCAGCCTAGATGCAAAAACAGCAACCGCTCTTAGTGAGAAATTTGTTGAGGTATTGATCGCCACAGATTTCACAACAGAGGCTCTGGAGGTTTTAGTAAAGAAACCAAACGTTAGAGTTTTAAAAATAGAAATTGATGCTGCCCTTAAAGGTCATGAATCCCCACTGCAATCATTTGCATTAAGCACTGAGGGTCTTGATATCAAACGCATCGGGGGCGGATTATTGGTTCAAACCGCAGACACTCATCAGTTGAGTCCATCTAGCTTGAGCATAGTTACCAAAGTCAAACCCACTCCTGCTCAAATACAAGATATGCTCTTTGCGTGGAAGGTAGCAAAGTTTGTTAAAAGCAATGCCATTGTTTTCTGTAACAACTCGATGACTCTTGGTGTTGGAGCTGGTCAAATGAGCCGACTAGACTCCGCCAGAATTGCCTCCATTAAAGCCGGACATGCTGGCTTATCTCTACAGGGCTCAGTAGTTGCCAGTGATGCTTTCTTTCCCTTTAGGGACGGGCTTGATGTGGTTGTGCAAGCGGGGGCAACTTGCGTGATACAACCTGGAGGGTCAATGAGAGACCATGAGGTCATTCAAGCCGCTGACGATCAGGGTATCGCTATGGCGCTCACCGGTGTTCGCCATTTCAGGCACTAATTGCTTTTCTTGATCTTACTCATCACCTCATGAGCAATGGAGATAGTTTGCTCAATATCACTTTTTGAGTGCGCAGCACTTACGAAGCCAGCCTCATAAAGAGCAGGTGCAATGTAGACTCCTTTGTCAAGTAAGCCGTGAAAGAGTTGATTGAACAACTGTCCATCACTTTTCATGACTTGTCCGTAGTTGCTAGGCAGCTCAGGGAGTAAGAAAAAGCCAAACATACCGCCTTGGCAATCTGCAGAAAAATCAATATGTAAATCCTTAGCGACTTTACTGAGTCCACTAACAAGCATTTCAGTGCTCTCAGAAAGTGAGCTCCAAAAACCAGGGCGTTGTATTTCCTTAAGAGTTGCCAATCCACAAGCTGTTGCAACTGGATTTCCACTGAGCGTGCCGGCTTGATAAACAGGACCAAGCGGTGCAAGTTGCTCCATAACAGCCTTAGATCCACCAAAAGCTGCGAGTGGCATACCGCCCCCAATCACTTTACCCATCACTGTAACGTCGGGCTTGAACCCTGGAATCTTTGATGCATAGATGCTTTGCGCGCCGCCCAGTGCAACTCTAAAGCCAGTCATGACCTCATCAAATACCAAAAGCGCACCGTACTGGGTACACAACTCGCGACAGCGCTTCATGAACTCAACACTGGCTCTGACAAAGTTCATATTTCCAGCGATGGGCTCTATCATGACACAAGCCAACTCTTTGCCGTGCAAAGAAAAAGCCTCCTCAAGTTGAGTAATGTTGTTGTACTCGAGAACCAACGTATGCTGGACGACTTCAGGGGGCACCCCTGCGCTTGTTGGGTTACCGAAAGTTGCCAATCCAGATCCAGCTTTCACGAGCAAGGCATCTGCATGTCCGTGGTAGCAACCTTCAAATTTTATGATCTTACTGCGCCCCGTGGCTCCTCTAGCTAAGCGAAGCGCACTCATGCCAGCTTCGGTGCCGGAGCTGACCAATCTCACCATCTCCATAGAGGGCATTAACTTTAAGATCTCCTCAACCAATTCAACTTCTCTTAGAGTTGGGGCACCAAATGAGAATCCGTCAAGCAACGCTTCTTGAACAGCTTTTACAACCACTGGATTTCCGTGTCCCAAGATCATGGGGCCCCAAGAGCCTATGTAATCTATGTATTTGTCGTTATTTTCGTCCCAAAAATAGGCACCCTCTGCACGTTTAACAAAACGAGGAGTTCCGCCAACAGCACGAAAAGCTCTAACTGGAGAATTTACACCTCCAGGAATAACTGCCTTTGCGCGGTCAAAATAAACTTGATTGAGATCTGTCATGTTTTAGGGTAAAAATTAAAAAAACAAAAATGAGATGGAAAATAATTAAGATAAGGTCGTTCTGTATTAATGGCGAGTGGTTATTTTATGCAAACCAAAATCCTCAATACTAGTGACTTCTCCCTGTGCGTCATCCCCCTCCTCTGAATGCTCTGCTTCGTCTTGCTCTGACATACTCTGGGTCCAAAAGAGTCGATCAGGCAACACCAGACCCATCCCAGGCTGGTAACCAGCAAGTAAGCAACCGTCCAAATAGTTAAGCGCCTCTTTTGTCGCGACTTCTAAATCACAGCCTACCGCTATTAAAGCAGATATTACAGCGCTCAAAGTGTCTCCTGTGCCTGTGAATACCGCATCTTGACGCTCGAACTTCTCAGTCAATAAGACGTTGTAGGGGGTGCAAAGTACGTTCTCAAAAGTTTGTACATTAGGAGTGATTCCGGTGACGAGCGTGTAAGGAACTCCTAATTCACCGGCTACTTTTGCTAAGTCTCTTGGTGTTGGTCCCCTCGCATTGCTCCAATCGGGGAGTAACCATCTGGATAAGGTGCTGTAATTACCAATGAGCAAAGTGGTCTGGGGCAATATTAACTCTCTGAAAGCGTCCCAATAAGCTTCGATTTCATCGTCTTCCCACCAAGAGAGACTCGGCATATAAGCGATCACGGGTAAATCAGCATAATCAGCCGTGACCTCAGCAATAACGCTTAAAGCTTCCGGACCACCGCAAAACCCGACTTTGAAGACCTGAACATTGACATCCTCTAAAACAGCGCGTGCTTGTTCACTGACCCCCTCTGAATCGATAGCAACATGACTCAAAATCTCAGCTGAATCTTTTATGTAACACCCAGTCACAATTGGGAGTGTATGGGCACCTACGGAATTACATGACAGTATGTCTGCAGTAATACCCCCTGCCCCGCTTGGGTCATTTGCATTAAATACCAAAACGCACGGGTAAGCAGAGTCAGCCTCCTCTTCTTGGGGCTCGTTTGGATTGGGATTGTTGGAGGTGCTCATAATTGGTAGATACAATGGGCGTTCATTTGAGCCCTAACTTGGGAATTGTGCCGTATTTTTGGGAAGAAAATCTTGACTAAAACCTGGATGTGTTTAATTTGTGGATGGATTTACGATGAATCAGTTGGCGCGCCGGATCACGGCATTGCTGCTGGCACCCCTTGGGAGCAAGTTCCCATGAACTGGACATGCCCCGAATGCGGCGCCAGAAAAGATGACTTTGAGATGGTACAGTTTTAATAGTC
>DAITOS010000058.1:0-4899 GCA_036834025.1 Limnohabitans sp.
TGAGCTTGCATATGGCCTTTGTCGAAGCTCGCCAGCAGCGACATGAGTTCATCACGGTCGAGCATCTTTTACTTGCCCTGCTTGACAACCCCAGTGCAGCAGAGGTTTTGCGCGCATGCGCCGCCAATATAGACGATCTTAGAAAATCGCTTTCCAATTTCATCAAAGACAACACCCCGCAAGTTGCTGGGACAGATGAGGTAGATACCCAGCCAACCCTTGGATTTCAAAGAGTAATCCAGCGCGCGATCATGCATGTCCAATCCACCGGCAACGGTAAGAAGGAAGTAACGGGCGCAAATGTCTTGGTTGCAATTTTCGGAGAGAAAGATTCTCACGCAGTCTATTACCTACATCAGCAAGGCGTTACGCGTCTAGATGTGGTCAATTTCATCGCGCACGGAATTAAAAAGACTGACCCACCAGAGCCGACAAAGACCTCAGAGGCGTCCACCTCTGAGTCAGACGAGTCCGCTGAGAAAGGTGAAGCAAAAGCATCTCCACTTGAGCAGTTCACACAAAATTTGAATGTGCTCGCAAAGGACGGGAAAATCGATCCCCTCATTGGGCGAGACTATGAGGTTGAGCGCGTCATTCAGATCTTGTGCCGCAGAAGAAAAAATAACCCACTACTGGTGGGTGAAGCCGGAGTTGGTAAGACTGCAATCGCAGAAGGCTTGGCTTGGAGAATCACACAAAAAGATGTCCCCGAAATATTGTTAGAAGCCACCGTATATTCTCTTGATATGGGCGCACTTTTAGCAGGTACCAAGTACCGTGGTGACTTTGAACAGCGTTTAAAAGGCGTTCTCAAGGTTCTCAAAGACAAACCCCATGCAGTGCTCTTTATCGATGAGATTCACACTTTAATTGGTGCAGGCGCTGCCTCAGGAGGCACTTTGGATGCTTCAAATTTATTGAAGCCCGCACTAAGCTCAGGCCAATTGAAATGTATCGGTGCCACAACCTTTACCGAGTACAGAGGAATTTTCGAGAAAGATGCCGCTCTGTCTAGGCGTTTTCAAAAGGTGGATGTGGTTGAACCCTCAATTGAACAAACCGTTGATATATTAAAGGGTTTGAAATCTAGATTTGAAGAGCATCACAACGTCAAATATGCTTTGACAGCTTTACAAGCAGCTGCGGAGCTGAGCGCAAAATACATCAACGACCGGCATTTGCCTGACAAAGCGATTGATGTGATTGATGAGGCCGGTGCTGCTCAAAGAATTCTGCCCCCAAGCAAACGTAAAAAGACGATTAATAAGACAGAGATTGAGGATATCGTTGCAAAGATAGCCCGTATTCCGCCTGCAAGCGTCTCTCATGATGACAGAGGTAAGCTCCAAACTCTGGAACGTGATTTGAAGAACGTTGTGTTTGGTCAAGATAAAGCCTTAGAAGCACTGGCATCGGCTGTGAAAATGGCTCGTTCTGGTCTTGGTAAGGAGGATAAGCCCATTGGCGCTTTCCTCTTTAGTGGCCCAACAGGTGTGGGTAAAACCGAGGCCGCCAAACAACTGGCCTACATCATGGGCATTGAACTCATTAGATTCGATATGTCTGAGTACATGGAGCGTCACGCTGTGAGTCGCTTGATTGGTGCCCCTCCTGGGTATGTTGGATTTGATCAGGGAGGACTCTTGACTGAGGCTATTACCAAGAAGCCCCATGCAGTTCTGTTACTCGATGAGATTGAGAAAGCTCATCCAGATATTTACAACGTACTTTTGCAGGTGATGGATCACGGCACGCTCACCGATAACAACGGACGCAAAGCAGATTTCAGAAATGTAATATTGATCATGACCACCAATGCGGGCGCCGAGGCCTTGAATAAATCCACCATTGGATTTACCAACTCCAAGGAGGCTGGCGACGAGATGATAGACATCAAGCGGTTGTTCACGCCTGAGTTCAGAAACAGGTTGGACGCTATTGTGAGCTTTAAAGCTCTTGATGAAAAAATCATTTTGCGAGTGGTTGATAAATTCCTACTGCAACTTGAAACACAGTTGGCAGATAAGAAAGTCGATGTCACTTTCTCAGACAAAATTAGGCAGTACCTAGCCAAGAAAGGGTTTGATCCTGCAATGGGTGCTCGTCCCATGCAAAGACTTATACAAGAGACCATTCGACGTGCTTTGGCAGACGAATTACTCTTTGGTAGGCTAATGGATGGTGGAAGACTAAGTGTGGATATAGATGACAAAAACGAAGTCACACTTGATATTCAACCCTTGCCCAAGAAGGACTCCAAATCCTCTAAGGCTGAGCCCGCTGAGCCTGAAGAGGCAGAGGCAAGTTAATTTAACTTAAATTGAACTTGAAGTAACGGGCTTTGCTAAGTTAAAGCTAATGGGGGGGAATAATTCCCCCCTTTTTTTAAACCCCGCTGAGTCGGGGTTTTGTTTTGGTCGTTTTAAGTTGTTGTATTGTTTGAAACCTTTTTACGTTAAAAATACAACGTGGCTTAAAATGTTGCACATACATTAAAAGATAAAAAAGGATTTCACCGTGGCAGGTCACAGTAAATGGGCAAATATTCAGCACCGCAAAGGTCGTCAAGATGAAAAACGCGGCAAAGTCTGGACGCGTGTTATCAGAGAAATCATGGTCTCAGCGCGATCCGGTGGTGCTGATCTTAGCTCGAACCCGAGGTTGCGTTTGGCAATTGAGAAAGCCAAAGCAGTCAATTTGCCGGCCGATACGATCAAAAGAAACATCGACAAAGCAACCGGACAACTTGAGGGCGTTCAGTATGAGGAGATACGCTATGAGGGGTACGGCATAGGCGGGGTAGCCCTGATTATTGATACCATGACCGATAACAAGGTGCGTACAGTCGCAGAGGTTCGCCACGTGCTCAGCAAAGGGGGAGGCAATTTAGGGACTGAGGGGTCAGTCGCATTTCAGTTTAAACATTGCGGCCAACTCATTTTCGCGCCCGGGACTCCTGAGGATAAGTTGATGGACGTCTCACTTGAGGCAGGTGCCGAGGACATTCTCACTGAGGACGATGGCGCCACAGAGGTGATCACGTCTACACAGGACTTTGAGAGCATTAAAAACGCTTTAGAAACTGCAGGCCTAAAACCAGAGCTTGCTGAGGTGACGATGCGTGCTGAGAACACCATAGAGCTCAGCGGCGAGGATGCTCAAAAAATGCAAAAAATATTAGACGCGTTGGAGGACCTCGACGATGTTCAAGAGGTTTATCACAACGCAGCACTTATTCTTTAAAAGATTATTTAAAAAAATTACAAAATACTATTTATGAAAATTTTAGTGATCGGCTCTGGCGGACGTGAGCACGCTATTGCGTGGAAACTCTCCAAATCAAAGAGGGTACAGACCGTATACGTCGCACCCGGTAATGGTGGTACAGCCAGAGATAAGAATATTATTAACATCCCGATAACAGATGTTGTCAAGCTCAGGCAGTGGGCACAGCAAGAGCAGATTACCCTCACCGTTGTTGGTCCAGAGGCCCCTTTAGCCCTGGGCGTAGTCGATGAATTTAGGGCCCATCAGTTGAGAATTTTTGGTCCAACGAGGGAGGCCGCACAGCTAGAGAGCTCTAAAGCTTTTTCCAAAGCCTTCATGATTCGACACTCTATACCCACAGCAAAATACGAAACTTTCACAGATGTTCGTGAAGCGCATGATTACGTTAAGCGAATGGGTGCTCCTATTGTTGTTAAAGCCGATGGGCTCGCTGCTGGCAAAGGGGTCGTGGTCGCTATGACGCTTGAGGAGGCGCACTCGGCGATTGATTTCATGCTTGGCGACGCGCCCAGCGGAGTTCAGCATAACGGCCAAGCCCGCGTAGTCATTGAGGAGTTTTTACAGGGTGAGGAGGCTAGTTTTATAGTCACATGTGATGGGCTTCAAAACGTAGCTCTCGCCACATGTCAAGACCATAAGCGTTTAAAGGACAAAGACCTTGGTCCCAACACTGGGGGGATGGGCGCGTATTCTCCTGCTCCTATTGTGACTCCACAAATTCATGCGAAAACGATGCGTGAGATCATCATCCCAACGCTTAAAGGTATGGCAGCCGATGGGGTACCTTACAGCGGCTTTTTATATGCTGGCCTCATGATCACCAAGGACGGCGAGATCAAGTGTTTGGAGTTTAACTGTAGGTTAGGAGACCCAGAGACGCAACCCATCATGATGAGACTTAAAACTGATCTCGTTGATCTTTTGATGAGTGCAACTCAAAGTCAGGTGAAACATGTTGAGAAAGTAGTTGATACATCTCCTAAACAAGACCGTGAAAAACCAGGCAAGCTTTTCTTTAACAATCATGTCTGGCCCTCGCTTGAGAGCCTAGAGCTAGACTGGGACAGGCGACCAGCGCTTGGAGTCGTTATGGCGGCAGAGGGCTATCCACAAAATCCAAAAAAAGGAGCCAATATCTCGGGTCTGCCAGAGGACTCAGAGGATGTGATGGTATTTCACGCGGGCACGACACAGGAGGCGGGGGAGCTCAAAACCTCTGGTGGACGAGTGCTTTGCGTGACAGCTCTTGGGGGTACTTTGAAGCTTGCCCAACAACTCGCTTACCAAACTCTAGAAGGCATTGCATTTGAAGGAGCTCAGTACAGGACAGACATTGGGTACCGAGCACTTCAAAATGTTAAGCCGCATTGAGATAAAAAGAAGGCCCTAAGTTTCATGCATTTTTTGCGCTTTTGATCAAAATATGCTCGTAAATGAATCTCCCTGAGGACAAACTGCGTACATACTTTTTAGTTGCAAAAGATTGGATGTAGAAAAGTATTCACAAAAAACATTTACTGTGACCCCAAACTCAACCCTTAAAACCTCACAAAGTAATGCTTCAGCTCCAAATGATTTTGTAGCAGGCGTGGGGCGCGAACGCATTGGGGT
>DAITOS010000058.1:4909-20400 GCA_036834025.1 Limnohabitans sp.
CACCCCACCTTGCTCATTTAAGGCTTGGTGAAATTGCGGTGGAACAACTCGGGTTAGACCGCTTAATCATTATTCCGACTGGGAACACACCTCGTAAATCACACACCTTAAGCATTGCTGAACACCGACTGAGTATGGCTCGCCTGACTTTCAAGGATTTAAAGCAGGCTCAAATTGATGATTGTGAAATCCTACGATCAGGAACCAGTTATTCCTTTGACACTCTAAATTATTTGAAGAATTCGTATCAAAATGCAGATTTTTATTTAATTGTTGGGGCTGATCAGGCCAATGTATTTGATTCCTGGTATAGATGGGAAGAAATATTACAACTCGCAACCCTAGCTGTTGCTGATCGACAGACCGCGGAGCAACCCTCAGGCCTGCGAAGTGCTGAAGGTCTTGAGTTAAATGAGTATAAGTGGCACAATAAAGCCCTAACGCAAAACATCAGGGATAAACAAAACTTGAGGCTAATTACTGGCCAATCCGATATTGTTGTAAAACTTAGTATGCCCAGTATGCAGGTGAGTGCCACTCACATCCGCAGGTTAGTCAAAGCTGGGGCTAACATCTCTGAATTCGTCACGCCCGCTGTTTTGTCCTATATTCAATCTCACTCTTTATACAATTAAAAAGCATCCTTTAATGACTGATTCCAATTCTAAGAAAAGCGTTTTACAACTTCAAAAAATCGTCATTGATGCTTTGGAAGACGTTAAAGCACACGACATCAGTGTTTTCAACACTGAAAAACTCTCCCCCCTGTTTGAACGCGTCATCATCGCATCGGGTACCTCCAACCGTCAAACTAAAGCGCTGGCCTCAAGCGTCAGAGACGAAGTAAGGGAGGCCGGTTACGGAAAACCCCGAGTGGAGGGGGAAGAGAACGGTGAATGGATTATTGTGGATTGTGGACCCGTAGTGGCTCACATCATGCAACCAGCGATTCGCCAATACTACCATTTAGAGGAAATTTGGGGCGAAAAGCCTGTTCGTTTCAAACACGGAGAGGATAAGATGTCTGAACTGGTGAAGGAAAAACTCCCCAAGCCAAAGGCGGCACCAGCAGAGACCAAAACAACCAAAAAAACCAAGCCAAGCAGCAAAACCAAGGTGCGTGGGGGGGATGAAAAATTTGTCGATAAGGGTGAATTAAAAGCGACAGCTACTCACGGCTCTAAAAAGCCAGCTAAAAAGGTTGTTAAAAAAGTAAGCACAAAAGCCTCGCATGATACTCATGTTGAGGGTGAGTCATCTGGGGCCAAGTCTAATGCCAAGACCAAATCAAAGCCCCCATCGAAAGAAAAAGTTGGTAGATCATCAACAAAAATAGATAAACCCACAAAGACAGATAAGCCGGCCAAGGCGAAATCAACCTCTTCTTCACGTGTCGCAAGCACGGGTGCCCCAGTTCCTGCAAGAAAACCACGCAACAGTCCTCCCCGTGCATGAGACTGAGTGTCGTTGCAGTTGGTCAAAGGGTGCCCGCTTGGGCACAAGACGGTTGGGATGAGTTTTATAAACGCTTTCCCCCAGACTTTAAAGTTGAATTAAAAGCAGTTAAGGCTGAGCCAAGGGGTTCTAAGAGTGTCTCTCAACTGATGGACTGTGAGGCGCAGAGAATTCGCGCTGCCATACCAAAAGATGCATACATTATTGCGCTTGATGAGCGTGGCAAAAATCTCACCACTGAGCAACTCAGCACAACCCTCTCAAGTCTTCAAGATTCTTATAGAGATGTCGCTATTTTAATTGGTGGGCCAGACGGACTTTGTCCGTCCCTTAAATCCAGTTCAAATATGACTCTAAGACTCTCTGATATGACATTGCCACATGCCATGGTTCGCGTGTTACTTGTTGAGCAGTTGTATCGTGCTTGGTCCATATTAACCCATCACCCGTACCACAGAGAGTAGGATCTGGAGATGTCAGCAGCGTTCATTTATCTTGCCTCCCAAAGCCCTCGACGAGCACAACTTTTAGAGCAGTTGGGGGTCCGGCACCGACTTTTGTTGGCCGACCCCGCTGAGGATACTGAAGCACTTGAAGCGGCCTTGCCAGGGGAGCTCCCAATTGATTACGTCCAAAGAGTGACTCAGTTGAAACTTCAATCCGCAATTGTGAGATTTCAAAAAAGAGCGATGGAGGATTTAAGTCGTCTCAAACTAACAGATACCCAGGGCGATGAGGATCAAAATTCAGCAAGACATGTGCACGCCCCCATACTTTGCGCAGATACGACGGTCGCATTAGGTAACAAGATTCTTGGAAAGCCTTTGGATGATCTTGATGCGGTCCATACACTTCAAAGTTTAAGTGGTAAGACGCACCAAGTAATGACCGCTATTTGCGTAGGCATTCCGAATGAGGTCAATACGATTGAGAAAATGGATCCCTTATCGGTTGATGGTGTAGGAGCTAAATTCTTTAGTGCACTCAGCATCTCAAGCGTAGAGTTTGATACGCTAAGTGCTGATCAAATCAAGGCCTACGTTCAAAGTGGTGAACCACAAGGTAAGGCGGGAGCATACGCTGTCCAGGGGAGGGCGGGCGGATTTATTAAGAAAATTGAAGGCAGCTACTCAGGGATAATGGGGTTGCCACTTTATGAGTGTGGGCAGATTTTGCAAAGATTAGGGTTCCAAATATTGTAAGAACTCTAAAATTAAACTCCAAGTCTGAAGAGGTCTAGGTATTTAAGTCATTATTTGAAAAATTCGACTATAGTTTAGTGATGCAAAAAGAAATTTTAATCAATTGGTCTCCCCAGGAAACTCGAGTTGCTGTGCTTGAGCAAGGAGCCGTTCAAGAGATGCATCTAGAGCGAACTTTAGAGCGCGGATTGGTGGGTAATGTTTACATGGGTAAAGTCTCAAGAGTTTTGCCCGGTATGCAGTCCGCGTTCATTGATGTAGGGCTCGAGCGAGCCGCTTTTTTGCATGTCGCTGATCTTCAAAGCTCAATTGCTGCAAGACACTCTGAACACTATACAACTGCACAATCGACAAACCCTGCTGAGTCGACGTTAACGCCCATTGAGAAACAAGTTTTCGAGGGTCAGACTTTGATGGTTCAAGTTATTAAAGATCCCATTGGTACCAAAGGCGCTCGACTCACCACTCAGATCAGCCTGGCAGGTAGACTGCTTGTTTTTCTACCCCAAGATGAGCACATTGGTGTGTCCCAGAAAATCCCCCTTGAGCAGCGAAATGCATTGAAGGAGAGGTTGCAAAAGTTGGTTCTAAGTGTCGCTACTGACTCAAACTCGAGCTCAAGCACTGAGCAGAGCGCTCGAATTTGGGGCGGCTTCATACTGAGAACCAATGGTGAGGAAGCCAGCGATGCAGAGCTTTTGGAGGATATCAAATACTTAAGAAAAGCTTGGTTCAGGATGAAAGATTTGTCTACAAAGCTTCCTCCCAAGTCCATCGTTCATCAAGACTTAAGTCTTTTGCAGCGGGTACTAAGAGACTTTGTTGACGAGCATACCCATTCGATAAAAATTGATTCGCGTGAGCAGTTTGAATTATTAAGTGCGTTTGCCAATGAGTTCATGCCTGCTGCTGCTTCAAAATTGGAGCGTTATTCGGGCGAGCGCCCGATCTTTGATCTCTTTAATATTGATGATGAAGTCAACAAAGCGTTGGGTAGAAGGGTTGATCTGAAATCAGGGGGCTATTTGGTGATTGACCAAACTGAGGCGCTCACGACTGTGGATGTCAATACTGGAGGGTTTGTTGGTGCAAGAAATTTTGATGACACAATTTTTAAAACAAACCTAGAAGCAGCTGGTTCTATTGCAAGGCAACTCAGACTGCGAAATTTAGGTGGAATCGTAGTGGTTGATTTTATTGATATGGTTAAAGAGGATCACAAAGTTGCGGTGCTATCGGAGTTTCAAAAGCATTTAAGTAAGGACCGCGTTAAAACTGTTGTGAGTGGTTTTTCATCCCTTGGGTTGGTGGAGCTTACGAGAAAACGAACGCGTGAGTCGCTTGCTCAACTTCTTTGTAAACCCTGTGAGATATGCTCAGGCAAAGGTATCGTTAAAACAGCACGAACAGTTGTGTATGATATTTTCAGAGAAATACTCAGAGAAGCTAGACAATTCAATCCAGCTGAAATTAAGGTGATGGCCTCCCCCGAGGTCATTGATCTCATGATGGATGAGGAGAATCAACACTTGGCGGGACTGAGTGAGTTCATAGGAAAACCCATCTCCTTAAAGCCCGAGTCAAGTCTAGGCCCAGAAACTTATGATATTGTTCTTTTGTAGGTGGGCTCAACTGTTGTGAATCCAATCCCTATACTAACCTATCACCAAATTGATGAGGCTCCCCCCAAGGGGACTCCCATGAGGAGTTTGTACGTTTCTAAAAACTCATTTGAACGTCAAATGATGACCCTGAAAGTATTGGGATACAAGGGACTTAGTATGAGCGAACTGCAGCCCTACCTATTAGGTCAAAAGCAGGGCCGTGTGATTGGCATCACCTTTGATGATGGCTATTTAAATAACTTAGTCCATGCAGCGCCAATCCTTAGTGCGTTGAATTTTTCATCTACTTGTTATGTTGTGAGTGATTTAATGGGTGGCACCAACAGTTGGGATCATGCGCTGGGTGTCCCCAGCTCCCCTCTTATGAATCTGGCTCAAATCAAAGAGTGGATCGGTTTAGGCCAAGAGGTAGGTTCCCACGCCCTTACACACCCACATCTCAACGAACTAGAGGACTCGGTTGCAAAGGACGAGATTGAGCTCAGCAAATCCCAGTTACAAAGCACTTTGGGTGTAGAGGTGAATCAATTCTGTTATCCGTATGGTCAGTTTACAAAAGTGCATGCCGAGTTTGTTAGGGCCGCCGGTTACTGGGCAGCAACTACCACCAAAAGGGGACGCGTACAAGCCCCTAAGAATAGTTTAGGCAACGTGCTAACTGATGGGGATTATTTGTTTGAGTTACCCAGAGTCCCGGTTGTGCGCTCAACCTATTGGCCTCAGTTTTTACTGAAAATTGCGACATCGTACGAAGATCGTCGCCGTTTGCAGTGAGGCCAAAGTTTTTAGTTACCAGTCCAGAGTCCAGGGTCCTGAGTCCTTAGTCTTGAGAGTTTTTTTAATTAAGGTGGTGATTTTTTGAATGCTTCTTTTGTAAAAGCCATTAGCGAGATGCTTGGCAAGTCACCCAAAAAGGGGGGGCAAAAAAATGATCAAGGCTCACCCTTGAGCGCCGATGAGCTTTTGGCGCGTAGGCAATCTTTGTCTGAGCTAGATGAACTAGAGGCTCAACAAAGCTCTAAATTTAAAAATAGAGAAAACAAACAAGAGTCTACATCTAGATTTTCAAGCTCACTGAGTAAGCAATTAAATAAACGATTAAAAATTGCCGTTTTACATCGCAATTTTGATCCAACCGCAGGCGGAGCAGAGCACTATGCGGTGGCTTTGGTGGAGTCATTGGCCCATCTGCATGAGTTTCATATTTTCTCTCAGCACTTTAATCACGATTGGCCTGAAGTGACCTATCACCAAGTCCCTAAGTTCTTTGTTCGACCCAGATGGCTGAACCAGTTGATCTTTGCGACCTTCTGCGCAAGGGCAACAAAGAGTGGATATGATGTGATTCACTCACACGAGAACACCTGGAGCGGGGACGTCCAAACCGTGCACGTTATGCCGATCACCCACAATCTTTTTGCTGGGAAGAGTGGACTTCAAAAACTACTTCAGTGGATTAAAGTTATCTTAAGCCCCAGGCTTTTGACTTATGTAGTACTCGAAAAGTTAAGATTTAAAAACCAGCCGGGAAGATGGTTTGTTGCTGTGTCCTCTAACCTCAAAAGACTCCTTGAGTATTCAATGGGATGTGCATCTAGCGCACTTATTACGATCGCCCCAGGGGTCAATGTAGGTGAAGAGCTTAACCACGGGGAACGCGCTGTTTGGCGAATGCATGCTAAAGAGCAGATGGGCTTACCGGAGAACAGTCCTTGTGTTTTGTGGGTAGGGCATGATGCTCAAAAAAAGGGACTTGATACAGCTTTAAAAGCTTTTGCTTTGTTGCCATCAGATTATGTTTTGGTTATAGCCGGTGCAGCAAAACCAAAAGAGTTCTGGGCTGAGCATTTGACTGAGAAAATAAGTGCGCGTGTGATAGAAAAAGGAGTCATGGATGCAAAATATTTGCAGACTCTTTACTGCGCTTGTGATTTATTGATCCATCCAACCCGCGAAGATACGTTTGGCATGGTGGTGTTAGAGGCAATGGCCAATGCTTTGCCCGTCATTGTCTCTGGTCCACAGTACTGCGGCATAAGTTCTGAGTTAATAGATGGACAGAGTGCTTTGATTTTGTCGGACCCAGATGACGCCACAGAACTGGCTGGAAAAGTGGTCTTGGCAATGCAAGGACATATGAGGGAGAGCCTGTCTAAGAAGGGGCAAGCTTGGGCGAAAACTCAGGACTGGGGCAAAATGGCAGAACTACAAAACACAGTTTACACGCACATTGCCTACGATCTCAGCATTAAAAAATCCAACTCATGAGCTCAGCGCAGTCGCCTCTAAACCTTGAGCTTATGGGGCCTTTAGTACCTCCCCGATCTATTTTGATGATCAAGTCTCATAGCATGGGGGTTGGAGATTTGCTAAGATCAAGTGCTGCTTGGAGAGCCCTAAAAAACAAATGGCCCCAGGTGCAACTGCATTTGCTTTTTTTAAGCAAACACGCCGGTTATCCCACAGAAGAACTAATTACGGAGCACCCGCTTCTCTCAAGTGCTCAGTTCCTAACGATTCAAAACGGGCATCCTGGGCTGCCAAAGTCAGAGCGCCCAAAAGTGCCTTTTTTAAAGTTGGTAGAAGAGGTGATCACAACTGCAAAAAGGTGCAGTCCCGATTGGATCATTGATTTTGAGCCCTCTGGGGCAAGAACGAGTTTACTCACCTGGATTGCTACAAGAAGCGTAGGTGCAAAGTCCTTGGGTGTTGACCAAGTCTTTGGGCGCTCTATTTTTTATACCGAAAGCGCAGCAAATGTACAAGCGTTTGCACAGGCTAGAGGTCTTGAACTCCCGCTTGAATATACATACCGAGATTTTGTGGTGTTGGCTGCATGGGGGATTGAGCGAGGCGGTATTCAAATCGAACTTGGTGAGACAAAAAAAGGTGGGGAAGTCCGCTCAGTGCTCGAGCGTGAATTAATTGAATTAATTGAGCCAAGTGAATTTACCGGTTCAGGTAGTAATCGTAGTGTAGAAAAATTGAGCTTCAATCAAAACATAACCTCAGCTCCCAAGAGTACACCGCATAACTCTGTGAATCAACAACCCCTTGTGATTGGATTGAATATCGGATGCGGCACACCAGATGCAATGTACAAAAGACCAGATTTGAAGGTATTAGCTGATTGCATAAGGAGGGTGAATCAGCACTGCATCTCAGTTTGGGTGCTAACAGGGGCCCCAAATGAGAAAGAGGTTAATCAGGAATTTATAAATATATACAAATCCCTCTATGGTGAGGGGCTAAGAGCGCTTGACTTTGCTGGACGCTGTTCTTTGTCAGGGTTGACAGGTGTTATCAACACTTGTGATATCTTTATTTCAACGGATTCTGGGCCTTATCACATGGCGGTGGGGCTTGGCAGACCCACACTGGTTTGGTTCACTTACGCGGAGCACTCATCTTTTCATGATGTGAGTTGGTGTGAAAGACTCATCCAACCCAACGCTGAAGAGTTCATTAATGCCTTTAACAAACTTCTTAATCTACCCAGATCAGCTAGACAAGAGAGTTGATGGGGCGCTCTCTAGTTTTGGGCCTTCAGTATTGGGCAGTTGTCCAAAATTACCCAACTTAAAGAGGGCGGCGTAGGCCCCGGACTTATCAAGAAGTTCTTTATGAGTTCCCGATTCAATAATACGTCCATGATCCATGACTAAAATTCTTTGAGCATGTTCAATGGTGGATAGGCGGTGTGCAATGACGATGGTTGTCCTACCCTTTTGAAGACGACTCAGAGCACTTTGAACCATACTCTCTGACTCATTATCAAGTGCAGAGGTGGCTTCATCCAAAATTAAAATAGGCGCATCTTTATAGAGCGCTCTGGCAATTGCGAGTCGTTGCCTTTGACCGCCAGATAATTGTGAGGCATTATGTCCAACAACTGTGTTCTCTTGATCTGGCAAGGACTCTAGGTAGCTTTGCAAGTTGGCAGAGATCAGGCACTCGCGCACTCTTTTGTTGTCTACAACTTGCCCCAGTGCAACGTTTTTCGCAAGCGTGTCGTTGAGAACTATAACGTTTTGGCTGACCATCGCAAAATGGGATCTTAAATTGGTTAAATCCCAATCCCTTACGTTCACGCCGTCTAAGAAAACACAGCCCGAGTTCACGTCCAAAATTCTTGGTAGTAAACTTGCAAGTGTGGTTTTACCAGAGCCAGAGGATCCAACCAATGCAACGGTTTCACCGGCCTGAATGGTGAGCGATATGTCTTGAAGGGCTGGATCTAAATCAACCGCATATTGAACTGTCACATTTGTTAGTACCAAATCTCCTTTTGCCCTTGGAGTTGAGTGTGATCCGCCGGTCTCTATGGGGGTGTTCTCTATAAGGTCAATGCCCCTTTCAAGCGCAGCCAAGCCTCGGGTAATGGGACCGGCCACCTCTGAGAGATGCTTAATGGGAGCAACCAGCATCAGCATAGCTGTTACAAACGCTGCAAACCCGCCCACCGTGGTACCAGTTTGAGTGCTTTGTAACAAAGCAATACTTATCACCCCAGACAGAGCAATCGCAGACATCATCTGAGTCAAGGGGGTCAATGCAGAAGATGCAACAGTGGACTTCATCGCCAGGCGCTCTAACGTCTCACCGAGTTTGACAAACCGATCTATTTGCGATTGCTGTGCCCCGTAGAGTCGTATCTCTCTGAAGGCAAGTGCATTTTCTTCTACAACATAAGCCAACTCATCCGTTGCTTGTTGATTGCTTGTAGTTAATTTAAAAAGTCTCTTGGTCATTGCTTTCATGAGCCAAGCAACGCTTGGGAATAAGAAGGCAACGATTAAACTGAGCTTCCAGTTTAGGTACAGGAGATATCCAATCAAGGCTATCAAGGTCAGACTGTCCCGGGTGACGCTTAAAATTGAGTTGACCATCATATAGGCACCGCTTTGAACCTCATAGACCAAGGTGTTGCCTAGCGCGCTAGATGTTTGCAATCTGAACAGGGAAGGGTGGGCGTCTTGGAGTCTCGCAAACATGGCTTTGCGAAGTCCATACAGTCCTAAGTTGGCAACCTTGGCAAGCGTAACTTGTCCTGTGAAAGCGCAAACGCCTCGAATACCAAAAAGTCCAAGAATGCAAACTGGTACCAACCAGATTTGGATTTGTCCTCCTTGAAACCCTTCATCCAATAGCGGCTTTAGTAGGGCCGGTACCAGGGGCTCCGTTAAGGACATGATGATGACAGAGGCAACAGTTGCGATCCAAGCACTCTTTGGATTGGCAAAATATTTTCCAGCGCGCTTCAAACGCTTAAGGAGACTAGAGTAATCTGTCATAGGGGCTAGGAGAGTTTATAGATCAAGTGGACCAGCAGGTGGTCTCAAACACAATTTTAGTTCAGCACGGGAATAATGCATTATCGCTTATAGCTTTTTGCAGTTCGTGGCTTCTGTTTGAAAGATCTTCTTCTCTCCCCTCTAATTCAGGTTTTAGAAATTCTTGCAAGCACGCGTTTCTTGTTGATCAGTTCATTATCACTGGGTTGTGAGCGGTGCCACAAATGAAACACCTCGGTTGCAAAACTACCCGATATACGTTGAACTCCAGCATCTTCGAGCCTGAACACAAAGTCAGCATCCTCATGACCCCAGCCTTCAAAACTTTCATCGAATCCAAAAATTCTTTGTGCATCCCCTCTCCAGCAAGCCATGTTGCACCCTTTGATTCGCCTCCATATGTGTTTTGAGTATTTTCTAAAAGGATGTCGGGGGAGTTTAAATAGGAGGGGTAACAATTTGTTAATTTGCCCTCTTAATCTGTATTCGACAGATTTATATAAAAATCCAAACTTGCTGTTTTTTTCAATTAATTCAAATTGATTGTTTTCTGAATTACACAGCTCTTTGGTGAAACTCTCGGATATTAAGATCCGACTTCCAGTGACGAGTTGTCCCTCCCGAGCAAGCAAGCGGTGCTGCTGGATGAAGTTGGGTTGTACGATGCAGTCACCGTCCAAAAATATCAGATATTCCCCCTTCGCTTCTTCAATCGCAAGATTAAGAATTTTAGATTTCCTAAAGCCATTGTCCTCATGCCAAAGGTGGGTGATGGGAACTGGAAATGTTGGTTTTAATGATTCGATAAGCTCCCTGGTCTCATGTGTTGAGCCATCATCAGCAATGACGATATCAAATTTTGTATCGCTTTGATGACTCAAACTTCGAAGGCAGAGTTCGAGAGCCTTGGGCCAGTTGTAGGTGGCTAGTAAAACTGTGATCGTAAAAGGGTTTCGAGAAGACATCGTTAATTTTGACTTTTCTGCCCGAGGTGCCAAAGCTTGATGTATTTGTAATACGCCCCTTCGGCGTTGGATACAGCGAGGGTTAAGCCGTGAAAACCGTCCAAGAAACCGAGTTTGAAAATGTAAGTTTTAATAAATGCCCCGATGCCGTGAAGCACTGCGCGAGAAGGGGTAGATTTTTTACCACGGCTTAGTTGCTCTGTGGCCCACAAAGTCGAGTACCGGTTGATTTTATCCAGCACCTCTTCGTAATCTGCAAAGCTATAGTGCAGCATTAAGCCACCTAGTTCTTTTAGCTTAGAGTCCTCCAGCATGTTCAATTTTTCATGCACTCTGGAATCCGTAAAGACGGCGCTCCCCCTTCTGAAAAGTCGGAGAACTTTGTCGTTTTGCCAGCCTGAATGATGGATTAATTTCCCGCAGTACCAACTTTTTCTTGTGATTAAAAAACCATCCTCTTTTGGCTCATTAATCAAAACGCTTTGAATTTCTTTAGCTAAATCAGGCGTTAAGCGTTCATCCGCATCTATTGATAAGACCCAATCGCATTTGGCAAGCGATAGTGCTTTGTTCTTTTGTAAACCAAACCCTTGCCAATCCTCGGTAATAGTGACTTTAGCGCCAAGACTCTCAGCGATTTGCACCGTTTTGTCATCGCTCTTTGAATCAACAACAATAACCTCATTTGCTACACCTTGAACGCTCTTTATGCAATCCCTAATGTGAAGCTCTTCATTTTTTGTGATGATGATGACGGATATTGATGGCATGCTAAGTTCAAGGCTTGAGATCAGATGGGTGAGCTCTAATTTTCTCAAAACAAATTAGTTAACCTGTAAGCTTGATTCAAGGTGCTAATTTGAAGGGCGGTAATTTGGAGGTGTTAATGTTAGATTAGAGCGCTAAAAAGTTTGAAGTAGTCTGGATTAATGAATTAATTTGAATTATTTAGAATGCATTTTTTCGAATTTTGATATGCATTCTAATCTTTTCCAACTCAAAAGGAGAGATAATACACTGGCTTTAACTCTAGCATTATGCGCAACACTTCGATGATTAATTTACGGCTATTGCACCTTGGTTTTGAAACCATTGTTAAACACTTTGTTCTTTCTAAGCATAATAGAAATGCGAAGGGGGAGTTGAATATTAAGCCTTATAAATCTTTTTTTAGAATGAATTTCAACCCAAACGCAGGATTTTTAGGCACTATTTCCAGGTTTTTCACAGCTTCGGTGCTTGTTTTTACGCTGCCGTTCATATGTACGAACGCCTCGGCGCAATTTAGGGTGGATGTCTCAGGCATTGGGTTATCACAAATTCCATTTTCAATTTCAACGTTCAAAGGGGAGGATGCATCTCCTCAAAAAGTATCGACAATAGTTTTTGCGGATTTAGAGAGAAGTGGACAATTTAAAGGGCAGACCGCAAGTCAAGCTTTAGATGAGAACTCACGCCCAGATATAAGTGCGTTTAGGCAAAAAAATGCTGATGCTTTAGTCGTAGGCAGCATCACAAAACTAGCTGACGGCAGATATGATGTCACATTTAGACTTTGGGACATCGTAAAGGGGCAAGACTTAGGTGCCCAAAGTTACTCCGTACCCCCCGCCGATTTAAGACTTATCTCACACCGGATCTCGGATTATGTGTACGAGAAATTAACCGGGGACAAGGGAATATTTTCAACCCGTATCGCTTATGTTACGAAAAACAGCGGGAAATTTCACCTTTGGATAGCTGATGCTGACGGAGAAAATGCGCAAGCGGCACTCTCTAGCCCAGAACCCATCATTTCTCCCAGTTGGTCACCCAATGGTCAACAGTTGGCGTATGTGTCTTTTGAGTCTCGCAAGCCAGTTGTGTACATTCACGAAGTCTTCTCTGGCAAACGCCGGGTCCTGGCCAACTTTAAGGGATCAAACAGTGCGCCTAGTTGGGCGCCCGATGGCAAAACTCTTGCCGTAACTTTGAGTCGAGATGGAGGCTCACAACTGTTTTTAATTGATGCCAATGGAGGTGAGCCCAGGCGTTTGACTTCCTCCTCCAGTATTGATACTGAACCTGTTTTTTCCCCCGATGGTTCGTCCATTTATTTTGTTAGTGATAGGGGCGGTATGCCTCAGATTTACCGCACTCCGGCAATTGGTGGGCCCGTGCAGCGAGTTACCTTCGCAGGCAATTACAACATTTCGCCAGCGATCAGCTCAGACGGCAAATGGCTCGCTTATATATCTAGGATTTCGGGACAATTTAAATTATCTGTTCAAGACCTGAGCACCGATAAAGTCACTCAAATTACGGCTACTATTGCAGACGAGAGACCCAGCTTCGCACCCAATGGAAAACTGATCGCCTACGCTACCCAAATTCAAGGACGCGAAGCCTTGATGACCACTTCGCTGGATGGACGCATATCTGCTAGGTTGGCAGGACAATCCGGTGATATTCGTGAGCCCAATTGGGGACCTTACAACAAAGGTCAATAGTCTCTTTATTAATTTTTTTAGGTAATAACTATTTTTTGGAGTTGCTTATGCGTCGTTTTATTTTTTCTTTAATATTATTGGCCCTCTTGAGTGCGTGTTCTACATCTGTACCCATCAGAGATGTACCCGTTTATGACAAAGTTGGCGTATCTGTCGATTCAAAATCTGCCTTAGCAAATTCCAGTGTTGCCCCAGTGAGCACAATCGACACCAAATCCTTACCGACAATGGATTTAGGTCCTGCTGGAACGGGAAGAGTTGTCTATTTTGATTTGGATAGTTATGCCATTAAGTCTGAATACCAAAGTCTCATAGAGGCAAATGCAAAATTCTTACGAACAAATCCTGCGCGCAAGGTGTCCATTGAAGGACACACAGATGAACGCGGAGGTCGTGAATACAATTTAGCCCTTGGGCAAAAAAGAGCAGATGCTGTTAGAAAAGCTTTTTCTTTATTAGGGATCCCAGAGGCGCAACTTGAGTCCATCAGTTACGGCAAGGAGAAACCGGCAGCCCAGGGCAGTGACGAAACTGCTTACTCACAAAACCGACGTGCTGAAATTACTTATCGTTAAGGTTTAAAAATTTATGTTCAGATTTTCATTACGTCTTGGTTTTCTTTTTGTAATTTCATTGTTCATGCTCAGTTCCATGCAGGCAAATGCTGGACTTTTTGAGGATGAGGATGCAAGAAATGCCATTTTGGATCTGCGTAAAAAATTAGAGGATGTAAAGGCTTACGATAGTCGCAATGATGGGGAGATTGAGAAAATCAAGCGCAACATGCTTGACCAATCTAATGCACTAGAAGGCCTACGGTCTGAGATTGCCAATCTAAGAGGCGAAAAAGACGCCTTGGCCAAGGAGCTCTCTGACACACAGAAAAAGTTAAAAGACGTTACGCGAGTTTTTGAATCTAGATTTACTAAATTAGAACCCTTGGTCGTTAATGTTGATGGACGAGAATTTACGGCCGAGCAAGCTGAGAAAAAAGACTTTGAAGTTGCATTAGAGCTTTTTAAAAAAGGGGACTTTCAATCTAGTTCCAGTGCATTGAGTGATTTTTTAAGACGTTACTCTCAATCTGGATATAAACTCTCGGCGCTTTTTTGGCTTGGAAATGCTCAGTACGCTAACCGCGAATACAAGGATGCAATCTCAAACTTCAAACTCTTGCTCAGCATTGATTCAAACAGTCTCAGGGCGGCAGAGGCGATGCTCTCAATTTCAAATTGCCAGTTAGATATGAAAGACACCAAAGCGGCCAAGAAAACCTGGGAGGAGATCATAAAGACCTATCCCGATTCTGAGGCTGCGGGCGCTGCAAAGGAGCGATTGGCTCGTTTCAAGTAACAGGTGTTTGAACCGCAATGACCGATCAAGCTATCTCTCACCTGATTTATGAGGTCTTTGCCAGCGTAGCGGTCATCTCCTTTTTACTGGGATATGTTGCTCAAAGAACTCATTTCTGTACTATGGGTTCAATTGCAGATGTCTACCTAATGGGGGACTGGTCAAGGGCTTTTCAATGGATCATCGCAACCAGTATTGCGACCCTTGGTTTTGCACTGCTTTGTTTAAGCCAGCAAATCAATCCAACTAAAACCCTTTATTTCACTACCAAGTGGTACTGGGCCTCTACTAGTTTGGGAGGACTTATGTTTGGGATTGGAATGGTCCTGTCCTCTGGGTGTGGCTTAAAGACGCTTGTAAGAACAGGATCAGGAAACTTAAAATCTTTGGTCGTCATGCTGGTGATGGCCACTTTCGCATTCATGACATTAAAAGGTGTCTTTGGTGTACTCAGAGTCTCAACGGTTGATCAATTGTCACTGCTCATGCCCGGTGGTGCTAGTTTGGTTAATCTAACTGGTTTAGATGCCTCGAATGGATTTGGGTATTTGGGTGCTACTCTTGGTTTATCGAGTTTGTTTTTGATACTTTTAAGCAAAGTTTCAAGGCAAAAACATGTTTTGTTAACAGGTGCCTTGGTTGGGGCGTTGTTTGTTGCGATGTGGTGGGTAAGTGCTCACCTAGGCTACGTCGCTGAGCATCCAGATACCCTTGAGGAAGTGTTCATTGGTAGTAAATCTAATAAAGCGGAGGCTTTTAGTTTTGTGGCACCCGTTGCCTATTTGTTCAACTGGCTAGAGTTTTTTAGCGATCAATCCAACGTTCTAAGCTCTGGGGTAATCTCTGTAGTTGGAGTTTTATTGGGTTCTACGGTGAGTTCAATTTTAAATTCAAGCTTCAAGTGGGAAGGGTTTACTAAAACCGATGACTTAGTCTCACATTTGATTGGAGGGGCGTTAATGGGGGTCGGAGGGGTCACAGCAATGGGGTGCTCAGTGGGACAAGGTATTAGCGGCTTATCAACGCTGAGTCTCAATGCGGTTTCATCTGTTATTTTTATTGTTGTGGGGGCTTGGTCTTGTCTAACATTTCAGTCACATAGACTTGA
>DAITOS010000059.1:0-20149 GCA_036834025.1 Limnohabitans sp.
GTATAAAGATTATTAAAATTAAATACAAATTCTAATATTTATATTGGGACTTAAATAAAGCAGAAGAAGTTTTCTCATTTGTAAAAACTTACTGACTATGATTAATCAAAATTAGATAGTCAGCAAGCTCCCTAGTAGTTACTTCTTTAAAACGGTATGTCATCATCCATGTCATCGAAACCCGTTTTTGCTGCAGGCTTTGTTACTTGATCTGATTTAGGTGCATTTGAATAGGAGTTTTGGCGTGGTGCAGCGCCCTCATCTCCCCCGGAGCTTGCGCCCTCTCTGCCGCCCAGAAGTTGCAACTCAGTGGCAATGATGTCAACAGTGTTTTTCTCGATTCCGTCCTTATCAGTGTATTTTCCGTACTTTAGTCTGCCTTCAACATAAACTGGGCGGCCCTTTTTTACATACTCACCGGCGATTTCAGCAAGACGGTCATAAAAAGTTACTCTGTGCCACTGGGTATCATCTATGTACTCACCGCTAGTTTTATCTTTTCTTTTCGATGAAGTTGCGATGCTTATATTTGCAACTGCCTGACCTGATGGTAGGTATCTAATCTCAGGATCACGACCACAATTGCCTACCAAAATTACTTTATTTACTGATGCCATATTCGCCTTAAAACTTTTTGAGAATGCTTTGATTATGTCTTGAGAAAACTCGGATTAACAAGAAGAGAAATCAAGAAAGTTTGAAAAAAACCGAAATTTGATGCAAAAGTAAGCAAATTTTGACATTAAAAAGGATTTTTGAAATTGACGATGAGGTTTTTAACCCAATCAAAAAAATGATTTTGAAGATCCGGTAAGCCTCTAGCGAGAAAGAAGAAGCAGACAATATTTGAAGCCCCCAATAAAAGGAAAACCTGCGCAATAGTCAAACCAATTGACAAAAGAACTCCAACAATGACAGCGCTACTGATCATGAAGAGTGCATTTAATATATTGTTAGCGGCTATGGTTTGAGCGCATTCGTCGGAGGGGCTGTAAGTTTGAATAAAAGTGTAAAGCGGGACGCTGAATATACCGATAAAAGCAGACAAAAAGCCTAGATCCATGAGTATGTGAAAGTTGCCGGATTGGGATAAGAAAACTGTAATTGAGACCAATGGCTGGGACGCAATTTTGAGTAATTGAGAAGATGGTTGTAATTTAAACAAAGTGTCTGCGTAAGCTTGTGCATTAACTGTAAAAGCCAAATCAATTGTAAAAATTGTCATCCCAATTAAACCCAGAAAAACAAGAGAGAGTTCATAAATGGGATGCTTAAGCGAGTTGCAAAGCAAAGATCCGATACCGATGCCAATTGAGAAAACAACCAACAGCATAGAGGCCACATCGGAGTTCCCGTGGAGAAGCTCTTTTGAGAAGCTGGGAAAAAGGCTTAGGAAAACGGCCCCATAAAACCACATCCAACTAATGCCGTACAACGCGGTGCTCATGCCTGCAATTTGGTGTGATTGCCGTAAGCTGTTTAAAGTTTGGGTCCAAGGGTTGAGCCCCTTTAGCAAGTTATTTTCTGAATCAATTGATTTGAATTGACTAAATGTAGAGTTTGATTTGGAGTTAGGTATAAAAAGACTGATTAGCAAGCCAGTTATAGACAATAGGATGCAAAAAAGTGCAACAGACTGCTCAGGAAATGAGAATTTCATAAAGGAGGCAATTCCAGATTGATTTGAAATCAGCACACCTCCTAGTAAATTTCCAAGCAATATGGCTAAAAATGTCCCTGCCTCAACCATAGCATTTGCGCCCATGAGTTCTGCTTTACTGATATGTACTGGCAAATAGGCGTATTTCGCAGGACCAAATATAGTGGAGTGCAGACCCATTAGAAAAATGCAAACAAGCAACACGGTTGGAAAATGCTGACTAAGACCGAAGTAAGCAATGCTCATAATCACAATCTCTAGAACCTTTACTCCTTGTAGTATTCGTGTTTTGTTGTAGTGATCGGCCAATAGGCCACTGAAGGCAGAAAAAACAACGAATGGCAATATAAAAACGGCGCCAATAACAAGCCCAGCTAAAGATGAGGGCAACCAATCGACTCTCCACTGATAAGTGATGAGCAAGGTAACAGCAAACTTGTATAAATTATCATTGCATGCCCCCAAAAACTGTGTACCAAAAAAGGGGCCGAACCGTTTTTGGGTTATCAGTTTGAATTGATCATGATTGGACTCTAAGTTCACAAAATATCTCTAAATATGTCGGCTTTAAAATAGATGGATTTGAACATCAACTATTCATCTTACACTGACACTGCTCTTTTATGGTTAAAGAAGACATGATTTAATTCAAAGTGGAGAATTAAAACTAAATATGTAAGAAAATGGATCTCTAAAATTAAATCAGTGATATTTGGCGCATATGATTGCTTATGGCAAAAGATAAAACAATTTATACCTGTACTGCGTGTGGCGGAACTAGCGCTAAGTGGCTTGGAAAGTGTCCTCACTGCGAGGAGTGGAATACGCTGATAGAAAGCGTTGAAGGTGGGGCTGGGCAAAGTAAGAATAGGTATAGCGGTGCTAAAAGCCTTGCACCGGCAAGCGCAGTTAGTCTATTGTCGGATATAGAGGCCCAAGATGTGGATCGAACCCCAACCGGCATAGAAGAATTAGACAGAGTACTGGGGGGGGGTATTGTCCCTGCAGGCGTTGTCTTAATTGGAGGGGATCCAGGCATTGGTAAATCAACGTTACTATTGCAGGCTTTAGATGCAATACAAAGACGCGGAGGGCACACTTTATACGTAACTGGTGAGGAGTCAGGAGCTCAAGTTGCAATGAGAGCAAGGCGACTTGGCTTGGATAGAAGTGGAGTAAGTGTGTTGGCGGAGACGCAACTAGAAAAAATCATCGCAACCCTTGAAGCTCAATCACCTAGTATTGCGGTTATAGACTCAATTCAAACCGTTTATTCAGAACTTTTGAGCAGCGCGCCTGGCTCAGTTTCTCAAGTTAGAGAGTGTGCAGCGCATTTGACAAGGCTTGCTAAAACTAGCTCGATATCGATAGTTTTGGTAGGTCATGTCACAAAGGAAGGTGCTCTAGCGGGTCCTAGGGTGTTAGAGCACATGGTGGATACCGTTTTGTATTTTGAGGGCGAAACCCATTCCAGCTTTCGATTAGTTAGAGCGATCAAAAATAGGTTTGGCGCAGTAAATGAAATTGGCGTCTTTGCTATGACTGAGCGAGGATTAAAAGGGGTTAGTAATCCTAGTGCTATTTTCTTAAGCCAACATGCAGAACCAGTTGCCGGTAGTTGCGTTATGGTGACTTTAGAGGGGTCAAGGCCTTTACTGGTTGAGATTCAGGCTTTGGTAGACCAATCGGGCCCAAGCCCGAGAAGGTTGAGTGTGGGGCTGGACCGTGATCGATTAGCAATGTTGCTTGCTGTTTTGCATAGACATGCAGGAGTTGCATGTATGGATCAAGATGTGTTTGTGAACGCAGTGGGGGGGGTCAGAATTTCAGAGCCTGCAGCTGATCTCGCTGTATTGCTATCAATTCAAAGTAGCCTCAGAGGGCGAGCGTTACCAAAAGGTTTCATAGCTTTTGGTGAAATTGGATTGGCCGGAGAGGTTAGGCCTGCGCCAAGGGGTCAGGACAGGTTAAAGGAGGCAGCCAAACTGGGTTTTTCAGTGGCGGTAATACCCAAAGCGAATGCACCCAAAAAGCCCATAGAAGGCCTTACTGTGCACGCAGTAGACAGGGTTGATGAGGCAATGAACCTAGTGAGGGAGGGGCTTTTTTAAGAGTCTTAATAAAAATACAATACCAGAGTTGAAAAGCCCTTTAAAGGGAAAAATTATCTTAATTAAGGGTTTTGTTTTGAATTCGTTGCTTGGGAAAATTGAAAAATATTTATATCCATTGTTGGGTATAGTCTTGCTCGTTTTTGCGTATAGTTCTTATGAATGGCAGGGAGTAGCTTTTGTTATCTCCGGGGGAGTCATGTGGGCCTTAATGCATTTATTGCGAACGTTGCAAGTTTTAAAAAAAGCGGCTAATCGACCCATCGGTTATGTTGACAGTGCAGTGATGTTGAATGCTAAACTTAAAAAGGGCATGTCTTTATTGCATGTCATTGCGTTGACCAAAAGTTTGGGACAACAGGATGCTACTAAAGGAACTGAAAACCAGGAAAAAGAAGTCTTTTCCTGGCTTGATGGATCAGACTCTTTTGTTATTTGTGAGTTTGAAAATGGAAAGCTCAGACATTTTGAACTAACGAGACCTGTACAAGAATAGTAGGTTTTTCATTCTAGTGCTACTTAAACCAGTAAAATGTCTAACTTAATTTGATAATTTAAAGAATGGCGCAAGGCGCTCGAAAGGAATAAATAATGAACCAGATGCCCCCATCAATGGCAGACCGCGATGGAAAAATTTGGATGGATGGTCAATTGGTCGAGTGGAGAGATGCCAAAATCCATGTTTTAACTCATACCCTTCATTATGGGTGCGGAGTATTTGAGGGCATTAGAGCTTACCCAACATCCAAAGGTACTGCTATTTTTAGATTAGAGGATCACACTGAAAGATTATTTAATAGTGCCAGAATTTTGAGGATGAACATTCCTTTTTCTAGGGACGCGGTGAATGAGGCTAACAAACAAGTCGTTAGAGAGAATAAATTAGAGAGTTGTTACATACGCCCTCTTTCATGGATTGGGTCTCAAAAGTTAGGAGTATCGCCAAAGGGCAACACAATACATTTAATGGTTGCTGCTTGGGCTTGGGGTGCCTACTTGGGCGAAGAGGGGCTAGAGTCAGGGATCCGAGTAAAGACTTCTAGTTATACACGCCACCATGTCAATATCACAATGACTCAAGCTAAAGCGGTGAGTAACTATACCAATTCAATATTGGCCAATATGGAGGTAACCGAGGACGGATATGATGAGGCTTTACTTCTTGATACGTCTGGCTTTGTGGCTGAGGGCGCAGGTGAGAACATATTCATCATCAAGTCAGGCGTAATTTATACCCCTGACTTATCTGCAGGTGCTTTAAACGGAATCACAAGAAATACGATTTTTGAGATAGCTAAAGACCTTGGAATTGAAGTGATCCAAAAGAGGATAACAAGAGATGAAGTTTATTTAGCAGATGAGGCCTTCTTTACGGGGACAGCTGCTGAGGTAACTCCTATTCGCGAGTTAGACAGAATTTCAATCGGAGAGGGAAAGCGGGGCCCGCTGACCCATAAAATTCAAACCGCATTCTTTGACATTGTGAATGGACGCAATGCGAAGTACTCACATTGGCTTACCTTGGTCTAATGGCAAACATGAATAATGAAGTAATTGTTTCATCAGGTGACTTAAATGGGCACGGGGGTGTGTTTTGCCCGAACCCCAAAGCTGATATGAAGCTTTGGAACTCTCACCCAAAGGTCTACCTAGACGTTTCTAAAACTGGATCTGCTAAATGTCCATATTGCGGAACTTTGTATACGCTGAAGCACAGCGAGAACGAGAACGTTGCCAAGCACCATTAATAGAACGCTAGTTATTGCACCCCAATGGATAGGGGATGCGGTAATGACTGAGCCAATGGTTCGTGCTTTAAGTTCTGCAGGTCACAAAATAACAGTCGCAGTGTTGCCCCATATTGCGCCCGTTTACCGATCAATGAGCTGTGTTGATGAAGTATTGGAGTGGTCATTTAATAGAAAAGAACTTCAAATTGTTAAACGTTGGCAAATTGCAAACTCAATTAAAGGGCAATTTGACAATGCAGTTATTTGCCCTAATTCATTTAAAAATGCACTCATACCCTTTTTCTCTTCAATTCAGAATAGAGTGGGATATGAGGGGGAATTAAGGGGGCTTTTGTTATCCACAACGATTCCTAATCCAGATAAATCGGAACGGGGATCAATGGTCAATTTCTATAAAAAGATTGCGTTGACTGCCATTAAAAATGCAGAAAATATTTTTAGAAAAAAAGGCTTAGAACCGAATTATTTTGACTCGCTCAAAGTGTCTTTGCAAAGCATGGATCCAGAACATGCACCATTAAATTTTCTTGAAGAAACACCTCTACCTACTTTAGAAGCAAGAAATTTAGAAAACACGTTGAATGACTTTAGGCTAGCGAAAATGAGCTACATCGTGCTGGCCCCGGGCGCAGAGTATGGACCTGCTAAGAGATGGCCAATAGAAAACTTTACGCAATTAGCCATCAATATAAGTCTTGGTGGATCAAAAATTGTATTGATGGGATCAAAAAGTGACGTGCAGGAATGTCTTCAAATCGAAAAAGTTTGTAAGTCAAGAAATGTAGAAGTGACTAATTTGTCGGGACAAACAGATCTTACTCAAGCTATTGCTTTGATTGGAGGTTCAAACGCAGTGATTTCAAATGATTCTGGTTTGATGCATATTGCTGCGGCTTTAAAGAGACCGCAGGTCGCTATTTTTGGTTCATCAAGTCCGCTACATACTCCTCCATTGAATAGTCTGGCTAAAGTGCTTTGGTTGTCGCTGGAGTGCTCCCCGTGCTTTAAGAGAGCCTGTCCCTTAGGTCATCTTAATTGCCTAAAAAATATAACGGTTGGAGAAGTCGAGAGCGCACTTGAGATTATTAGATCTTAGCTAGTCTCATTCCTATTCCTCGGACTTAAGTAATCTAATTACGAAAGAGCTTCCCCCCCCATCCCGTTCAGCATAATGAACGCTTCCTCCGTGTCGTTCACAAATTGTTTTGACGAGTGACAAACCTAGACCAGCCCCGGAGCTGGTGCTGGCTATTGAATTACTTTCAACTTGTTGTGATTTATGTGCTAACGTTCTTTTGGTCCTGTAAAAAGGCTCAAAAATTTTCCCTTGTTCATCCATTGGAACGCCTGGACCGCGGTCTAGTACGGAAATCTTAATAAAAGCTTGTTCGCAAAATTCCTCTGATGTAATTTGAACAAGTGGTATTTGATTATTTAGAGATGAATAATCAGAATGATGAACAGCATTGTCTATTAAATTACGAATTGCTCTACGAATTAAAATCGGATTACCTTTTGTCATGTAACTTTGTGGATCGCTGCCCAGGTCAAGTTCAACATTGAACTGTGAACACTCCTCAGCTGCTAAACCAGAGAGATCAATTAACTCAAGATCTCCCAAGTTGGCTTGAGGCGCGTCTAGCCGGCTTGCAGTTAATATTTCGTCAATCAATTGATCTAGTTCGAGAATACTCCTGGTCATTTCATTTTTTAAATGATTAGATGCCCCATCACCTAAAAGTTCAAGTGCCATTCGAACTCGAGCCAGCGGTGTTCTCAGTTCATGGGAGGCATTGGCCAACAAAGATTTGTGTGAATTAACCAAAGATTGGATTTGATCAGCAGACTGATTGAATTGCTGAGCCAAAAAAGCAATCTCATCTCGACCTTCAACTGGGATTCGGGTAGATAGTTGGCCTTGTCCCCAAAGAGCTACGCTTTGTTTTAAATTCTCAAGTCGGCGAGTCAGTCTGCGAATAATGGGATAGGTTGCAATTGAAACACTAACTGCAACGAGGATAAAAAGCCAAAGCCAACCATACTTTCTTCGGTTCCAAAAAGAGTGAGGTACACGGTGGGGTAAAAAAATATGAAGCCATGTGCCTTCAGTGGTTTGAACTAAAAATTCAGTACCGGATCCATATGGCCCATCAATATTGATAGGACCGCCATTTTGACTAGATACTTCGCTTCCCTTATCGTTGGTCTGAGTTTGAGAAATGTTTCTTGGGCTAACAAAGCCGTGGGCAATGATTGTTCCCTCATTATTTCGTATGGTAATCTCACGGGGGAGTGGTTGATGTGTAGCCCTATTGACCCACCCATACAGCACAGTTACAACCGTAATAGTAAGTACAAGAGCTAACCAGATCCGAAAATAAAGCTTAGTGGTGAGGGTTTGATAAAACATTCAATCAGTCTTGTTGTTTGGCAAAGACATAGCCTACTCCGCGAACAGTCAGAATTCTTTTCGGATTCTTTATATCCCTTTCTATGCTTAGACGAATGCGTCCAATATGCACATCTATTGATCGATCAAAAGCATCAAGTTCCCTGCCCCTGACAGATTCCATTATTTGGTCACGACTTAGAACTCTACCAGCTCTTTCCGCCAGTACAAGCAACAAATCAAATTGGTAAGAAGTTAAGTCACAGGGTACACTTGAGATAGAGACTGTACGTGAATTCTTGTCAATCTCCAAAGAGCCAAATTTAAGAATTTGAGAGCGTTGTTGATCTTCGGCAGTGTGCAGTGGGTTACGTCTTCTTAAGATAGCCCTAATTCTGGCTAACAACTCTCTAGGTTCAAAAGGTTTACCTATATAGTCGTCTGCACCTAACTCTAGGCCAACAACTCTATCCATTGGGTCGCCCTTGGCCGTTAGCATTAAAACAGAAGTCAAATTTATTGGAGCGCTCGATGCACGGATTTTTCTACAAACTTCTAGACCGTCAATATCAGGGAGCATTAAATCAAGGATTACTAATTCAAAAGCCTTTTTGCTTTGTTCAAGAACGTGAAGACCTTGTAATCCAGATGATGCATGTACAACCTCAAATCCTGATTGGGTCAAATACTCGCTCACCATTTGTGCGAGTCTAAAATCATCTTCAATAATTAATAATCGTTCCATATTTTGACTTATTTTTTTGGGCATGGAGAACTTTGGCCCAAAGCATTAAAAGCTTTAGCATGCCTTATTAAACCAAATCTCATGTGAATATAAAGTAAAGAAAAGTAAACGAACCTAGATGAGACGATTGAGTTAATTTCCTTGAAACATCGAATTCATTGCTTGATAAATAGTTAGATAACTCAATGGAAATGTTCTGGTTTTTGTTTATTGATGGCTGAGATTAGTAAGATCACTGGAATGCCCAAAAGGGCAGTCGCTATGAAAAAATATTGGTATCCAAAGTGGTTTACAAAAACGCCAGAAAATCCGGCCAAAAATTTAGGAATTAAAAGCATCACTGAGCTCAAGATTGCGTATTGTGTTGCTGAATAATTAATATTTACCAGAGAAGATAGGTAAGCAATAAATGCAGCAGATGCAATTCCGCCACTTAAATTGTCCATCGAGATAACACCGATTAATGCTCGTACGTCATGTCCGTAGAAACTGAGCCATGAAAAAAGTAAATTGCTTAACGCACTGAGTATGGCTCCCCACAACAAAACCCGCATAACTCCAAAACGCACTGAAAGAGAGCCTCCTATAAAAGCGCCCAATAAGGTCATCACTACGCCGTAGACTTTGCTAACTGTTGCAATCTCGGTTTTGGTATACCCCATATCTACGTAAAAAGGATTTGCCATGATTCCCATCACAATATCACTAATTCGGTATGTGGCAATTAGTGCAAGAATAGTGAAAGCCCGCCATTTGTAACGGATACAAAAATCTTTAAATGGTGCAATCAAAGTCGAGGCCAACCAAGATTTGAAGTTGGGTGACGCAGCCTTTGGAGCGAAAGCAGGTTCTCTTGAGAAAATCACGGTAACAGTTCCAACTAGCATGGAAGCTGCCATACAAAGATAGGCAATTCTCCACCCTGAAGGGTTATAAGCATTGATATCAGCTGCATTTGAGGTATTGAGAGAGGCGATCCAAAGGGCACCTGCTCCAGCCCATATCATGGCAATACGATAACCAGTTTGATAGCATGCGGCAAGCGCACCTTGCAACTCGGAACTGGCCGACTCAATTCGGTAAGCATCTAAGGCGATGTCTTGGGTAGCCGAACCAAATGCTACAACAAGCGCGTATCCAACAAGTAACTCTAAATGAATTTGTGGATCAACATAACCCATCCCAATTAATCCAATAATGATAATGGATTGAGCCATTAGCAGCCATGCACGCCTTCTTCCTAAGGCGCGGGATATGAAAGGAAGATTAAGTTGATCAACTAGAGGAGCCCAAACCCACTTTAGACCGTAAGTCAAGCCAATCCAACTTAAAAAGCCAATCGTGGATAAGTCAACCGCTGCCTCTCTGAGCCGAAAGCTTAGAGTACCCAATACCAACAAAAGAGGTAGACCCGCAGAAAAGCCAAGCGTCAACATCCTCAGGCTACCAGGTCGAAAATAAACAATTAACCAATCAGGTATCTGGACGCGAAAAGAATCTTTAAAGTTTTTTAACATTGTGTTATTGTCAACGATCTTTATTTGAATTTTCGGTTGCTTTAAAGCTAAAAATTAAAGAATGAAATATTTTCAAAAAAATCCTAAAAATAACAAATTTAAATTACTAATACTGTGCTTGTTCTTAATTTTTTGTCGGATGGGGGTGGCCAGGGAAGGGGTCAATGTTGGGGCTGAATCTGCGTTTACCAATCTTGTACCTGCAGAGCAGGTTGAACAAACAGCCAAACAACAGTATTATCAACTTTTAAATGAAGCTAAATCTAACCGCGCATTAGCCGCATCCTCACATCCATTATTTTTACAAGTGAGCGCTATTAGTCGCAGGTTAATTCCGATTGCCGTTACATGGAATAAGAGGGCTCAAGATTGGAAATGGGAGGTCAATGTCATAGGTTCAAATACTGTAAATGCTTTTTGTATGCCGGGCGGAAAAATTGCAGTTTACAGCGGCCTTTTGCAGCAACTCAAATTAACTGACGATGAAGTCGCTATGGTTTTAGGTCATGAGATGACACATGCTGTTCGTGAACACGCAAGGGAGCGAATGGGCAAAGGAGAGGTCACCCAAGGGGTGGCTGCGGTTGGGGGCTTCGTTGCGGCTCAGGTGTTTGGAATAGACCCAAGGTTAACTGGTATGGTTGCACGACAGGGTTCTGAGTTGTTGCTATTGAAATTTAGTAGACAAGACGAGACAGAGGCTGACTTAATCGGAATGGAACTCGCTGCTAGGGCGGGATATGACCCTAGAGCTGCAATAACGCTTTGGCAAAAAATGTCTCAAATGAACTCTAATAGCCCTCCCCAATGGCTCAGTACTCATCCCGCCGCTCAGACCAGAATTAAAGAGCTTGAGAATAATTTATCACGAGTTATGCCTCTTTATCATCAGGCAAGAAAAAACCAAGGCTTGCAATAATTGATTTGGTGAGACGCCAGAATACTTTTATTAATTTTGATCACCGACATGCGTAGAATTTTTAATAGCAGCCAAAACACACTGTTTTTGCCTCTCGCGAGCCTTAATTTTTTGCTCTTCGCTAGTTTGATCAAAACAGTTATCGCAACTCACACCCAATTCGAACTTGATAGAATTTTCATTCTCTTTAGTTATGGGTTGTCTACAGACTCTACATAAATGGTACTGCCCTGGACGAAGTGCATGATCAACTGTAACTCTTTCGTCAAACACAAAACACTCCCCCTGCCATAGGCTCTCATCTTTAGGAATTGTTTCCAAATATTTAAGAATACCTCCCTGTAAATGGTAAACCTCATCAAAACCAAGACTTTTCATGTATGCGGTTGATTTTTCGCACCTTATACCGCCAGTGCAAAACATAGCTACTTTGGGCTTTTGATTTTTTAAAAGTATTGGCTGGTGTTTTACCCATTCAGCTAGTTCTGTGAACTTCCTAATTTTGGGGTCGATTGCACCTGAAAAAGTACCTAATTCAACTTCGTAATCATTTCTAGTATCGATAAGGACAACATTTGGGTCTTGGATGAGGGAATTCCAATCCTCTGGTTTTACATACGTCCCTGTTGTGATGTTGGGGTTAAGATTAGGGACACCAAACGTTACGATCTCTTTCTTCAGTCTTACCTTCATTCTTCTGAATGGTTTGAGGTGTGTCCATGATTCTTTATGTTGCAGATCATGGAAGGCAGGATCCGATTTAAGAAAAGAAAGTACGGCTCTGATATCATTTTCTAAGCCACTGATGGTGCTATTGATGCCCTCTCGGGCTAGTAATATGATGCCCTTGATATTTTGCGCTTCACAAAACTCAAGGATAGGCTCTCTTTTTGACTCAAAGTCAGGTAAGTCCACAAATTTGTAGAATGCCGCAGTTAAAAACAAAGGCGTATTTGGAGCGGTTTGTTGATCCAATTGATTAAACATGTTGATTGAGTTGCAGATATCAACCAAAGTGGTTATTTGGTAAAGAGAATTTCACTATTTTACTGCCAGTTGAGCAGTTCGAAAAAAATCAAAAGCAAAACTTGATATAGCTCAAAATTAACTCTTAAATCTTTATACCTTGAGCTTTAAGATGCAATCTTTCAAGTCTTGGATATTTATGGGTTTAGAAATATGACCGTCCATGCCGTAGCTTTTAATTTTTAAGAGATCATTAGGAAAAGCGTAACCCGTCAATGCGACTATTTTTGTTTCCTTATTGATTCCTTTTGAGCGAATAATCCGAGTTGCTTGTTGACCACTCATATTTGGCATCTCCAAATCCATCAATACTAAATCAAACTTAGTGTTCATTGCAAGCGAGACTGCTTCCTTGCCGTTAGCAGCCTGAAAAAAAGTGTGTCCGTACTTGGATAAAATACGAATAATAATTTCCCGGTTCAACTGGACGTCATCGACTATTAAAATTTTGTAGTGCTTGTTGGTGGCTCGATTTACTAAATTTTCAACTTCAAGCGGAAGTGCGAAAGCTTCTTGAAAATCAAGAACTATATGAAATGTTGTACCAAACTGTTCCTTTGAATGAACAGAAATAGAACCTCCCATTGCATCAATTATGCTTTTGGTAATAGTCAATCCAAGTCCACTCCCCCCATAATAACGAAAGATTGAAGAATCTGCTTGCTCAAATTTATCAAAAATCCGATTAATCGAATCAAGGGGAATTCCAATACCTGTATCAGTAATTTTTAAATTTAGAGTTAAGAGCTTAAGATTTTTTCTCCTCAAATCAGAAATTACTTTAACTCCTCCAGTATGAGTAAATTTAATTGCATTAGAAATTAAATTAATAAGAATTTGACTTATTCTTATGGGATCGCCAACAAGGAGATATTTAGAAAGCCCAGATATTTTCAAATCTAGGGTTAGATTCTTTTGTTTTGCCTCTTGTTTGAATAAATATACCGTTGACTCAAGTACCTCCTTTAAATTAAATTCTAGGTGTTCTAGACTTAATTTGCCCTCTTCAATTTTGGATAAATCTAGTATGTCGTTCAAAATTTTCGAAAGCACTTGGGTGGTGTTGATAATACGTTGCAAGTCGATTTTCAATTTTGGATCAATACTCTCCTCTTTGATAGCCTGAGATAAGCCCAGGATAGCATTAAGGGGGGTTCTTATCTCGTGACTCATCGTAGCTAAAAAATTACTTTTAGCGTTGCTTTCTGCCTGTGTCTTTAATTTACTTTGTTGTAGAGCGTTTGAATTAAAAAACCACGAGAGAATTGATTTATTGCTTCTAATCGAGTTTTTTGCAGCAACAAAGATAACGAAACAAAAAATTGAAGTTAATAAGCTTAGACCAATTGAATTAAACTGCCAAGAATTTGGTAAATCACTTTTTGCTAAACCCATCAAAATTGCAAAGGGTAGATGATTAAATCTTTGAAATGCATAAATTCTTTCAATATTATCAATGGGAGAAACTGCCGAGTAGGTAGCTGTAGTCGCATCTATATTGGAGTATAAAAAATCTTTAAGTTTGTTGGATGTGTTCGCAAAACCAGGGCCAGCGCCTGGCCCTGTGCCAGCTGGAAGTCTGATAATTTGAATTAAATTTTTATCTCTAAGGCTTATAACCCCTTTTTTACCAAGATTGATATTCATAAAGGAAGCATTGATTGAATCTATTGGTATTTGAAGAAATACTACTCCATAAAAATTATTTTTAATAGAGAGCCTTTTCGCTCTAAAGATTGACCATTCACTGTTTGGTAATATTTTTATCGGATCAGTGAAAAGAAAATCTGAAGAAGAGTTAAAAATATAAGGTAATAAACTCAGCAAAAGAGGATTTAACTTATCCCTAACATGATCTTTATCTGTTGAGGTATTTAATTTGACAAGCCCCTCGGGTGTTGAAATCAGCAAGCTCATATTTTTGAGTGGTAAGTGCTCTATTTCCTCTTTTATTTGAAGCCTAAATGCATTTAATTCTATTTTGTTAGACAAATCCATTTCTAAATATCTTGAGCCAATGTTATTCATGATTGACTCAGTTTGATCAAGCGAGCTTTCTACTTGTACGGCAATAATTTTTGCAGTATTTTGAATGTTTGATTTTGCAGACCTATCGTCCTCTGAGAGTTGAATCCATAATAATAAAAAACAAATGGCGATAAATATCAATGACACCAATGAGGGGACTAGATAATGATTTAGAGGCTGTTTAAAACGAGAGATTAAATATTTGTAAGCCGAATTCATGAGATCAGGGCGAAAGTTCTTTGAATAGAATATGGTTTATTCAAAGCGCTTAGTCAATAAATATTTTCACAGACTTTGATAATTATCTGGCGTAAATACTTGTCCTAAATAAGCTTTAATTCGCAAGTCGAATCAAAACAGAACAAATAGAGTTTTTCTTAAATAAATCAGTCACAAAAAACAAAGAGAATTAAATCTTTTAAATTGGATAATTTATGAAGATATTAAGATTAGGTTTTTGTTTAGTTTTGCTATTGACTTCATTCAAATCATTTTCAGAAATGGACAATCCATATAGGTGCGAGGGTGTTAAAGTGATTTTTAGAATCTCAGATATAGTTCCTGGTGGTTCGATTGAAGGCATAAAGAAAGCAACACAGATGCATGAGTCTTGGTACCGAGCCAATGGTGTGAAACATAATCGTCTTGTCTTGGGTGAAATTTATAAGACCGACTCAAATACAAATACTATATTTGCAGACAATACGAAAGTGATTAGTTTGCACATTGATACTCCCAACCCTGAAGAGGGTACAGTTGCCAAAAACTGGGGCGATGCTGGCTATAAGGAATTTATATCTGAGTACAATAAAAATTCAAAAATCACAAACGAAATCAGGGCTTGTTTACCAAAAGGCGTATTCATTCAAAATTGAAAATATTAACGCTTAGCAATAAACAAATGCATCACTTAAAAGAGACAAGTAGTTAGTTGACCTAAGAGATTTATTCAATGATCAAATTTTGAATTCGTAATTAGCAATAATTGGCGCATGGTCTGAGAATCTCTCAGCCTTGTGTATTTGAAAATCCCTAGCAAGTTGTCCAAGTGCCTGAGTAGCTATTTGATAATCTAAACGCCATCCCACGTTATTAGTCCACGCTTGTCCTCTGTTGCTCCACCACGTATAGCAATCATCAGTCGTATCTGGGTGTAGATGTCTGTAAACATCTGTTAACCCTGTTTCGCTTAACAACTTAGTCATCCATTGTCTTTCTTGGGGTAGAAATCCACTGTTTTTTTGGTTGCTTTTCCAATTCTTTAGGTCTTTTTCGTGGTGAGCAATGTTTATATCACCGCATAAAATAAATTCGCGAGACCCTTTAAGTGTTTTCATGTGAGGTTCAATGGCATCTAAAAAACGATATTTAGCCTCTTGCCTATCCTCCCCAGAAGAGCCACTCGGAAAATAACTACTGATGATGGAGAGTTTTCTTGAAGGAGTATCAAAACATAGCTCAACATAACGCCCTTCTGCATCGAACTCAGAGTTCCCAAAGCCAACCCTAACATCACTGGGCTCGTGTTTGGTGTAGATACCGACGCCGGAGTAACCCTTTTTTTCCGCGAAATGAAAATGACCTTCTAGTCCGGCCAGATTTTCTAATGAGCCTTGGATGTCTTCTTTTTGAGCTTTAAGCTCTTGAACACAAATACAATCGACACTAGATTGACTCAACCAATCTTCAACACCTTTGCGGGCTGCTGAGCGAATTCCGTTGAGATTTAGAGATATGAGTTTGAACAAAGGGAGCCTTTAATGCAAAGTTTTGAGTTGGCTAGGGATGAATTAGCCCAAGATTTCGTACAGTTTTCGATAGATTGTGGGGTGCTTAAATTTGGAGAATTTAAAACCAAAGCAGGTCGAATTTCTCCATATTTTTTTAATGCTGGATTGTTTAACGATGGACATAAACTCGGCAAATTAGCTCAGTTTTATGCCAAACGTATTCTAACAAGCCAGTTAGAGTTTGACATGATTTTTGGTCCTGCTTATAAGGGAATTCCGCTTGGTGCAGCAGTAAGTATAGAACTTGCAAGACTAGGGAAAACCGTACCTTTTGCTTATAACCGAAAGGAGATCAAAGATCACGGAGAGGGTGGCAATATTGTTGGTGCAGAGTTAGTGGGGCGAGTGTTAATTATTGATGATGTAATTAGCGCAGGTACAGCCGTCAGGGAGTCTATCGAACTCATCAAGACCGCAGGTGCTGTACCGTACGCGATTGCCATAGCTCTTGATCGACAAGAGCGAGCCACGATAATTCGAGACGGTAAGGTCATAGACTCTGACAACAGCGCAATCGATTACATTCGCTCAGAGATTGGTCTTAAGGTCTGTACGGTCGCTTTGCTTGAAGACCTTCTATCGTTTTTAAAAAGAAGCAAAGATCCCGCTTTACAGCTGCACTTAAACAACGTTCAAAGCTACCGTGATCAATACGGACCGAGGTAGTTATTATTGAAGTTTTTTCTTTAGTAGTTCAGTTAATTGTTGAGGGTTAGCCTGGCCTTTACTGGCCTTCATAGCTTGTCCAATTAAGGCATTAAAGGCTTTTTCCTTACCTGCCTTGTACTGTGCAACATTATCTGCATTCGTTGCAATGACTGTGTCCACCAATGATTCTAGGGCTCCAATATCATTTACTTGTTTAAGCCCCTTTGATTGGATCAGCTGATCAATATCTGAGTCTGGGCTGGACCAAAGAGAGTCTAAGAGAGTTTTTGCTGAGTTGTTGGAAATATCGCCGCTGGAGATTCTAGAAATGAGAGTTCCTAGCATTGTGGAGCTGACGGGGGAGTCTTGTATGTCAATGTTCTCCTCGTTTAGTTTTCGCGACAATTCACCCATCACCCAATTACTCGCTAATTTTGCTTGTCCACAATGACTAACCGTCTCCTCAAAGTAGGCCGCCATATGACTACTTTGAGTCAGGGTTGAGGCGTCATATACAGGTAAAGAATAGTCTGTCACAAATCGGTCTGCCATAGCTCTTGGGAGCTCAGGCATAGTAGCGCGGACTTGATCGATCCATTCACTTGAAATCTCCAGGGGAGGCAAATCTGGGTCGGGGAAGTAACGGTAATCAGCTGCATCTTCTTTACTTCGCATGCTTCTGGTTTCGCCAGTATCAGGATCAAATAACACAGTAGCTTGTTCGATTTTTTTGCCGTCCTCGATTTGTTCAATTTGCCAGCGAACTTCAAAGTCAATGGCTTGTTGCATGAACTTGAAGCTGTTTAGATTTTTAATTTCTCGACGGGTACCCAAGGGCTGACCTGGTTTACGAACAGATACGTTTGCATCGCATCTAAAAGAGCCCTCTTGCATGTTTCCGTCGCAAACTTGGATCCAAGTAACAATTTTGTGTAACTCTTTTGCATATGCTACTGCCTCTTGGCTAGAGCGCATGTCGGGTTCGGTGACAATTTCTAAAAGGGGTGTACCGGCTCTGTTTAAATCAATGCCACTCAAACCCACAAAATCTTCATGCAATGACTTGCCAGCATCCTCTTCAAGATGCGCTCTGACCAATCGAACGCTTTTTTGGGTATCACCTAAAAAGAAAGAAACTTCTCCACCCTGAACTACAGGAATTTCAAATTGACTAATTTGATAGCCTTTGGGTAGGTCAGGGTAGAAATAATTTTTGCGAGCAAAAATGCTTCTTTCCGAAATATGAGAGCCTAAAGCGAGACCGAGTCGTATTGCACATTCAACCGCTTTTATATTCATGACGGGTAATGCGCCGGGTAGTGCCAAATCAACCGCACATGCCTGCGTATTTGGTTGTGCACCAAAGTGTGTTGATGCTCTGGAGAAAATTTTACTATTTGTTAAGAGTTGTGCGTGCGTCTCAAATCCAATGACAACCTCGTACCCTTGCACTAATGTAGAGTACGTCGATGCATTGTCTTCAATGCTAGGTTTAGAATGATTAGAGGATTTGCTCATTGGGCATCTCCAGTTTTAGTTTCAATCATCGATTCAGTTGGGATCATGGTGTGCCACTGGGTATGCGACTGGAACATATGAGCCACATTGAGCAGTTTAGATTCCTGTAGATAATTTCCAATAAGTTGCATACCAATTGGAAGTGGTTTTGAATTTAGGCTCATGCCGCAAGGAACGCTCATGGCTGGCAAGCCAGCAAGGGAGGCTGGTAATGTAAAGATGTCTGCAAGATAGCTACTAAGGGGATCTGATACTTTTTCTTTAAGTCCCCAAGCTGGAGTTGGTGCTACAGGACCCAGTATTAAGTCACATTTCATAAATGCAACTTTGAAATCTTCTGCAATCATGCGTCGTATTTTCTGTGCTTGAAGGTAATAGGCATCGTAATAACCATGCGACAAGACGTATGCACCAGTCATGATCCTTTTTTTAACTTCTTCACCGAATCCTTGCGATCTGGTTTTTTTGTACATATCAATTAAGTCTGTGTACTCTTTTGCTCTAAATCCGTAACGTACGCCGTCAAAGCGGCTTAAATTAGAACTTGCTTCAGCGGGGGCAATGATGTAGTAGACAGGAATGGAGAGTTCGGTTTTTGGTAAGGATATTCTTACAAACTCAGCGCCAAGTTCTTTTAGGACATCGATTGCATCATCTATTGCTGCTCGGACATCTGTGTCCAAGCCATCACCAAAAAACTCCTCAGGGATGCCAATTCTTAAACCTTTGATAGAGCTATTTAGGTGGTTGGTGAAGTCCTCTTGAGCAATATCAAGGGATGTTGAATCTCGGTCTAAATCGCTTGCGCACATAGCGCTGAGTAAAAGAGCACAGTCTTGAGCTGATTTTGCCATTGGGCCTGCTTGGTCTAGGCTTGAGGCGTAAGCTATCATTCCGTACCTTGAGATTCGACCGTATGTGGGTTTTATTCCTGTGACACCACAAAAACTAGCTGGTTGACGAATTGAGCCGCCGGTGTCCGTTCCCGTGGCAGCTGGGATCAACCTAGCGCCCACAGCTGCTGCGCTGCCGCCCGAGGAACCCCCTGGAACTTTTGAGGTGTCCCAAGGGTTTAAAACAGATCCATATGCAGAGTTTTCGTTAGACGAGCCCATAGCGAACTCATCACAGTTTAATTTTCCTAAGTTGATGCACCCTGCGTCTGCAAGACGTTGTACAACAGTTGCATCAAAGGAGGACATATACCCTTCAAGTATTTTTGATCCTGCAGTGCTGGGGAAGTCTTTGGTGACGAAAACATCTTTGTGAGCAATGGGAACCCCTTCAAGTGGACCGCCATTATTTGAATCGAGTTTGATTTGGCTATTTCTTGCAAATTTGAGCGTTATTTCTCGGTTGTGACTTAAAAAAGCCCCAAGTTTTTCATGTTCTACGCGGTTTAAGAAATGCTCTGCAACTTCTACAGCGCCGATCGTTTTGGTTTTTAAAGCGTGGGCCATCTCGGTTACGCTTAAATCGTGAATAAAACTCATTCAACTACCCTTGGTACTAAAAATAAACCATTCTCTACAGCTGGTGCGCTTCTTTGATTTGCCGCTCTGTTGTCTGCTTCCGAGACAATATCCTCTCTTAATCGAAGTTGGATGTGCGTTAACAACTCAACAGGGTGAGCCAATGGGACTATGTTGCTCGTGTCAACAGCGCTTATTTGCTCCACAATTTCGAAAAAGTCGTTGATTTGGTTCATCATTCGTGACTCTTCTCCAGGGTGAAGCTCAAGTCTGGCCAAACGCGCAATTCGGGTTATATCTTCTTGTTTCAGGGCCATGATTTTTATTTAAAGTCTGACAATTGAGTCTAATCTACAAGGGTTATGTAAAAATTTCACATTAAACGTCGTGCATCGGGTATTATCTCGCCTTTAACGTTTTACTGAGTAGATTGACCTCAAATCCATATTAAGATCATCGATTTTGGTAATTTTGGTTCAAAATCGATTTATTTTGGTGATTTAGGGTTTTCAAACTCAAATATTTGAGAGGTATTTAATGTTTGGTGCATTTCGTCGGTATTTTTCAACCGACCT